>JADJXL010000020.1:694285-1388571 GCA_016715885.1 Polyangiaceae bacterium
TTGGCCTCGTTGCCATCCGGGCGAAACAGCGCATGCGCAAGGCCGAAAGTCAGGCTTTGGAATTGCGTTCCATCATGCGCTGCTGAATCCTCGGTTCCTCGCGGATGATCGGGTGCACGTCGTACCATTCGTCCCCACTTGGGTAGGTCAAGATCAACCGTTTTTCATAAAGACGCGCAAAAGCCGCCATCTTGCCGCCCGAATCTTGCGGAGGCTCGCGGGCCGTCGCAACCTCGGCCAATACATCCAGGTCCGTTCCGAGGAGCGTGTGTACGTATTCTTGTTTCACGCGGGCAATGGTTCGATCCACGAAATCGGCGCTGACCGGAAAGTCCTTGCCCATGAGGACGATGTCCCGCACCAAACGCACGAGGTCGCGAAGATACCCGCCCGACGCGCGGACGAGCTTGCGCACGCTTTCCGACGAGGCCGAACCAAACACGGCATCCAGATCGATACGACGCTGCAGGACGTCCGTGAGCGCTCGGATACCGTCTTCATGATCCTTCTGCGTGTGCCTGTCGCAGACTTTCACCATGGGAAGCACGAGCGGCGGCGCATCGTAGGCATTCCACATCGCGAAACGATACTTGAGCCACAGAGGAAACGTGTATACGACATGGCAAGGAATTCGCAATTGCGATGCCTGCGTCACGTACAACAGCTCGATGCTTTTTTCAATCGTGTCTCGATCGCGTTCTTGAATCGGCTGAATCTTGTCGAGCCCATCGACGAGCACCACGACGCGCAGATACTTGTTCTTCTTCGCCTTGCGCATTCGCTCGATCGATTGCGTCATGCTGGCCCGCGCAAGATCCAAAAATGCCTGCCCTCGCCGAGCAACGGCCTCGCGGGCAGCATCCCGAAACGAGGGCGAATTTTTGATTTCCAGCATCAGATTGACGCCACCGCCGAGGTATTGTCCGAAATCGATTTTGCCCAAAAAGTCGACCTTGGTGTTCTCGAGAAAAGCGACGAATAGCGGCAAGAAGCCTTTTTTCGGGTCGGGCTTGCCCGTTTCGATGATATTCGCCTCCTCGTCCATGCGGAAGGCAATGACGCGCAAGATGTCTGCAATGCCAACGGGATTGTACAGATCGAAAAATTGCTCCCCGTCGACGAACACGACCGCGGTCGGATACGGATCGTCATCCGGCTTTTTGACAGCAGGATCGACAGTCCGCTCGAGGCGTTCCCGAAGCCGGTTCAGCTCGGTGGTTTTGCCGCTGCCGGGGAACCCTGAAAAGAGGACACAGGCTTCTTCGGTGTTGACCAACGAACGCCAAAGAACGTCCGTGCTCGCGGCACCATCGTCCCCACGAACGGCATCCAGCGGTACATACATGCGATCGTTGGAGCCGTCGACGGGCGTGGTCTTGAGAGCCCTCAGAAAATCAGACGTCTGCTGGCGGGACAAAGACATCGCGGCTCGGCTAACATGGTGCCAGAGCCGGGTCAAGTTTCACGTTTGGGTCGGTGACGGCCTCGCCTCCCAAAGGTGCCAGCCACTTTGGAGCGCGTTGGCCGGGTCACCCCGGCGCTTCTCCTCATCCATCGACCGGCTTCGTCAAGCGAATAGCTCGCTCGATCGCCGCCTCCATTCCTTCCATTCCCTCGCCGAAATCGACGCCCGTGAAAAGATACCACCGCTCCTCGTGCTCGGCCCATCCGCCAGGCGTTATGCGCACGAGCGGACTCAATGTCTCGAGCTCGAGCATGTCGGCATTGGTGAACGTCTCGGTGTTGCACCCAAAATCAGCATGCGGACCTGGCAAAACAGCGTATCGCTTCACGAAAAGCACGTCCTCGCGCCGATAAGCAATCCATCCCTCTTCGCTGTAAAATCCAATCTTCTGCGGCGCTGTGGCTTCGGGATCCTGACGCAACAAGAATAGACGATCCCCGAACGTCCATCGCGGGTCGTGAAGACGCGTGTAAGGCCATAAAACGAGCGGCCGGACTGGCGTGAGTCGCTCCGTATGCGGCTGAAATGGCGCCTGCGGAAAAATCCCCATGCCCAAAGGAGCCATGACCGTGAGCGCCCATAATGCAAGCTCCACGTCGAATGCACCGCAATTCTCCATTCGGTGCACGACCCGAACCTCGCTGCCGCGCGCTCCAAGCGTCACGCGCATCGATTTTCGTAAGCGCGTGTTGTCCTCGATGCCCTGAACCAGCGTGACCGTGTCCCCGTCCGTGGTGACCTCGATCGGTCGATTGTCGGGATAATACGTGCGCTCAGGATGCTCGGGCGCGTGCCATAACCGATGCCCGCCATACGCATGCCATGGCTCGCCGAAAGGCGTTGGTTGGCCTTGGCCGGGCGGCAATTCCGCGAGAATGTTGTCGCCACCAAGCGGCGCATACCGAATGATGCGCGGGCCATAGTCGGTGCTGAGCAAAAGCTCGACCGCGTCGCTCGCCAGACGCACATGGTTGGGAAAACCGAGGTACGATACGTGCAGGTCCATGGTTTGACTCGGAGTGTTGGGCATCGAGCGGCTCGCTGCAAGCCTTCGAGCGGCGCTCGACGCATGCGCACGATTTTTGTTCGGTCACGCAGCCGCCCGTGGTAGAAGCCGCGCGTCATGAATTACGAGCAGCTCGTCGATCAAGGTGATTACAAGGGCGCACTGGATCTCCTTCGCCAAGCCACATCGGGGCCTCGAGCGGATCCGGCACAGCTTCTTTCGCGATTCAGCATGGAAGTGCGCCTGCAAGATTTCGACGCTGCGGAAAGCACGATGCAGCGGCTTTGCGCGGCGGCTCCCGATGTTGCGCCGGTCATGAGCCAACTGGGGCTCGCAGCACGCGCCGAACGTCTTGCGATTCAGCGTCTGAAAGACCCCGCGCTGGCAACGAAACGGGCAACGCCGGGAATTCCGCCGCCTCATGCGCTGGCGCTCGTCAAAGTGGCCCTTGCGCATGCCCAAGGTGACGTGACGAATGCCAAAGCGGCGCTCGCGGAAGCTCGGTCGATGACGCCCGCCACGTCGGGAACGCTCGTGCGAAAAAACGGCGCCACCATTGCATTCACCGACATCACGGATACGGACGACCTCACAGGCGCGTCACTGCCGTGTTACGAAGGCTCGCAACTGCTGGACATCGCCTACAGCGAATTGCGAAGCATCACGTTTCAGGAGCCCAAGACGTCCTTCGACGTGATGTGGCCGCGGGCAGAAGTGGTTCTCGTCACGGGTGAAGCCCTTCGAGTTCGCGTGCCGGCGCTTTATCCAGGCAGCGGATGCGCTGAAGACAGCTTCGTTCGCACCGGGCAAATGACGACGTGGACCCGCGACAAGGGCTACGCCGAAGGCCACGGCCAGCGCGATCTCTCGCTGACGACGGCCGAAGGCAATGCGATCGTGGGCCTCAATAGCATTGCGTCGATTACGTTCGACAATGCAATGCGCGCAGCACCCGGCCGAGGTGGGCAAGCGATAACGACGCAGGAGCGCCCCTGGTCCGCGGCCGAACGGGGCGTTGCATGGGCAGTCGGCATTCTGGGCGCCCTCATGGTGCTTCGCCCGAGCCTGCTTCTGTTCAGTTTCGGAGACGATCCCCGCATTCCCGCCATCGTATTCGGGCTCATCCTATGTGGCGGCGTCGGTTGGGTCACTGCACAGCGCTCGACGAAAGCCATGGCGGCGGTGGCGGTGGTGATCACATTCGTGGTGACGACGCTCAAGTGGGTGTTGTAATGCGCTGATACGACGAAGCGAGCAAAAGCTGACTCAATCTACCGGCTCGTCCGTCCACCCCTCGAATTCCGGACACGTCGCGCCGCATGCGCCAACGAAATTGACCGGCTCGAAAAAGCCATCATCCGGCGGCGCGGCGGCGCCAGATAACCCCGGCGCGCCGTCCACGAGCGAAAAATCGAGCGCCCCCGGCGTGAGCGAGCGAATCCCATGTTTGCCCTCGGGTAGCGCTCGGTTCATGCGCGTCGGGTCTTCGGTCATCAGCCACGTTTGCGCCTGCCACGCACCGGACAACGTCCGCGGATCGAAGTTGACGGGGTTCGAAAAAATCGAATTGCGTACGTCGAGCGTCCCCGCAACCGCATTGTCCTTCGTCGCGTCCAGCTCGATCGATACGCCATAATCGAAGAAATTGGCTACCAAGACATTGTAAAACTTGCCCTGGATCCCCGACTCCAAATTGAGCCCGATGCTGCCCGTGTTCGGATCACCCACGAGCGTCGCATTGTAAATCATAGCATTGGACGGCATATCGTCATTGGGACTCTTGTCGAGCGCATCCATCTCATCCGCGCCACCCTCGAACCCGTCGTCCGAGCTCCACGCTGCCACGAACTGCGCCTTGCCTCGCCAACCATATGCCCAATCGAAAGCATCCTCGAGCCCCCGCGTCACCAGCACGTACTTGAGCTGCACGGTGCCGCCAAACATGACGACCGCATCATCCACCGTCGCATGCACCTGCACGTGATCGACGACCGTTCCACTGCCAACGCCCGCCAGCTCGAGCCCCGCAGATGCCCCGCCCCACGGATTCTCCGCACCCGTGAACTCGATCCGCACGAATCGCACTTCGCCGCTGGAATCCTCCGAAATGTCTCCCCCACACCGGTCCTCTTCCGGCACTTGGCCCTCCCCTTGGTAGCTGGGTATCGTATCCGGCGTGTAACCCGTCGAAGGCACTCCATTGATGGGCGCTCGCCCGCAAAGATACACGCCGTGCCAATCACCGGGCGCCCGCGAGCTCGCCGCGCTCGTAAATACGATGGGCTTTTCCTTCGTCCCGCGAGCAACGAGCTTTCCGCCGCGACGCACATACAAGGCCGCTCCCTTCTTCGCAACGATGCGCGTACCCTCTTCGATGGTCAACGTGGCGCCCGAGTCCACGTACACAATCCCCTCGAGCGTCGTCACTTGATCTGCTTTCCACGTCGCGTCTTTCGACAAGACACCCGATACCGTGCGAATCGGATCGAGCTGTCCCGGATCCATGCCGAGAACGACGTCACAACCCGACGCGCCCAAAAGACCAAGCAGCCCGATCGTGCAACTCTGGTAGGTCTTCATCAGAACGTACCTCGCAATGATACCGCAGCCGGACCAAAACCGACCTGCAACGCCGTCTTCGCAGGCTCGACCGCTTTGCCTCGGGGAGCCACGACGAACATCACCACCCCAGCAGCCGTCGCAATGGCTCCCCCAATGAACACACCCGTCCCAATCTTCGCTTGCCCGATCGCATCAGCTCGAATGGCAAGCCCATCCGGTTGGCACACATTCCCATTGCAAAACGCGTCCGATTCATCGTAACGACTTCGCGCATCGAGTCCCACGCCGACCGATGCGCCCATTGCAACGATTCCCAGCGCTCCCACGACGATACCCCCAATCGCCAGGCCTGGCATTTTCGCTGGAGGCGGCGGCGGTGGTGGCGGTGGCGGCGGTGGCGGCGGTGGTGGCGGTGGTGGCGGTGGTGGCGGTGGCGGCGGCGGCGGTGGTGGCGGCACTTCCTCGAGCTTCTGCACGATGACGGTTTGCGTTTGCCCATCGGGAGCAACTTCGACGGACGTTTTCCACGCAATCCTTCCAGGCGCAGACGCCTCGATTTCGTGTTTGCCGGGGTCGATCGGCAAGGGTCGCCTCCATGAAACCCGCCCGACCTCTTGGCCATCGCGACGAACCACGAGCCCCTCGATCGCTGCATCCGGTGGCACGTCGATGATCAGCTTGGATAGCTTCCCCTCGACATCGGTCGCTTTTTTCCTGGCCGTCTTTTCGCGATCCGACTGCTTTTGTTGCTGTGCCGTATCGGCAGCTTGCGTGTACGCAGCCCATGCCGACGCGGTTTTACCAACCTTGATATAACAATCCCCCAAATGCATCAGCGTGCCATAGCCCGGATCGAGCTTTTGGCTTTCGGCGAGCCGCGGACAAGCCTCGTCGTATTGGCGCTTCGCCATGAGATCGAGCGCCTCGCGAAAGAGTTGCTCGGCTGCGGCGGCATTGTCGTCCGTCGCGTGACTCACTGCCGGAGAAAGCATCGTGAGCGTTAGGAAAAACCCTGCGGCTCGAAGCCCCGTCCATTTCATTTTCGACCACCGTAGTTTGGCAAAACGTCGCGATCACCGGATTTCGAGGGACTTGGCTGCGGCGCTGGCATTTTGGGAACGTGCACCGCCGGGCTCGATGATGGAGCCACCACCGCGGGCATAGCCGACTCGCTCGCGGAAGGAGCCGGCGCAGCCGACGGTGGATGCGTCGGAACCGGCGCTGCCACGGCCGACGCAACGGCCGGTGGCTGCGGCGCGCGCGAAGTTCCATGCAAATACAGCGCAACCACGACACCTCCACAAGCACCGGCGATGACATACGGCGCCCAACGCCGTGCAGCCGATGGCCGCTTGCCCGATCGGCTCTTGGCCCACGTTTCATGCGTTTTCGCAAGTGGCTGCGCGTCTACGTCGCTTGCGGGAGGCGTCGGGGCCTTTTGCGACGGCAGCGTCTTGGAAGACTGCGCCGATCCCACGCTCTTTTCCCCCTCTCCACGGAGCATCACATCGTGATGCGTCGTTGGAGATGGGGCTAGGGGGTGAGGTGCGAGAGCGCTTCGATCCGTGCTCATGTTGGCGCTCTTGGAAGTTGGGTTTGAAGCGCTACGCTCCGAAGGCGCCACGACCGTTCGGTCGAGCGCTTCCAAGAGAGCCGTTCCGCGCTTCGTCGGCATCGTCACGTGGCAATTGGCCGCAATGCGATCCAGGAGCACCTGGCATCGCGCCGGAGCAAACGGTGCGAGCGCCACGGCCAGCTCGAACGTGTTCTGGTATCGATCCGCCGGCTGCCGCTGAAGGCACTTCAATATCGCATTTCCGAGCGCCACGGGAATGTCGGGCCGCGCGGTGGACGGCGATTCGGCATCGTTGTCCATGATCATCATGACCAATTCGGCCAAGTTGTCCGCTTCGAACGGGGGTTTTCCCGTGAGCGCCTGATAAAGCGCCGCGCCAAGCGACCATATATCGCTGCGAACATCGGCCCTTCGCGCAGATTCGAACTGCTCGGGCGACATGTAATCCGGTGACCCCATCATCGCGCCGGTCTCCGTGAGCCCTTTTTCATCGAGCGATCCGGCTTCGGCCTTTTTTTTCGCAATGCCAAAATCCAACACCTTGGTGCAAGGACTCCCATCGGCACGACGCGTGATGAACATATTCGCGGGCTTGATGTCACGATGCACGATTCCAAGGCCGTGCGCCTCCGAAAGCGCCTCGCACGCCTGAATCCCCACCTCACACACTTCGGCAATGTCGAGCGGCGACGCGTCGCGAATCATCCGCTCGAGATCCTGCCCTTCGAGCAATTCCATCACCAAGTACGGGACGCTTTGCGTGTTGGGAATGCTCTGCTCGATCGTACCGAAATCGAGCACCTTCGGAATGTGCTCGCTGTGCAGTTTGCTCGCCGCTCGCGCTTCGTGCATGAACCGTTCGAGGTTCGCTGCATGATCGGCGACCTCGGGAAGCATGAACTTCATCGCAACGCGCCGTTCGAGCCCCAGGTGCGTGGCTTCGACCACGGCCCCCATGCCGCCGGCGCCGAGAATACGCTCGATGCGATACTTGCCGAACAGCACGTCACCGGGATGGATCGGAAGATCGGGGTGCAAAGTCATCGTGGGCCGCGTGCGGATGAACCGGCCCGACCGTATCGAACTTGGCGCCGGATTGCAAAGCAAAGATGATGACGCGTCGCACGGCAGACATGTGAAGCGGTCCACGTTCGTACATCGGGACAGAGTGTGCCTGCATCTTGACATCGTCAAACGTCTGGCGTTTCATGTCGCACCATGCCAAGCGCGCCAGACTCTTCATCCACACCAGACTCGGTGACCTCTACGGAAAGCGCGTTGTTGCGTTTCTCGAACCACGAGCGCTTCCTTCGCGCACTCTTCGACGACGCACCCTATGGCGTTTTCGTGACTCGACCCGATGGTCGCATTGCCGCGTGCAATCGGCACGTCGCCGACATGCTCGGGTACGCGAAGGAGGAGCTCGTCGATCATCATTTCAATGACTTCACCTATCCCGAGGATCGCTCCGTTGGCATCGATGCCCTCCGGGCGCTTCTTGCTGGGCAATTGACGCACGTGATGCTCGAAAAGCGGTACGTACGTCGAAATGGGGACGTCCTCTCGATTCATATCACTATCGGGGTGATTCGCGACGACAACGGAGCGCTCGAGTATTTCATCACGACATTCGACGATGTCACCAAGGAGCGGCAACAAACCCAAGCCTTGCTCGAAAGCGAACAGCGCATCAAAGGGCTTTTGGAGGCCATTCCGTACGCGCTATTTTGTGTGAACTTGGAGGGGTTGTGTGTCTATCACAAGCCGGCGCGAGATCGGGTGCATGACGCGTCCAGGGGTTGCGTAGGCAAAAGGCTCGATGAAATGCTACCGGCCGATGTGACCGAGACCATTCTGGATACGGTCGCGGCCGTATTGTCCAAGAATGAAGCATTCGCCGTGGATTATCAGATTTCGGACGGCGAAAGCATTCGGTATTATGAAGCGCATGTGGCGCCGTACGGAGCGAACGAGGCCATTGTCCTATCGCTCGACGTGACCGATCGAATGGAAGCCGAACGTGATCGGGCCGAGGCGCAAGCGGCGATCATCGAGGGGCAACGCGAAGTATTGCGGCAAATATCGACGCCGCTCATGCCCATTGCCGAAGGTGTCATTGCGATGCCGCTCGTTGGCCCGGTCGATCGGGAACGTGCGCAGCAGATGTTATCCATTCTCATGGATGGCGTGACGTCGCACGCGGCGCGCACGGTCATCATCGACATTGCTGGTGTGCCGAAGGTCGATACGGAGGTCGCCGAGCTCTTGGCGCGCGTCACGCAAGTGGTCAAGCTGCTCGGCGCAGAAGCGCTCTTTGCAGGCGTAAGGCCGGACGTTGCGCGGAACATCATTGCGCTGGGTATCGACTTGACCACCTTTCGGAGCGCAGGCAGTTTCCAAAGCGCCATTGCGATGGCTCTGCGCAGCGGTCGATGAGGCGCTCGTGGCTTGGGCGCAGGCGACGTGGGGGTTGAGAAGGCGGGGGCAAAAGGCGCGGTTGTTCCGAACAGCTTTGTTCCGACGGCAAGTAAAACTTTTAGCTTGCGTGCCTCATGTGCTAACCTCGCGCCCCGCACACACATGACCGCGATCATCCCTCCCTCGCCGCCGCAGATCACGCCCGCTCGGACGCTTCGAGAACTCATCCACAACTGCGACAAAGATGCGCCGCTTCTGAGTGGCGATCCGCGGTTCGAGGACCTATCGCCCGGACGAGGCGATCGCGTCACCGAGATGATCGCGCGGGACATCGAGGGCCAACGTCCGCGCGAGTTCGTCCACATCGCCTTCGTCAGCCATCGCGGTGCAGGCAAGAGCACCGAAATCCGGCGCATCGAAAGCCTCACGGCCGGGCATTGTCAGGCGGTCTATTTGGAAGCGACCGTCGAGATGGATCCCATGCGCATCGAAGCCGAGGATCTTTTGCTCAACATGGCGTTGGCCGTCGAGCGCGAAATGCGCCGCATCGGAAAACCGCTTCCGAAAGATCTGCTGGACCGCGTGGAAAAGTGGTTTGCCGACGCCGTGAAAACCACGAATTGGGCCACCAACTACAATGCGGAGATCGCCGCCGGGGCCGAAGGCAAGATCGAAATCCCGTTTCTTGGCAGCTTGTTCGCGCAAACGAGAGCTTTGCTCAAGCACGAAAGCGATTATCGAGCCGAAGTCAAGCAGGTGCTGAAGAAGTATCCGGGCACGTTGCTCCAAAGCGTCAACGAGTTGCTCGACGCCGCACATCGCTTGCTCGGGGATCGGCGCATTTTGATCATCGTCGACAACTTGGATCGATACGACCCATCGATCATCGACAACCTGCTCGTCGTCGGCGCGGATCGCATTCGCGCCATGCGTTGTCACCTCATTTTGACGCCGCCGATCAGCCTCTTGCTCCAGCCACGTTCCGCGCAGCTCGAAGAATGTTACGATTGTTATGACCTGTTCACGGTGCGCTTGCGCCGTCCTGATCAACGCTACGACGAATTCGATGGTCCGGGACGTGATTTGCTGGAAAAGACATTGGCCAAGCGGATCGATTTGGGCGTCATGATCCCTGACAACGAAATTCGCGACCGCTTGATTGCAGCAAGTGGTGGGGGCATTCGCGAGCTGCTCGAATTGGTGCAGTCGTCGGCGCGGTATGCATCGGGCGAAGTGATTGGCGAAGCCGACGCGGAGCGGGCCATTTCGCGTCGCAAACAACGCCTGCGGGACCAGATCAACATCAATGGTTGGTGGCCGACGTTGCGTGACATAGCGGAGACGAAACAGGTCTCGCATGACAAGCATTGTCTGGACGTCCTGTTTCATCGTTTGGCGTTCAAGTACAATGGCGATGGCTGGTACGACGTGCACCCGCTGATTGCGGAGCTTCCGGAATTCAGGCCGCCTGCATGAGTCGCGCTCCCGAATCGATCCTCGGCGCCGAGGATGGTGCTGCGTACCGGCGATTTTTGGAATGGTCGCCTGGGGCGGGATTCGATTTGGCCATCATCAAAGTGGCTCTTCCCGTGAAACGCGATGCGCTCATCGCGTGGACGCGTGAGCAGATTCCCGGGGCGAGGGAGATTGATTTGCGGCAAGTGGGGCCCGAGCGTTCGCGTTTATGGGATTTGTTGCACGCGGCAGCGCACGATCGTGGCGCGACAATGTTGATTTTATATGGGCTCGAGGAATCTGCCGTGCGCGAAAGGCTTCTAGCGCAGCTCAACGTCGAGCGTGATGAATTGGTGAAGACGTTTGCATTGCCGTGGATCTTGTTCGTGCATCCGACGGTGTATCCGGAGTTGATGCAGAAGGCGCCGGACTTCATTGATTTTGCGGGGGTGTGGCTGGAAGACGCGCACCTTGTAACACCGGCGCTGTCGAAGATGCCCGTCGCGCGCACGGAAGCGGCTGCGGGGGAAATGGCGATTGGAACACCCGAGGCAAGGGATCTGCTGACCGAGGCGGCGCTGGCGATTGCCTTATGGCGTCTCGATGAAGGTCGAGATTTGCTCGCTCGGTATGGACTGGAGCATCCGAGCACTGCGCCGGAAGATCTGGATGGCACTCTCGCAAAGTGCTTGGGGGCATTGATCGACAACCGATTCGAGGAAGCATTACGTCTCTTGCAGGAGAACCTCCTTCCGGCACTCGAGCGCCTTGAGAACGAGCGAGCCGTCACGATGATGTATGTGGCGCGAATTCTTCACCAACGCGGCGAGCTGGATGAAGCATTGTGGATTTTGAGGGAATATGTTCTTCCAATTTTCGATCGCTCGGGGAAAGAGCGCCCGCGAGCCATTGCGCTGTCGCTTGTGGCGGACGTTCTGTTTGCGCGCAGCGACTATGACGAAGCGTTGCGCATCCTCCGGGAAGAAGCACTTCCGGTGATCGAGAAGTTGGGCGATGTGCGTTTACGGGCAGTGACGCTGGGGAAAATGGCAGACGTTCTGCGAGCGCGCGGTGACTATGACGACGCATTGCGTAGTCTTCGAGAAGAAGTACTTCCAATATATGAAAAACTGGGTAGGTTGCGTGACCGAGCGGTGATGTTGGGAAAAGTGGCGGACGTTCTGCAAGCACGCGGTGACTATGACGACGCGCTACGCATCCGTCGGGAAGAACAACTTCCCATATACGAGAAGGTGAGGGATGTGCGTGAGCGGGCGGTAACGATGGCGGAAATCGGCTCGATCTTGTACTCACGCGATGAGATGGATGAAGCGTTGCGCATCCTTCGGGAAGAAGTGCTTCCGGTGTACGAGAAGCTGGGGGATGTGCGTTCGTTGCTCGTCGGTCGCACCAACCTAGCTACGATGCTCGCGACCCGCGGTCGCGCGGAGGACGCCCCCGAAATCGTTCGTCTCCTGGCTTTGGCTTTCGCGGATGCGCGACGGTTGCGCCTGCCCCCTGACGTGCAGCATATCGAAACCCTCATCCGCGAGCTGGGCCTCGACCCCCACGCCCCACCCTTCGTGTAACCGCACCCAAAACTTGGCCTCCCCCTCCTCTCCTCACCCACACTCAGCTCCACAACTTTCTTGCTTTCCATTGTCTGCCAGCATAACGTCGCACCTCGCATGTACGACCCGGACATGCAGGGAGGTGAGCTGGTTCGATGGACGCGACACTTTCGGCACTCTTGCAGTTCTATGTCTTCTCGACCGGTCGGCGCATTTTCGCGTTGACGCAAACCAAAGGCATTGCGACCGAGCTTGGTCACACGGCGCTCGCGAATCATTGCGACGATGCCATGACGCACGACAGGGAAACGCTCCGAATCGAGTCGCAGTGGGCGAGCGACAAGGGTGCAACGCAGTATGCGCCCGAAGCCAAACAAGTGGACATCCTCGTCGATGTCGCGCTTGGTGCCTTGCGTGACTCGCTCGACGCCGACGCCCGTGATGCCGCCCCCGGTGACGCCGTGGGCGCTGCCGCGGCCAAATTGCTGCAAACGCTCTTTCCGAAGGGCCTGAACGCCGTGACGAATGCTCCTTTCGTCGAGCAACTGGCCGAAGTGCAGCGAATCATCGCTTGTTTGCAGTCGCCCGAATGGACGGCCATCGTGAACGACTTGGGGCTCGGGCGGCGCGTCGCGCGCTTGGTGGAGCTGGAGAAGCGGTATGCCGATGCGATCGCGCAGTCGCCCAAGGGCAATACCACGTTTGGCGACGTCAAGGATGCTCGGACCAAGGGCCAACAGCTCATGCTCCAAGCGGTCGCGATGATCCTGGGGCTTCACCCGTCGGATTCGGAGGCCGACCTGGCCGCGAGGGGCAAGCTGCTCGGGCCGATCCTCCGGCAGAACGATGCGATCCGCGCGTATCTTCGGGCGCGCCGGAGCATCGAGGACGTCAACCCCGACACGGGGACCGTGCTGACCCCCCCGGATGCCGTGCAACCCCCGCCCGATCCGGCCTCGCAGGGCAACGGCTGACATCCGAGCCTGCCCGAAGGCCCTCGGCAAGGTCACCTTTTGCCATCGCGGCCTCGACCAAGGCCCGGGGGGGGGGGGGGGGGGGGGGGGGGGGGGGGGGGGGGGGGGGGGGGGGGGGGGGGGGGGGGGGGGGGGGGGGGGGGGGGGGGGGGGGGGGGGGGGGGGGGGGGGGGGGGGGGGGGGGGGGGGGGGGGGGCCGAAAAACACGGGGAGAAAAGGTTGCACACCTACGGCACCACCAAAACCGGCGTTCGATGCACTCGCCGACCCCTCGATGAGGGCCCCATGGGGGGGTCGAACCCCCCCTCCGGGGCCACGCCGAGGGGCTCGGTTCGAGGTCGAACGTCGCCTGAGGCCCTCGAAGTGGGCCTTGGCTGGGGGTTGCTCATGAGCGGGGGCCCTCGGCGTGCAGGTTGGGGGGTGGTTGGGTCTGGTGGTGATTGCGCCAGCGACCCGTGGCCAGCGCAAGCTTCTGGATGGTGGCAAATGCGCGCTTGAGCGCGTCAGTTCGACGACAGCGCTTCCAACAGCATTTGCAATTCCACGGCGACGATCGGCTCCAGCAGCGGATCCGCGGCAAGCGCGGGATCACGGCTGCCCGCCACGATGGCGTCGAGGGCGCGTAGGATGGCTACCCATTCGGGCAGGTCATCGGGCGCATCGGATGCATGCACCTGCTTCATCAGCGCTGCCGCGGCCTCGGGGCCTTGCTGCTGGAGCAACGCACCCACCGCGACGACAAGCCGTGTCGGCCCATTCATCGCCTCGCCGCCCGCATCACGGTACGCCCGGTACGTCTCCATGGCTTGCGCCCGCGCGTTAGCGGCTGCTTTGGCATTGCCCGCGTCGCGTTCAACGTCTGCCAGCGACGACCACGTCTTCCATGGTTCGGCGGCGTGACCGATTTGCATATCGATGCGCGTGGCAATGGTGAGCGCCTCGCGCGCTTCGTCAAGCCGGTTCAGTTTGCGGAGCGTGTCGCCGAGGTTGTATAGAAACAGGGACGCACTCGCAACATCGCCCAACGTCTCATACAGGGCGACCACTTGCCGATACAACGCGACCGCGTCTTCCAAGCGGCCTTGCTCATGGTACAGGTTGCCGAGCTGCCCCAACGTTCCGGCCTCCCCCGCGCGGTTGCCAAGCGAAACCGTGAGGCGCAGCGATTCTTTGTACGCATGCTCGGCCGCGGCGAAGTTGCCCGCTTCCTGGTGAACTATCCCGATTTGATGCCACGCAATCGCCACGCCGGCCGGCTCGCCGAGCGCTTCGAATTGGCGTCGGTTCTCCTGCCACAGCTCCAATGCCTCCCCAAAGCGCCGCTGCATCAGGCGCACCGTGCCGAGTTGGCCGCGACCCGTCGCGACAGCACGCTTGTCGCCACGCTTCTCATGGAGCCCGATGGCCTGCTCATACTTCGCCGCCGCTGCATCGAGCTGCCCCAGCGCACGCAGCGCGTCGCCCCGCTCTTTAATACACACATTCTCCATTCGTACCGCATCCGTATCGCCCGCCGCGGCCAGCGTTGCAAACCGCGTCCGCGCTTCCTCCAGGATGCCGAGCGATTCTTGGGAAGCATGGCCTTCCTTGAGCACACGTCCGAGCTGGGCCCACGCCATCGCGCGATCGTACGCTGCTTCGGGATATACGTCGCCGGCCGCTTCGGCTTGATCACGCAACCGCTTGGCCGCGTCAAACGCCCCCCGCATGTTGCGCACTTCCAAGAGGCGATCGACATGTTGCGCTTCGGCACTGAACCGCGCATGGCTCCACGCCGGTAGCAGCTTCGTGAGGGCCTCGCGCACCGTGCGCACGCGGGAAAGCGCGCGCGGTTGGCCGATTTTGGAGACAAGCTGTTCTAGACTGGTCGCCAATTGCATGGCTGCGTCCACCGACATAATGCTGGCTTTGGCCTGCGCCGCGGTTGCCTCCAAGGCGTCGAGCAAGTCCAGCAAGGCAATGGTGGTCCCTTGGGCAGCAATGCTGGCGTCCTGGAAATGCTGCTCGTACAAGAACCCCGCAAACGCCCGCATCCCCTCACGCCAGCGCGTTTCCGCCGCGGCACGCGCCGCTGCATCCAGCTCCAGCGCCAACACTTCACCGAGCGCCGGATCGGGCAGCAGATACGCGCCGTTTGCATCGGCCAACCCGAGCGCCACGAGCTGGCGGCACAGCTCCAACGCATCATCCGGCTCGATTTCGAGCACGTGCGCCATAATGGGCACAGGTGCCGCTTGCCGAAATACGCACAGCGGCCCGAGCTTCTTTCGCGTCGCCTCGTCCAGGCGCGCCAGCGATAAACGCACGCTCGCCAGCAGCGAGTTCTCGCGGTCCCCCGGGGACCGTTTTTCCAGCGCGACCATTTCGCGCGCCACCGCATCCCGCGTCACCGCAATACCCCGCGTCGCGAGCGTCGGCCCAAGCAACACCAAGCTCCGCGCGTGCCCCCGGACCGCTTCGATCAGGCTCGCGAGCACGTTCTCCATGTCCTCGGCTGCTTTCCCCTCGCGCGGCGGCTCGATGCCCCGATCGCGCAATACGTTCACCAGCAGCTCGCGCGCCTCGCGCCGATCGAGCGAATCCAGGCGCAATTCGTACCCATCCAGGGGCGCAGGCAACGATTCTCGGCTGGTCGTGATCAGCCACGTGCCCGTCACGTCCGCCAATTCGCGCACCAGGTTCACAATGGCTTGCACGGCCTGCGCATTCGTCGGATCCTTCCCCGAAAGCGCAATGAGCGATTCGAAGTTGTCCACCACGAGCAACGTCGGCCTTTGAAGCAGCGCGCTTTTCACGGCGAGCTTGCCCTGGTCCATCCCTTTCGCATCCGCCGTCGCGACGGAAAAACCCGACACGAGCTGCCGGCCGATCGCATCGACCACCGCCCGCGCATCGCTCAATCGTTCCACCGAAACGAATGCGACGCGCTCGCGCTGCTGCGTGAGGAGCATCCACCGCGCCGCCTCGGTCGCGAGCGCCGTTTTCCCCTCGCCTCCCGGTCCCACAATCGCCACGCGACGCTGCCGCACCAAACGCCGCTCGATGCGTAGCAGCTCACGCGCCCGACCGACGAACCCATGCTTGGCCGCGGGCGGCAATTCGCCACGACGAACGGCATCGGCCTGCCGGCGATCTTCGACCACCGCTGGACGCCCATCGCGGCCTGCGAAAATGCGCGGATCGTCGCCCTCCTGAAAAAGCACGGGGACCATCCAATCCTGAAGCTCCAGCCGTCCTTGCGGGCCAAAGTCGAACCGCGAGGGATTCGCTTTCAATGCTTGCTGGGCCTCGACCATGGCCGTGCCAATGCGATGCCCCTGCGCAAGCGCCCCGTACAATGCGCGGACGAAACGCCCCGCCGTCGCCACGAGCACCGAATACCGCATCGCCACGACCGAAACGACGCCTTGCCGAAGCAGCTCTGCCGCGACGCTCGTGTCCACTTTCGCGTCGGCCATGGCCGTTTGACACGCGTCCAGCACGAAAAGCGGCACGCGGCGATCGCGCAAAAGTGAGCCAATCTCCGTGGCGGGCACATTGTGCGCGCGACGCTTGTCGAGGCCCTTCTCCGCATCGTCGGCGTCCTCGAAGCAGAGCAACCCGAGGCCGCGGACCTTGTCGTAAACGCCATGGCCATCGAAATGGACGATTTGATAGGGATCGTTTTCGTGTTCGGCATTTGACAACGCTCGCTGCAAGGCGGCCAAGGTTCCATCCGGGAGCAGGTCGAGCTTCACGCGATCGCCCAAGTCCCGCAGCGTCTCGGCCAGCGGCTGGACGCTGGAACGCGGGTCGAGAAAGCCGGCGCCCTTGTCCTCGGGCCGCGCGCGCACCAGGAGCACGCGCACGCGATCGCGCGGCATGATGGGCGGCAGCACGACGTCGCTCGGCAGCGTGCGGCGCACACGAATGCGGGCGTTGCCATCGAATAGATACGAGCGCTCGTCATGGAGCAGCTCCCAGGGCAAACCAAAGAGCAACGCGGCGGCGTCTTTGCCTTCGGGGGTCGCGTCACGATCGTCGACGCTGACGGTGATGCGTTTGTCGAGGCGCTTTCCGTCGGGAGAGCTCGCTTGGAGGAATGCCTGCACGATGCGATCGTTTTTCCCGGTGGTGATGGCGTCATAGAGCAGCTTGCCCCATTTCGGCAGGTTTGCTTCAATCTGTTTGGCGCGGTCGCGGAAGGTACCGAACGGCCAGCCAACGTAGTCCTCGACGTACCACCGGAGATCTTCCGCTTCGATGGGCCCGAGCGGCGAGACGAAATTCGTGGACGCTCCATCGGTGCCGCGCCCCTCGACGGGGGTGTACGTCAATCGAAGCGAGCCCGCGGCGCGGCGCGTGCCGTCCTTCGTGTGGAGCGTCGGCGCCGTAAACGTGAGGGTGAGCTCGCACATGGGGGGCGCGGGCTCGGGCGCTGCGGGCGACAAACCATCGGAGGGGGCTTTTCCGAGCGCGCGCAGGATGTGGAGGGTGGCTTCGTCGATCCACGGGCCTTCGTCGGGCACACGAAAGCAGAGGGGTTCGGCGGCGCCAAACAGAAGGCGCAATGTGCCGGACTCCATGCCTCGCAGAAGCACCATCAATCGGAATTCGGGCCGCCTGGAGTGTTCTTCGAGCGCCCAGGCGATTTCGCGCTGCACCCAATCCGCGCCGATCGATTTGGGTGACAAGAGCAGAATGAACGCGTCGCTTTGGCGAATCGCGTCGCGCAACTTGGACAAGCCGTCCCCGAGGCGCAGCTCGAGCACGTCTTCCCACCCACGGATGCCGCGATCTTCGAGGGATTTGCGTAGCTTTTGGATGTCGTCTTTCTCGGCGGTCGAGTGGGACAAGAACACGCGCATGGTCGGCCTCCAGCGGTAGCGCGCGCACGGTTGCCCGGAACGGAGGAGGCGTCAAGCCTGGAATGCGCACGACGTTGGGAACCGGATCGGTGCCACGAGCCGGCGTCCTCGAATGCCTGTCACACGTTCAGGAGCGACAAATCCTGCCAAACGTCTTCGTAATCGCCCGCGACGAGAAAACGCCATCCCGGCGGAAGGCCCAGGAAGCGCACGACATCGGGGCACCATTCATCGAGGTGCTCGACGTGGAGCGGTACGAAAAAATCGGGATCATCCGATGGTTCACCGCCCGCCCAGATATACCAACCGGTCGTGTCTCCCTCAGAAGGATGCCGCAAGCCGTGAATAGGAAGAATGCCCTCTCGAACGTTGCTAGCAATTCCCACTTTCATGTTGCCCGGCGCTGGAGCGAATTCGGCCCGATGTCGCTCGCACACCGCGCGTTGTTGGAGTTCGTTTTTTGTGATGGTCATGGCGCTGTATCCTTCAGACGCTGTCGCTGCTCGCGCGAGTACTGACTCATCTCCGCGCCCTGACGTGCGGAGCAAGTCGGGCATTGAGGCTGCACCGCATCGTTGCTCCGCATTCGCGTCTTGTCGATGTTTCCGGTCTGATAGTGCTCTTTCACGAGTGGCATCTTGTGATCCGCGACCTGTCGAGGTGCCACCTTGCCGCAATCGACGCAAGGTTTTCCTTGAACAGACGCACGCTGAGCGGTGGTTGTGGCACCACTTGGTCTGGTATATGGGGCTGTTGCTTTCGGTGCAGCGCTCTGTGGCTCCGCTCCGCTCGCTTTTGGCTTCGTCCGCGTCGTCGTGACCGTGCCATTGCTGCTCTTCTTGATGGTGACGGCCGTTCGGCCCGATGCATCCTTGACCCGCGTCGTCGTCGTGGTCGCGGACGGCGCTTGCGTTGCCGGTTTCGGCTTCGGCTCCAGCAGCTTCACCTGCGACGGCGGAGGCGCCGCTTCCGGCGGAGCACCTTCGCGGAACAATTCCCCGGCATTGCGCACGCCGTTGGCGGCCGTTGCGCAGCCATTGATGGCAATGGCAAACGATTCGGCGATGACCGGCACGCCCACGACGGCCCCGCCGCCCGTGCTGGTCATGCCCGCCCCAGCGCCCATGCCTGCACAACCGAGCGCGATTTGACCGACGCCAACGCCTATTTCGCCACATGCTCGGCCCACGCGCGCCCAATACGTGCCATTGGGCAGCAGTCGCAATTGAATCCCGACCTCGACAGTCGTCGCCCCCAATGGCACGGCACCAGCCGCTGCACCCGCAGCCAATCCCCCGCCAAATTGCACCGCGGGATCCTCCAATGACAACGCTTCGTCTTGGGCGACCGGCTTTTGCACGACGAGCGGCGGCAGGGGCAATATCTGGCGCGCTTGCGGAGCCGCCGGCGCTTGCTCTGGGGTCGGCGGGTTCTCGACGGCCCATTTCAAGACCGCAATGACCAGCTTGTACTCCAAGGGCAACAGGTTATCCCGATGAGTTTGCCCTACGTATCGTGGATCCGGGCGCGCCTTTTCTGCACACGATTGCGCCAAGATCGCCGTGAGCGTTGCTCGCAATTCGGCAGGCATGGCCAAGCGCGCCTTTTCCGCTTCGACCTCCGCTGGGCTGGGTAAACCACCCCGATCGACGCAGGAAAGGCCAACCGATCGCGGCAAAGTCGACGCGCTGCTTCGTGGCGCATCGGCGCTGACTTCGTGGATGGAATCGGCAACCTTGGCAAACGCTTCGAGGCGCTCGCGGTCCTGGTCGCCAATCAGGGTATTCGTCGCAACTTGGTACGCTAAAAACCGCGTATCTGGAGGCAATGCTTTGGGAGCAGCGCAAATGCGACCGGCATACGCGGCTGGATTGAGGGCGTGGAGCGATTCCAGCGTCATCGATCCCGCACAACCGAGCAGCATTGCAGCGAGCAGCAGACCACAAACGAATCGGCAAAACAGGCGAAGGGCAAGCCTCATACGATGATGACAACAGAGCAGGCGAAGAGCGTCAAGTTTTCAACTCACGCATAAGTCATCCTTTTCGCATCATCAATGAACCCATTACACGAAATACCGCATGACCAAACTCACGCATGCGCACGCTCGTCCGCTCCTATGATGCAGTCTCCGTCCGTGCCCACTTGGTGGAAATGGGCTATCGTCCAGTGCAATGGACCATACCGAGTGGCTCGACCTTGCGAGGAAGCTCGACTGGGAATTCTCCTATGTCTCGGAGCGGGACGTATTCCCCGAGGAAATGGCGGGCCGCCCTTTCCTTGACGGCCAAGCGTGGCGTGACTGGGAAGAGCCGTTCCGGACGACGTTTGCCGAATACGTGACGAACCAGCACGAAAAGGATACCGCACTCTACGCCGTCCGAGACGCGCTGGGCAAAGCCGAAGACCTCGAACGACTGCCGCGCGAATGGCTGAACGCATTGAAGCTGCATGCGGCCGCCCTTCCCCTTGCCGAATTCGATGCCGTCGTGGGCAACCTCCGCGGAGCTCGCTTCGGCCGCGATGGCGCGTGGCGAACAGCCGCTTGCCTGGGGGCGCTCGACGAATTCAGACACACGCAAATCCCGCTCGTGTTGATGCACGAAATGGTGCGGCACGATCGCCAATTCGATTGGACACACCGCTTCTATCACTCGAACGATTGGGTCGCGATCGCGGCGCGCCACGTATTCGACGAGCTGCTCTTGGCGTCGAATGCCATCGAATTCGCAGTCGCCACGAACTTCGTCTTCGAGACGGGCTTTACGAACCTGCAATTCGTCGGCTTGTCGGCGCTGGCCCACAAGGTCGGCGATCGGATGTTCGAAACGATGGTGAACAGCATTCAAAGCGACGAAGCGCGCCATGCACAAATTGGCGGGCCAGTGCTCGCGAAGCTCGTCGAGCACGATCGGCGCTATGCCCAGTACCTGCTCGACAAATGGTTTTGGCGAAATTGGTTATTGTTCGCCGTCGTGACGGGCTTCAGCATGGACTACCTGACGCCCGTCGAGAGCCGCACGCAATCGTTCAAAGAGTTCATGGCGGAATGGGTGCTCGACCAATTCGTGCACTCGCTGGATGAATACGGGCTCGAAAAACCCTGGTATTGGGACACGTTCCTCACGGCCATCGACAATTATCACCACATGGTCTATGCGAGCGCCTACACGTACCGAGCGACCGTGTGGTTCGACATGGTGGTCCCAGGGCCGCGGGAGCGCACGTGGCTTCGCCAAAAGTATCCGCGTTCGTGGGATGCGTTCGAACCGGTGTGGGACCGCATCGAAGCTTCGTGGAGAGCAGCGGATCCTGGCAATGACTTTGCGGTGCACGGGACGTCGATCGTCGGGTTTTGCGACCTGTGTCAGCTCGTGCTGTCGAATGGGACGCCCTCGAAGAACACTGCCGTCGTCGTCGATCGCGACGGTAGTCGCTACATCTTTTGCTCGGAGCCCTGCCGCTGGATTTTCGACCAGGAGCCCGAGCGATATGCGAACCACCGAGACGTGGTGAAGCGAGTGCTCGGGGGCGAGGCACCGGCGAACCTGATTGCATTGGTGCGGCGTTATTTCGGATTGGACTACGAGAGCTGGGGCAAAGACGCATACGGAGGCGATTACCCGTGGATGAAGCGGAGGGCGGCATGATTCCGCTGTATGGTTTTCTGCAGGGAGATACGATTGGCGTGGTGATTCTGGCGCGAGGCGAGGACACGATGCGGGACCTTGCCGAAAAGCTCGAGCAAGCGGCGCGGACGCGGGTCGCACCATTGCGCAAACCGGTGGTGCATTTTGCCGGCGAGGATCGCCCGAGCTCGGTCACGGTCGTCGCCGCTGGGATGCAGGTGCTCGACCGATTCGACGTGAGGGAATCGTCATGACGTATCGCAGGGTCATGAAAGCGGACGACCTTTGGGAAGGCGAAACGACGGGCGTGGTCGTGGGCGACACGCCGGTGTTATTGGCGAACGTGGGCGGAGTCGTTCGAGCGTATGCGGATCGTTGTGCGCACCAGGGCGTTGCATTGAGTCGCGTTCGGCCGGCGGGCAAGGTGCTGACATGCTGGGCGCATGGATGGAAGTACGATTTATTGACGGGTGAAGGATTGAATCCGCGCGGAGTAGCGCTCACTCGGTTCCCATTGAAGATCGAGGAAGGCGAGATTTGGGTGGACGTCGATGCCTGAGGACCGGACGCTTCGAGATGCAGTGGGTCCCGTGTTTCATGCGGGGACGATGGCGAGTGCCGTGGTAGCTGCGATTGAAGAAGAAAATGAAAATGTGACCATCGTGGATCGCGGCGCGTACGTGCGCGTGCTCGTACCAGCTCGGTGCCGCGTGACGCGGGCGGCGATTGAACGACATATCGGGCGGTCGATCGCGCTGCGCCCGGAGCTCGAGCGAATCATGACGTCCTTCAAGGGACGCATCGACATCACGATGGACGACGTGACGTGGGTATCGGGGCCATTGGGACACGAGAGGAAACCATGAACCGTCCGCCGCTCAAAACGTATTCGCACCTGGCCACCGAACGGCGGATGCCGTCCGAATACGATATCGCGACGACGCAGCTCCTGTATTACGTCGCCAAAGGGGGTTTCGAGGTAAGGACGCCGGTGGGGAATTGGTACGAGCGGTATCAGCAGGGGTCGGGGCTTCGCGCTACGACCGCACAATGGGCTCGCTTTCGCGATCCGCGCGAAACGACGTATACGAGCTACACGGGGCTGCAAAAGCGGCAGGAGGAGCACCTGGACACCATCATGCAAGCTCGCGACGATGGCTGCATGGATTGCCGGCGGCTGTCGCCCGAATGGTTGACGCTTTTGTCGACGGTGCTGACGCCGCAGAGATACCTTTTCCACGGCTTTCAAATGGTTGCCGCATACATTGGCCAAATGGCACCCGAGGGCCGCATCGTCATCACGGCGGGGCTGCAAGCTGCCGATGAAGTGCGGCGCGTGCAACGGATTGCCTACCGCATGGCGCAGTTGAGGAAAACCGAGGCTTCATTTGGGCAAGAGAGCGCTGGGACATGGCAGAGTCACCCGGCATGGCAGCCCATTCGTTGCCTCGTGGAACGAGCTTTGGTGACGTACGATTGGGGAGAAGCGCTGGTGAGCCTCAATGTTTGCATCAAGCCGGCGCTCGAGAGTTTGTTCGGGCCTTTCCTTGGCCGATTGGCCGAAAGACAGGGCGACTACGTGCTGCATGAAATGACGGCGTCGTTCGCGCGTGATTGCGCTTGGCATCGCGACTGGACGCTTTCGCTGCTTCGAGTGGCCTATGAGGCTCGCGAAGAGAATCGCACGCAGGTAGCTCGGTGGATGGATCGGTGGTCCAAGATGGTGGACGAGGCAATCGTTGGGACGGCGCCGCTATTCGGCGAAGATGGTGAGGCGGCGATTGCGACGGCACGAGCTGCTGCATCGGCTGTCTCCAAGGAGGTCATGCCGCCGTGACGCTCGACGAATTGGGTAGGCTTCCGACGAACCTGGTCGATCAGCTCCTTGCGAATTCGGTCGATGGGCTCATCGCATTCGATGATCAATGCAGGTACACGTTTTGGAATCGGGGGATGGAGCGCATCTTGGGGATGCAGGCGTTCGATGTGATGGGGCAGCGAGCGTTCGATCTTTTCCCATTTTTGGTGGATACGGGTGAAGACGAGCTTTGGCGTCGAGCGCTCGCGGGGGAAGCGACGACATCGAGCGATCGTTTTTTCGCGGTGGCTGCCACGGGAAAACGCGGTTATTACGATGCTTATTACTTCCCGTTGTATGGCGGGGCGGGTGAAGTGGTCGGTGGCATGGGGATCATTCGCGACGTGACCGATCGACGCACGGCCCAGATTGCGCTCGAAGAGACGGAGACGCGGTTCAAGAACATGGCCGATGTGGCACCGGTCCTCTTGTGGATGTCGGGGACCGACGGATTGTGCACGTTCTTCAATCAGACGTGGCTGCGCTTCACGGGACGGTCGCTGGAGGACGAATGGGGCGTCGGATGGGCCGAGGGCGTGCATTTCGAGGATCTGCAAAAGTGCCTGGACACGTACATGGATGCATTCAATGCTCGAAGACCTTTCGAGGTCGAGTATCGGCTGAGGCGCCACGATGGTGAGTATCGGTGGATCCTCGACCGGGGGACGCCTCGTTATGGTCCAGGCGGCATGTTCGCAGGTTTCATTGGATCTTGTGTCGACATCACCGAATTGAAGGAATTGCAGCAAGAGCTGCAAGCCGCGGTGAGAATGCGCGACGAGTTTTTGTCGATCGCGTCGCACGAGCTGCGTACGCCTCTGACGGCGGCGCAGCTTCAAACGGACATTCTCATCCGAAAGCTGACGGCTGGCTCGAAGGGGCCCTCGGCAGCCGTGGACGCACTCCTTGCGAAAACGAAATTGGTTCAAGCTCAGATCATTCGTCTCACTGAATTGGTGCAGGTTCTTTTGGACGTATCACGCATCACGGCGGGCAAACTCACGCTTTCGACGCAGGATTTTGATCTTTCGGCGCTGGTCGCGGACATTGCTCGTCGTTTCGAACCGGAGGCTGCGAAGGTGGGTTGTGCGGTCGAGCTGTTCGTGGAGTATCCCGTTTGGGGAAGCTGGGACCCGCTGCGGCTGGATCAGGTGGTGACGAACCTGTTGTCGAACGCTTTGAAGTATGCGCCTGGCGCTCCCGTGCGTGTCGCGGTGAGCGCGGACGACGGCCATGCTCGATTGGCCGTTGCCGATCAAGGAATGGGCATCGCACCGGAGGCGCAGGTGCGCATATTCGAACGATTCGAACGGGCGGTGCCTGCTACGAATTACGGGGGCCTTGGATTGGGGCTTTGGATTGCGCGCGAAATTGTCGAGGCGCACGGAGGGTCCATCAAGGTCGAGAGCGCTCGGGGGCAAGGGGCGACGTTTACCATCGAACTGCCCTTGTCACATGGGCACGTGAGCCACAGGTAGATACGTCAACCACGGAGGGACCATGACGGATGTATGCCATGGCGTGCTGCTGGTGGAAGACGACGAGGCGATACGCTTAGCGATCGCGGATGCATTGCTGGACGAAGGATTTGTCGTGGAAACGGCATGCAATGGAGCGGAGGCGCTGGACCATTTGCGCCGTCGGAGCAAGTTGCCGTGCGTGGTGCTGCTGGATTTGATGATGCCGATCATGGATGGGCGGCAATTTCGGGCGGAGCAGGAGAAGGATCCGGTTTTGTCGCAGATACCGGTGGTCGTCTTGACGGCCGATGCGAGCGCTGAACGCAAGGCGGCCGAGCTGAACGCGGCGGCCGGGATCGCGAAGCCATTGCGACTGGCGACGTTATTGGATCACGTGGACCGGTTTTGCAGGCCGTGAAGGCCCGTGCGGGGGTGAGGTATCTCAGTGCGAATCGCGCTTGCGGCGGCGGGCCCATGCGAGCGCGAAGGCGCCTGCTGCGAGCAGCGCGCCAAAACGTGCGGGCGATGGCGTCACCGAACATGCACAGCCCGATGCGTCGGTCGTCGTCGGCGGGGGCGGATCATCGTCGCTCGACCATGCGCCCGTCGAACCGCCCTCGCCGCCTGCGCCGCCCGAGCCATTTCCACCGGCGCCGGCAGACGTGGACCCTGCCGCGGACGAACTGCTCGCGGCGGATGAGCTGCTGGAGGACGAGCCGCCGCTGCCGCCGCATTCCATGGAGCATTCCATCGCGCAGACGTTGCAGGCGCAATCGATGAGCGCATCATAGATGCTCGCTCCGTTCGGATATTGATTGGCGCATTGCTCGGCGCATGCCTGGCTGCTGCAATTGGTCACGCAGTTGTAGAATGCGACGCATTGCTGCGAGCTGCCACAAGCGCTGTATTGCGAGCTGCATTCATTTTGGGCAGACGCATTCGCGCATTGGTTGCACGTGCTGCCGCCGCCCGATCCCGAAGTTGCCGCCGTGCCTTGCGCCGGATAGAGCGCACAGACGCCGTCGATGTCGTCTTGTTCGATGCTGGCAATCGCATTGCCGCCGCCATAAAACGCCTCCATCGTCGCTCCGCCGGTGTTGCTATGGCCGAGGCCCAAAAAGTGGCCCTCTTCGTGTGTGGCGATCGACAGCGTATCGACGCAATTCCCGCTGCCGTTGTCGTTCCAGCAGAAACCGACGTTGTTGTACACGATGTCCGCGTCGTAGATGTTGGAGTTGTTGTCCCATACGGGCATCGTCACGCCAATGACCGAATTGACTTGTCCGAGCTGGCTGGGCCACGTGCCACTACGAAACATGAATACGTTCTGGCCATCGTTGTAGTTGTAGTTGGAGTTGGTATCGCCCATGTTTTGCGTCGCCCAAAACGTGCAGCTCGGCGCCGCCCACGCCGCGAGCCCCTCGTCGAGACGCGCTTTGCCAAACGCGGCAATCGAGCTCGGTATCGTGGCTTCGTTGATCCGATACTGAACGGGCATGTTCGGCCAGCGCGGATTCGTACCGTCGAGCCCCGTCCATGCATCGGCTCGGGAGGTCAAGAGCACGAGCGCCGAGGCGCCCAAAAGTGCAACCAAGGTCCTCATTTCATTTACCTCCCGCAAGGCGCTTCACGTCGGTCATGAGCGATTCCACGGTTTCCGGCACTTCGGTCACCAAAATCGGCTTCATCCGGTCACCCTTGCGCTGCACCAGCGTGAGCCCATCCATCGTCCGCCGAGCCATTCCCTTTGCGTCGACGTGATAGACGGACTGCGCAAGTACGGTCAGGTACGCCGTGCCATTGTCGCCCTTCTTCAGGAAGACCACGGCATCTTCGCCCGGCACGAGCTTGCCGTCGCCAAGAACTCGTTGCGTTTTTCCATTGTACGTGCCGCCAAACTGCTCGACGACGAAGCGCGCGCTGCAAGGTCCCTTCAAACACTGCGTCACTTCGATGTCGGTCCGTGTGAGGATCGTCGCCTTGTCATCGGACTCGCGCACAGTCGCCTTACCAACCTTGACACGTACGACGACATCCGAAATACGTACCAAATCCTCACGGCCGAGGAACAGTGCCGTCGTCGCATCCGCCATCGCACTCAGGCCGGTAATCGTCGCCACCACGAGCGCACCGGCAGTCGCCTTGAACCAAGATCGCATCGCCAAACCTCCTGCTCTAGCGATGCAACAATCCGCGCCGCATGTATAGAGGTCTCGCGCACACAGCACCATTTTCAGGACCTCTGGCTGAAGTATTTTCACGGAACTGCAACCGAGACATGGTGGCGCGATTCACTAAGGCGCACGTCATCCGCTTGACGTTTGCCCAGCGGTGTGGCAACTGGCAATCGAACTTCATCCCGGACGAGAATCGATGAAAAGAGAAATATCCATGCGCCCTGCCCTGCTTACAATCGCGATGAGCCTCGGGGCTGCGCTTTCTTCGTGTGCGGGACAGGCGCCTACCGCAACGGTTGCAAACAAATCGGCAGACGGGGTGCGCGACCGAGGGCCTTTGGCGGCCGATGCGGTCGCGGGCGTCACGGACAAGACGCTTGCGACGCTGCTCGAAGACCATTTCGATTGGGAGCTGCGGCAATCGCCGACACGCGCAACGCGCCTGGGGGATCATCGATTCGATTCCGAATTGGGGCGTGAGCGGGCGGAAGACATTGAAGCGAGCCGAAAAGAGCGCAAGGCATTCGTGGCTCGAGCGCGTGGGATCGACGCGAGCGCATTGTCTGCCGACGATCGCACGACGCTCGCGCTGCTCGTGGGAGACTTGGAAGCGGACATGGGGGCCGAGGTGTGTGAAGCGGAGACGTGGGAGCTTTCGAGTTTTTCGAGTCCCGTTTCGGCGACGAATCATTTGCCCGAATTGCATCTGGTTTCGACGGCGGCCGACGCGAAGCACTTGCTCGCGCGATATGGTGAAATCGAGCGTGTCATCCATGAGCGCCAGGACAACTTGCGGCGAGGTTTGCGCGAAGGGCGGGTTGCGAGTCGCGAAAGTGTCAAGCGACTGCTGGCGCAGCTCGAAAGGCAGCTTGGCCGGCCCGTGAAAGAATGGTCGCTGCTCACGGTGTTGTCGTCGCCTGCGGCGAAAGAGCGGCGGAAGTCGTTTACGGCGGCGGAAGAAGCGGCGTTTTTGGATGATGCAGCCAAGATCGTGGAGACGCGCGTGGCGCCGGCGTACCGTGCGTTTCGCGATTTCGTGAGCAAGGAGATTTTGCCCGCGGCGAGGCCGGACGATCGAGAAGGGGTGTCGGCGTTGCCCGGAGGTGGCGCGTGTTATCGAGCGCGGATCGTGATGCATTTGGGATCGGCGCGTGAGCCGGAGGAATTGCACCGTACGGGGCTCGCGGAGATCGAGCGCATCAATGGTGAAATGCGGTTGCTTGGGAAGAAGCTCTTCGGCACGGATGACATCGCTGCGATTCTGAATCGGCTTCGTACGGACAAAGAGCTGTATTTCGATACGCCGCAGGCGGTGGAAGAAGCGGCCAAAAAGGCGCTCGAGAAAGCTCGTGCGGCCATTCCGCAGATGTTTGGCATTCTGCCGAAGACCGATTGTGTGGTGTCGGTGATCCCGGAGGAAGAAGCGCCCTTTACGACGGTTGCTTATTACCGCGAGCCGAACTACGACGGGACGAAGCCTGGGGAATACTTCATCAATACGTATCGTCCGGAGATTCGTCCCAAGTTCGAGATGGAGGCGCTTTCGTATCACGAATCGATTCCGGGGCATCACTTGCAGATTGCGATTGCGCAAGAGCGGGGCGCGTTGCCGGCGTTCCGCAAGTTTGGTCGAGCGACCGCGTTCGTGGAAGGCTGGGCGCTATATACGGAGAAGCTGGCGGATGAATCGGGGCTTTATTCGAGCGATTTGGATCGCATGGGAATGCTCTCGTACGACGCATGGCGAGCGAGTCGATTGGTCGTGGACACGGGTATGCACCATTTGGGCTGGACGCGTGCGAAGGCCGAGGAATACATGCAGAGCCATACGGCATTGACGGCGTCGAATATCGAAAACGAAGTGGATCGCTACATTGCGTGGCCCGGTCAGGCGCTTGCGTACAAGGTGGGTCAACTGGAGATCTCGAGACTTCGGCAGAGCGCCAAAGAAGCGCTCGGGGCCAAGTTCGACTTGAAGGGATTTCACGATGCGGTGCTTTCGAGCGGCCCGGTGACGTTGCCGGTATTGCAGCAGCAAATCGACGCGTGGGTTTCGTCGCGCAGGCAATGATTCTCCTTGATTCGTTCCGTCCTTCCGGGATATCCTGACCGACCTTTGGCTCGCGGTCCGAATGTTTCGGGCATGTCGAGCTTGGGAGAGTGCAGGAGGTTCCGTGATACGCGGAGGGCAATTCGCAGCGCTCTTCGTCGCCTTCCTCATCTTTGGTTGCAGTGACGGTGGCCCCACCACCTCGACTTCGAGCAGCAGCAGCAGTAGCAGCAGCAGCAGTGGTCAAGGTGGTTCCGGGGGCGAAGGCGGCCAAGGTGGTGCAGGCGGCGGTGGTGGTGCAGGAGGCGAAGCCGGCCAAGGTGGCCAAGGTGGCCAAGGTGGAGCCATGCAAAGCCATGGTCCTGGGTCGCAGGCTTTCGTCAATGCGGGTGAGGTTTCCAAGAGTCCGGGATACAAGCTGGTGTGGACGATGGGTCAGTCCACGCAGAACCAATCCACGATGTCGTCGGACGGTTATCGATTGCAAGGTGGGCTCATTGGAGCCACTGGGAGTAAGCCATGAAGGTGAGGTCGCTGGTTTCTTTGCTTTCGGTCGCCGTGATGGCGGCTGGTTTTACGTTTGCGAGCGCTGCCGAAGCGGCGGTGCCGAAGACCGTGACGCATCAGGGACGCTTGTACGACGCTTCCGGTATGCCGGTCGCCGACATGACGACGATGGTTTTCCGCATCTATGATGCGGCGGGCACGGAGCTCTGGACCGAATCGCATTCGGTCACGTTCGATGATGGGTATTACTCGATCGAGCTCGGGAGCAAAGCGCCATTTCCGGATACGCTTTGGGCAACCGAGTCGCTGGAGATGGGGATCACGGTGGGTCCGGATCCCGAAATGTCGCCGCGCGCGCCGATTCGGAGCGTGCCGTATGCGTTCGTTGCGAACGATGCCGTGGGCGACATTCATCCGAATTCGGTGTCGATTGGTCAAACGACGGTGATCGACGCGAACGGACAATGGGTGGGCGATCCGACGGGGCTCGTGGGTCCAGCCGGGCCGGTAGGTCCGACGGGTGCGATGGGTCCGGCGGGTCCGACGGGTGCGGCAGGGCCGACGGGTGCTGTTGGGCCGACGGGTCCAGCGGGTGCAGCGGGACCGACGGGTGCGATGGGTCCGACGGGTGCGATGGGACCGGCGGGCGCAACGGGCGCGATGGGTCCGACAGGGCCTGCGGGCGCAACGGGGCCTGCGGGCGCAACGGGTCCGGCGGGCGCAACGGGTCCGGCGGGTGCAACGGGGCCTGCGGGACCGAGCGGGTTCGTCGCGATTCGCGACTTCCAGGGCGATTGGACGGATACGCTCAACAGCGCGAACTTCACGCTTCCCGCGGTTTGTGCAACGCAGGCGTACGTAGCGGGCGCAGGTGAAACGGCGATCGTGCACATGGACGCGTGGGCGCAATTCGCGACGGATGACTACCTGCAACTGGGGCCGGTGGTGTTCACCAATGGCAACGGCGCGTTGCTCGGGACGCAGGTGAGCGTGGATGGCACATCCCAGACGGTTGGCAATACCGGTTTGACGCTGCGGATGCCGCTCGTCGCGGGTAGCTCGTACGTGTTCGCCGCAGGGTTTGCCACGGGCATTGCGGCGTCGATGACGGTCAGCGGCGGCGGCTGTACGGGCGTGGTGACGATCGTCAAGTAACAGCGTCCTGCCCATCCCCAAAGGTGCCAACCACTTTTGTAGGCGTTGGCCACATCACTCATCCCCCCAAGGTGCCGGGCCTTCCCGTTGCCATCGCGCCATTCGTTCTCTATCATCGGCGCATGCCCACCTGGAACGCCGGCCAATATCTACGGTTTGACTCGGAACGCACGCGACCGTGCCGCGATCTTGTTGCGTCAATCGAGCTTGCCAGTGTGAAGCGCATCGTCGACTTGGGGTGCGGGCCTGGTAACAGTACCGCGGTGCTCGCTGAACGCTTTCCCGATGCGGACATTTGCGGATTGGACAGCTCACCGGAGATGATCCGAACGGCGCGGCAGAATATGCCTACGCAATCGTTCGAAGTTCTTGACATTGCGCAATGGGAGCCGAAGGCGCCTCATGATTTGGTGTTTTCGAATGCTGCACTCCATTGGGTCGACGACCACGAGCGCATCATTCCGCGGCTATTTGCGGCAGTTGCATCGGGCGGGGCATTTGCAGCCCAAATGCCATGCAACATTTCCGCTCCAGCGCATGAAGCAATGCGTCGGACGGCTGCTCGCCCTGAATTTCGATATTTTTTTACCGCTGATGTCAGGCAATGGCACGTGCACGAGGCGGAATTTTATGATGATGTTTTGGCCCCCCTCGCAGCTCGGGTGGATATTTGGAAAACCGAATATTTTCACATTCTTCCGAACGCCGCGGCGATCGTCGAATGGTACAAAGGCACGGGGCTACGCCCGTTTCTCGATCGGTTGCCGGACGATACTCTGCGCGATAGATTCCTCGATGCGTACTTGGAGGCAATTACCGAGGCATATCCTGCGCGACGTGATGGACGCGTGCTCCTACCGTTTCAGCGGCTGTTCGTCGTAGCGTATCGGTGAAGTCCACGCCATTCCGGGAAAGGTGCCAACCACTTCGCGACGAAACGTATTGCAAGCCACAAATCGCAGCGCGAAGATTTTCATGCGCGGTCTTTCCGAACGGCGTCGAATCTGCTACCGTCGCGCGCATGTCAACGTCGCAGAATTCCTCAGGTAACCCGATCCTCGATAATCCTGGCGTTTCGGCCACGGTCTTCGCCATCGTCGTGGCTCTCGGTTTCGTGGGCGCGCTCTACCAAAGCGCCACGAGCCACCACGGCGACGCGCACGGCGGCACACACAACGCCGCACCCGCGAAACACTGACATCTCCGTAATCGATCACACACAACGCGTCGCCGTTCGCCTCCCAACCATCGAGGCTAGGCCATATCGACGGCACGACATTTCTCGAGCACGCGCTCGGCGAGCGCATGCGAGCGCATTAAAATTTCATGCGCAAGCTTGCCCCCGATGGGCCCACGTGCAGGGTCGGCTCCAATTTCATGCTCGGCAGTTTGCGGGGCTTCGGTTTGCTCGGATTGCTGGCAATGAGGATGAGGCCAGGGACCAAAGCTCCAACTCCCAAAACTGTAATGAGACCCCAGGCGGTCGCAGCCGCGGTATCCTTGGCGGTGTTCTCGAAAGCGCCCGCGATGCTGTTCGAGCCGCTGGTGCTCGGCTCGGGCTTTGTCTCGGCGGACACGGTCAATGCCATGATCAGAACCGGCACGCCCACCCCGAGGAGGCCCAGCCCTGTCGCCGTCCGGGTCGCTTTGTCATCCTCGTACGTCACCTCGAAATGAGGCACGTTCGCGAGGGCATACGTTTTCGACGCCTGCAATGAGCTCACCTTCAGCTCCGAGCCTTCGACGACGGCGAGAAATGGAGGCTTTATGGTGTCCACACCATTTTGGGTGTGATGGACGTCGATCTGGGTCACGGTTCCGATGATTTGCTCATTCGATCCGCCGCGCGTCTTGATGACGGGCCAGTTCGGCGATGCCTCGACGACCGCCGTTCTGAGCCTCGGAAGCTCAGATATCGGAGCGCTGAGCTTGCCCATGCAACCGGTCGCGGAGAGCATGAGCCCTGAGGCGGCGATCGAAGCCCAGCCGCCCCAAGCTCGCCGCCGCGCCGACGCTTGGGCGTGTTGCCGATCGCCATTGTGCGCCATTACTCGAGGTTACCACGGCTGGTCCATCCGCGGTCAACAGGAAATGTAACCTAGTCGAGCGGGACGCGTTCGGGCGTGCCCGAGCCTGCGCCGTGCACCCAGGGAACATGCGGAGCCACACCCCAGCACCATAGCTCGGTATCGCGCACGATGGCGCAGGAAGTGCCGGAACCGAGCGACAGCGAATTCACTTGCGCTGGCAATCCTTGGACGATGCCCTGCGCGTGGGGTCGATAATCATTACGGTCGGGCGCACGCCCGAGCTGACCGTAGGTGTTCATTCCCCAGCAATTCACGCGGCCGTCCCGAAGAAGGGCGCATGCATGGTATTTGCTCGCCGCAATGCCTTTGGCGGGTGGAAGTTCCACAGGAATGGGCATTTCGGCGCGCAGCGGGCCATCCACGAGCAAACTGAATGCGCCCGAGCCCCAGCAGGACACATGTCCACCTTTGAACAGCCCACACGTCGTTTCGTCCTCGAGCACGAGCTGCTCGACGTCCGAAAGATCGGCAACCTTCGACGGTTGGATGCTCGCCGTATGCGTCTTCAATGGCGACCTGCCCCAACACCAAAAATCCGTATCGGTTCGAGCGCATGTTTGATCGCGCCCTGCAACGATGGTCGAAGCATTGGACATGCCCGCGACGCGCTCTGCCGTCACGAGCTCGCGTGCGCCTTGCGTGTATTCGACGTCAGCGCCAGTTTGTCCGGCCCAATTCGCGCCCCAGCAGCTCACGCCCCCGTCTGCAAGAATGGCACACGTATGCCAAAGGCCCCCGCCGAGAGCCACTGCGCCTTCGATACCTCGTACAGGCACGGGCGTATCGATACGTTCCTCCATGCGGCCCGCGCCGAGCTGCCCGCGGTCGTTGTTTCCCCAGCAGAAAACGCGTCCTTCGGTTCCAAGCGCGCACACGTAGTCGTATCCAACGACGACGTCGGATACGTCTCCAATGCCTTGTATGGGCGAATTCGCAGTTTTTATAGGTGCGTCGACACCAACCGTGCGACGCCAGCACCACAGCGATGAATCAACACGCAGACACGCCGTACTTTCACCGATTGCGATTTGCAAGCGTGCCTTTCGTGGTGTTTTTGGCTCTGGAGGATCCGCGGGTTGCTCCACCGCTGCGCTCTCGACTGGTTTTGGAATCAAAACCGGCGGCTCGGGACGCGCAGCCGACGAACCACAACCGAATAAAAAAAATGCCCCCGAAATCCAAATGACTTTCATGGGCCATTCCCTGCGGGTGGTATGACGAGATTCACGTTTTGTATGGGACTCCGATTACCAGCTTCGTCGATCGTTGCAATGGCAAGGGTCACGGTTCCGCTTCGAGGTAATGGGAAATCATCGGGATCGCAATAAGACGTCCGCCCCAATTTGATTTTCCCATCGCGCGGGACGAGATATGCGGTTGGCGGCGCCTTCGTATCAATGCCGCCAGGCGATTTCGATGCCCAGACGGCGTAAAGAAGGCGAGCGTCGTCACGGTCGGGATCGCGCGCGTCGCTCAAGAAGATCTCGGCCCATGGAGTATTCACGCCGCAGCTCGTCATGGCCATGGCCCGGTGACCATTGACCGTCGTTTTGCCGATTTTGGCGCGCGTCGGTGCCTTCGTGTCGGAATCATTGGCTGTGACGAACGTGCCAAAGACCAGCGTCGATGGGTGCTCGTCGGGCCTGATCAAAGCGACTTCGTAACGCGTGTCGGCATCGAGCGCCTGCACGGGCGTGAGCTCAACGTGGGCTGCGTTCGGCAGTGGGCTGTCGATGCGCCTTGCGTCGATTTCTCTGCCGCGATGTTTTCGGAGCGCGAGCTTTCCTTTGAGATGCGTGGGGATCACCACACGCACGCTGGAATTCCGGGGAGCCTTGACGGAGCGCGAGGGGGAAAGCAGCCGAGGCTCGGGCTCGACGCACGAGCACGCGTGGGATGCGTGCGTTGCCAGCACGAGGGGCGATGCAACGAGCGCAGAAAAGACGAGGTTTCGGGTCATGGGGTGCTGGGCTGAGGTTGTGTTCGTCGATGATGCCGCAAGCGGACAAAAGGTGCCAACCACTTTTCTAGATGTGAGCCCTCGCCCTTATCCCAAAGGTGCCAACCACTTCGGAAGCCCCTCCCAATCCTCGCGTCTCTGCGCTACAACCCCCTCCGATGTCCTCCTCCACCCACGAATTCGTCGACGCTTACCTTCGCGAAACCGCCGAGATCGCCCTCAGCTCCAGCCGCTCCGACCTCACCGCCGTCATCGAAACCCTTTTCGACGCCTGGCGCAACGACCGCACCATCTTCACCTGCGGCAACGGCGGTAGCGCCGCCAACGCCAGCCACCTTGCTTGCGACATCGCCAAGTTTACCTGGGTCGAAGGTAAGCGCCGCTTCAAGTGCCGCTCGCTCTGCGACAACGCCGCCCTCATCAGTGCGCTGACCAACGATGTCGGCTTTGGCCGCATCTTCCTCGAACAGCTCGACGGAACCATGCAACCGGGCGATGTCCTCGTGTGCCTCAGCGTCCACGGAGGCTCCGGCGCCGACAAAGCCGGTCCGTGGTCCCAAAACCTCGTATCTGCTGCGGATTTCGTCAAGAAGCACGGCGGCAAAGTCGTCGCCCTCGTCGGCTACGACGGCGGCGCTCTCCGCCAAATGGCCGACGCGTCCATCATCGTTCCGCGCACGCCGAGCGGCCACACATCCACCCCGCACGTGGAAGGCTTCCACGAAGTCTACCACCACCTCATTTGCGAACGACTCCGCCAAATGGTCGCCGAGGCCACCTCGTGACCGGACGCCCCGGCATCATCGTCGACCGCGACGGCACACTCATCGACTTCGTGCGCGACGAGGAGCTTGGCGCCGTCGTCAGCGCGTTTCATCCGAGCCACGTGCGCTTTTTCCCCGGCGTCGTCGAAGGCCTTCGAGCATTGCAGGATGCAGGGTTCGTCCTCGCCATGGCCACCAACCAGCCCGGTGCAGCCAAGGGCCAAGTTTCCCTCGCTGCCATTACCCGGACAAACGAAGCCGTCGTCGAGCGCCTTGCCGAACATGGCATTCGCATCGAAGCCGTGGAAGTCTGCTTGCATCACAACGAGGGCGGCCCTGGCGGCGATCCGTCGCTCGTCCAGCAATGTGCTTGCCGCAAACCGCATCCAGGAATGCTCTTGGCGCTCGTGCAAAAGCTTGGCCTCGATCCTGCGCGCAGTTGGATGATTGGCGACGCCGCGGTCGATGTCCTCGCAGCGCGCGGCGCCGGCCTGTTCGCGGGCCTGATTTTCGATGTCGGGCGATGCGAAATGTGCCCCGTCCGCTCGGGTTTCGACGACATTCCGCTCATTCGCCCCGACGCATCCGCCAGCCGCATGGATGGCCTTGCGCGCGTCATTTTGCAGCGGGCTGCTTGAGCGGACAATCGACTGTGACGTCGTCACGCGAAAATGACCGGTCGTCATTGCCGCATTTCTGCGCCTGCACGATCCCAAAGTCCTTCGCCATTTCGTTGATATGGAAAGCGCATGGCGGTGAAACCATGAGCGATCGTTTGCGGGCACGTGAAAATGTCGATGACGCAGCTCGTAATACTTGGACGAACCCACCATCGCCGGAGTTGCTGAATTTTTCTCTTGCACCGCGGGCAAACCCGCACTACGAAAGATTCATGACTCAGTTGGCGCAGGACCGTAGTTTTAGAATTGCGCAACATCGCTCGTCGTATCCTGCCGACTGGTATATCGAGGATGACGAACCCGTGTCGCAGTCAATCGAACACCAGGCGCGTGAGAGACGCATGCAGAGCTCATTGCTCGCGTGGAAAGCTCGCATCGGTCGCGACGATCTCGTGATAGGGTGTGAGCTAGCGTGCCGATGGGACGAGAGCCATCCGGGCGTTGGGGTGGATCCCGACGTGTTCGTGGTGGAAGAGCCGCCGCGGGACGCACATGGGGACGTGCGTAGCCTCCGCACGTGGGAGCGGGGCCATCGTCCGCCGCTGCTCGCCATTGAAATCGTGAGTTATTCACGTCCCAAGAAAGATTATTCACAATCCCCCGAGAAGCACAATCTATTGGGGACGACTGAATTGTGGGTATTCGATCCGGAGCTACACGGGCATTCGAAAGAACAGCCGCCGGTGCGACTGCAAATGTTCCAGCGGGAAACGAACGCCGAGCTGGTGCAGACGTACGCAGGCGACGGGCCGGTGCGCTCGGAGGTGCTCGATGCGTGGGTATCGGTCGTGGACAATGACCTCGTCATATCGAATGACCGCGAGGGGAAGGATCGATGGTTGACGCTGGAAGAGGAAGCTCAGCAACGCGCGAACGAAGCCTTGCAACGCGCAGACGAAGAAGCAAGGCGCGCAGACGAAGCAGCGAAGCGCGCAGACGAAGCAGCGAAGCGCGCAGATGAAGCAGCGAGGCGCGCAGAAAATGAACGAATCGAAAAAGAAAATGCGCTCGCACGCATCGCGCAGCTCGAAGCGCTGCTCGCCCAACGAAAGTAGCTACTCTTCATTGGTTGCCACGCCCTCCTGACTTTCGAGCAACCAGGGTGCTCGAGTGCACGCGACGACAATCCCCTCGCCCGACGCGCCGTTTGATCTATCCTCCCCGCGTCGCACGTCCGTGGCAGAAGGTACGCATGCTTTTCCTCGACAGCTCCGATCCTCGTGAAATCAAGGACATCTTCGCTTGGGGTGTCGTCCAAGGCGTCACGACCAACCCGCTCATCCTCGCGCGCGAAGCCGGCAACGTCGACCTCGAAGAACGCATCCGCGCCGTCATCGAAGTGTCCAAAGGCCCTGTCTCCGTCGAGCTCACGAGCGAAACGGAAAGCGCGATGATGGAAGAAGCCCTGCGCTACCACGCGTGGGCGCCAGCGCGCATCGTCATCAAGGTTCCCTTCAGCGAGATGGGCCTCCGCGTCACGCATGCTCTCGCTACGCGGAGCATCGCCACCAACGTCACTTGCTTGATGAATTTCAACCAAGCGTACTTGGCCGCGCTCGCGGGCGGAACCTTCGTCTCCATCTTCAGCGGTCGCGTGCGTGACATGGGCTACGACGTGCGACCCATCATCGCCGCAACCCGCGCGCAGATGGACCGCGAAAAACTCGCAGCTCAAATCATCGTCGGCTCCGTACGGCACTTGATGGACGTGAACGAAGCGCTCGAGCAGGGCGCGCACATCGTGACCGTGACCCCCACGATCCTCCGAAAAATGCTCCACAATCCGAAAACCGACGAGACCATTCGCGAGTTCAACGCCGCGTGGGCAAGTCGTGCTAAGTAGCCGCGCGTGACCGCGGAGCTCACTCAGTCGCTCAGTGCAAGCGACATCAAATACGTCGTCGAAGAAGAGAACGTCGCGCTCGTGCGCGCCATCGGCCGCCCACGCTCGGTGCTCGACGTCGGCTGCGGCGTGGGCCTGAACGGGCTCGCGGCGCGTCGCAAAGGCGCTCGAGTGACCGGGATCGAGATTGTCGAGGCCACACGCGCCCGCGCAAAGGAACGCCTCGACGAGGTCCTCGGCATCGACATCACGAGCGACGACGCGGTTCGTCAAGGTCTGTCCGGACGAACATTCGACTTGATGCTCTTCGCCGACGTGCTGGAACACGTCCCTGATCCTCAGAGCGTCCTTCGGCGGCTTCTGCCGTTCCTCGAAGACGACGGTCACGTCATCGTGTCGTTGCCCAATGTTGCGGCGTGGCCCGTGCGGCTCGACCTGATGCGCGGGCGTTTCGAGTACACCAAGAGCGGGATCCTCGACGACACGCACCTGCGTTTTTTCACGCGTGAAACGGGCCAGCGAATGCTCGAAGACGCGGGCCTCGAAGTGCTCCGCGTCGAGCAGAACCCGATGGTCGTGCGCGCCGCCAAAAACCTCGTGCTTTCTGCAACGAGCTCGCTCGGGACGACCACCGAAGACCCCGAAAGCCTACGAAAATCCCTGCCCTATAAGCTGTACCAAGGCCTCGTGCGTCCCGTGGAAGACGTCGTCGCAGCGCGCGCACCGGAGCTATTGGCATTTCAGCACGTGTACGTCGCGCGAAAGCCGGTTCGAGCGCGGAAGCTGCGGCTCACCGTGGGCATGCTTACGATGAACGAAAAGGAAAGCGTTGCTGCAATGATTGGCGAAATTCGCCGAGTTGCTCCGGATGCGCAGATTCTATGTGTCGACAGTTCCAAGGACGAAACGCCTGAAATTGCGGCTCGTTTGGGAGCTCGCGTATTGCGGCAAGTTCCGCCGCGCGGACATGGGCCGGCGATGGAGCTATTGATGTACAACGCCGCCGCGCAAAGCGATCTGCTCATCTACCTCGATTGCGACTTCACGTACCCAGCGGACTACATTCCCATTTTGCGCAAGATGGTGGAGGAAGAAGGAATCGACGTCATCAATTGCGCGCGCACGCGCACCAGGCCCGCGGCAATGCCCATGCCAAACTACATTGCAAATCGTGCATTTGCGGCAATGGCGCATGCAATGCACGGCGTGCCGACGTGCGATGTGCACAGTGGCATGCGGGCATATCGTTCGAGCGTGATTCGAGCTTTCGATTTTGACGGCGAAGGCGATGCGATACCGATCGACACGCTACTTTTTCCTGCAAAATGTGGGTATCGCGTGGTGGAAATGCCCATCGATTATCACGAGCGCGTGGGCCAGTCGAAGCTCCGAAAGCTCGCTGGGACCGTGTGGACCATGATTCGCCTCGTGGGCGCATTGCCCGTCGGAAGCCGCGGCGCTCCGGGGTATGACGTGCGTTAGTGATTCATCAGCGACAACCCCGCAATGACGGTGCCGATACCGATCACCGCGAGGATCGCTATCAATAGCGCCGAGCTCGTGCGGTTCTTCCGATTGGCACCAATGACCGTCACCGCTTCGGTCGTCGCAGATCCCGTCCCTGAAAGCATTGCCGCGGATGTGAGCGCACCACGCCCTGGCTTCACCGACATGGGCGGAAGGAATGACGCCCGCACCAATCTGTCGGGATGCTCGATTCCCGCTGCGCGGCCGAATTCATCCGCCAGCTCTTTCGCCCCGCCAAACCGAGCTGCCGGATCGCGCTGCAGCGCCTTCACGAACCACGCATCGATCGCCGGAGGCAAAGTCGGCACGATGGTCGAAGGCGGTTCGAATGCCGCCTTGTCGATCGCCTTTGCGAATGCGTCCGGGTTCGTCGCTCGAAATGGCGTGCACCCCGTCAGAGCGCGATACGCAACAATGGCAATCGCCCACAAATCTGCCCGGAAATCCACATCTTTCACCCCGAAAACCTGTTCGGGGCTCGCATACTCGGGAGGCGCCAAGTCCGCAGGAGCCCCCGTCGGCACCCGCCCTCCCATGGCCAAATCCGAGCTGCTCGACAAGCCCACATCGAGCACTTTTACGTCGAACCCTCCGTCGGGTGCATTGGCGAGAAATACATTCGCCGGCGTCAAGTTCCGGTGGACCAGCCCGAGCAAATGTGCCTTGCCAAGCCCTCGCGCAACTTGAAAAACCAATCGCCCCACCTCGGCGAGCGACATTGGACCTTCACGCTTCAATCGACTCGCCAAGTCCTCGCCTTCGAGCAGTTCCATCACGAGATACGGCAGACCCGTCGCGGTCACGCCATGCTCGAGCACCTGCGCGACATGCGCGCTCTTGATGTGCCCGGCAACTTCCGCCTCGCGCTGAAACCGATGAAGCTGCGGTGAATGGCGTGCGAGCGGTCGATCGAGCGCCTTGACCGCAACTTCCCGGTCGAGCGTGGAAAAGTGCGCCACCCACACGTGCGACCCCGCGCGCCCGAGAGGACGCACCAGACGCAAATTTGGCGTGAGCAGCTCGCCTTCCACCATATTGATTCCCTGATGAAATGCCCGCGACGCACATCGCCGCGACGTACATCTCACGAATACCGACAATCGCTCGACGCCCTGTTACATCACACGAAGGCCAACATGTAAAGCCCTTGCACCGCGAAAAGGTCGGTTTCTCAAGGGCGAAACGGCGCTGGAAGCACGGCATCCGCCGGCGACACTGCGGCTGCAATGGCTGGTATTTGCTCGCTTTTCGTGCGCCCTTCGAGCTGCGTGACGAAAAGCAGCGAGTAGCCAGGACGAACCTCGACACACGGCTCCGACGGACCCAAAGATCCACCGAAAACAGGCGTAGCGGCGCGTTCGAGCGCCCCGGAAGCTGGATCGTATCGAGCAGCCAAACCAATCGACATGCGGCCAAGTGCGTCCCTTCCGCCGTAATACACGCGCAAAATGGACCGCCCCTCCGCCGACTTGCCCAGCACCGGAAACGGCGCAAAAACCGCGACTCCGTCGTAAAACGGATCCTCCAGATTCACGTCCATCCGCGGAGCAAGCACGGGCGCATCACCAACACGCTGCCATGCGACCCCATCATCCGACCGCGCTTCGCCGATCCGCTTCTCGGACCCATCGCCCGCAACTTCGTAGAACATGCGAAACGACCCATCGTCGAGTCGCACGACGCCGGGACTCGCAGGCACCTGCCCACCTTCCCACCCGTTCGGATCCGGCCCCAAAATTGGCCCTGAAACGCGCACGAACGTCAAGCCATCATCGCTCCGCGCAAGGCCAATGCCTCCCTCAGCGGTATAGTAAAGAAAAACCTCTGCGCCCACGCGAATCGCTGCAGGCGCACCCATGGTCGAACCTTCCCACGCCTCTTCCGGCACGAGCACGGTCGTGGGAGATCGATCGAACGACCGGCCATCCTGCGCGCCGTAACGCACGATTGCTCGCGGCAGTGCAGATGGATCCGGCTCGGTCATCCCGTCGTTCGGCGTGATCGCGAAGTAGCCGAAAACGTCGGGGGTCGAAGGATCACCGTCGGCGTCGAGGAGCGCGGGATCTCGAGGAAACGTTTCGTCATCGACGAGCACGTTCGGCGCTGAACGCAGGTTTCCTACTTCGTCCGGCCGGAGCGCTCGAAACGGCCCAGCGCCCGCGTTCGGTAGGTTTTCGCCTCCGGTTTCAGCTTCGGCGAGCGTCGCACACGCCGCGCATAACAGTGCGAGACCACCGAGCAAACAACGAGCTTTCAGACAGCCCATGATGTTCCTTTCGTCAGAAGGAGGCGGTGACCGTCGCGCCGCCGGCGATCATGAGGCCATCGGCGCGATAGTCGCCCACGAAGTCTGCCGCGCTCGCCTTGTACGTCACGCGTTCGGGCAGCACGGAAATCGCTGCATGTGCGTCGACGCGCAACGCACCTTGCATCACGGAAAACGGCGCGTTCAACACGACGCCCGTTCCCACCGAAAACGTGTGCCGATCGGCATCGACGAAGTTCGTGCGGCCCGTCTGAGGCGGCACGGGCGATGCCTCGTACGCGTATCCAACGCGCAGCGGAACCTCCACGGCTTTCGCCGGTTCGTCTCGGCCACTCACTTTACGTTCCGAGCCAAACCCGAGCATGTATTCGACGCCCAAACGAGGCACGAAGCGATCCTGAAATGCCGGCGGAACGACATCGATCGGTTTCGGATCCTCGGGCAGCTCGATGTTCACTCCAGGCGGCAGTTCCGCTTCGAGATGCGCGGTCGTCTTCGCCGTTGGACTTTCGTATGCGGACCAATCGACCCAACCGAGATCGAAGTTGGCGCGGAGTCGCTTGATCATTTGGAAAGAAAAGCCTGCGATGACTTGCTGCGGCTGAAACGCATCGATCGTGCGCGTCGCGAGCGCGTACGTGAGCGGCACGTCGACGCCGGCAAAGTCGACGACGCCCGCGAGGTTCGCTTCGAGGGCTAGATCGAGCTTGGTTTGTCCGCGGTACGCAACGCCCAAGTACCCAAGGCTCCCAAGCTTGAAACGCACTCCGGCAATCGGGTAACGGATCGACGTCAGGTCTGCATCGACTTCGTGCTCCAGTTGCGACTCGTGCGGCCGCAGCACATTGGCTTCGCCGCGAATGCCGAACCGACCACGCGTCGCTGCGAGAAACGCGAGACCTCCGCCGATTTCCAGCCACGGCAGCGGCCGAATTGCTACTTGGACCGTGAGAAACAGGATGGTCGGGCGATCGTTGTAGAGCTCCCACCGCGGCGTTTCTTGTCGCAACGCGCGAATCCGGGACAAACCATCATCCGGCAAGTACGTCGCGATCCCGAACGCAAACGGGAGCTTCCCGATGTGCCCGGGCGCGACGATGCCCGCGGTCAAACCGTGCACGTCGACGACGTCGTTGTCCTTGCCGTTGATACGCAAACGATTGTCCGCGTACATGTAGCCCACGGACAAACCCAGTCCTGGAGCTCCCATCAGCGATGCTGGGTTGTAGAAACATGCCGACGGATCGGGCGCATCCGCCGCAACGGCGCCTCCAAGCGCGGATGCGCGCGAACCAAAGCCATAGGTTCCCGGTGCGCTAGCAAGTGCGTCGGTTGCGCTACCCACGAGCGAGATCGCAGCAAAGCCCAGGGCAACAAAGAATGCGCGTGCCATCAGAAGCCCACCCCCACGGTCGCTGCGCCTGCAAAGACAAACCCGCTCGTACGCACTTCCGGCGCGCCGGGATTGTCCGGTGAAACGCCCGCCTCTTTCGTGTGCGTTTGCGGGTGAAGCACTTGCACTTGCGTGGCGACGTCGAAACGCAAACGCGGCATCGGAGGTTTCAGCTCGATGCCGTACCCAAGCCCGAAGACGCTCCGCGTGTTGTCGTACAAGTTTGCTTCTTTCGTCTGCTCTGGGGCCGGCGACATTTCGAGGAAGTAGCCCGCACGCAGCGTCATCGACACCGTGCGCGCAGGTTCGAGCACACGTTCCACGCCGATACGCGGCACGACGGTATTCGAGTAATTCACGGGCGCAGGCACGAGCGCTCCGCATGGCTCCGTCGCAGGTTCGCCCGTGTCGGGATCGATGTCCGGGCAACGCACGGTCGCTTCGATCGGCCCCGGATAAGCGCTCCAGCGCTTCATCGTCACGCCTGCAACGACGTGCCAAGGGCCCTTGATGCGCGCGACTTCCAGCGCGAACTGCATCGGATCGTACTGCGCAAGGCCCGAGATGTTCAGTGGTGGAACGACGATCTGCCCCAAGTCGCGCACATCGATCACCACGTTGAACCGCCCCGACAGCTCGCCGCGAAACGTCAGGCCTGCTCGATATCCTTTACGTTCGTACGATACGCCCACGAGCGGCCCATACGCAGCGACGAGCGTGTCGTCCACGGTCGTACCGATGCGACCCGATGCATCGGTTGCCACGAGCACCGAGCCTGTGAGCGCTGCGAGCGCTGCAAAGCCTGCGCCTACGCGAAAACCGTATCCAACGTCCACGCCGAGCGCGACTTGCACGGCAACGGATGCCGTTCGATCCGCGAGCAAGAACTGCGGCCTCTCGGGATACAAGATGCGGCCTCGAACAATCACGTCGAACGGCGTGAAATACCCGAGCCCCACGGTGACGCGATCCTTGAGGACGCCTCCGAACGGAACCGGCAACACGGCGCCAATGAAGCTTCCGGCGGTGGGGTGATAGTCGATTCGATCGGGCGCTCGCAGATCGAAGACGGATCCCAAAAATCCCAGGTTGAGCTCGCGTTGGCGCTCGGCGCTGAGCAGCGCAGGGTTTCCCCAAACGGCCTCGAATCCACGACCGAGCGCCGCGCCCGCGCCGCCCATGGCCATCGTGCGCGGGCCGAAGCCAAACACGTCTTCAGGCGATGCATGCGCGGGGCGCGCGACTGCGCACGCGAGCATGGCCGCTGCAATTGCGATGGCACGACGAACGAACATGCGGCCACGACGGTAGACCCAGTCGAGCCGGCCGTGGAAGAGCGAAGCGCCCGGCGTGCTCGATTCATGACGCTCCTTCCGCTAAGAAGGTTTCTTCCAGTGCCCATCGCCCTGCAAGCCACACTTCCGGACGAGCTCGCGCGGGTTTGCAACATCGAACTCGTGGATGCGCGGCGCATCGTGTCCATCGTGCATCGCACGGGGGGTTTGCCCGAGCGTGCGCCTGCAACGATTCGCCGCGTTGCGCTCGATGCAGCGCGAGCCGTGGGTCATGTGCCGACCATCGATGTGGAAGCGCGATCGGCGAGCTTGCAGGATCCGTTTGTCAAGTACGCATTTCGTTTGTCCGATGGTGCGGTCATCGAAACCGTACGCATTCCGCTCGAACAACCAGGCCGCTATTCCGTATGCGTGTCATCGCAAGTCGGCTGCGCGCTCGCGTGCGCGTTTTGCGCAACGGGCCGCATGGGCCTCGGGCGCAACCTCGAAACCTGGGAGATCATCGAACAGGTGCGTCGAGTCCGCACCGATCTTCGCGACGAACCTCCATCGAGCCTCGTCGAAGCGGGCATCAGGCCTCGCACGCACGGCGTACTTTTTCAGGGCATGGGCGAACCACTCGCCAACGTAGAGCGCGTCATCGCCGCGATTCGCGTGATGAGCGATCCCAGCGCCATGGCCATCGACATGCGCAACATCACCGTGTGCACGTCGGGTTTGCCCACGGGCATTCGTTTGCTCATGCGTGAAGTGCCCGGGGTTCGTCTCGGCCTATCGATGGGCTCGGCTCGGCCTTCTCGGCGAAGGTCGCTCATGCCCATCGACGACGCGCATCCGCTTGCCGAAGTTCTCGTTGCCGCGGGCGAGCACGCTCGTGCAACGCGCCATTCGCCGATGTTCGCTTACACGCTCCTCGCGAACGAGAACGACAGCGACGAAGATGCCATTGCGCTGGCCGATCTTTGCCGGTCTTTTGCGGAAACGAACGGTGTGCGCCCTCGGCTCAGCTTGATTCCGTACAATTCCATCGCGTCGGCCGGCGAGGTCGACCCGTTTTCGCCATCGACGCGGTTGGATGCCTTTCGGGCAGCGCTGCTCAGCAGGGGTGTTGGGGCGATCGTCCGCTATTCCGGGGGTGGAGACGTCGGTGCAGCCTGCGGGCAGCTTGCTCGGCCGCTCGTGAAAGAACGTCGCAAGCGGCATGCGGTGGATCCGGACACTGTGGCGCGCTAGTTTCGTCGCGTGTTCGGATTGAGCTTCGGCGAAGTCGCGCTGCTCGTCATCGTGGCCATTGTCGTGGTTGGGCCACGGCAATTGCCAAACATGATGCGAACGGCCGGCCAGTGGGTGTCGCGGATCCGCCGTATGAGCACCGATCTGCGTGCGCAAAGCGGCATTGATCAGCTCATGCGTGACGAGGGCATCGATCGGAGCATCCAGGAGATTCGGTCGCTCTCGAACATCAACGTTCTCGACGGGCTCGAACGCATCGCGCAGCCGACGGCCGCAGCTCCTACAGGTTCCGCTGCCGGTTCGGGCAACGCGGCCCCTGCCGATTCGAAATCGACCGCTCCGGTCGCAGCGCTCGCGGGCACTGCTTCCGCGGACAAACCCGCTACCTCCGACAAACCGGCTGGTAACGAACAACCTGCAAAAGCATCGCGCGAGCGTGAGTATCCGCTGCTCGGATGCGATTCTTACGGTGCGTTGCCGGATGATGCAGCTCCGTATGGGGCCGTTGCCACGTCCGATCCGATGACGATGGGAGTGGTGGCGGAGCCGAGCTCGGGAGGCGCTGCCCCGATATGAGCGCTACGACGCCGAAGGCTGGCGCTTCAGCTCCCAAACAAGAGCCGATCGACGAGGAGGATGGCGGCGCTCCCATGAGCTTTTGGGAGCATCTCGACGAGCTTCGCAAGCGTTTGACCGTTTGCATGATTGCGCTGCTCGTGGGCGCATTTGGGTCTTTCGCGTATGCGCCCAAGCTCCTGAACCTCATGACCGTCCCGTTTCAGACGGCATGGAAAGCGCAGGGGCTTGCGGGCGACGGCACGATGCACTTCAGCTCGCCCGGTGGTGGCGTCATTGCGTACATCAAGCTCTCGATGGTGGCGGGTCTAGCGTTTGCCGCGCCCATCATTTTTTACCAGCTCTGGTCGTTTGTCGCGCCGGGTTTGTACGCGCGTGAAAAGAAGTTCGTCATTCCGTTCGTTCTTCTTTCGACGCTGCTCTTCGTCGGCGGCGGACTATTTGCCTACACGACAGCGTTTCCTTTGACGTTCAACTATTTTTTGAGTTTGTCTGGGCCGCTCGGAGAAGGCGGAATCACCATCACGCCGACGGTGATGATGGGCGAGTACATCGACTTTTCGTTGCAGCTCATCCTTGCGTTCGGTGTGGTCTTCGAGCTGCCGCTGTTTTTGCTCTTCTTGTCAGTTGCAGGAATCGTCAATTATTTGCAGCTCATACGGTTTGCCCGGTGGTTCGTCCTGCTTTCGTTCGTCATTGCTGCCGTGTTCACGCCGCCCGACATGACGAGCCAGATCATCATGGCCGTGCCCATGATCGGGCTCTACATCATCTCGATTGGCCTGGCGTACATCTTCGGCAAACCACCGACACCCGAACAGCGTGAGGCGTATCGGCGGGCGAAGGAGCGGGACAAAAAGACTGGCTGACGGGGAATAAAACGGCGGTGGGCGGCGCCAAAGCGGCGGTGTGCCGCCACGAGCGGCGCCGCCCCCGCCAGGGGCCGCTCTACAGGGCCGAAGGCCATCCGCGGTCTCGCCCCGGTTCCGAAATTCGCGCGGCTGCCCCCCCCGGAACGGTGTTGGCCCCCCCCCGGCGCACCGACGCTCGGCAGGCCCCCAACGCCCCGACCCCCCCGCGCCCCCCCAGCACGAGCAGCGCGCCAGGCGGGCCGGGGGCCCCCCCAACTCACCCCAAAAGCCCCCCTCCCCGGAAACCCCCCCCCCGAACCCCCCCGGCAGGAAGCCGGGGATTTCAATATTATTAAGGTCGTCGCCTGAATTTTTCCGGCGCTTGCGGGGGGCCCCGCTGTTTGAGCCCGCGAAGCGGACGAGTTCGGGGTCCCGCAAGTGTCGGAAAGATTCGGGCGGCGACCGGGCTTGCACCAAACTAATGCGCGTAAGGCTCGCCCCGCAGAATCGTCATCGCTCGGTAAATCTGCTCGACCAGCACCAGTCGCGCGAGCCTGTGAGGAAAGGTCAGCGTCGACAAACTCCACCTATCGTGCGCTGCTTGCGAAATCGCTGCGGGGATCCCATCGGCCCCACCAATTAGAAACGCAACCGTCCCCTTCCCGCGTGAGCCTGCTCTTTCGAGCTCCCGCGCAAACGTCGGGCTATCGACCGCTCGGCCGTGAACTTCCAGCGCAATCGTCGTCGCCCCCTGCGTCTTTTGGCTGAACTTTTCAACGAGCCGGGCAGCCGGTGCGTCTTCGATTTCCACTTCATCGCACGAGACGAACCGACGCACTCGTCCGACGTATTCGTCGATGGCCGCGCGCAAGGGTTTGTCCTTCACGCGGCCCACTGCAACGATGACGATGCGCATCGCTCAGTCGCAGTCGACAGGCGATTCGTCGTCTTCCGCTTCAGCGACGTGTCCATCGCCCGCGGCCGCATGTGATGCTGTTTGTCCGGGCTCATCAGGCACCGACACCCGACTCGCGTCCATCCAAAGTCCTTCGATGTCGTACAATTGTCGCGCGTCCTCTTGGAAGACGTGAACCACGACATCGCCGTAATCGAGCAGCACCCACGTCGACTGCGTCATGCCCTCGATCGAGATCGGCGCGACCTTCTTCTTGCCCAGCTCTTCGTCGATGCCTTGCGCAATCGCGCTGACGTGCCGATCGCTGCGACCCGTCATGATGACGAGGAAGTCCGCGTAGTCGACGCGTCCCCGGACATCGATGACCTCGCAGTTGAGCGCCTTTTTCTCGAGGCCCGCCGCCACGATGTCAAGCGCCAGTTGACGCGCAGCGCTCGGCGTTTCCGGAGCCGTCTTGCGAGGTTGGGCTCGCTTGGGCGTTGCCAGCGGAGCCTTGCGCACGGCAGGACCGCGGCCAGACGGCCCGGGCCCCTTGCTTCGACCGATCGTCGTGCGGCGTGTCGCACCACCTTCCGCCGTGCTCGAGTGCGACGCGCGAAGCTTCGGCCGAGCGGCCTTCTTGCTTGCCGTCGAAACGGCAGTTTCGACCGCACGTCGCGGCGCGGGAGCATCCGAGCTTGCCGCTCGCGAGCGTTTCGTCGTCGTCGTTCGTTTTGCCGGAGCGGGCCGATCGCCCTGTTCGTCCGACCGCTTTCTCGTGACCAAATGTACCTCGCTGCCCCGACCAAGGGGCGAAACTTTACCGGGTGTGCCCCTCGCCAAACACGATCCACTTCCGGGCTGTCAGGCTTTCCAAACCCATGGGACCGTACGCGTGGAGCTTTGTCGTGGAAATGCCGATCTCGGCGCCTAGTCCTAGCTGCCCACCATCGTTGAATCGAGTCGACGCATTCACCAAAACGCAGCTCGCGTCCACTTCCCGCAAAAATCGTCGCGCCGTGGCCACGTCGTTCGTGCAGATCGCCTCGGTGTGTTGTGATCCGTATCGATCGATGTGGCCTACCGCTTCCTCGAACGAACCGACGATTCGTACGGCGAGGATCGGCGCCAGAAATTCGCGGCCAAAATCTTCGGGCGCGGCTGCTTTCACCGAAGGAAGCACCACACGCGTCGCCTCGTCACCGCGCAATTCCAATCCTTTGCTCGAGGCAAACTTGTTCAGTCGCATGAGGAACGTCAGCGCGATGTGTTGATGCACGATGACGCATTCGAGCGCGTTGCACACGCCTGGACGACTCAGCTTGCCGTTTTCCACGAGACGAAGCGCCATGTCGATGTCGGCGTGTTCGTCCACGAACAGGTGACAAACGCCCTTGTAGTGCTGAATCACGGGCACGCGGGCGTGTTCTGCGACGAATTGGATGAGCCCCTCTCCTCCGCGAGGAATCGCCAGGTCAATCATCCCTGACAAACCGACCAAGATCTTGATGTCTTCGCGATCCGTAGGCGGAATGATGATGACCCCATCCTCGGGCAAACCTGCCGAAACCAACGCCGCTCGGACGATGCTGCCGAGCTCTGCGTTCGATCGGGCAGCTTCTTTGCCACCGCGAAGGAGCGTTGCGTTGCCGCTCTTCAAGCAAAGAGCAGCGGAATCGACGGTCACGTTCGGCCGCGCTTCGTAGATCATCGCGATGACCCCGAGCGGGATGCGAACCTGCCCCACTTCGATGCCGCTCGGGCGCTGCTTCATGCCAAGCACTTCACCCACGGGATCGTCGAACGTTGCGATTTCGCGCACCGCCGCAGCCATCGCCGCGATGCGCGATGCATCGAGGTGCAGGCGATCGAGCATGGCTTCGGACAAACCCGCGGCGCGAGCAGCCTCGACGTCTTCTGCATTGGCTCGACGGAGCGCGGAATCATCGTTCGCAGCCGCTTCGAGGCCTTCCGCGATGGCGATGAGCGCTCGATCTTTCTGCGTTCGCGTGGCACGTGCGAGCACACGCGCTGCTGCTCGCGCGCGCACACAGAACTCCTTCAACCGGTCGCTCGATTCGTTGCTCTCCACAGGGGAGAAACCTAACGCGAGGCGGCGCAGCAGGCCAAGGACATGCTAGCGTACACACGTGCGAAGTCGCCTGCGCCCGTTCGCTCCTGCTGTGGTTTTCTTCGTCTCGTTCGCTGGCCTCGGATGCATCGGCGGCGACGAAGAAACGCCCGCTACCGCTGTTCCTACGACGACGGGCATTCCAATGGGTGCTCCTGGAGCGGTTGGCGCACACGTCGAGCCGCCCCCTCCGCCATCGCTTCCGCGCCCTCCACGCTCGGAAGGCGTCGAGCAAAAAATCAACCCCGGGACGGGACCGGAACCGGTCATTCCGCCAAGCCCCTTCGGCTCACCTCTGCACGACGAGCCGCCCTCGACCACCACGAAGAAGAAGCCGAAAGGCACGGCGTTATGAAGTTTGTCTGGGCACTTGCGACGACGGCGATGTTTTTCCTGGCCGCGTGCAGCGGTTCGCCTCGGCCCGCAGGCAAACCGCCGTCAGGTCCTCCCCCCGAATACGAACCGCCCCGCAGCTTCGAATTGCCGAAACCTGCGGGCGAAGAAGCCCCCGCACCTTCTGCACCTGAAGCGCCTGCACCTGCAGAGCAGCAGCCTGGCTCTGCTACCCCGTGACCGGCGTCATGGGGCAAATAATATGAGCACAAACGATCGAAGCTCGACGCGACGACGGCGCGACAAACGACTTTGCGCGCTCGTGCTGCTGTGCGGTTTGTCCGCCAGCACGTTCGCGTGTTCTCGAGCGACGACCGATCCGCCGCCGGCAGCTTCGGCAACCGCCGCACCCGAGCCACCTCCGCCTGCTACGCCGGCTGGCCCGGACGAACTCGCGCTCGTCGCGCCGCTCGTCGTTGGCAGCTCGCTGGGCGACTTCGAGGTGCGCGAAATTCAAGCCGTGCAGAGGGGCGTGCTCAACATCGTTTGTGCCAAGGGCCGATCCGTCGTTCACCTCTTCATCGCGCTCGCATCCGACAAAGGCCCCGAACCACCGGCCGAAGCGGGCAAGTACGCGATCTTCTACTCGCTACGGAAGGGCGATCCGTCCGATGCCGAGCGGCTGGCCAAAGCCTTGGCGGAGATTGTCGGAAAACATTCCGACGTTCCCGTTCCGAAAGGCATGACCGAGTTTGTCCCGGTACCCATTCCCATCTAGTGACCTAGCGACTCGACGAGAAAAGTGCTAGCGCGGCGCATGCTCACTGGCCGTCGGGACACGATCCTGATTCTGGATTTCGGTTCGCAATACACCCAGCTCATCGCACGCAGGATTCGCGAATCCTCCGTTTACTGCGAGGTTCACCGATACGACATCCCCATCGAGCGCATTCGAGCGATTGCGCCTCGGGGCATCGTTCTGTCGGGCGGTCCCGCGAGCGTTTATGGCGACGGCGCGCCGCGTTTGTCCCCGGATGTCCTCACGCAAGTGGGCGTGCCGATCCTGGGCATTTGTTACGGCATGCAGCTCATGTCGCAGCTTCTCGGCGGGCGCGTGGAACGAGGCTCCGAAGGTGAATACGGCCCAGCGCTCGTACGCGTTGCGCGCGCGGCCGGCGTCTTCGACAGATTCGCCGAGGGCGACGTGCTCGATGTGTGGATGAGCCACGGGGATCGCGTGGCCGAAGTGCCGCCTGGTTTTTCCACGCTCGGTACGACTGACACGACACCGTTTGCCGCCATCGCCGACGACGAACGTCGCATGTACGGCCTGCAGTTTCACCCCGAAGTCGTGCACACCAAGCGCGGCAAGGACTTGCTCGATGCGTTTCTCTTCGACGTGTGCGGACTCGAGCCCACGTGGACACCCGCATCGTTCGTCGATGAATCGATCGCAGCCATTCGCGACAAAGTTGGTCCGGACGCACGTGCCGTGTGTGGTTTGTCCGGGGGCGTCGATTCCTCGGTCGCGGCGGTGCTTTGTCACCGCGCGCTCGGGGATCGGCTCGTGTGCATCTTCGTCGACAACGGCCTCTTGCGTAAGGGCGAGGCTGAGCAGGTTGTACGGACGTTCAGCGAGCACCAGCATCTTCGCCTCGTACACGTCGATGCACGCAAGCAGTTCTTGGATGCTTTGGCAGGCGTCACGGACCCCGAGCAAAAGCGCAAAATCATCGGTCGCGTCTTCATCGAGGTCTTCGACGCCGAAGCCAAAAAGATCGACGACTGCCGCTTCTTGGTCCAGGGCACGCTTTATCCCGACGTCATCGAAAGCGTATCTGCGAAGGGGCCGAGCGCGGTCATCAAGAGTCACCACAACGTGGGTGGTTTGCCCGAGCGCATGAAGCTCGGCCTGGTCGAGCCGCTGCGGGAATTGTTCAAGGACGAAGTACGTGCGGTCGGAGCGACGATGGGCATTCCGCATCATCTGCTCTGGCGACACCCCTTCCCTGGCCCTGGATTGGCTGTGCGGTGCCTCGGCACCATCACTGAAGAACGACTCGCGGTCTTGCGTGAAGCGGATGCGATCTTCGAAGAGGAGCTGCGCGCAGCGGGTCAATACGAACGCGTGTGGCAAAGCTTTTGCGTGCTCTTGCCCGTGCGAACCGTGGGTGTGATGGGCGACGAGCGAACGTACGACGAGGTCATTGCGCTGCGTGCGGTCGAATCGAAGGACGGCATGACCGCGGATTGGGCTCGCATTCCTCACGAAGTTCTCGGCAAAACGAGCACTCGGATCATCAACGAGGTTCGTGGGGTCAATCGCGTCGTGTACGATGTGTCCTCCAAACCTCCTGCAACGATCGAGTGGGAATGAGCACCACCGCGACGAGCTCCAGCGTTCTCGAGGCTTTCCGACGACGTTTCTTTCGACAAACAGTCGTCGCGACGGCGTGCGTTTGTCTTGTCGCAACGGCGTGTGAGCCGACGCGACCCGCGACGGTGTCGCTTCGCGTCGCGGGTAACGTGCCCGACGCGCATGTCACGGTTGACGACCAGTATTTGGGCGCCTTGGCATACGTCGCCAAGAGGGGCGTGGCGCTGCCTCCGGGACAGCATCGGATCACCGTCGAAAAGACGGGATTTTTCGCATGGGACCGGGTTGTCGTGGCACGCGAGGGCGATCCGCCCATCAAGCTCGATGTCGTCCTGGTCGAGATTCCCGACTGAGCTAGCGCGTCCCAAGCGCAACAATCACTTGACTCTGCAAAACGATTCGCTACGGTCCCGCCCTTCCGAGGATCCGACATGGCCAACACCCCGAAGTGGAACATCCGTTTGCGTCACGAATGGCTTTCGACCCCGCTCAAGAAGAAGCGAATCAAGCGGGGCCAAAAGGCCCGCATTGGTCTTCTCGATGCCGAGGCGCGTAAGAAGAAGCCCGAAGCTCCGGCGAAGACGGAACAGCAGGGCTGACGGATTGCCGCGGATGATCCGCGGCTTTACGACAGAGTCCTTTCGCTCGCAATTCACGCACCCCTCGTCCCCTCTCCAACTTCGCTACGTGGAGAGGGGAATTTGCGTTCTTGCGAATTTCCTTGCCACTTCAGCGTGGCGTACGTCCCGAAAACCAGTCTCGGTAGTGCTGAAACAGTTTGGCGTACCGAACGTACGAGTCGCGGTCCGACGAAAACCGTCGTTGCCATGCATCGTCTTCGGCTGCGTGCGCGGTGTCCGTAAATCCGTAGCGCTCGCGAATTTCCGCGACGGACGCGGGTTTGACCGCGATCTCCGCGGCAAACGCTGCGTACACATCGAGCGTCAGCCGCGGGCCTGATGCGGTTGCGGTAAAACCCGCCAGGGCAAGTGGCGGCCCCGCAGGCTTTGGAGGCGCTGCATATCCCGGCGATGACGGAGCGCCGCCTTGCGCTGCGATCGCCTGAGCCGTGAGCGGCAACGTCGCGGGGTATCCGCCATAGGACGGCGTTGCTCCTGGAGGCGGAGGTTGCGGATACTGCATCGAAGACGCCATCGGAGCTGCGGGATACCCTGCCGCAGACGGCGAGCGAAAAGGCGCCGATGGAGCCGGTGCCGGGACCGGTTGGCCAGGCACCGAAGGCGCAGGCTGCATCTGCGCTGGAAACGGCAGCGCAGGACGCGAAGGCACGGGCTGAGGTGGATCGGTTTTTCGATCGGCAACCGCTTCCGAGGCTGCTCGTGCCATGTCATCCGGAATGAAGTCCGACCGCGGACGCATCGGCGGGGTCGGTTCTGGCGTGCGCAAAGGTCTTGGTGGCGGAATGTCTGCAAGAGTCGGCGCGGGCATGCCCATGGGCGGCGTCAGCTCGGCATTCGTCTGCGGTTTTGCGAGCCGCGGATCAGCGGGCTTCGGTGCACTGACGCCCATCGGCGGCGTCGCTGACGGCGGCACGTCATCGATCCGCTTTGGTGCAATGACGCCCATCGGCGGCGTGGCCGATGGCGGTGCGGCGTCCTTTGGGTTTGGCGCGGTGACGCCCATCGGTGGCGTCGTCGAGAGAGGCGTCGCGTCGGCGTTCTTTACGTCGGCGGGCATCTCTGTCGGTGACCGTGGCGTCGGATCGGGCGCCATGATGACGGTGCCCATCGGCGCCCGATGCGTCGGGGGATCCTCCAATTCTCCGGGCGGAGGACTTGCCTGGTGAACCGGGGCGCGATCCTTTCGTTTGCGCGCGTGAAACGCCGTAAGGTAGCGTTCTTCGAGCGTTTTTCGCTCGGCTTCGGGCCCGTTCGACATGCGCCCCATCCACATGTCGCGGCTGCGTTCCCAGGTGCTTTCGACGAGCCCCTCGGACCGGAGCACATCAGCTAGCGGCCTTCCTGCCTCCACGTCCGCGCAGAGTGCAGCGAACAGCTCGAGCTCGATCTCCGGTTCCATCCGCATCGGGTGCTGCCGCGGGGCGCAGCGTGACGATACGCCGCATCAGAACGCCGGTCGAGGGTGCGAAGCAGTTTTTCGGCATGCCCTGAACGCTTGGGCTTGCACCTCCCCCGGTAAAGCGTGGTACTAACGCAACAACAACAATGAACTCGACCATTCGTACCTTCCTCGGTCTTGCCCTCCTCGCCGCCCCGTTTGCAACTGGATGCGCCCGCACTGCGCCTTTTGATCAGATGGATCAGGCTCAGATCACGGTCATGCGGTTGACCACGCCGCCGCCCGTTGCGCAGCCTTCGCCAGTCACGGGCCAACCCGGCTTCCCCGGCTTGCCCATTCCTCCCGAGCTTCAAGCTGGAGCAACGGCAGTTCTGCAGGGCGCGCAAGCCGCTGGCATTCCCATTCCGCCCGGTTTGATTCCGGGGCAACCCGGGCCGGTCCAAACGGCGCCGACGCAACCTCCGCCGCCCATGTTCAATGGCCTTGCGATCGTCGCGAGCGTTCCTCTGTCGAACGAAGACATGAAGAACGACCTCCTCGATGTGTTCGGCAAAGAGGACAGCTTCCAAGATGCTCCGCCCTCCCAATGCCCCACGGCGCCGGGCATGGGCATCTCGATGGTTCGTCCGGGTCAACCCAACGTCGACCTTCTCGTGTCGTTTAGCTGCAGCAAAGCGTTTGGCGTTGGTTTTCCCTGGCCATACAAGAAGGACACGCTCACGACCGAGTCGACGCAGAAGCTGGGCCAGATCCATCAGGCACTCTTCGGCGTTCCCGTCGCGCCCGGTTCTTGATCGTCCCGCCCGAGACGCGCATCTGCGCGCATCGCAGCTTCACTAATTACACGTCCAAGCATCACCAGTGCTAGAATCGGTCGAGCGGATGTGCGCCCGATGCGGGCATCTCGCGCTCTTCCATGACCCAACCCGAAAAGCTTTCGCCCGGAATGGTGCTCGGTCGTTACGAGCTGCTCTTGCCCATTGCGCAAGGTGGCATGGCGACCGTTTGGGCTGCGCGGCAAAAAGGCTCACGCGGCTTCCAAAAAACCGTCGCGATCAAGACGATGCTTCCGGCGCTCTCGGACGATCCCCAGTTCGAGCAGATGTTCCTCGACGAAGCGTCGCTCGCGTCGCGCATTCATCATCCGAACGTCGCCGAGATCCTCGATGTCGGCGAGCAAGACGACGTCATCTACATCGTCATGGAATGGGTCGACGGTGAAGCACTCAGCGTGCTCACGAAAACGTCGAAGAAAAACAACGTCACGTTTCCTCAGCGCATAGCTCTGCGCATCGTTCGTCAAGCGTGCAGTGGGCTGCATGCAGCGCACGAGCTGCGTGACGAAAACGATCAATCGCTGGACCTCGTGCACCGAGATGTTTCACCTCAAAACATTCTCGTTTCGTACGACGGCATCGTGAAGATGGTCGACTTCGGCGTGGCCAAAGCGCTGGGTCGAGCAGGTGGAGAAACGACCGCCGGGCAGCTCAAGGGCAAAGTCCCGTACATGTCCCCCGAGCAAGCGCTCGGAAAGAAAATCGATCGTCGCACCGACGTCTTCGCGATGGGGATCGTGCTGTATCGCCTGACGACCGGCCTGCATCCGTTCCTCGGCGAATCCGACATCGTGACGATGAAAAACATCATCTCGCGTCCGGTCCTTCCGCCGCGCATGAAAAACCCGAACTTCCCTGCCGAGCTCGAGCGCGTGCTTTTGACGTGCCTGAAGAAAGACGCCAACGAGCGATATCAAACCATGCTCGAGCTCGATGCGGCCATCGAGCGAGTGCTCGCAATCGCGGGTGCTTCCGTGGTCGACGACGACATCGGAGCGTTTGTCCGGACCGTCATGGGCGACCGCGGGCAGAAGCGTCGAGGAGCGCTCCGCGATGCCATTCGAACAGCGGACGAGCGAGCTGCAGGGATCGCGGCGGCGCCGCATTCGGGTTCGCCGATGATGCACGAAGGCGTGACGGACATCGCGCTCACGGGCATCAAGACAGGATTGACCGCGTACTCGGCGAACCTCAACTCCATGGCTCCGCAGTCGGTCATTCCGCCGTCTCCCGAAGAAGCGACCGGCGCAAGCATCGCACACGGCATGCCCGGCTCGATGCTGCCATCCGAGCCGTACGCATTGCCACGCGAGAAAGGTCGTACGGGCTTGATTGTCGCCCTTGGCGCCATCGGTATCCTCGCGCTTGGTGGGACCGTTTTCGCTTTCCGCAATTCAGCTCCTCAGCCACCTGCGCCCAATGCTGCTACGGGCGACGGCGTTCCGAGTGCAACACCGGCCCCAACGCCTCCGCCCCCGGCAGCAACTCCGACGGAAACTGCATCCGCTGCGCCCGTTGCGGATCAAGTCGCCTCGGCCGCTCCGTCGAGCACGGCGCTCGACATCAACGAGCTGCCCTCCGCCGATACGAAGACCGACACGAAAAAAACGGCGAGCACCAAGAAAAGCGGCGGCGGTCCGACCACGACGACCACGAAGGCCGCACCGACAACCACCTCGACAACCAAGAAAACTTGGGTACCGACAGTTCAGAACCCTGGCTTCTGAACCGCGGCGCACATGACGAAATCTTTGGGTGATCTAGGCATCGTCGTTCTTTGCGGCTTCGTCGTCACGGCTGCGGCCATCCAAAGCGCGGGTGATACGCAGCAAGCGCCGCAGTCGCCCATGCAGCAGCCCGCTACGCCGATGGCTCCGCTCCCACAAGGAGCCACGGAAAAACCCTTCGTCGTCGAAACGATTCCCACCGGCGGCTGCGACTTCCCAGAACCAACCACGGCCGACTACCTCGATGCGCGCACGTTGCCCCTCGGCAAGGTGCTCATCCCTGCCCGCATCACCCTTCCGCCCGACGGTGGCTACGACCTGCTCGTCCACTTCCACGGCGCCGAGCCCGTGCGCAAACTCCTCACGCCGCTGGGCCTCGGCATCGTCATCGGCGTCTTCGACATCGGCACGCTTTCTGGCGGCTACGACCGAGCCTTCGCTTCTCCCGGCACGTTCGACTCCATGCTCTCATCGATCAGCCGCGAGGTGTCCGTCGAGACAAACCATCCCGCCGCTCGCCCTCGAAGCATCATCCTCACTTCATGGAGCGCTGGTTACGGCGCGATCCGTCGCATCATCGCTCCGGGCCGCGACGACATCGATGCCGTCGTCCTCATCGATTCGCTCTACGCGAGTCACGCGACGGGCACGGTAGAACCGGATCCTGCCGAGCTTGCTCCATTCGCCGCGCTCGCTCGTTCGGCTTCGCGTGGCGGTCCCGTATTCGTCGTCACCCACTCATCCGTTCAGACGAGCGGCTACGCATCGACCGTCGACACCGCGACGTTCCTTTTGCAAGACGTCGGCCTCGATGCGGCAATGGACACGCCTCCCGAGGCGGATCCGTTCGGCCTCATCCGCGCACGAGATCGCAATCACTTCTTCGTACGCGGGTATGCCGGCGGTGATGCAGCGGCGCATTGTGCGCAGCTCAGGCTCTTGCCCGATATCCTTCGCCGCCAAATCATCCCATCGCTCACTCAGTAGGAGACACTGCTGCCCGTGGCCTCTCCCCGTTCCATCGAGCTGTACCACGACGATTCGCTTTTACTCACGTTCCGTGCACGCGTCGTCGAGCACGCCGCGTTCGGGGACAAACCCAGCATCATCCTCGATCGCACCGCGTTTTATCCGGAGTCTGGCGGGCAAATGGCCGATCGCGGTACGCTTGGTGGTGCAAGCATCCTCGACGTGATGCTCGACGATGCCGGACGCATTCATCACGTGCTCGAAGGCGCGCTGCCGCCCGTGGGCGGCGTCGTCGAAGGCGTGGTCGACAAGGCTCGACGCCGCATTCACATGGCCCAGCACACGGGACAGCACATGCTTTCGCGAGCGCTCACGGACATCGCCCGCGCGGAGACCGTCTCCTCGCGCCTTGGGGAAAGCGCCTGCACCATCGACCTCGATGTCCCCACGCTCGATGAACGAGCCGCCGCGCAGGCCGAGGATCTCGTCAACTCGCTCATCGACGACGACGTCCCCGTTCGCGCGTTTTTTCCTTCACCCGAAGAGCTACGAGCGTTGCCTTTGCGACGTCAACCAAAGGTGATCGACAACGTGCGCGTCGTGGCCATTGGTGACTTCGACGTCTCGCCTTGTGGCGGAACGCATTGCACGCACGCATCGCAGGTCGGGTTTGTCCGTATCGAATCCGTCGAACGGTACAAGGGAAACGCGCGCATCGTTTTTTCGGCTGGACCTCGAGCACGGCGCAACGTCGGTCGCGAGGCCGCCATCACGCGATCGCTCGCGCGCGAATTCACGTGCGGCACCGACGATGTACCCGCTGGCCTCGACAAACTCCGCCGCGAGCTTGCCGATGCCCGCGAAACGCTCGGTCGCGTGCGGTTGCGTGTCGCGTCGTCCATCGCGGACGACTTCGTGCGCCGAGCCGATGGTCGTGCCGTCGTCGGTGTCGTCGATGATGCGTCGCTCGAGCTCGTTCGAGCCGTCGCGGCGCGCATCACCGCGCACGGCGATCGCGTGGCCATGCTGTCGGGCGCATCCGATGGAGGCACCATCGTGCTCGTCGCGCGCGGCCCGGACAGCTCGTTCGACTGCGGCGCGTTCTTGAAGCGCGTGGCAGCTTCCGCAGGTGGTCGAGGTGGTGGCCGTCCCGAACGCGCCGAGGGCCGTTTGCCTTCGAGCATCGATTGGCCTTCGCTCGTGGCGCGAGCGCTCGAGCAGACGCCCGTGTGACGTGCGCAGTCGAGCTCGTTCCGCGTGCTTTCGCCTGGCAACCAGGTCCCGCATCAGCTACGCCCGGCGCATGCGTCGAATGGGCATGGCCTCGCTTGTGTTGTCCGCTTTTTCCGCACTCGGCTGCGAAGCTTCCTCGGACTCCTCGTTGCTCACAGGCGCCGGGGCCGTGACGAGCATCTTCGTCGACGCGTCGTTCTTCATGGGCGACGTGCCTTGCGCGGCCGTACCGGGCGCCATGCAGAGCTACGTTGCGCATATCTACGACGTCACGTCGCAACAGCCCGTTGCTTTGCCTGCGGCGCCGCCGGTGTCGTGCTCCGCCGGCGTCACGTTTCGCCAGGTCGTCGTAGGTCGCAAATACCGCATCAAAATCGATGGCTACGACGTGGCTCCCTCGGACCTCGTTCCTCTCGGCGGAGCTTCCTCGGGCAGCCGCACGATGCTGCGTCGAAGCAATCCCGACGCGGGCCCCGTCACGCCGCTCTGGACGACGCACTGCAAGGACGTCGACACCGTGCAAGACACGCGTGTCGGCGCGACCGAATGCGAACCATTGACTCCTGCCCCAACGGCAACCGGAATCACGGTCGATCCTCGAGTTGCGCTGAAGCCAGCAACGCCTTCGCTCGCGTGCAAGGAGTATCTCATCGACCCCATGGGCAACCCTGTCGAGACGGGTGACGTACATGCTTTCGATGTTCGTCCCGACGACCCGAGTTTGCCCGCGCTCTTGAACCTGCCGTGTATCGAGGGCGGCGCGGCGCCTCCTGCGTTTCTCCAGGGTGTTACGGCTGGACAAACCTACGGATTCCGCGTCGAAGCGCGGGCATCTGCGGGAGGCCCCGTGAAGTGGGGTACGTCGTGTTTTGCCGAGGCCAAGGAGGGGCTCGTGGTGAATGCCACGTGTGATCCGCTGACGTCCGACGGCGCGATGGAGATCGTGCTTGCCGGGCTGCTTGGGCCAGACACCTGTAGTGATGCAAACGTTGTCACGTACGACGCGTCGTATGCGGGACCACCCCCAAAATCGGTAAAGCCGGTACTGGGTGTGGATTGCGCGAAATCGGTGCGGTTTACGCTCGAGCCTGGCATGCACACGGTCGCGGTCGTGGGCTACCGCAAGGGTGGAGACGTGGCGCTCGAGGCAGCTTGCACGGCGGTGGTCGAGCCTGGCACCGTAACCGTTGCTACATGTACGCTGCTTTGACGGCGAGCTGATCGCTTGGCCGCTGTTCGGGACGCGTCCGGCTTTTTGTTCTCGACGCCTCCCCTGAACATTTGGCGTTTTTACCGTTCAAACCCTTTGCAGAATGGTCATCGGTGGACTACCTGAGAGCGTTCCACAGGCGGCGTGAATGATGCCTCTTTCCCGGCTTCGCTAGCGCCGAATTTCTTCGAAGAGCGGTATGGAAGACAGTTCGACCGTCCAGCAGAAAATCCCCGTCAGCATTCAGGACGAGCTGCGCAACAGTTACCTCGATTACGCCATGAGCGTAATCATCGGTCGCGCCATCCCCGACGTTCGCGACGGCCTCAAGCCCGTGCATCGCCGCATCCTTTACTCGATGCACGAGCAGCACATTGGCCCGGGCGGGTCGCACAAAAAGTGTGCCCGCGTCGTCGGTGATGTGCTCGGTAAGTACCATCCGCACGGGGATCTTGCCGTCTACGACGCGCTCGTCCGGATGGCGCAATCGTTCAGTCTGCGCAATCCGCTCATCGACGGCCAAGGCAACTACGGTTCGGTCGATGGCGATTCGCCGGCGGCGATGCGTTACACCGAAGCTCGTCTGTCGCGTATCGCGACCGAGCTTCTTGGCGACATCGAGAAGGAGACCGTCGACTTTGCGCCGAACTACGACGATTCGGAGCAAGAGCCCACGGTTCTGCCTGCCAAGTTCCCGCAGCTTTTGGTCAACGGTTCGGGCGGTATTGCGGTCGGCATGGCGACGAACATTCCGCCGCACAACCTGCGTGAAATCATCGAAGCGACGGAGCTTTTGATTCGCAATCCGCACGCGACGCTCGAAGAGTTGATGGTGCACGTCAAGGGGCCGGATTTCCCGACGGCCGGGCTCATTTACGGCAAGAGCGGCATCGAGCAGGCGTATCGCACCGGGCGCGGGCAAATCGTCATGCGTGGCCGGTGCATCGTCGAAAAGACGCTGAAGGGCGATCGCGAAGCGATCATCATCACGGAGATCCCGTATCAGGTCAACAAGGCCAAGCTCGTCGCGAAAATTGCCGAATGCGTCAAGGAAAAGCGCATCGAGGGCATTTCCGAAGTTCGCGACGAAAGCGATCGCGAAGGCATGCGGATCGTCGTCGAGCTGAAGAAGGACGTATTTCCGCAGGTCGTCCAAAATCAACTGTATCGGTTGACGGACCTTCAATCCACGTTCGGCGTCATCAATCTATCGATTGCCAACGGCAGGCCGGCGGTACTTTCGCTGAAGGACACGCTGGCGCACTTCATCGAGCATCGGCGGGAAGTCGTCACGCGGCGCACGCGCTACGAGCTCAATCAGGCCGAAGCGCAGCGGGAGCTGGTCGAAGGTCTCGGCATGGCGACGACGGACGTCGACATCATCGTGTCGACGATTCGTTCCTCGCGCGATCCCGAAGAAGCCAGGGCGCGGCTCGAAAAATTGCCATTGCGCGGGCTGGGTGATTTCTTGCGCCGAGCTGGGCGTCCGGAAACCGAATGCGAGGCGGCGGATGCGCGCGGCGATTATTACTTGTCCGAGCGGCAGTCGAAGGCGATTTTGGAAATGCGCCTGTCGCGCCTCACGGGGCTCGAAAGGGAAAAGCTCGCCCGCGAATATGGTGCGTTGTCCGAAGAAATCGCGCGGCTTTCGGGCATTTTGGCCGACGAAGGCAAGCTGCTCGACGTGATCATCGGCGAGCTCGAGGACATCAAGACGCGATTTGGCGACGAGCGGCGGACGGAAATCGTTCCGGCGGAAGCCGAGATTCAGGTCGAGGATCTCATCCAAGAAGAGGACATGGTCGTCACCATTTCCCACTTGGGCTACGTCAAGCGGACGCCGGTGACGACGTATCGCGCGCAAAAACGCGGTGGAAAAGGCACGCTGGGCATGGAGGCGCGGGACGAGGACTGGGTGAACCAGCTCTTCGTTGCGTCCACACATAGCTACGTGTTTTTCTTCAGCGAAAAAGGCAAAGTGTACGTCAAGAAGGTCTACGAGATCCCTCTTGCGGCACGAAATGCCAAGGGCCGTGCCATCGTCAACTTCGTCGGCATGGAGCCGGGCGAAAAGGTCGCGGCCATTTGCCCCGTCACGAAGATCGAGCCTGGCTGGTTCGTCGTGACGCTCACGCGGCGCGGGCAAATCAAAAAGACGGCGCTCGAAGAATACGAAAACTTCCGCGACAAAGGCATCATCGGCGTCCGCATCGAAGAAGACGATCAGCTTCTTTCCGCGGCCATTACCGACGGCAAAGCAGAATTCCTCATTGCCACGCAAAAAGGCATGTCGATTCGCTTCTCCGAAGAAGAAGTGCGGGCGACGGGGCGCGCGACGATGGGCGTAAAGGGCATCGAGCTCAACGAGGGCGATGTCGTCGTCGGATTGTGCGTCGCGGGCAGTGAGCGAGATCGTGTGCTCGCCGTTTGCGAACGTGGTTATGGCAAACAAACGGCGCTCGATGAATTCCGTCTCCAAAGCCGCGGCGGCAAGGGCGTCATTCTCATCGATGCCAGCGAGCGTAATGGTCCCGTCGTGGGCGTGGCGATGGTTTGTCCGTCCGATCAAATCATGCTCGTGACCGATCGCGGACAAACGCTACGCACGCGTGCTTCGGAAATTCGCGAAACCGGCCGTAACGCCCAAGGCGTGCGCCTCATGAACGTCGACGACGGCGAGCGAGTCGTCGCGATCGAAGCGTTTGCCGAAGCCGAAGAATCCACGGGATCGACTGCGCCTCCGCCGCCGGATCCCAATGGCACCGTCATTACCATGCCCGATCCGTCCACTACGAATGGGACGAGTCACGGCAATGGGAGTGATTTGCCGAACTGAATACCGGGCCTGCGTTTGTGAGACCGTCTCAAAACTCGGAACGCGTATCCTCGCCCAGCCCCGCGCGGGGTTGAAACCCCGCGCTACACGACAAGAAGTCCTCGCGCTACCGCGCTCGGACTGACGTCATGGCTGCATGGCGATGCCTGCAATCTATGCGAAATGGTTGAGGATTCGCGATGACGATCCGAAATTCCACAAGGCCAGTCCCGAACGGTAGTGAGGGACTTTTGAAGGTGTAGCGCGGGATTTCAATCCCGCGCGGGCGTTCGGTGACACACTACGGCTCGAGTTTTGAGACAGCCTCTTCAATCCACCCCGGGGTCTTATGCCCCCATTCCCCCGTCCCAAGATCAAATCGCGCGCCGTCCCAAGCTCAAATCGTACGCCTGCAGCGCATCTTCCTCCATAATCAATTTGTAACCAATTCGCCCATTTCCTCTGAACGGATCGCATTACGATTTGTTCCCTGCTCGAATCCCTCCACTGGCGAATCGCGCTCGCTCGGTACAATGTAGTCCAGAGCACATCACATCCGAGCTCGGCCGTGAAAAGTCGGTCGTGGCGTTTACGTCACGAGTCGACGGAATTGCAGCCGATTCGGTTTGGGGGGACGTCCATGCTCGAGCTGTTTCGGTCGCGCCGTCGCGCGGTCGTGTGGTTCATCGACGCGGCGCTCTTCGGGACGATCGTGATTGTCGCTGCTGGTCTCATGCTCGGCTGGGATCGGGCCACGCAGGTCGATCACTTGTTCGACGCCATGACCATTACACTCGTCGCGCAAGTTTCTCTTTATTATCACGGTCTCTATGAGAGCGTCCTTGGGCAGCGATTTTCGGCCGTGTCGTTTCGAATCGTGCAGGCGCTCGTCGTGGCGTGCCTTCTCGTTTGGTTCGTATTGCCCTGGACGCTCGCGGACGCCGAAGATCGTCCAATGGCGCTCTTGGCGACATTCGTTTTGGCGGGCCTGCTTTTGCCGCCGTCCCGAGCGATACTTGCCGAATGTTGGGCGCTCCCTCGTTTTCGCCCGCGGCTGCTCGTCATTGGATCTGGGCCGCTCGCGGCGGCTTGCGCAGAAGCGGCGGCAAAGCCGGATTCGGGATTTCGTTATGAGGGGCGACTCGTCGCGGACGAGGAAGCGTTTCTATTTTATGACAAGCCCGATATCATTGGAACATTTTCGCAATTGCGCCTCGTCGCGAAAAACCACGACGTTCGCCGCATTCTCGTCTGTCAATCCGATCGGCGCGGGAAATTGCCGATAGAGGAACTGCTCGAGCTCAAGTTTCGCGGCATCGAAATCGAGGAAGGCGCGGACTTTTACGAGCGGCTCACGGGCAAGGTTTTTACTTTCGGGCTACGTCCGAGCCAGCTCGTATTCGCAGACGGGTTTCGCGTCACGCGTGCAGCGTTGTGGACGAAGCGGCTGCTCGACATCGTGGGAGCCGCCCTGGGGCTCGTGCTTGCGCTGCCGCTGATGCTGCTCACGGCGCTCGCCATCAAGCTCGAGTCACGAGGCCCCGTGCTTTATTCGCAAGAGCGTGTGGGAGCGTTTGGTCGCCGGTTTTCGATTCACAAGTTTCGTTCGATGCGAATCGATGCCGAAGCGGACGGTTTGCCCAAGTTCGCGTCGGAAAACGATCCACGCGTAACGCGCGTCGGAAACTTCATTCGTCGTACGCGTATCGACGAATTGCCGCAACTATGGAATGTGCTCGTGGGCGACATGAGCCTCGTTGGGCCTCGTCCCGAACGGCCTGCATTCGTCGAGCAGCTCGAAGATCAAATACCCTATTTTCATCAGCGACTTTTCGTCAAACCGGGCGTGACGGGGCACGCGCAAGTTCGGTGTCGGTACAGTGCGGCGATCGAAGATCATCAAGAAAAGCTGGAGCACGACTTGTTTTACATCAAAAACGTATCCGTTCTTTTCGACCTATCGATTTTGATGGATACGGTCAAAGTCGTGCTCTTGCGAATTGGATCGCGATAACAGCAGGCATGGCTGAGCGAGCGTGCAGATCAAGACGCTGCATCAATCAATCATTGTTCCAGATGGCGCTGCCTGCAGGCTTTTTCGTGGTCGTCGTGGGCGCTGCCGTCGGACGAACGACTGGTTTGTCGGCGGTCACCTTGGGCTTGGCCGTCGTGGTCGTCTTCGCCGTGGGAGCGGCCGCCGCCGATGCGCTCGGCGCAGCGGAAGCCTCAACCGGCGCCACCGGCTTCACATCAGGCTCCGCTGCCGCCAGAGCCGCGCTGACGCTCGTGACGGGAAGCGGAGCCGCAGGCTCGGGCGCCGCCGCAGCGGGCGCGGATGCCGTTGAAAAAAGCTGGTAGATCACGATCGAGCCGATGAGCATCGTGACGACGGCTCCGGCAGCAATCGCCACGATAGACTTGTTGCGACCAGCCGCGGACGGTGGGCCGGCGTTCGTGAGGCCACTGCCGATGGGCGTTGGAAGCGACGGCAGAGGCGTGTTGCTGAATCCAGGCGGCACGGATTGCATTGGAGGGCGGTATGGTGCGACAACCCCAATGCCGGACGAAAACCGGGCGCCTGGCCCCGTTCGGCTCGCGGACGCCAAGTCTGCGTGAAACGGCACACCAAGCGCCTGCGCAAGGTCGACGACGGCGGCGCTCGCAACCTGGTAACGATTCGCTGGGTTTGCTGCGGTTGCACGGAAAAACCACGCATCAAAGGCCGGCGGGAGCATCACGCCATGTCGTGCAGCACGCGCAACCGCACTTTCCTGCGGTCCTCGCGACGCGTGGAGCGCAAAAGCGACGGCCGCCCCCGCCATCCGAGACTCCTCGAACCAATAGGATTTGCCCACGAGCATCGTGTACGCGATGAGGCCAAGCGCAAAAACATCCGTTGCAGGCGAGATGTTGTTCGTCATCAAAAACTGCTCGGGCGCCATGTAGAGCGGCGTTCCGAGCGATTCCCGCGTCTGCCCATTCATCGTGCCGTCGGCGACGATCTTGGCGATGCCGAAATCGAGCACCTTCACACGCGGCAGCCCGTGCTCGCGCTCGGTCAAGTACAAGTTGTCGGGCTTGAGATCGCGGTGCACGATGCGGGCTTGGTGTGTTTTGTCGAGCGCCAAGGACGCCTCGAACAAGCACCTGACAGCTTCTTCCGGTGGCAGGGGTCCTGTGCGCCGGATGCGTTCACGGATGTCTTCGCCGCGAAGCAGTTCCATCACGAGAAACGGCATCTCGGTGGCGGCATCGATGCCGGCGTCGAACACGTCGACGATGTATTCGCTCTCGATTTCGGCGGCGACGCGCGCTTCTTGGCGAAAGCGAGCGCGCAGCTCTTCGCTTTGCACGAGGTTCGCGTGCAGGACTTTCAGCGCGCGGCGTCGGTTTGTCTCGAGATGAACGACTTCGTAGACGGAGCCCATGCCGCCTGACGCAATACGCCGCTCGATGCGGTATCGCCCCGCAAAGACCGCACCAGGTGACAAGTCAGACGACAATACCCGCCTCCCTCAAGCGAAGATGCGCACCGATCGAGCGTTCGACGGTTTCTCCCGACGAACGCTCGGAGGATGCCCCGAGTAGACCGGGGATTGCCAATGTTGTCAACTGTCTCGTGTAAGTCACCGTTTACTGTCAGGATTTCGCTCAAGTGTTCCAGCGCGCCGTATGCAGCGGCGTGCGGACGTCACCAGATCTGCGTGGCTTCGGTCATGTTGATGTACACGACGGGGCCTTCCAACTTCGATGCGAGGAATTGATCGGCGTGCGAGAAGAAGAGGTCGAGCCGCTTGAATTCGTCGGGTGAATAATATTGTGTCGTGGCGGGATGCAATCCCGTCGATACTTGCGTCGGCGCTTCTAGCGCTCCGATGTCCCAATTCCAATTGGCGTCGAATATCGCCTGCATTTCTTGGACGGACCAATAATCGACCATGCACCCATTGTCAGGAACTTCGAGCAGCCCGATTTCTTTGCCGGAACCACCAGCCACGATGCTGTCTTCGGTCGGCCAATAAGGTTGACTCGTCGGACCAATCGACGCCCATTGCATCTTGTTGAAGTCGTAAATATCGTAGCCAATCCACTCGTCCATCAATACCCAATTGTTGGCGGACGAATCGACGACGAAGCCCGTATCGACGAGCGCCTGTGCGACGTGCGTTTCGAGCGTCCACGCGCCCGCGCGAAACGACGTGGGCTTGCCAAAGCCAACCATATTCCAAATTTCATTGGCTTTGCCGAAAAGCGTATTCCATTCTTCTCGCGTGTATGCGCCGAGGCGCACGGAGTATCCCGTGGGATCACCCTGCGGATACGCTACGGATGGCTCGGTCTTGCACGTAACGCCCGCAGCTTCGACGAAATTGCAATAAGGATGAATGTGCAGGCCAATTTCGTCGCCGTACGTGTCGCGCATCGATTTGGCCCACTGCACGATGACGTCGCGACGTGCCTGGGATACGGTCGCGTCGGTGAATGTGTACGGTCCAATGAGATGCGTGATTTTCAGCTCCGGATGGAGCATGTGAAGCTCGGCGTGATGCTCGAGCACTCGGTCGTCGACATCGGAAAAATCCCAATCGGTCGAAATAATGACGTAAAGGGCATGGCCCTTGATGAATTCGGCTTTGAAGAAACCATTTTTGGCGCCGCGCGTCGCGAGCATCAACGAATGCGTACCGATTCCGAGCGGCAAGGCGTCGACTTCGACCTCGAAGTCGGCTCCGTTTTTTTCGAACGGAATGGCATCTCCTTCGTCGAGCCACAAATCCACGGCGGTGGTGCCTGCAGGAGGCGTCACGCGCAAAGAAAAATTTGCCGTTGCCGGCGTGCGGTCATCGCCCGAAAGCAAATACTTCGGAACGCCCGACACGACGAACGCCGCATCGTTTTGCATCGGATCCGCGGGGCGAACGATGGTTTCATCGGGGGGCGTTTTGGTATCGTCTCCGCTGCAAGCAACGGGAGAACAAAAAGCGAGAGCTGCAAGCAACGAAAAAGCAATCGAGTGGCGCATGAAGCAGCCATATCACGATTCGCTACCCGTGGCCAGATCCGAACGTCTTCAGGGCGAGCAAATACCGATGCTGTTGCAATTGATGGTGCCCGTGCATTCGTTGTCGGGATCGGTGCCGGCCAGGATGTTGCTGCACGTGCCCGTCGTCCCGCCCGTCTTCGCCGCCGTACACGCTTGGCACACGCCCGAGCACGCCGAATTGCAGCAAACGCCATCGGCACAGTAGCCGCTGATGCAATCGGATGGTAGCGGCGGACATGTCGATCCATTTTTGAACTTGCATGAGCCAGCGCCATCGCACGCAAGGGATCCAGAACATGTAGGCGGGTCGGTTTGAAGCAATGGAAGGTTCGTGCACGTTCCCACGGAATTCGGGAGGTTGCAGGCCTTGCAAAGGCTCGTACACGACGAATTACAGCACACCCCGTCGACGCAGAATCCGCTCAGACAGTTGGAATTGGCCGAACAAGCTTGCCCGTTCTCCTTGTCGCACTCGCCAGCATTACAGGACACGGTCGATCCGACGCACACGCCATCATCCGTGCCCTTGGGGACGTTCGAGCATGTTCCAAGGCTGCCCGACACATTGCATGATTTGCACGTCGCGGTACACGCGCCATTGCAACAGTAGCCATCGACGCAAAATGTGCTCACGCATTGACTACCCATCGTGCACGCTTTGCCGAGCGATTTTTTGCACGTCCCATTGCCATCGCACGCGTCGTTTCCATTGACGAGGCACGGCGAATTGACCGCAGTTGGCGGATTCGACGGGTTACCTTGTATACTGCACAGATCCTGCGTGCATGCATTGCCATCAACGGGGACGTCGCTTTGAAGCACCGACGTGATGATGTTCCCCATTCCGTCGCATTCGAGTACTTTGCAATCACCCGCCGTTTGCCCCATGGGCAGGTCCGCGCCGGCCGCGGCAAACGAAAAACCGCATTGGTTGTTATTGCACGTTCGCGTCTTGCAAAAATCATCGGTGCCGGCGCATTGGCTCGCCGTGTTGCAGCCGACGCATTTGCCTGTCGCATTGCAAACGAGCCCAACCCCGCAAACCAGATTTTGCGGCTCGTTCGGATTCGACGGCACGCCGTTCGTACAAATGTCCTTCGTGCACGGATTGCCATCGACGGGCAGATCCGTGTTGTCAATGGCACTCGCCGTGCCACCAAAACCATCGCACACGGCGATTCGGCAATCACCCGGCTTCTGGAGTAATTTGCCGGCGACCGTGGAGGTATCCATGTACATGGGCTCGCACTTGTTGTTCACGCAAGTGCGCTTCGTGCATTCGTCCTCGACGATGTTCACGCAATGAGATGGCTCCGTACATTCGACACATGCGCTCACGCCGTCGCATACATTGGTATCCCCAGGCATGCAAGGCGTACCCGCAGCTTGTGCGGGGTTACTGGGTACACCATTCGTACAAACATCGAGTGTGCAGGTGTTGGCGTCGTCGGGAATATCGCTATCATCAGCAATCGCGGTATCCTTGCCAGCCACACAAATGGAAAGTTTGCAGTCACCGGCGAGTGGTGCAGCGCCAGGCGTCGGGGTGCCATCGAGCGGTACGAAGGTGCAGGAGCCGATGCTCGCATTGCACAGATCTTCGGTGCAAGGATTCGAATCTTCGCATGGATTTTGTGCATTGCACTCGATGATGCAGGTGCCGGATTTGCAAGACCCAGGGGCTTCGCCGATGGTGCACGAGGTATTCTCGTCGAGCGCCGTATGCACGGGAAAACCGTTTGCGCAAGTATCGGTCGTGCACGATTCGTCGTCGTCTTCGACGTCCGCATCGTCGATCATTGGAACGACGACTCCCTCGACGCAATCGTCACGCTTACAATCACCCGCAATTTGGCCTGCAAGCGGGCCATCCTCCACGTGCGACCATCCGCAGACGCCCTCGGACAAACACGTGTCGATGGTGCACGGGTTCTGATCGTCGCAATTCGCGTCCGCAATGCAAGGGGTCACCGGATCGGGCGCCTCGGAGACGTTGCGGTAAGGCTTGTCCGCGTCCAGAATTTGCACGCAGCTCGCGCCCGTCAGTAGCATTCCAAGCCAAACCCATTTTCGAGCGCGCATTAGAAAGTCCCTTCCAGCGCAAAATTCGCCATTCCTGGAGAAAACGCGGTCGTCACACGCACGTTCGCGCCCACGGCTTCGGGCGTACGATTCGACACCAAAACGAGCGTCACGCCCACGCCTGCAAGAAGCCCACCCACGATGAACGACGCCGTGCTGGCGTTACCCGCAGTGTGCAATCGATCGACCGCCTCCATCCCCTCGTCGTCACAGAAATACGAATCATTGCAGTGCGCATGCAATGTTTGCTTTTCCGATATGGCCATGGCGCCCGTAATGGTCCCCACCACGAGCCCCGCAGCACCGACGCCAACTCCCACAAATCCCGCGATTTTTGCCGGATCATGCTTGCGAACCGCTATAGGCCGCGGCTTCTTTTCGGCGCCGGTGCCATTCTGCGTCACGACGTGCGAAACATCGACCGCCGTTGGTTTTGCTGGGGTGAGATCAATGATCGTCGATCCACCTTTGGCGAGCGTCACGGTGCGCGTCCTATCCGGCTCGCCTGGCAACTGCACCACGATACGATGCGTGCCCGGATCCAACGGCAAAAGCACATCCAACGTCGCCGCGCGAAATTCGACATCGTCCACGATGATCTTCGATTCCGGTGGCGGCGGCGTTTCCCAAACGAATTTCACCTTCGGCAAGACCGGCTCGATGGCCTCGATTTGCGCTTTCGCCGTCGCCGCTCGCTCGGCGTGGTTCTGTCGCGTCACGCCCGTCATTGCGGCAAACGCCCGCAAATAAGCTCGATAATGCCCCACGGCCGCCACGAGCTTGCCTTCGTGATCCCGACAATTGGCGAGCGTAAATAACGTTCCGTCCTTCGGGTCCATCTGATAACTGCGCTCGAGCAGCGGACAGGCCGACGCGAAATCTCCCGCTTTCATGTAATCGACGGCTTGGTGAAACAGCTTGTCCGCCACCGCCGAAGCTTGGCCGAACGAATCAGAAGGCCATGCGAGCAAACAGCAAGAGGCCACGATCGCCCAAGTCCACGCACGCGCACGCATCACGAACCCCGGAATAACGCGAAACGAGCGCCGGCGTCAAGAAATTGCCGCGGTTACTCCGATTCTTCGTCCCAAAAGTCTCCCACGTCGTTGGGCTGCGGCTGCGAACCCGTGCGAGCTGCCGCCCGACGCGCCGCGGCACCTCGAGGATCGCCCGGCAACTGGAATGGATCACGCGGCAAACGGCGAAGAGGATCGGTCGACGTTATGGCAGTGAGGCCCACGGTGAAAAGCGCTCGAAAAATTTCCCGAGGCTGACCACCTCGCGGTTCCGGGTCGACACGGGTCGAAACGAGCTCCAAATCGATTCCCGCGCTGAAATTCCAACCGACTCGAATCGGCGACGTCACCGCGGCGCCCAATGCAAACGCCGTGGTCGCGAGCTTTCCGGTCTGCGAATTGCCGATGACAGCCCCATCGCTTTGCGGCGCGATCGCGAGGATCGAGTTTGCTCGGCGAGCCCGCGCGACGACATGCGCCAGCACATCGCGATAATTGCCGCCAGAAAACGGTCGAACCCAGCCATCTAGGAACCCCGAGTAATCCATGCCAAACCCAATTCGAGGGCCGAGCGATCGGTACCCGAGTGCGACGCCCGCACTGCCCCCGACCCGCGGGCCGAACGATCGGAGCTCGAATCGGGCATCCGGCGATATCAGCGTCGACGTATCCTTGGTTTGTGGCGGAGCCGTTGCCGCCGTCAATCCAACGACGGCGGTTGCTTGCGTGCGCGCAGTGATATCGTAACGCGCAAGGCCAAGCACCGAGGCGGACATCACATCCGCGTGACCTCGTGTCAAATTCACGTCGAGCAGCGCGTGCTCGAAATGCGTCATGGCGATGCGTGCAATGGGCCCGATCGCAATCCGCGGAGCAAGCTGCATCGTGGCCGTCGCATTTGCCGTCAGCGCATGCGTGTCGATTCCCACGGCTTCGGGCGAATCGGCAGAAACCGCCCCCGCCTGCGCATATTGCACGTCGAACCGAAAGGACGTTCGTGGTGACGTGATTGCTTGAAAACTCGGTTGTGCGCCAAATCCGTAGAGAACGCGGTTCGTCATGAATGGATCGCGTACGACGAGGTCATCGTCGGCGCGCAGCCCGATGCGTGACGAGACAAACCCGTTCGACATGAACGTGAAGCGCGTTCTCGATGATGTCGTCACGTCGAGGCGCGCGCGTGCTCGCGCGGCGATGTCCTGCTGAGCTGGTATGGTATCCGTCGCAGCGAGCGCTCTTCCGTATCGTCCCGAAACGTCGAAAATGAATGCGTTTCGCGGCCTTAGAATTCGCGCCCACAGCGATACGTTGGCGGACGCGAGCACCATGGCATAACGCGAATCGCCGATCGTGCCGACCATGGCGGTCGTCGTCGGCGTAGCGGTTGCCAATACGTCGACTTCCGCGGGAAGTGCCGCGAGAAATGGCGGCAGCATGATGCACTACCGCACAGCGAGCCGCTCGGGCTCTTCTTCACGCGTCACACGCCCCGCATACATGAGTAGCCCCACGGCAAATCCGAGGCCGTGCGCTGCGTGCATGATTGGAAAAATGCTGGCGACGCGAGGAAACAGGCCGAGCGTCGCACGTTGCGACGTCCGTAACGCCTCGCCGATGACCGCGATGGCATAAAGCGCCACGGCGCCCCAGAGAAACGGCACGAGCTTGGATTCGAATGCCGCCGTCACAGCAAGCGTCAAAAATGTCGTCAGCGCAATGAAGGGCACCATGGGCCTCGGCGACAGAAGCCTTCCGTGGCGGCAGAACGTGCGCGCTCGTCCATTCCCATAAGCGAAATATTGTCGAAAGAGCGCACCGACGGATTTGCGAGGGTAATAATGATTGATGACGTGCCGGCATTGATAAACCCGCCCGCCCCGCTCGATGATGCGTTGACACAATTCGGCGTCTTCGTTCGTCCGTGCCATCGTATCATAAAGTCCCACCAATTCGAATGTCTGACGCCGGAAAGCTCCACCCCAGACGCTCTCGACAAACCCATCACGCCGCGGATCCCACACGCCCGATCCTCCCATGCCGAGCGGACTTTCGAGCGCCAAACAGAGGGCTCGTTGAAATGTCGTCGTTGCCCGCAAACGCACGGCGCCTCCCACGTTGAGCGCCCCGGTACGCCGTAGCGCTGCGACGGCCGCTGCTACGTATCCCTTGTCATAATCGGCATGCGCGTCCATTCGCACGATCACGTCCCCGCGGGATCGCACGATGGCCAGATTCATCGCTGCAGCCTGCACGCGCGCTCGATTGTGGAGCAGCGTAATGCGAGAATCGTTGGCAGAGAGCGCCTCCACGATTTCACACGTGCGATCGACCGAACCACCATCGACGACGAAGATTTCCACTCGATGTTGCGGATAATGTTGCTCGGCCGCTGCTTTGACGACCGCTTCGATATGTTCTTCTTCTTGATGACACGGAATCACAATCGATACGAACGGCTCTGGCCCGAGCGGCGGCAATACCACGCCCAGACGTCCGGACTTCCACGCCCATTCATCCATCCCGCTCTCCCGTCGTCACGATATGAACAGGATCGCGCCCCCCGAGATCCCGCGACACGCATCATCCCACGTCTTGGTTGGTTATTCAACACATTTCGTTGAATAGACCGTGCGTCCAAGTAGAACTCGAGGGATCAATTGATTGAACGCCGGGCCTGGAGTTGGACGCTCGCTTCGCGCGCGTGGGACGCGCGCTGCGCGAGGTTTGGTCACGATGGGGGGGCCCGAGGCTCGCCTCCCGGTGCTTTTGCTGGCGCAAATGCACGGCGAGGCTCGGGCCCCCCCATACCCCCCAGAAATTCCATTCGCAACGAATTCATTGCTGTTGGAACCCGCTCCCATTTCGTTCGTGACGTTGTTATGAATTCGATCGGCTCATGCTTGCCCTTTGGCCCGTTCATGCAATGAGTTGCCCGTGTTTTCAATTCATCGCAGTTTCGAGCCTGCGTCCGGACGGCTCCGCGTTCTTGCGGTAACTCGCATTTTCCCGAATCGCTTGGAACCTCTGGCTTGTCCATTTCAGCGAAAACAATTCGTTGCTTTGGCTCGCCATGCGGACCTGACCGTCGCCGCGGTCATTCCGCATTTTCCAGGTGCTCGGCTTCTGGGGGACAAGACACGCGTCGGAAAACTGAGCCGCTTGCCCGCTCGCGACAGCATGGATGGTTTGCCCCTCTTGCATCCGCACGCGACCTACGTGCCCCGCGTGGGACCGCTGCTTTCCGCAATCAACGCGCCGCTTTATTTGACGGGCCTCTTGCCGCTGCTACCCGAATTGCGGAATCGCTTCGACGTCGTGCTCGGAACCTATTTGTTCCCTGATGCTTGGGCCGCTCGACAGGTCGCCATGATGCTGGGCCTGCCGTACGTCGTCAAAGCGCACGGCACCGATGTCAATGTCATCGCTCGATCGCCCTCCGTCCGGCCATTCATTCGCAGCGCTCTTCGCGGCGCCAGTGCAGCAATTGCCGTCAGTCGACCCATGCTCCATGCCCTCGTCACCCTGGGCGCCCACCCCGATAGCGTGAAGCTCGTCCCCAACGGCGTCGATCGTCGACTCTTTCAACCTCGCAATCGATCCGATGCCCGCAAACGTCTGGGACTTCCCGAACAGGGCAAATTATTGCTATTCGTCGGCAGAATCGAGCGCGAAAAGGGACTCGATGAGCTCTTGACAGCATTTCACCAAATCACGACGAAATGGCCCGAACCCATATCGCTCGTTTTCGTCGGCGAAGGTTCGCAGAGCGATCGCTTGGCACGACAAACCAAGGGCGACAGTCGAATTTTGCTCGTGGGAGCGCGCCCCCCGGACGACGTTGCGCATTATCTCGCAGCCGCCGATGCTTTGGTATTGCCGAGCTGGGCGGAAGGTACACCCAATGTCGTACTCGAATCGCTCGCTGCGGGAAGGCCCGTCGTCGCGACGCACGTGGGCGGAATTCCCGATGTCGTCCAGCACGATCGCACCGGCCTGCTCGTGCCTCCGCGGGACGAGATCGCCCTTGCTTCGGCCATGCAATCCGCGCTTCGTCGATCGTGGTCCGAAGAAGAAATCGCGCGAACAGCGCCTCCGGATTGGGAGCATAGTGGGCAGCAGTTATTCGCGATATTGGAAGGTGCCCGTACCAAGCAAGAGCAGGCACCCGCCGCGATATCGTGACCAACGCTAGCTGAAAAAACGCGAGACTTCGGCTCTGGACGAACACGACTCTCTTGCGTGCCAAACGGAATCGTGGTTGTTTTTCCGATCAACTTTGGATTGGAGAACGACCATGAGGCACGGAAGAATTCTTGGGGTACTTGCAGCAGCGGGGCTCGTTGGCGTATGTGGGCAGGCCAATGCGGGCATCATCACGCAGAACACGGATACGACGAGCATCGCCGCCGGATCGGCAGTATGCAACAATGGTATGGTGCATTTGGAAAATTCGTACTACCGAATTTTTAATCTGTCGAACCTCGGCATTACGTCGGGTGAGTTCAAGAGCGTGCAGATTGCCGTAGAAGCGGCGCAAGGAGGCCCGCAGCCGATCGAGCTGCGACTGCATACGCTGGCAGGCGTGCTCGATACGGCCAATTTGGTGCCCCTCGTCGCCCCGATCCCGGTGCAGGTGCAAGACCAGGCATCGCAACTGCTCACGATTCCAGTCATGCCCAATGCGTCGTTCAACACGAGCGACGAAGTGGTGGTGGAAATCTTCGTTCCTAGCGGAATAGCGGGTGACGAGGTCTTCGTCATCGGTTCGAACACTGGTGGGCAAAGTGCTCCGTGTTACATTCGTGCGCCGGACTGTGGGGCCCCTCAGCCGGTTGACCTCGCCACGGTTGGGTTTGCCACCATGCACATCGTGATGAACGTCGACGTACGTTATTGCGGCGATGCCATTTCGGAAATGCCCGAAGCGTGTGACGACGGCAATGGAACGGAGGGCGACGGCTGCGATTCCAATTGCACCGCGAGCGCCTGTGGCAATGGCATCACGGCTCCGGACGAGGTGTGTGATGACGGCAACACCATCGACGACGATGGATGCGATTCCAATTGCACCGTGACCGCCTGCGGCAATGGTATCATGACGATGGGCGAAGCGTGCGACGATGGCAATACGACCGAAGGCGATGGGTGCGACACCAATTGCACCGTGAGTGCCTGCGGCAATGGCATCACGGGCGGCGCCGAAGCCTGTGACGACGGCAACATGATCGACGGTGACAATTGCGATTCCAACTGCACCGTGACCGCGTGTGGCAATGGCGTCGTGACGGACGGCGAAGCCTGCGACGACGGCAACATGCTGAACGGCGACGATTGCGACAACAATTGCACCGTGACCGCTTGCGGCAATGGCATCACGACGCGGGGCGAAGCGTGCGACGACGGAAACATGGTGAACGGCGATGACTGCGACAACAACTGCACCATACCCGGCTGTGGTAATGGCATCGTGACCGGGACCGAAGTCTGCGACGACGGCAATATGATCGACGGCGACACCTGCGATTCCAATTGCACGATCCCCGCCTGCGGCAATGGCATTACGGCCGGCGCCGAAGTCTGCGACGACGGCAATTTGGTCGACGGCGACAACTGCGATTCCAACTGCACCGTCACCGCCTGCGGCAATGGCATCATGACCGACGGCGAAGCGTGCGATGACGGCAATGACATCAACGGCGACACCTGCGATTCCAATTGCACGGTCCCAGGCTGCGGCAATGGCATCGTCACCCCTGGCGAAGCGTGCGACGACGGCAATGACATCAACGGCGACACCTGCGATTCCAATTGCACGGTCCCCGGCTGCGGCAATGGCATCAAGGCCAATGACGAAGACTGCGACGACGCCAATGCCACCGAAGGCGACGGTTGCGACTCCAATTGCACCTTCACGGCCTGCGGCAACAACGTCATAAGCAACGGCGAAGAATGCGACGACGGCAATACCAACGACGACGACGGCTGCGATTCCAATTGCTCGGTTTCGGCTTGCGGCAATGGCATCATGAACACGGGTGAAGAATGCGACGACGGCAATACCAACGACGGCGACAAGTGCGATTCCAATTGCACCGCGACGGGTTGCGGCAATGGCGTCAAAAGCAACGGCGAAGAATGCGATGACGGCAATCCCACCGACGGCGACGGCTGCGATTCCAATTGCACGGCCACGGCGTGCGGCAATGGCATTCAATCGGACGGCGAAGGCTGCGACGACGGCAATACGAACGGTGGCGATGGCTGCGCAGCGGATTGCACCGTCGAACGCCCAGGCGATGACACCACGACGGCCGGCGGATGCGATTGCGGCATCGCCGATGACACCGACCGCTCGACCTCGCGTGGCTTTGCACTCCTCAGCTTGCTCGGCTTGCTCGTCGGCCGCATCCGTCGGCGACGACCAGCCGCGTAAGGCTCGTCCACACATACGACGCGTTGCGACAATCACCACGTCTAGACGCGTAGCGTCATTATTGCTTCCCTGCCCCAAGGGCCACGCGTTGCCGCACGTGGGCTAACATGGCGCCCCTGCATGAGCCGTTCCCCGGCAAACCCCGCGGCTGCGAAACTTCCGCCGCCTCCAAGCACACGCGCAAAGCGTCGGACGGCTCCGATCGGTCCTCCGCCGACCGATGTCAGCCTCGCCGAAGAGGTTGGAACGGGTTTTCTGAACGTCGCAGGCACCGTTGGCGGTATGGCCGTGCTTGGTTTTCAGATTCTGCGCAGGCTGCTCACGCTGCGGATCGACGGCGAAGAGGTGATGCGAAACCTCTACAAGATGGGGGTCAAGTCGATCCCGATCGTGATCGTCACGGCGCTTTTTACAGGCTCGCTCGTCGTGATTCAGGCCGCGCCGCTGGTCGTGCGCATCGGTGCACATGGGCTGCTCGGATGGGCCGCGGGCTTCAGCATTTTGCGCGAAATTGCACCGCTCTTGACCGCGCTCATGATCAACGGTCGCGTCGGCGCAAACAACACGGCCGAGCTTGGAACGATGGTCGTGACCGAGCAGATCGACGCACTACGCGTGCTCGCGATCGATCCCATCGCGTTTTTGATCGCGCCTCGTTTCATCGCGATGGTGGTCACGCTGTACTTGTCGACGATTTTCGCCGACACGCTGGCGCTCCTCGGAGCGTCCGTCGGTGGTTATGCGCTGCTCGGCGTGGAGCCCAAGACCTTTTACAACGGCGTCACGATGGGCCTTCTCGGCGTGAACGACGTGCTCAGCGGAATCATCAAGAGCATCGTGTTCGGCATCGTGATTGGCTTATCGAGCTGCACCTACGGCCTCAGCGTGAAGGGCGGCGCACCTGGCGTGGGACGAGCGGTCAATGCCACGGTCGTCACGAGCGCTGCTGGGATCTTCGTCGTCGACTACTTCGTCTCGTTCACCCTCGACTGACGGGCTTGCGATGCAATCGGCAAAAACTCCCGACAATGCCGCTGCAAACGCCAGCCATGAAGAACTGCCGGGCGAAGACGATCCGTCGTTCGTCGAAGCACTCGGTCGACAAGCGCTCGGCCTGATACGAACGGGCCTCGAGATCGCGTCAGTGCTCATCCGAACGATCTACTACTGCTTTCGCGGCCGCCCGGACGTCAAAGCCGTCATCAACCAGATGTTCGAGATCGGCAACCGATCGCTCGTTTTCCTCACCGTGGTGATGGGTTTCATCGGGATGATTTTGGTGCTCCAGGGCGGCCTTCAGCTCAAGCGCGTCTTGCCGGAATTCAGCATGGTGGGCGCGTCGTATCTCGAGCTGCTCATTCGCGATCTCGCCGCGACGATCGGGGGCCTCATGCTCGCCACGCGCGTAGGTGCGGGCATCGCTGCCGAAATTGGATCCATGGTCGTGACCGAACAGGTCGATGCGCTGCGCATGTGCGCCGCCGATCCTATCGACTACCTGATCAAACCGCGCTTCATCGCCAGCATCGTGATGACCGTCGTGCTCATCATATGGGTGACGGCCATCGCGATTTTGACCGGCATGATCACGGCCTACACCACGTTCGACGTCCTTCCTCGAACGTTTTTCAATCTGCAACTCGTCGACAAAGGCGACCTCATCGTGGGACTCGCCAAGTGCCTTGCGTATGGAGCGGCCGTTCCGATCGTCTCCGGACACTCGGGCCTCACCACGCACGGCGGCAGCGAAGGCGTAGGTTGGGCAACGACACGCGCCGTCGTAAATACGTCCCTCGCGGTCATCGCACTCGACCTCGTTCTTTCGGCCAGCGGGTACTTGATCTTCGGGCCCTGATCGTTTGTCTTGGCCATGTGCCGGAGCTCCCCGAAGTCGAACATTGCGCGCGACAGCTTCGCCGCTGGCTCGAAGGCCACATCATCGAGCGCGCGGAAGCCGACCCCACGCGTTTGCTTCGGGGGAAAACCACCCCGAGATCCTTCGCCAAAGCTTTGTCGGGACGAACGGTCGTCAATGTGCAGCGGCGAGGCAAACACTTGCTGTTGCAACTGGACGATGATCGCTGCTTGCTCGCGCACCTGGGCATGAGCGGCAAGTGGGTTCGTCGATCGGCTGCGGATCCAGCGCCTCGATCATCCCGAGCGCGGCTGTTTCTTTCCGATTCGTCGGTCCTTCACGACGTCGATCCGCGCATGTTCGGGGTCCTGATGATCGTACCAAAGGACAAACTCGCGAAGTTGCCCGAGCTCCGCGATCTCGGCCCCGATCCGCTCACGGATCGCGTCGATGCGGATGTCTTGCGTGCGGTTTTTGGAACATCACGCAGCCCGATCAAAGTGCTGCTCATGGACTCGTCGGTCATCGCCGGGCTCGGAAACATCCAAGCGACCGAGGCGCTCTTTCGAGCTCGGATTCACCCTGCCCGCCCGGCATCGAGTCTCACGCAGGAGGAGCTCACACGTCTCGCCAAAGGCATCACTGCATCGATCCGCCACACGCTCGCGGCGCAGGGACCCGACGAGGAGATCGTCTACTTGTCGGAACGAAGAGGCGCGTCCAATCCATTTCTCGCGTACGGGCGCGCGCGTGAACCTTGTCCGCGCTGCAAGACGCCACTGTTGAGCGTGACGCTTGGAGGTCGTACGACCGTGTATTGCCCGCGCTGCCAGCCTCTTTCTCCCCCTCTCCCTCATAGGGAGAGGGGGTCGGGGGGTGAGGCGTCGGGGGGTCAGGCTACTCGATCGGCCCCTCGGCGCGCCCGTGGATGAATTGCTGGATGACCGCGTCATCGACACGTTTGAACTCGTCCGGTGTGCCGATCATCCGGACAAACCCTTTGTAAAGCATCACGATGCGATCGGCGATGGAAAATATGCTCGCGAGATCGTGGCTCACGACGATGCTCGTCACACCGAGCGTATCGCTGAGCTCTCGGATGAGTTTGTCGACGCGCCTTGCGCTGACGGGATCGAGGCTCGTGGTGGGTTCGTCGAAAAGAACGTATTGCGGATCGAGCGTCAGGGCGCGTGCGATCGCGACGCGTTTGCGCATGCCGTCGCCGAGCTCTGGTGGATAGCGGTTTGCAAACTCGGCCATGTGCACTTGTTCGAGCCGTTTTTGAGCTTCTCGCAGGGCTTCTTTCGGCTTCAAGCCTTTGTGTTTGCGCAGCGGCAGCGCGACGTTCTCCGCGCACGTCATCGAATCGAACAGCGTCGAGTGTTGGAAAACCATCGCGCATTTCATGCGCACCGGGTACATGCGCTCTTCGTCGAACCGGCTGATCTCTTCGCCGTCGAGCCAGATTTCGCCGGCGTCGGGATAGAGCAGCCCGACGAGGTGCTTGATGAGCACGCTTTTGCCGACGCCCGACTGGCCGATGATGAAAAACACCTCCCCGTCCTGCACGTCGAAGCTCACGTCTTCGATGACTTTTTTCGGGCCAAACGACTTGGCTAGGTGGCGGAACGAGATCATGCGAATCCGGCGCAGTGCGTCGTAACGACTGCGTGTGATCCTACGCGTAACTGAGGCATAGTGCGTGTCATGGCGAGCTCGCGTTCGATCGAGGTCAAAGTCGGCATTCTGATCCTTGCGGCCACCGTGCTGCTTGCAGTGTTCATCCTCGTCATGGGTGGGATCAACTTCGAGCCGAAGTACGTTCTTTTCGTCGACTTCGACAACCCTGGCGGTCTTCAGGCTGGCGCGCCGGTGAAGATTGCTGGTGTGAAGGTAGGTAAGGTCAGCGAGATCCAATATCGAGGTGGTGCGCCGAGCCCGAGCGGTACGCGACAAACGCTCGTGCGGATCAAAGTCGAGCTGGAGAAGAAATACCAGCCCGGCATCCACGACAACGCGGTCTTTTTCGTGACTTCGGCGAGCGTGCTCGGCGAGCAGTACCTGGCGGTCGATCCGGGCAGCCCCGATCGCGAGGTGCTTGCTGAAAACGCGATCGTGCGCGGCATCGATCCACCACGTTTCGATCTGCTCGTCGCGGAGACCTACGAGCTGCTTCACGTCGCGACGACGGCGCTTCGAGGGAACAAGGACGAGATCGGCGTCATGCTGAACGGTTTGTCACGTACGCTGAAAGGCACGGGCGACTACTTCGAGAAAAACGGCGGGCGGCTCGATCGCATCACGGCGAACGTCGAACAGATCACGGTCGACACGCAGGACACGGTGCGTGAAGCGAAGCAAAAGTACGTGGAGAATCCCGCGATCGATCGGATTCTCGTGAACGTGGATCACGCCACGGGTGCGCTGGCGAAAGATGCGCCGTCGCTGCTTGCCGATGCGAAGGAAACGATGTCGGCGGTCAAGCGCGTGAGTCAAACCGTTGGAGCTGAAAGCGAACAGGCGAAGTTGCGGCAGATGATGTCGGATCTTGCCGAGGTCGCGAAGAACACGAAGGGTCTGACGCAGGATGCGCAAGCGATTGCGTCGGGGGTGCGTCGGGGCAAAGGCACCGTGGGAGCGCTCGTGGCTGACGAACAGCTTTACGATGACCTCCAAGAGCTGGTGCGGGATCTGAAGCACAACCCATGGAAGTTTTTCTGGCGCGAGTGATCGCGCGTGAAGGCTTCGACTATTCCAATTCGACGAGCGGTTGACCTTCGGTGACCGATTGTCCTTCCGACACGAGGATGGCTTTGACGGTGCCCGAATCCTCGGATTCGACGGGCATTTCCATCTTCATGGACTCGAGGATGACGACGGTGGTGCCTTCGTCGACGGAGTCACCGACCTTGACTTCGATTTTCCAAACCGTGCCCGTGATGTGTGCCTTGATGTTTGCCATGGGCACGCGACGCTAGCGGAGCGCAGAATGGATGCCAAGTGGAGTGACGTCGATGCTGGAAATGGAGCTATCGTCAAGCACGAAAGGGCACTTTGCGTGTTCTGAGCCGCTACGTCGACTTTGGATCGCGTAAACTTGCCCGAACGCTGGATCGGGAAGAAAATTCCGAAGCGACCCAATTGACACCCTTGGTCGGGGGTTGATACCGACAGGCGCCGCGATAATCTCACCCCAGCGGGTGTCCTCGGATAAGGTTCCGCCGATCTGACTAGCAGTGGCGGTCCTCCTCCGGATAAGAATGGCGAGCGCGCAGCTTTTGAAGGAGCCACGACGTCATGTCCGAACAGAAGGAAAGCTCGGTCCTGTTCTCCCTGAAGGAGCTGATGAGCCTCGAGGAGGACCGAATCAAGCAGGAGGAGGATGCGAAGGCGGCGGCTGTAGCCGCAGAAGCGCAGGCGAAAGCCGACGCTGAACGCCGCGCACGTGAAGAAGAAGAAGCCCGCATTCGGGCCGAAGAAGAACGGCGTCGCGACGACGAGCGCCGTGCTCGCGAAGAGGCCGCGCGCCTCGAAGCGATTCGTCAAGCCGAGGTCGAAAAGGCACGCGTCGAAGCCGAGCAGAAGGCTCGCCTCGAAGCGATGTCCGCGCAGCAAGAGCACGAGCGAAAGCTCGCAGCGCTGCAGCACGACGAGTCGAAGAAGAAGCTGCGCAAGACGCTGTATGGCGTCGTTGCCGCAGTGGTCGTGATCGGCGGCATCACGACGGGCCTGCTCATCAAGAAGAGTCAGGACGACGAGAAGGCGCGCATGGCGCTGGAGCAGCAAGCTCGTCAGGCCGAAGAAGAAAAGAAGAAGGCCGAAGAGCAAGCGAAAGCTCAACAAGCGAAGATCGACAGCCTGCTGTCGCAACTCTCGAGCGCCCAGGACGAAGCGACCCGCGCCAAACTCCAGAAGCAGCTCGACGAAGAGCGGGAGAAAGCAGCGGCAGCGAAGAAGGGTGTCGGCGGTCCGAGGCCCGCGGGTGGCGGTGGTCCGTCCCCGACATGCAAGTGCGCACCTGGCGATCCGCTCTGTAGCTGTCTCTGAAAGCAGGCATGGGGGGCTCGCGCCTCACCCCCTAACCCCCTCTCCCCACGCGCCTACGGCGCGGCGGAGAGGGGGAACTAGCTGCTCTGCCCCCCATACCCCCCGATTTGCCCTTGTTCCAATTGGGGCGGCGCTTTAGGACCCTCCCATCGTGACTCCTGACCGCATAGCTGCACGGCAGCGTCTGGTTTTTCCGCTCGACTACGCGTCGCTCGACGAAGCACGCGAAGGCGCTCGCACCGTCGCGCCGCACGTCGGCGTGCTCAAGGTGGGCCTCGAGTTGTTCATGCGCGAAGGACCAGCATCCATCGCGGTTTGTCATGACCGCGGCCTTGACGTGTTTCTCGATCTGAAACTGCACGACATCCCGGAAACCGTAGGCCGCGCAGTGAAAGCCGCCGCATCGCTCGGGATCCGATACCTCACCGTTCACGCCCACGGCGGTCACGCAATGCTCGCTCGAGCCGCCGAAGAGGCCTCACGCGCGAGCACGCCACTCACCATCCTCGCCGTGACCGTGTTGACGTCACTCGATGCGGCGGATCTCGCCGCCGTTGGGATCGACGCAACGCCCGCCGTACAGGTCGAACGCGTCGCGCGTGTTGCGTGGAACGCGGGCATTCGAGGGTTTGTCGCGTCGGCTGCAGAAGCGACGAACCTGCGCCAAACCCTCGGCCCAGACGCACTGCTCGTCACGCCGGGAATCCGCCCTGCTGGAAGCGAAAGCGGCGATCAGAAACGAGTCGTCACGCCCGCAGACGCGATTGCCAAAGGTGCCGACCTGCTCGTCGTCGGACGGCCGATACGTGATGCGGCCGATCCGTGTGAAGCTGCCCGTATGGTCGTGCTGGAAATTGAAACTGCACTCGAGGCTCGAACGTCGTGAGTCGTGTGATCTTCGGCGTTCAACCCGTCCGTGAAGCCATTCGCGTGCATGGCAGCGCGATCGAACGCGTGGTCATCGAACACAAGCCGAACCCCAAGCTCCAAGCGCTCGGGAGGTTCGCCGAAGGACGCGGGATACGCGTCGAATCGGCGCCAAGAGGCGAGCTCGATCGAGCCGCTGGTGCTGGACGACATCAAGGCGTGCTCGCCGTAGCGCCGGAGCTCGTGCTGCGAAACCTAGCGGACGTCCCGATTGTCCCGACAAGCATCTTCGTGGCGCTCGACGGCATCATGGATCCGCAAAACTTTGGTGCGATCGTACGAAGTGCCGTCGCGCTTGGAACGTCCGCGATCGTGTGGCCCGAACACAGCTCCGCACCGCTCTCACCGGCGATGTTTCGCGCATCCGCAGGGGCGATCGAACACGCAGTGCTGTGCCGCGTGCACGCCCTGCCCCAAGCAATGCACGACTTGGGCCAGCGGGGTTTGACCGTGATCGGCCTCGATGCGCAAGGGCCCACCGAGCTTGGGGCGCTCGATCTTCGGGGTCCCGTGGCGGTCGTGATCGGCGCCGAGGACAAAGGCGCGCGGCGGAGCGTCTTGCGCGCTTGTCATCACGTCGCGCGTTTGCCGATGGCAGGACCCATCAGCTCGCTCAACGCGTCGGTCGCAAGCGCACTCGCGCTCTACGAGATACTGCGGCAACGACAAACGGAGTGATGCCGACGCCAAGGATTTGGCCCGCGCGCGTCCTTCTTGCGATGCTGATCCTGACAGAGCGGTTCGAAGCGCAGCCCGCACGTGGCTCGGCGTAGCGGCATTGCTTTGCGCGCACCGCATGACGATCCGAATCCCAAGTTCGGACACTCGACGTCCACCTTTTCGGCGATCGAGACGGCTCTCGACTTGTCAACAAGATCCCGCTTACACAGATCGATATATCAATTATTTCAATCATTTAAACTATATCTTCATACCTTTTGGTTGAAGAACGAATTCATCTGAACACGCTTCCAGCAGTCGCTCGTTGTCGTTCCATTCAGTGGATCGCTTCGCGACCCGCGCAAGTGCTCCGAAATGTTGATCAATTTCGCGCACTTAGATCATCACCTCCGAGACGCCACTCGCACTTGGAGCAAATCGTTCAGGTACCGCTTGAAGGGCCCCCCTCACGCGGGCAAACGCGCGACGTGCCGTCGTTTTTCCCGCGGAACCGGTCGAAGCGAGATGGAGCACATGCGGTTCGTGAGGACAAACCTCACACGCGCAGTCCTTCAATAAGTGCTCAATAAGTACTCGGTGCTGCCGCTCGCTCGACGCTTGTTCAGGTCATCCCAGCGTGCGTCGCGGCACGTGCAAGCACGCGCTCCCACCGCACGAGCGCTTCGCGAATGTCGTCCGGTGTCGTGTCTTCACCCAGCGACACGCGCACGGCAGACAGAGCACGCTCGCGCCCGACCATCGCTTCGAGCACCGGTGATGGCTCGGCCGTTCCCGCACTGCACGCGGAGCCGCTCGACACGGCCACGCCTTCCAGATCGAGCGCCGCGCAAAGCTCGGGACCAAGCCACCCGCGGAACGACACGTTCGTCACGTGAGGCGCTCGTTCACCGTCACCATTCCTGAACGTTGCAACGCCCGCAGCCTCGCCGATCCGAGCAAGGTCCGCCTCGAGCTGATCGCGCAGCGGTGCGATCGCGGCGTAACGCTGCGGCATGTCGAGCGCTCGATCCGCAGCCACGGCAAACCCTGCACACGTCACGGGATCTTGCGTGCCCGGCCGAAGACCCTTCTCTTGCGCCCCGCCAAACAGCATGCGCCGCAGATGTACCGTCGGTCGCGTCGCGAGCGCTCCAACTCCTTTGGGACCGCGGATCTTGTGCGCGGCGACGCTGATCAGATCGGCCACGTCGTACGTTTCACGCGGGAGTTTTCCCACGGCCTGTACCGCATCGACAAACAAGAGCGCCTTGCGCGCGCGACATAGTTGCGCAGCCTCGACCACCGGCTGAATGACGCCCGTTTCATGGTTCACCGCTTGCAACGCTACGAGGCGCACCGTGGCTCCTGCAGATGCAGCGCGATCCATCGCATCCGCGATGGCCGCTGGATCCACGCGACCCGATGCAGAAGGTGCAACCCATTCGACGAGGACACCTCGTTCCGCAAGGTGCTCGGCAAACCGCACAACGGATGGATGCTCGGCGCGACCCACGACGAGAGCGTTCCGTCCTTCGTCTGGCCTGGACAAACCATCGGCAAACGCATGCCACAGCGCCAGGTTGTTCGCTTCGGTGCCGCCCGACGTCAGGTATACGTCACGCGGATCGAGCCCCACGAGCGTCGCTACGGCCTCGCGTGCGTCCTCGACACGCGCCCGCGCCAAGCGGCCCGTTCCGTGAACGCTTGCAGGGTTGCCCCATGCGTTGCGAGCTGCCTCGACCATGGCCGCAACGACATCGGGATGTGGTGGAGTTGATGCGTTCCAATCGAGATAAATCTGACTCACCGATCTTTGTCCCCGTCGGCGGATAGCTCCCACGGCGCTCGTACCGCAACCGTAAGGTAAAACGCTGCACCGCCAAGACGAACGGCCTCGATGATTTCGTTGCAAGGCGAAACGATTCGCAAGTCGCCACCGAGCCCTCGAGCCGTGCGCCGAGCGATCGCGAGACCCACGCCCACGCCGCCATGCTCACGCGTGACCGACCCGTCCACTTGGTAAAACGGATCGAAGATGCGCGCCTGCTGTTCATGCGGAATTCCAGGTCCCGTGTCCGCAACGCAGAGCTCGTAGTGTCCCGAGGGCAAACTCTTCACGCGCACACCGACCGTCCCTCCGGAAGGCGTGAATTTCGCTGCATTTTCCAGCATGTGCACGATGGCCCGCCGAAGCCTTTCTGCATCGCCCCACGCCGCGAGAGGTCCACGTGGAAGACTCTCGACGAGCTGGATCCGGGCCTCGGCGAGACGATCCGCGACCTGCGCCATCGCGCGTCGCGTGGTGTCGAGGAAGTCGTAGTCGCCGTGCTGAAAGTGCATGCGACCCGTCTCGAGACCCGTCACGTCGAGCAAGTTGTCGAGCAGCGATCGCAGGCGACGGATGCAGTCGTCCATCGCTCGAAGCGCTTTGCTTTGCGCTCGCGTGAGCGGCCCGAGCTCTTCGTCTTGAAGAAGCTTCACATACCCGACGATCGGCGTCATGGGCGTCGCGAGCTCGTGTGAGATGTTCCGGTAAAACTCTGTTCGTGCTGCATCGAGCTCACGCAAGCGCGAGTTGGCGCGGCTCAGCTCCGCTACTTTTTCTTCGAGATGCTGCACGATCCGCGAGCTTTGTTGCCGCAGGCGCATCGCTCCGGCCGATGCAGCGTCGATCTCGCGCGGACCTTGATGCATGAAACGTTCGATCTGGCTGACGAACGATCGCGCATCGATCGGCTTTTGCAGAAACCCGTCGCAACCGACGGCGAGGCTCGTTTCGCGGTCGCCTTCTGCAGTGATGGCGACGATGGGCACGCCTGCTAACTGCGGTTCGCCGCGCAAACGCAGCGTCACTTCGAACCCGTCGAGGCCGGGAATGTTGAGATCGACGAGCACCAGGTCGGGCCTTGCCCCGCACGCAAGCCGCACGCCTTCGAGCCCATCGGCTGCGTCGATCACTTCGTAGCCGGCCTTTTGAAGCAGTTTGCGAACGAGCAGCCGGTTGGCCGGATCGTCCTCGATATGCAGGATGCGGGGCATTCTCGGCGCCATCGTACCGCGCATCGGAGCTACGCGCAGTTGACGAAAGCCGCGGTGTCGGCGATACGAGCCCCATGCGTTCGCTCGTCCTCTCTGGCAGAAAACGCGCCCGTGCCATCATCGCCATCGTTAGCGCGTGGCTCATCACTGGCTGTTGCGCATCGGGCAGCACCGATGCGCCCGCCCAAGCCGATGCCGCTCCCGCGATGTCCGCTGCGGCGGTAGCGCCGACGACGACACCATCGTCGGCGGTTCCCACCGGGGATCAACCGGCCCCAGGCGCAGAGATCGATCGTCCTGCATCTGCGGCCGCATCCTCGGCTCCAGAAAGGCAAATCGCCGGGGCCTCGCACATCCTCGTTGCTTACAAGGGTGCCGAAAACGCTCCGAAAACCGTCACACGGTCCAAGGATGACGCCAAGAAACGCGCAGCCGAGGCGCTCGGGAAGCTGAACTCGAAGAAGGCCACGTTCGAAGAGCTCGTCAAACAGTACTCGGACGACCCCGTCTCCAAGCCGGCAGACGGCCGCCTAGGCAACTTCGAGCGCAACGCAATGCCGGCTGCGTTTTCCGATGTCACGTTCGCCATGAAGGTCGACGCGATCTCGGACGTCGTCGAAACGCCCCGCGGGTTTCACATCATCAAACGCACGAAGTAGGGCCTCACCCCCTAGCCCCCTCTCCGCAAGCGGAGAGGGGGAACATGCCTCACCCCCTAGCCCCCTCTCCGCAAGCGGAGAGGGGGAATAAGAGAGCGTTTTCAGTACGACTTCGCGAACACCACGCGTTGATCGCTCGGCGCACCGCACTGCACACAGGCGCCGCGATCTTTCAGGCCATCTGCATCGGAGACGCCGGCGATCCCATGCTCCGGGATGCAACGGATCGTGACCTTGAGTCGGTCTTTGATCGACGCTTCGCACGCCGCGTTTCCGCACCAATGAGACAGGGCAAACCCGCCGTGGATCTCGGGTTTGTCCTGGTTCTTGGGCGTGAAGAACTTGTCGAACGCAGTTTTGTCGTCGATGCGTTTGGCGTGATCTTTGCGATGTGCGAGCGATTTTTCCAGCAGCCCCGATTGGATGTCTCCGAGGATGTCGGCGATTTTGGAGACGAATTCGGCGCGCGACATGGACGTCTTGTCTTTCGTTCCGCGATCGCGCCGCGCCACCATGACGACGTTGCCGTCGACGTCTCGCGGACCGATCTCCACGCGAATCGGCGCTCCCTTTTTGATCCACTCCCACTGCTTGTCGCCGCCGCGAATGTCGCGTTTGTCCACTTCGACTTCGATGGGCCGTCCGCCATAGCTCGCATTGCGTAGCTCGGCCGCCACCGCATCGACGTACTCCATCACCTTCGCGCGCGTGTCCTCGCCGCGAAGAACCGGCAGGATCACGACGTGCGCGGGAGCAAGGCGCGGGGGCAACACGAGCCCGTCGTCATCGGCGTGCGTCATGAGCAGCCCGCCGATGAGACGGGTCGACACGCCCCATGAGGTTGTCCAGGCAAACTCTTGGGTTTCTTGCTGCGTGTGGAACTTGATGCCGCTTGCTTTCGCGAAGTTTTGCCCGAGGAAGTGGGACGTACCTGCTTGAAGCGCCTTGCGATCCTGCATCATCGCTTCGATCGCGTACGTGTCGACGGCGCCCGGGAATCGTTCGCTCGCGGTCTTGGGGCCTCGAATGACCGGCATCGCCATGAACTGTTCGGCGAACGTCGCGTAGACATCGAGCATCTTTGCGGTTTCTTCGCGCGCTTCGGCTTCCGTCGCGTGTGCCGTGTGGCCCTCTTGCCAGAGAAACTCTGCGGTTCGGAGAAACAAACGCGTGCGCAGCTCCCAACGAACCACGTTCGCCCATTGATTGATGAGCAGCGGCAAGTCTCGATAGCTCTGCACCCAGCTCGCGAACGCCGCGCCGATGATGGTCTCCGATGTGGGACGCACGATCAGCGGTTCTTCGAGCTTCGCTTCGGGGTCGGGGACGAGGCCGCCTTCGGGTCCAGCGATGAGCCGGTGATGCGTCACGACGGCGCATTCCTTGGCAAATCCTTCGACGTGCTCGGCTTCTTTTTCCAAAAACGACTTCGGGATGAACAGCGGGAAGTACGCGTTTTTGTGGCCCGTCGCTTTGAACATCCGATCGAGCTCGCGCTGGATGTTTTCCCAAAGCGCGTAGCCCCACGGCTTGATCACCATGCATCCGCGCACGGGCGAGTTTTCCGCCAGGTCTGCAGCTCGGACGACCTGTTGGTACCACTCCGCGTAGTCTTCGGTTCGCGTAGGGGTGATTGCGGTTCGCGGGGTTTCGTTCTTGGCCACGCTCGTTCCTCCGGCGGCCGGCTCTACCACATTTTCGCACCAGAATCAGATTGATGACTCGCTTCCAGTTCGTCCCCCGGGGGGTTTGGGGGGGCCGAGCCTCGCCGTGCTTTTGCGCCAGCAAAAGCACCGGGAGGCGAGCCTCGGACCCCAACGTCAACCAGCCTCGCGAAGCGCGCGTCCAGATCCGGGCCCGGTTTCAAACCCGCCTTTCCAAATTGTCGGCGCTTCCGCTGAACCGTGATATCGCCTTGCCCAACGTGGCGCACGACAAGCCCGAATCCGGCACGCACGCCGATGCCTCTTCTCACGCCCATGCTGCACACGCGCACCCCCATCGCGGTCCCCTCATCGCGATAGGCGGAGCCGAAGACAAAATCGGAGCCCGCGCCGTCCTCCGCGACGTCGTCAAACACGCAGGCGGCCCGAAACGCGCAAAGATCGCCGTTTTTCCAACCGCATCGAGCATCCCGCTCGAGATGGCGAATACCTACGAATCCATCTTCCGCGAGCTTGGCGCCGAAGTGCACATCGTGCGCATCGCAACGCGAGCCGACGGCGAAGACCCGGACAAACTCGCCCTCATCAAACAAGTCACGGGCATCTTCTTCACGGGCGGCGACCAAGGCCGCATCGTCACCATGCTCGGCGGCACCGAGCTCGCACGCACCATTCGCCGCGCACATCGCAGCGGCGCCGTCGTCGCAGGCACCTCCGCCGGAGCAAGCGTCATCTGCGATCACATGATCGCTCAAGGCCGCAAAGGATACGCCCCACGTCGCGAGCTCGTCATGCTCGCCCCAGGCCTCGGCCTCACACGCAAACTCGTCATCGATCAACACTTCGGCCAGCGTCATCGCATCGGACGCCTTTTTTCCGCCGTCGCCATGAACCCGTTTCTCATCGGCGTCGGCATCGACGAAGACACCGCGATCGTGCTCAAAGCCGACAAAAAGCTCCAGGTCATCGGACGAGGCTCCGTCACGATCATCGATGGGTCGAAAATTCAACACACGGACATCCACGAGGTAAAACGCGAATCACCCGCTGCTCTGCTAGGTTTGTCCGTGCACGTACTTACCCAAGGTTGTGGCTTCGACATCGATCATCGAACGCCGTCGTGGCCACGTAGCGACGTAGAACAGGCGCCCGAGTCTGCCCCCATCAGCCCGCGAGTCACACCATGAAGCTGCTCGAAACACGCGTTTATCGTGGCCCGAACCTCTATGGATACCGGCCCGTCATTCGCCTGACCATCGACCTGGAAGAGCTCGAACAGTACCCGAGCGACAAGATCCCAGGCTTCACGGATCGGCTGATCGCCGGCATTCCGACGCTGCACGAACACGGCTGTTCCTACGGTGAACCGGGCGGCTTTCTCAAGCGCCTGCACGATGGAACGTGGTTCGGACACATCACCGAACACGTCGCGCTCGAACTGCAGTGCCTCGCAGGAACACCCGTCACGTACGGCAAGACGCGCACCGCGCATCGCGAAGGTGTCTACCACGTCGTCTACAGCTTCGAGGAAGAGTCGGTCGGCCGGCGTGCCGGAGAGATCGCGATGCAATACCTGCGCGGCCTCTTGCCGGATGGGTTCCCGGACAAACTTCCACCCATCGATCTCCAGCCCGAAATCGACAACCTCGCGCGGCTCGCCGAACGCATGGCGCTCGGCCCGTCCACACGCAGTCTCGTCGACGAAGCCAAGCGACGCGGCATCCCCACCATGCGGCTCAACAAACAGAGCCTCGTGCAATTTGGTTGGGGCACGTATCAAAAGCGAATCCAAGCAACGGTCACCAGCGAAACCCGGCACATCGCCGTCGAGATCGCTCAAGACAAACAGCTCACCAATTCACTCCTCGAACGAGCCGGTTTGCCCGTGCCGCGCCAAGAGCGAGCCTACTCCGCGGACGAAGCGGTCGAGATCGCCGAACGCATCGGTTATCCGGTCGTGGTCAAACCCATGGATCTGTCGCACGGGCGCGGCGTGGCGCTCGATCTGACGACGGCCGAAGCCGTGCGCGATGCGTTCACCAAGGCGTACGACCTTTCGAATTACGTGCTCGTGGAGACCTTCCAGCACGGCAAGGATCACCGCGTGCTCGTCGTGAACGGCGAAGTCGTCGCCGTGTCGGAACGCGTTCCGGGACATGTCGTCGGCGATGGTGAAAGGACGATCAAACAGCTCGTCGACCTCGTGAATACGGATCCGCGGCGCGGCGTGGGCCATGAAAAAGTGCTCACGAAGATCGAAATCGATCACCAGGCCGAACGCCTCCTGGCGCAAGCCGGCTACACGCTCGATACGGTGCTGCCCGCAGGCCAAATGTTCGCCCTGCGCTCCACCGGCAACTTGTCGACCGGCGGCACGGCCATCGATCGCACCGACGTCATCCACCCGGATAACCTCGACATTGCCATCCGCGCCGCGAAGGTCGTCGGCCTCGACGTCGCAGGCATCGACCTCATCTGCCCCGACATCTCCAAGAGCTGCCGCGAACACGGCGGTGTCATCGTCGAAGTGAACGCCGCACCCGGCTTCCGCATGCACGTCGCTCCCACCGTCGGCACGCCGCGAAACGTCGCCGCTCCGGTGCTCGACATGCTCTTCCCGCGAGGCGTTCCCGCGCGCATCCCCGTCGCAGCGATCACCGGGACAAACGGCAAGACCACGACCAGCCGCATGGTCGCGCACATCCTCAAGATGAGCGGCAAACGCACGGGCCTCACGACGACCGACGGCATCTACATCGACGGCGAACGCGTGCTCAAAGGCGACATGACCGGCCCTTGGAGCGCTCGCGTCGTGCTCACCGATCCCACCGTCGAAGCCGCGGTCCTCGAAACGGCACGCGGAGGCATCCTGCGCGAAGGCCTCGGCTGGGACAAATGCGACGTCGGCGCGGTCCTCAACGTCTCCGCCGATCACCTCGGTCTTGGCGGCATCGAAACCGTCGCGGATCTCGCCTACGTCAAACGCCTCATCGTCGAAGTCGTACGCGACGGCGGCACCAGCGTCCTCAACGCCGACGACGAGCTCACGCGTGCGATGGCCGAAAACGCGAGCGGCCGCATCATGTACTTCTCGCGTTCCCCGACGAACGAAGTCGTACGCAAACACGTGCGCGACGGCGGCCGCGCAGTCGTGCTCGAACAAGGCGTCAACGGCGAGATGATCACCATCTACGACGGCGACCGGCACATCCCGCTCACGTGGACGCATTTGGTGCCCGCCACGTTCGAAGGCAAAGCCAAGTTCAACGTGGAAAACGCGCTCGCTGCCGCGGCCATCGCGTACTCGATGGGCATCAGCCTCGAGCACATTCGTCAGGGCCTACGCACGTTCACCACGTCGTTTTTCCAGGCACCTGGCCGCTGCAACGTCTTCGACGAGCACCCGTTCCGCGTCATCGTCGACTACAGCCACAACCCCGCAGCCATGGCGAAGATGGCCGAGTTCGTCTTGGGCTTGCGCCGCGAGCGAGCGATCGGCGTACTCATGGCCGCAGGCGACAGACGTGACGACGACATTCGCGCCGTCGGCCGCGAAGCAGCGCGAGCATTCGACATCGTCATCCCCAAGGAAGACGGCGCGCGCCGTGGCCGCAAGAGCGGCGAAATCAGCTCGCTATTGGCCGAAGGCGCACGCGCGGCAGGCAAGAGCCCCGAACACATCTTCCCTCGCACCGACGAACGAGAAGCCGTCGACCTTGCCATGAGCATGGCCAAACCCGGCGATCTCGTCGTGATCTTCGCCGACGACGTCACGGCCGTCTGGAAACAAGTCATCTATTGGGGCAAAGAACGCACGTCCCAAGTTCCTCCCCTGCCCCACGAGGCGTGACATGAAGTACGCAATTTTGACGCATGGCGGCGCGGCATCGCCTCACGCCTATTCGGACGGGTGTGTGAAGGCCGCCGAGGCGGCTCGGGCGGTGCTCGAACAAGGTGGCGATGCAGCGGCGGCGGCGCTCGCGGCGACGGTCGTATTGGAGGACGACCCGCGATTCAATGCCGGCACGGGATCGAATTTGCGTTTCGATGGGCAAACCATTGAAATGGACGCATCGATCATGACGAGCGACGCTCGGTTTGGTGCGGTTGCATGCATCGAGCGCGTAAAAAACCCCATTATGGTGGCGGCGAAGGTCATGGAAACGCCGCACTTGATGCTCGTGGGCGACGGAGCCACGGCATTTGCGCGTGTTGTGGGTTTTCCCGATTATGATCCGATGACCGAGAAAGCTCGAGACAAACACGCGCGGGCCATGGCCGAGCTTCGAGGTCAAGGGGATGGCGATTACGCGACCGATGCGGCTGCGTGGTTGCACCTTGATTGGCGAGCATTGTGGAATTTCAGCTCGGAGCCGCCGATCAAGGATACTGTTGGAGCCGTCGTGCGCGATGCACACGGTCGTTTTGCGTCGACGGCATCGACGGGCGGAACGGTGTACATGCTTCGAGGTCGCGTGGGGGATTCGCCGCTCATGGGATGTGGCGTGTATGCGGGACCTGCGGGAGCCGTCGCGGCGACGGGCGTTGGCGAGGAAATCGTGCGGCGCTTTTTGGCGAAAACGGTTTACGATTGGCTCGAGGAAGGCATTCCGGCGGCGCGGGCGGCGCAGCGAGGCATTGCGAAGTTTCCAGAAATCGTGGACGTCGGGTTGCTCGTCGCATCGCGTGATGGGCAAGCGATTGCATCGAATCGGAACATGGCGAGCGCGCTGCTCGTGGGTTAGATCGCGTTATAGAGCTTCAGTTCAACAGTACGAAAGCTCCGTTGGAGCAGCTTGCATGTCCATCTCACGCCAACGGACAGCAGTTGGACCACGTTGCATTCGCACGGTCACATCACCTCACTTCATCGTTCACAACTTGGCCCACCGGCGTCGGTCGAGGTACGCCTGCCCGGCCCTCGCACGGAAGGATTTCGCCATGCATCGAACACTTCGCCATCCCACGCTCGCGCTGGTCGCGCTTGCCAGCTCTTCGCTGTTTGGATGCAGTGCGCCAAACCCGGACGTCAAGGCGCCGCAGGCTGCGGTTTGCCCCGAAGCAAAGGCGCCGCCAGTCGCAAGTGCGGATGCACCCGCCAAACCCGTTTCCCAGGCACCGACCGTGCCATCCGAGACCGAGCGATTGGTTGCCGCAATGGCAAAAATTCGCCTATCGACGTGGCCGAGCTTTTCTGCCGATGGCAAACGAATCGCATTCCTTTCCGATTTGAACGGCATTCCGCAGGTCTGGACCATGTCTGCGAGCGGGGGTTTTCCCGAGCTCGTCACGAACCTCGACGACCCGGTCATGGGCGTGCTTTGGTCGCCCGATGGTCAATGGATTGCGTTTGCGGTCGCGCCCGGTGGCGGTATGAATCGACAAATTTACGTTGTTCGGCCCGATGGAAGCGGCTTACGCAGGCTCACCGACGGCGGCAAAGACAACAATTTCATGGGCGATTGGACGCACGACAGCAAATCGATCCATTTTGCATCGAATCGGAAAAACCCATCGTCGACCGATTCGTTCCTCGTCAATGTCACGACCGGCGAAATAACGCTCGTCGCAGAAGGCCGGGGCAGCAGCGCCGTAAACGACGTGAAACGAGACGGTTCAGCGGCCATCGTATGGCGATCGGCGCAGCGCGGGGACAGCGATTTGTATCATGTTCGTCATGCCGATAAAAAAGAAGTTAGATTGACGCCACACGAAGGACCAGGCAATTTTTGGGGTGGTACATTTTCGCCCGACGGAAAACACATTTATTTGGCGTCGAACAAAGATCGGGACCTTGGAGCTTTGGCCCGAATCACGCTTGGGAAAGACGATGCGCCGGGGCCCATCGAAGTGCTGGCTTCGCGCGACGACGCGGATCTCGATTCGCTGGTGATGAATGCCGCGGGTACGATGCTGGCTCTGATTTGGAACGTGGGGGGCAAGAGCGAGCTTGCATTTTACGACGTCAAAACATCCAAAATGACCGCGGGACCCTCGCTACCGGCGGAAATTGCAGGCGGTCTTCGATTCTCGAACGATGGCAAGAGCCTCGCCATGGCCGTGAGCGGTTCGACTTCGCCGGCAGATATATGGGTGCTCGATATCGCATCGAAAAAATTCGCGCAGCTCACACGGAGCCCTCGCGCGGGAATCGACGTAGCGTCGCTCGTTCGTCCGGAAAAAATTTCCTACAAGGCGCATGATGGAGTGGAACTATCGGGCTGGCTGTATCGGCCGAAAGGCGCGAAGGGCCCGGGGCCGATGGTATTGAGTTTTCACGGCGGGCCGGAAGGTCAGGAAAAACCAAGCTTCAATAGCACGTACCAGGCGCTCTTGGCGCGAGGCATTGGGGTGTTCGCGCCAAACGTTCGAGGGTCGGGGGGATTTGGCAAAAAATTCGTGAACCTCGACAATGGAGCGCTGCGGGAAAACGCAGTGAAGGACATCGAGGCCACGGCGAAATACGTGATCACGGCGGGCATGGCGGATCCGAAACGGCTTGGTATCATGGGTGGATCGTATGGGGGATACATGACGATGGCCGGGTTGACGCAGTATCCGGACCTGTTCGCGGCAGGCGTGAATCTGTTTGGCGTGGTCAACTTCTTGACCTTTTTCAAGCACTCCGAACCTTACATTGCGGCGATATCGAAGATCGAATACGGCGATCCCGACAAAGAAACGAAGATGCTCGAGAAGTTATCGCCGTTTTTCAATATCGATCGCGTGAAAGCGCCGACGCTCGTGCTTCATGGGGCGAATGACACGAACGTGCCGGTCATCGAGGCCGAGCAAGTGGTGGATGGGTTGACCAAACGCGGAATTCCGGTGGAATACGTGCTCTTTCCGGACGAAGGACACGGCTTTCGCAAAACGCCGAACAAGGTTCGTGCGGCGGTGGCTACGGTGAGCTTTTTCGAGAAGTATTTGACGGGGAAGTAAGGCCGCGGGGACGATGCCGGGCCTCAACCGTCACTTGATGCGACGAATGACGAAGTTACCGGCATCGACGACGAAGAACGAATTCGACGGCCAATGGAACGCGATGTCCCACGGGCCGCTCCATTGGGTTGCTGCACCGACGCCTTCGGCATATCCACCCATGGGCGGATTCATGCCGCAGGAGCAATTGAGCGAGCAAGGTGCAGGCGTGCCTGAGAACGTGCCGATTTGTTTCGTCGCGACGACACCTTGTCGAATGGTGTGCGCGTTGAATTCGGTCCAGTAAATGCTGGTGCCGTCGGACGTCATGCCGCGAGGACGGTGGATCTTGGCGGCCGTCCCGACTCCGTCGGCATAACCGCACGTTGCATCGCCGGCAAATGTGGTGACTTCGTTCGTGACCGTATTGAAGGCTCGGATGGTGTTGCCGTTGGTATCGGCGATGTAGAGCATTCCAGAGCCGTCGTTGGCGATGTAGCGCGGGCTGTTGAATCGCGCGGCGGGGCCGATTCCGTCGGCGGATCCCTTCATATAGGGCGTGCCCGCAATGGTCTTGACTTCGAGTGTCGTGGGATTGAACGTGCGCACGACGGCGGCAACGGCGTCGACCATGTAGACGAGGCCCTTGTAATACGTGAGCCCTCGAGCATCGTCGAATTGCGCCGCGGCACCGATGCCATCCTGGATCATGCCCATTTGGCCCGAGCCTGCGACGGTCGTGACGCTGTAGGGCGGCAATGCCGATACTGCACGAAGAACTCGATTGGGACCGTCGATGACCCAGACGGTGGTGCCATTGGTGGCAATCGGACCGACCATGCCGAAGCGGGCATTGGTGCCAGTGGGATTGTCGACGTAGCCGGGGCCGGCGCCAGCCATGCCGGCGACCGTGGTGACGGCGCCCGTTGCAATGTCGATTCGACGCAGCGTGCGCGCGGCGGAATCCCCGAACCAGAGCGTCGTCGCGTCGACGGCCAGCGAGCCATTGCCCGAAATGCGCGCCATATTGCCGATGCCATCGAGGATTCCGCCCTGGCCCGGCGATCCGACGAAGAGCGTCGAGGTTTCCTTCGAATTGCACGTGGCATTGCAGCCATCGCCGCTCGCCGTATTGCCATCGTCGCAAACTTCGGGAGCCGTAATCGAACTATCGCCACAAGCTTGACCGACGGGTTCTAGCTGACAGGAGGCGCTGCAACCGTCACCGCCCATCGTATTTCCGTCGTCGCATTCTTCATTGTTGACGATGTCCAATTTGCCATCGCCACACGTGGCTGCCGCCTCGATTTTGCACGCAGAGCTGCAACCATCGCCGCTCGTCGTATTGCCATCGTCGCATTGCTCGCCTTGTAAGTAATCGACGACGGAATCGCCGCAGTTGGCGCTGGATCCGCCGCCCATTCCACCGGCGCCGCCCATTCCGGCCGTTCCCCCACCACTGCCGGCGGTACCGCCGGTTCCTGCTTCGCCGCCAGCACCCCCGCTGCTGGTGCCCGTCGAGCTGGTCGACGACAAATTCGTATCGCCGCCGCCGCAACCGGAAAGCGCTGCACTTATTACGAGTCCCAAACCAAGCACGAGTCCACGCTTCATGGAAACACCTCCAAGGAAACAAGAAAGCCCGACAACGCGACGATACGCGGGTGACGAGCGATTGTCACGAGGAGTCGTGTCGGTGTCGATTACGCCCGCAGCTTGGACGCAGCGTACGCAAGGCCTTGTGCATTGAGCCCGATGTCGAGCTCGAGGAGCGCGCGGTCTTCGGCATCGAGGACGATGCCCGCGTCGTTTACAGCGCGCTGCATGGCGGCTTCGAGGCCCGTTCGAATGTTTTTTTCAGCTTCGGCCGGGTCGCCTTCGAGGGATTGGTTCATGAGCGACGCGGAAATGTCGAGCCACTGATGAAGCTGCGCCGCAATCACGTCGAGGTCTCCGACTTCGCCGAAATGCGTGAGCGCCGCTCGCTCGGTGCCGAGGTTTCGGACGACATCGACGCTTGCATGCGCGGCCGCGGCATCGAAGTCCGTGGGGCTCGTGGAAGGAAAAACGAACGGGCGGCCTCGCTGGAGACGCGGGTAGGACAAACCGAAGGTATCACCTGTGAATACGCTGCTGCGTGCAGGGTCGTGCACGATGAAATGATGATTGGCGTGCCCGCGGGTATGAATGAAATGGAAGTTGGTTTCGCCGAATGGAACCACTGCGCCATCGTCGAGCGAGCGCACGCGCGCAGCGTCGATGCTTTCGATCGTGCCATAGAGAGCGTCGAATCGTTCGGCTCCGTAGACGGCCCGAGCGCTTGCTACGAGCTTGGACGGGTCGATCAAATGCCTGGCCGCTCGCGGATGCGCCAGCACGGTGGCATCTGGACATGCTTTGGCCAAAAGCGACGTGCCGCCGGCGTGATCGAGGTGCACGTGCGTCACGATGATGTAACGGACTTGCTTTGGGGACAAACCTTCTTGTTCGAGGGCAGCCAAGAGCTTCGGTACGGCATGGTTCGTGTTTGTCTCAACAAACGCCGCTTCATCGCCTTGGATGCGAAGGTAGGCAGCCGCGACGCCAGGACCGAGGTAGTCGCAATCGATGGTGACGAGGCGCGGAGAGGCCATGACGGGATCGTAACCTTTCTTGGGAGACGTCGGTAGAGTTTGTCGCAGGCGAGCTCAGATGGCAAAAGGGTCGAGCATGAGCTCGCCGAGGCGTGCGGGCGATATGCCTGCCGCTGACGCAAGGCGCTCGATACGCGCTCGCTCGACGGTCGAGATACCTTCGCTGATGGCGGCGATGAACACGGCGAGGCGGACTCCATCTTCGGCCGCGCCGTGCCTTGCGAGCTTGCGTCCGATGGTGTCTGCGCTGAGCATTGGCCCGACGCCTCGAATGCGCGCGCGACTCTCGTCGACGACGACTTTGACGAGGCGCGGTGCGACGTGGGCGACGAGCATCGTTTCGAGCGACTCGACGAGCGCCCGGGTCTCCGCCTGGTCGATGATGGCGTCCGCTGCGGCGATGAGCACGATGAGGTCGGTGAGAGCGGCGAGCCCTTCATCGCGATCGACGAAGCGCGCGCAGAGCCTGTCGATCAGGGGACGAACGGGCGGAGTTGCGGACACGAATCTGCCCCTTACTCCACGTCCAGCCGGGGCTCAAGAGGGACGACGTAGACATTCGGACCACTGAACATATGATCCCTATCTCAAACCACGCATACTCGGCACAGTCAATTGGGGGAATTCATACTGAGGTTGTCGGAAGAAAATGCACGATGACAAACCCATAGGAGTTTTTCCGGTTGACCTGGGCGATGTGTCGGGTAGGGTCGCTGCGTTGCGACGACGGGGTTCGTCGTCACGAATAGGGGAAAACCAATGGCCAAGGTAGAGACGCGCGTAGCGGGCGAACCCGCATGGTTCGATCTGATGACTCCGGACTTGGAGGGCGCGCAAAAGTTTTACGGGGCACTGTTCGGTTGGACATTCGATGTCGGCGCTCCTGAAATGGGCTATTACACGATGTGTAAGCTTGGCGGGGCAAACGCCGCCGGCATGGGCAAGCGGCCACCGGATGCGCCGTACCCGACGGCATGGAGCGTTTACTTCAAGTCGGACGATGTCAATGCGTCGGCGGAGGCGGTGCGCGCCAATGGTGGCCAAGTGATGATGCCTCCAATGCAAGTCGCGGACAAGGGCCACATGCTTGTTTGCATGGATCCCACGGGTGCAACGTTTGGCTTTTGGCAATATGGTACCCACACGGGCGCCGAGGTCGCAGGCGAGCCCGGTGCAATGGCGTGGACCGAAGTCGGCACGCGCGACGCCGAAAAGGCGCGTGTTTTTTACACAAAGGTGCTCGATGCCGAAATCCCCAAGATGGAGGGCATGGACTACTGGATGCTGCAAAAGAAGGGCAGCACGCCCATGGCCGGCGTAATGCACATGGGCAAAGAGTTTCCGCCTGAAATTCCGCCGCATTGGATGGCGTATTTCGCAGTCCCGGATGCCGATGCGTCGTGCAAGGTCGTCACCGAAAACGGCGGACAGGTAAAACACGGTCCCTTCGACACGCCCTACGGCCGAATCGCCGTCGTGGCGGATCCCTACGGCGCGGTGTTTTCGATCATCAAGCTGGCAATGCCGGGTTGATTGATTGCAGCCCGACAAACTGATTTGAGATGGCGGGCTGGCCTTGTTGAGGGGTCATTAGGGTTTTGCAGGGGGGTCGCCGAGCAACCGGCGAATCTCCCGAAGACGGTCCTGGTCGGCGGGATCCTCGGGGACACGACCAAACTTATCCATGAGCCGGAGATGATCGAACACGGTCATTCGGTCAGCGTCTTCAACGCGCGGATCTGCCCCGTGCGCGAGCAAGAGCTTCACCATCTCGACATCGAGCCCGTACGCGGCCAGCCCGAGCGCATTCATGCCAGCGGCCCCGCCTGCGTCGTGGATGGTCTTGTTCGCCCCGCAGAGGAGGAGGAGCCGGGCCATCTCCAGGTAGCCTTTGTCCGCGCAGATGCGAAGCGGCGATCTGCCTTCGTCGTCCTTGAGATTGGGCTCCGCCCCCGCCGCCAGGAGCAGCCGGGCTGCTTCAATGTCGTTCCTCCGTACGGCATCCCAGAGCGGATCCTCGTCGTTGGACGTGCCCCAGCCCGTAGCTCTGGCGCCGTGACGAAGCAGCAGCACGACCAGATCGATCGGACCGGCAGGCTCCGGGCCGTACGGGCCGATGGCTTCGAACGCTTGGAGCTCGTCGATCGCAGCTTCCAACGGCGGAATATCTCCGCCGCCATAGCGAGACTTGCCAGGCTCGTTTGGATCCGCGCCGGCGGCGAGGAGCTTCGCCAGACGATCGACGTCGCGCGTCTGGATGGCCTCGATAAGTGCGTCAGACATGGGTCACCTTACTTTCCTGCCATGGGATGATCTTTGGCGCAATTGATCAGCTTGAATGCTTCGCAGTTGTCGATCGCGTTCTGCTCTTGGTCAATCGCCGTCTTGTGTCCGGGGTTCGGGTTACCGCCAAAGCACTTGTTCTGAACCAGCCATCGCGCGGCCTTGCATGCCTGCCGTTGCTGGATGGCGAGCAGGATCAGCGAGCAGGGAATCTTCGCATACTCCTTCTTTTTCAGAGGGTTCTTGGGGCAGTCGGTGGCAAACCCCTCCGGGGGCTTGCAAATCTTGTCCTTCTCTGCTTCCAGACGATCCAGCTCCGCGTCCTCACACGTCTGCCCCGGCCACCTTCGCGGCACGGCAATCGGAATCGGGATCGGCGGGGCCGTCGTCGTCGTGGTGGGTTTGACCGTCGCTGCGTGCACCATGAGCTGTACGGTGATCACCGAAGCACCCATGACCATGGCCAACGAAAGCAAACAAGGTGGCGAAGCAAGACAAGCGGCAAGCGGGACTGCGGGATTGCCGAGCAAGTTGCGCGATTCCGGCGGTGCAAGCTCGCGATCGAAATTCTCCGACCGGTGGCGCAGAAGATCGTATTGGGTGAGCGAGCGGATCGAGGCTGCTATGCATTGCTCCAGCTCTTCATCGCCGACGGTGGAATCCATGAGCGCAATGGTGTCGACCTCGCCGTTGCTATCGAGCGTCACGTCATACTTGACGATATGGTCCGCATCTCTGACGTGATGCGTGTGCTCGAAAGCGCAGCCTCGGATCGGCGCTGCAACGTGCTCGGGTATCTCCGCAACAGGATGCTGAACGCCCCCGCATCCCTGAGGCACGAACGCAAGACCCAATCCCATGGCAAAGCCCAATGACAATGTGAGTCTATTGATAGTGGGAACCATGGTGCGATGGCACCCGATACGTTCTCCGTGATCAAGGTGAAACCCCATGTGTTCCTCGTACAACCACCGGGCGTCTGCTTATGCGTAGTCATATACGCAGATCAACCGCGAGTCCGACGACGCTCCAGACTTCCATTTGATCACCAAAGGTCCGCCTCGACCAACCTTCACGCGCAACCCGTAGCGCGGCGCCGCCCGCGTGCACAACCGCGTAGGCATAGCAAGGGAAAATCAACGCAGAGCCACCTCTCGTTTCGCGTGCAGACCCGACCGACCCGCTTCAGGCCACCGTTCGCTCCGCTCGACATCCGAAGATGCCACCTTGTGCCACCGATCGCTCGGATCGACATCCGCACGACGCCATCCGAGCGAACGTTCACTCGAATCGTCATCCGCGCGAACCACATCGAGCGAACGATCGCTCGAATCGACATCCGTCCGAAACCACGTCGAACGAACGCTCGAGCAAAAGAACATCCGCACGAGGCCATCCGAGCCATCGTTCGCTCAAATCGAATTCCGCGCGAACCACATCGAGCGAACGGTTGCTCGAAAGCACAACCCGACTGAGCCACATTGTGCCACCGTTCGACCAAAGTGACATCCGCACGAGCCACATCGAACCACCGTTGGCTCTTCGCGCATTCCCACCATGCTCGTGCGCACCCAGCACAGTACACATTACAAATGTTGTACACTCACTTCGGTCCTTATTTCCTAGTCATTGCACCCCAATAAAACTTGCAACGCCACATCGGGCTTGAACAATGCGTGGAAATCATGTGACGTAGGGGAATGAAACTACCTTCCCTGACGCATTTCTTCACGATATCCAGCTTCCTCACGTGCCTTGGGCTGCTTGCGACGGCGTGTGGTCCGACCGATCCGGATACGCCGAAACCTCCGGAAGCCAAATACACGCTCGCAAACGTTTGCGAAAAAATCGCAGCTCCAACGTGCGCCATGCGCGAGAGTTGTTGCACGCAGGCCTCGGGATATGACGAAACCGGCTGCATGACCAACGCGACGGCCGAGTGCGAAAAGAACGTGGCCGATGTCGAAGCCGGTATCATGACGTTCGACGGTGAATTCGTCGATGCGTGCATTGAGGCGTCGCAACCCTTTTCGGACAAGTGTTTCTTGGAGATACCGGATCTGTTCAAACTGCCGACCGATCTCGAGCCGTGCACGCGCGTGTTCGCCGGTCAGCTAAAACAAGGAGATACGTGCGAACGAACGGAGCAATGCGCATCGTCTCTATCGGACCGTGAAATCGTGCAATGCGACGAGATGACCAAAAAGTGCACGGCTACGCGGTTTTTGCCAATCGATTCAGCGTGCAAACTGGGCCAGAACGTCAAGGAATTCTGCGACCAGGGGCTCTATTGCGATTTCGAGATTCTGACGATGAAGGGCACGTGCAAAACGGCGACGCCTCCAGGCTCGCCGTGCACCCCCGGCGCGCTCAGCTTCGAATGCGGGCTCGGGTATATCTGCGATAGCATGACGTCGACTTGCATAGAGGCGCGTGACGAAGGCGGGATGTGCTCCACGGCGCTCGATTGCAAGTCGGCGACGTGCACGGGCGGGATGTGCGTCAAGGCAAAGCCCATTTTCAATGAAACGCAATGCAAGGGCACCGCTGCGATGCCCTGACAGTCTCGACTAGCGCCGCATGCTGCGAACCTTTGCGGCGACCACTTCGGGAACGAAGCCAAAGGCCTTGGCCAAGTCCTTGTCCGGCGCCGATGCTCCAAAATCGTCACGCCCAATGACGAGCCCCCGATCGCCAACGACCGAATACCAAGGCGCCGTCACACCCACCTCAATGGCAACGCGAGGTATACCCATTGGCAATACGTGCTCGCGATACGCCTGATCCTGCCGGCGGAATTGCTCGAGGCACGGCATCGATACGACGCGCACGCGCTCGCCATCCTTTTCGAGGAGCTTCTTTGCATCGACCGCAAGGCCCACTTCGGAGCCCGTCGCAATCAATATGACCGACGGAGCGCCGCCCTTCGCATCAGCCAAAATGTAACCACCTCGCAACATGACATCATTGTCGAATCCCTCGGCGCGAGCCAACTCCGGCACTTTTTGCCGCGATAGCGCCAATACCGTGGGACCATTTCGACGCGTCATCGCATGCGTCCACGCAGCCGCGCATTCGAGGCTATCCGCAGGACGAACGACATCCACATTCGGAATCATTCGCAATGCCCAAAGATGCTCGATCGGTTGATGCGTCGGCCCGTCCTCGCCAAGGAAAACACTGTCGTGCGTGAATACGAATATCGAGCGCAAGTGCGACAATGCCGCCAAACGAATCGCTGGACGCATATAGTCGCTGAATACGAGGAACGTCGACCCGAATGGAATGTACGCTCCGGAAAGCGCCAATCCATTGACGAACGCACCCATTGCATGCTCGCGCACACCAAAATGGATGTTTCGCCCGTCGAATTTGCCCTTCACGACCGGCCCAGACCCTTCGATGTAGGTCTTCGTCGACGGGTTCAAGTCGGCCGAACCTCCAACGAGCGACGGTACGAGCGCCGCTGCGCGCTGCTCGATGACGCCCGCATGCACGCGCGTGGCCGCGTCCTTGCGAGGCGCTGCCGCGCAAAGCTCGGTGAACAGGTTCGCCGGAACTGCGCATTCGAGCAATTGGCGATACGCACGTGCCGCTTCTGCATCCTCGCGCTCGAACTTCGCCACGGCATTTTGCCACGCGGCGCGTGCGCGACGACCTTCCTCGGCACGCGCCGCAAAGAGCGCGCGCACGTCGTCCGGCACGTGAAACGTCGGCTCGATCGGCCAACCAATGGCACGCTTCGTCGCCTCGACCTCCTTCGCACCAAGCGGCTCACCGTGCGCTTTGGAGCTGTTGGCCTTGTTCGGCGAACCGTTGGCAATGATGGTACGTGCAACGATGATCGACGGACGCGACGACTCTGCAACAGCCCGATCGAGCGCGTTGCGAATGGCGTCGTGATCATGTCCGTCGATCGTCTGGACAAACCATCCGTACGCCTCGTACCGGCGCGGCACGTCTTCGCTCATGGCGAGGTCGGTCTTGCCGTCGATGGTGATGCGGTTGTCGTCGTAAAAGAAGACGAGGTTGTCGAGCCCGAGGTGCCCGGCGAGGCTGGATGCTTCGTGCGAAATGCCCTCCATGATGTCGCCGTCGGACGCGATGCCGAACACGCGCGCGGATGCGACGCCCGTGCGACCGCCTGCTCGAGCTGCGTTCATTTTGAGTGCTGCAGCGATGCCAACTGCCGTCGAGATGCCTGCACCGAGAGGGCCCGTGGTGACTTCGACGCCTGGCGTGATGCCCACTTCGGGATGCCCTGGCGTGCGTGAACCGAGCTGTCGAAATTGCTTCAGCTCGTCGAGCGACAGAATGCCCGACAGATGCAAGAGGCTGTAGAGAAGCATCGACGCGTGGCCCGCCGACAGGACGAAACGATCGCGATCGGGCCATGCAGGATCGGCAGGATCGAAGCGCAAGTGGCGCATCCAGATCTCGAACGCGATCGACGCCAGACCCATCGGAGCTCCGGGATGCCCCGAGTTGGCTTTCTCGACAGCATCCACTGCGAGCATCTGGATCGTCTGAACTGCCTTGTTCTCGAGCGCCTGATCGATCTGCATGCATCCTCCACGAGACAACCGAACTCGGTTGCGAGGGAGTCTCTAGGCGAGATCGAGCCAGAAGAAAAGCAGGCGAGCAGGTTCGGGATTTACCGTGCCGTTCTAGGCCGAATGGGCCGACGCGGACGCAACTCGATCCGCTGCCGAGAGCGTCGGTGGCGTAATGAACCGAGCGCCGAGATCTTCGCTGGGCGGGGGAAGTTCCGTGTAGCCGCGAAATGGCGCGAGCATGTTGAACCTGCGGGCCATCCAGCCGGGGATCACGAGCGAGTACGTACGCGCCAAACGCCTGGGATCATCGAGCGTACGAAGCATGGCTTGATACGTGTCTACGCCATACGCGGCCTTGAATGCAGCCGCCTGCTCCGGACGCGAAACCCAGTTCATTACGCCCGGCCGATCGGCTTCCGGATGAAACTGCACCGCTTCGATGCCTGCGGTGACATCCAGCCCCAAGATCGCTCGACCCTTCGAGATTCCATCACGACTTTCGCGCGCCAAGAGCATGCCACCGAGCGACTCGAGCTTCGCGGTGTCGAGGTCGACCGCCTCCCAATTGCGATGCTCGAATGCGAAGAGCCGATCGCCGAATGGACGCAGCAGTGGATGCGTTTGGCCTTCGGGCGTCGTGTAAATGGGCATCACGCCGAATTTGCGTTCGGCTCGAGGTTCGATCGCGGCAAGCCTGAAATGCCGGACGACCATCTCGAACGAGTAACAAATGGCGAAGCACGCACTTTGTGTTTCACCGCCGCAAATGGCGGACTCTGCAACGGTATCGAGGAAGCGGGAATAGTCGGAGACCCAAGGTTGTCCATCGCCATCGAAAGGAGACCCAGGTCCACCGGTCGAAATGTAGAGGTCGTAGCCTTCGGGAACGGGAACGTTGGTGTCGCGTGGAGAAACTTCGCCAAGTTCACAAACGATCCCGGGGTTTTCACGCCTTACGCGATCGAAAAAGCTGGCAACGATGCCACGCAAACAACGCATCGCTTGGTTGACATGGCCGTTGTTCATGTCGACCAGACAAACCCGCAAAGGCATCCAATGCGGTGTTGTGCTCATCGGGTCCCCCTTTCGGAGTGCGGGTTCACCGAGCTGGCGACTGATTCATAACGCATCGTAAGGGTTACCTCTCCACCAACCCCCAACACTCGACGCACCTACCCTACCAGCCCGCGCGAACCTAGTGAAGATTCCAGAGCACGACTATTTTGTGAGAAGCCGCTCTGCCACATCGCGCACCACGGAGTTGGTCGTTGCGGATAGCACAATCGATACCGAACGCGCGCGCGCAGGATCGAAACGCGCAAGCGTATCGAGCGCGACAGCCCGAATATCCGTACTTTCTGCGTCGCGACGCACGAAGTCCTCCGCCAGATCGAGCGCCCGCGTTCGCTCGGCACCCTCGGCAGCACGTGCATACGCGGCAAGCGCACGCGCTCGAAGGACGTCGTTGTGCGTTTCATCGAGCGCGAGGGCACGCATGACGCCAGGGGCAGATGCGCCTGCAACGCGGACGGCGAGCGCTTCGTAGTCGGCTTTTGCGTGCGCACACCACACACCGCCGAGGACACGTTCGACAGGCGTGGGGTTCTGCGGCATGGGTTTGTCGGAACGATCGATGAGCGATGCGTAGTCAACCTCGTACGATGGCTTTTGCGGCGCAGCGCTCGACGGGGCATCGGGCATGCCGCCCGCGGAAAACACGCCACGATACAGCGCGCTGCCTTGGATCACGCGCACCTGCGCCGATGTCAAATCCGTGTGTCCAAACGCGATGGGGAACATCGTGTTCATCGCGTCGGGACAAGTTTCAGGCTTCGACTGAATCGTCGCGGCAGCACATTCCAGCGTGTCGCTGATCGGATCCGTGTCTTCCGAAACGAGCTCGGTCGTGTGGAAGAGACCAGCGAGATGTCCGATCTCGTGGCGCAAGACCGCTGCGTCATATCCAGGGTTGCCAGACGGCTGATACGCAACGCCGCTCATCGTCGTGCCATGCACCGTGGCGCTGCCCGGGATGCCTCCTGCAACGCCGATCGCTTGGCCAAACTCGTTACCGAACTTGTTGATGACGAACATGTTCAAGGCAGGCGTCGCGCTCACCACGAACGACGATGCAAGAAGTGCTCGGTACTTCTCGTACGTATCGATGGTCGAGAATGCGGAATCGAGCGAAAGGAAGTTGACGTTGCCGAGCTTCAAGCCGCCGTAGTCTTTGAACAAATCGGCGAAGACCGTATCGAGATAGTTTTGGGTCGTAGCATTTGGCGCGATGAACACGTTCACGTCGACGACACCGCCGTGAAACACACCATCCTCGGTTTGGCGGATCCACACACGCACGTTCGGCGCTTCGAGAGGTCCATCGGAGCCGAGCAGAATGCGCCACAAGCCTGATTGCACCGGCCATGCCTGAGGCAGATCCGATTGCACGGTCGCTCCACCTACCCAGCCTTGTTTCACGAACGCGTAGTTCGTCTTGCCGGCAACCGAATAGTCGAAGATGACCGGGTCACCCTTCGGCGGACGAATGCGGGAGATGCCGATCACGTCATCGATGCCGGGTGCTTCGACGATCGCCGTGATCCCGAGCGCATGTTCAGGCACTTCGAAACCGTGAAATACATTGAGCGTGGTGGGGCCGAGGTCGATTGCCGTGAGCGTCGGCGATGCTGGGACAGGCATGCCGCTGCCGGTACTGCCATTCATCGAACCGCCAGCACCAACACCAGCACCGGATCCTCCGGCACCACCCGAGCCGCTTGTCGAGGTCTGAACCGATGGACCGCAAGCGATGCACGCTGCGCTCGTCAGGGTGGCTAGTGCGAGCGCTGGTAGATCGTGCGCGCAAACGTTTTTCGTAAAGGGGCGAAGGCGAGAAAAGAATCCGAGGTGCACCTGTGCAGTGTGCAAAATTCGGCTCCATTGGGCTCGTTTTTTCCTCGGACGAGAAAAGTTTCACCGTCGTCGCCGCTTTGCGTTGCGAGCGGTATCCCGTGCGGTTTTTCGGGCTGACGACGAACCGCACGTGACAACAAAGGCCAAAGACTTGGCCCAACGCGTCGACTTTTGCCAAGGGTCGTCTCGATGCCGCTCCACCGTTCAGTACTCGGGCTGCCCCTCTTGTTCGCCGTCGCGATGGCCGCGCCAGGTTGTAAGGCTGGAAGCACTCCAGCGCTTGCCAAAGGCGAACCTGCCGACGAAGCACCGCCGGAGGTGCAATCGCCGCCCGCGGACGGTCCGAAATTGTTGGTGCTCCAATCAGGCACGGTCGTCTATGATCGCCCGTCGACGACGGGTCGCGTGCTGGGAGAGCTTCGCGCAGGCACGCAGGTCGCGCGATCGCGAGAGCCGTACACGCGTCGCGGATGCAGCGAAGGATGGTACGTGGTGCGGCCGAAGGGATTCGTATGCGCAGGCGAAGCCGCAACGACGGATCTGTCGCTCGCCGCAGCGTTGCCTCCGGGTCCGGACCTCGAGAAGCCTTTGCCTTATCGCTACGGGCGTGCGCGGACGGAAGGCGTGCCGATCTACACACGGCTACCGATGCCTGCGGAGCAAACGGCAGAAGAACCGGATCTCAAACGATTCCTGTCGAGGCGCGGCGACGTCGACGACGAGCTCCTTGGCGCCACGGCAAACGATGTGCCGCTCGATGCACGCGGCGTACCGCTCGGGCCGCCGGTGCTCATGCCCGGTGTCGATGGAGCGGATGAAGCATCGAAGCGGCGTGTCGGAACGTTTTATTCGTTCACCAAAGAAGTCATCGCGCCGCTTGCTCCACTGGCCGCGAAGACGGGCGAATTGCGAAGCGGCGTGCTCCGAAAGAACAGCGGCGTGGCCATCGCAGGTTCATTCGCGACAAACCTTGGGAGCGAAGAGCGCCGGTTCGGCGTGACGCCATCCGGATCGGTCGTTCCGATCGATCGTCTTCGGCCTGCACTCGGCACGATATGGTTTGGCATGGACATCGAGAAGATCGGTTTGCCGGTCGCGTTCGTCCACAAGTTCGGCGCGCAAGGTTGGATCCTGCGCAGAGGTGAAGCTGAACCCAACGACGACGACCTCGAAAGACGCTCGGCCATTCCGCTCACGGGCAAGTTCCGCACGGTGAGCGGCGTTCGGTACGAGCACACGCGTGAGGACTATTGGGTTCGAGCCACGGACGTCGTGGTCGTCGTTCGGAGGACGAAGTTCCCCGAGTTTGCCAAGGGCACTCAAAAGTGGCTCGACATCAGTTTGGCAAACCAAACTCTCACGGCGTACGAAGGTCAAAAGCCTGTCTACGTGACGCTCATCTCATCGGGGCGCGACGTGCTCAAGGATGCTCCGGATGCAGCTTCCACGGCACGGGGAACGTTTCGAGTGCAAAAGAAGTTCGTGACGCGAGCGCTCGACAGCCGTGAGGTTCACGGGGAGTTCGATGTCGCCGATGCGCCGTGGGTGATGGAGTTTGCCCCGAACAACGCGATCGCCGGGACGTACTGGGGCGATGGGCTTGGAGAAGCGCACATGTTCCACGCGGTGGCGCTGTCGCCGGTCGATGCGCATCGGATCTGGCGCTGGGCCGATCCGGAGCTGCCGGAGGGCTGGCACGGCGTCACGGACGCGATGGGCGAAGGAACGTACGTGGTCGTCCGACCCTGAAAATGCGACCGGCCCCGACAAGGGACCCGGTGGGTCACATGCGGAGCCGGAGGGTTGTTCTCGTGGGTGCCGAAGGAGGGAATCGAACCCCCGACCCGGCGCGTATGAAACGCCTGCTCTAGCCAACTGAGCTACTTCGGCAAAAAGTGGCGCGCACTATGTCGACGGAGGGCAACTCTGTCAAGCGAGCAATCTTGTCGGGACGGCCGTTCCCACAAAGCGCTCCGGTTTTCCGCGACTTCAAGCGGCAGCGAGCGTTCATGGATTTGCGGGATCTCGCGGCCGAACGGCTGGATTCTGGGCCGTAAAAGGCATCGACCATGCAAGCTGCGGCCCAAGCTCGGCAGGAAGCGGGTCGAACGGAGCTGCTCGAACCAGCGCTCGGCGACAATTCTCGTCGAACTCGGCAATCGTGCTCGAACGACTCACGCGCACACCCGTGACCGAGCCATCTCGTTGGATCACAAACGAAATGATGACAGTGCCACCTCGTCCCTCGGCAATCGCCCACTTCGGAAATGCGTTTTTCCACAGCGGTTGAATGCGCGAAATGACGCGGCGAAGGTAGTCGTTGCGGCGCCTGTCTCGCGCGATCTGATCTGCATCGGGACCTCGCCCATCGCCATTCGGACGCGCGTCGGATCCGGCGCCCGTTTGTCCTCCAGAACCCGGTGCCGGCGCGGGTGACGTTTGTCCTCCCGAACCTTCTCCCGCGTCGCCCCCAGCCGTACTTGCCCGGACGATCGACTGCTGTGCCGGCGCTACTTCTTGCTCGCTGTCCACGCGATCTTTCGGCTTGCCGTCTTGTTCGGCAGGCACCGACGGCACCTCCGCCGCGACCCATGGCCTCGCGAGCGGCACGGGCGCGCGCATCCGCGCGTCCTTGCCCGCCGCACCATCGCGCACGCCAACGCCGATCGTCGGCTCGGCTGCACCCGGCGCCGTCCCACCCACGGATCGCGGGCTCTCCGTCACGCCAGGCGGCATCGGTGGAGCACCGAGCGCCCCGCCTGCATGCGCAGCCTGCCCCGCACGACGCGCGCCCGACGATGGATCGTGCACGGCGTACTCGCGTCGCTCTTTGCGACTCCCCGTGCGGCCGCTCGCAAGAAACGTCAGCTCCATCGGCTCACGGCTCGCTCGCCAATCTTCCCACGACGCGCGCTGCTTACCCGAATCGATCCGCTGCACTTGGCTGCGATCGAAACGCGACGGAATCGCCGTCACGAGCGTGCGATCGTCGTGCCTGTCCGCAAGGTTCTCCGCTGGTTGCGCTGCGTCCGCTCCACCGCGCCCGGCCCCCTCCGTGTCCGGTCGCGGCAAAGCCTCACCTCCGCCGCGCGGAATCACGATGGGAGGTAGCTCGACGAGCTTGCCGTCAATCGTTTCATCTCCAACCATCGGCAGATCGATCTGCACGATGTCGTCCGGTAGCGGCACCGCGAACGCTCGATGCGCCCACGCGGCGACGTTCCGAGACGAACGCTCGTAGAGCTCGTTGCCAAACTTGACCACGATGACGTGCGTCGCGATCGACAAGACGACGAACGCAACCAGCCTGTAGTCGAGCACGCGGCCGAGCACGACTCCGAGTATGACCGTTTTTTCCGCGCTGGGGCGCCAGTAATCTACGCGAGCCCGAATCGCCGCCGAGCGTTCTCGCCAGTGCGCGCCACGAATGTATCGAAGTCATCGCCACGAAGCTCGGCGACGCGACGCGCCGTGTGCACCACATACGCAGGCTCGCAACGCTTACCCCGCATCGGGATGGGCGCGAGGTACGGACTGTCCGTCTCGACGAGGATGCGATCCATCGGCGCCCACGCTGCAACCTCGTGAATGGCTCGCGCATTCTTGAACGTGACGATGCCGGAGAACGAGATGTCGAAGCCAAGCGCAATCGCACGCTCGGCAAAGGGTCGATCTTCCGAGAAGCAATGAATCACGCCGCCCACGCGCGATGCGCCCTCTTCTTCGAGGATCGACAACGTGTCTTCGGGAGCTTCACGCGTGTGTACGACGATGGGCTTACGCACTCGAACCGCAAGCGCGATGAGGCGCCGAAACACTTCCTGCTGCGTGCTTTTGGGCGATCGCATGTAGTGATAATCGAGCCCGATTTCGCCGATCGCACACAGACGAGGCGCCGCCGCCAAACGCTCGATCTCGGCCTCCATCGCGTCGTCGAGGACCAAGGCGTCGTGCGGATGAACGCCCGCCGTGGACCACACATCGGGCAGCCGTGATGCAAGCTCGGCGGCGTAACGCGCCGGCCCGAGGTCCTCACCCACACCGATGACCACGAACGCACCCACACCGACTGCGCGTGCGCGGTCCAGCACGGCATCGGCACCTTCCGGAAAGTAGCCGGGATCAACGTGACAATGCGTATCGATCAACATGCTTTGACTACCAACGAATGCTCCTCACGTGACGAGCTCGCCGAAGCGCGCGCGCAGGAGAGCACTGCCGGCCTCGAGCGCGCAATGCTCACAGTAGCCCATCGCCACGAGACGCCCAAACGCGGCCAGCGCGTTCTTCCGCTGCTCTTCACGCAGGTTGTTTTGCACCGGAGGTTCCGCCGTAGAACCTCGAGACACCCGATCACGCAGAATCACGACGAGGTCTCGGCACAAAAGGGCAACTGATTTGCGCCTGTCCGCAAAGAACGCTTCGCGCAATTTTCGTAGTTGGTGCGGAAAAACCACCGAGTTCACGACGCGCTCTCCCGGATGATCGATCGCCCATGCGGCAATCATGGAGATGAGTCCCTTGCGGTGTTCGTCGTACTTGTTTCGTACGCCGATCAGCCCCTCGATCTCGCGCATCATGCGATCATCCGCAGGCTCGGAGTCACCCGTGTGCGGATTGCGAAGCTTCTCGCCCTTCACCCAAGCCCCCACGTGTTGGATGTACCGGTCGAATAGCTCGCCGTAGCGTGTCTCATCGACGATTCCGCTCGCCGCGCGCATCTCTTCCTCGAGCGTGTCGAGCAGCCTCGATCGCACGGCATCGCGGAAGAGCTTGTGATCGTGGTATCCGCCCGCGAGCGCTCGTTCCTTCAGCCACTCGTATTCACTCGTGCGCTTGCAAAGCTCGTCGATCTCCGACAGCACGGCGAATGGCGACAAGCACGCCGAATCGTGCGCCTGTGCAGCATCGAGCAGCAGTGTGCGCATCTCGCGCGGAGAAACCCCCGAACGCCCCTCGAAGTCGAGCGTCGAATCGCTCTCGTGGTAGAGCGCGCGAACGTTTGCACGAAGCAGTTTTTGCGAGTCGCCATCGAGCCTGTCGGGTGGCGTGCCCGTCGCATACATCTCGAGCTTCTCGGCTGCCGTGAGCGATGAAACGATGGGCGCAAGTGCTTCCGGATAACGCTTCGCATCGGGCTGACGCATGCGCGTGAGCACCGCGAACTGAGCTGCCACGCGGGTCGCATGCGGAGCCACGTGCCGATTCACGAACGGAACGATCTGCGCGTCGTAGATCCGCTTCTCGTCAATCCAACGACGCAAATACGGCGCGCGTAAAAGCTCGAAACGCCCTCGGAAACTCGGGAACTCAGGATGCTCGCGGAACGCGTTGAGGTGCACGTCGTTCGCGCTGCCAATCATCACGACGTTGGTCTGGATGGTTTGTTGAGGCAAACTCACCTCGCCCGTTTCCAGCGTGAGCTGCAAGTAGCGGAACGCGTCGATGGGGCGCTTGAGCAGATCGCTGAATTCCAGCACGCCCCCGGCCGCTTCGACGATCTCCCCATGCGCTTCGAACAGCGTTCGAGCTTGAAGCGCCGTGGGGAGCGCAGCGAGTGATCGATCCGCCGTAATCTGCCGCTCGCTTGCGTCGACGCTGAGCTCGGGGCCAATCGTTACCGCTCCCGTGCGGTACCGTCGCGAAATGAACCAACGCTCGACCTGCACGTGTCGCAAAACATCCGCGAACGAGCCTTCGTAGGAAACGAGCAGCGCTTCGACGACCTGTTGGTTCTTGTGCGAAAGTTTGCCGCTCATGAGCCAGTCGGGCGGCGGTTCGCTGATACCGGCGTCGTCATAGAGCTTCTGCACGAGCGCGCGACGTTCGGGCACCGGCAACAGAAAAAGCGGATGGTCGCGCAGCTCGATGACGAGGCGCGCATCGATCTGCGTGTCGTCGAGATGCGCGAACGTCGCAGTCGGCGAAAGGATCCCCTCGCCGCCAAACCCGATGGCTCCACGCGTCGTTTTGCGCGTTGGGAAAACCCAGTGAAAGCGGTAGAGCGCGCCTTCGTCGAGCGTCGAGTAGTGTTCGAGCGCGCGAAGGATGCAGCCCGCAACGGTGCTCTTGGCTGAACCGTTCGGCCCGTGCATCAACACGAGTCGATTGGCTCGCCCCTCTTGCACGAAGTTCGACAGCACGCGGTAGATCTCGGCTTGAAGCTCTTCGTGTCCGACGAGCGCCGCGTCACGACCGTGGAAGGTTTGTCGCTTCCCACCGTTTTCCGGACGAACCGGTTCGGGCTCCCACGGCAAATCGAAAAGGCGCCAACGCAGGCTTTCACCCCACGGCATCTTGACCGTGTACGTGCCGAAATGATCGAACATGTCGCGCACGTAGCGAGCAGCATCACGGCCATGCCGAGCTGGGTCGGCCGCGAAGAGCTCGAGGTATTCCTGAAACGACAAGAGGCGCCGACCCGTCTGGAAACGGCGCTGTATCGCCGTGGCAATTCCGGACAGCTCAGCAAGAGCGAGCGATGACCGACGGTCTGCCGCGTCGTTGTCTTTCACCCCGGGAGTTTAGCTTCCAGGTCACTTCACGTCGACGTCGACTGCGAGTTCCACCCTTTCCATCAGACAGCTCGACGGACTGCACACGCTGAGCGAAAGCGTCCCGCCGATGCTGTACTTACCCGGCTTGGACGCAACGAAAGGCACGCTGAAAACACCTCTCGTTTGGTCAAATTTGCCGTCGGCTCGCACGAGCAACGGCTTGGGATACGTCACGCCTTCAGGCGCAGGATCGGCCGTCCGGAACTTGTATGGATACGCATCGTTGATGTGGAACGGATCCTTCGGCGTGAGAATGACTTCGACGGTGCCCTGTTTGCCCGCGGCGTATGTTCCCACCGATTTTATTTCGGCGTCGTACGAATCCGTGCTCGCCCTGGAGCTCAGAGGAGCAGCCTGGTTTGTCTCGGCAACCACTCCCCGCCCTGCCGCTTCACTGTCGCCCGGCGCGAACGCAGCGCCAAACGCGAAGGCAGAGAGAATCGCGAAACACGCGAAAGTCACGGTGGAGCGTCGCTTCGAAGACGGTTTGATCATGATCCGCCCAGATAACACGTCGGCACGCGCGCTACCACGACTCGTCGTGGTCGAACACGTCGCTCGAGCGCGAGTTCACTAGCGTCGGATTGCTACAGCAATGAGCATCCCGACGACGAACATGATGACGAGCACGACCGGCAGAACCCACGGGCGACGAGTTGGAAGTTGCTCTGAAATCGGCAGTTCTTCCACGCGTTCTCGAGGCGGATCCGGCGCTATCGCCACGGGTTGCGCTGGCGGAGGATCGAACGCTGCATCGAAGGCAGCATCGAGCGCACTGTAATCTTCCGCCTTCTCTGGCTCGGGTTCGGGAGCCACACGCGCGATGAGAGCAATTCGCAAAAGCTCGCGTAACTCGGCTTCGGGTGTCGCCGCCCAGTCGGCATACGTGCCATCGAGACCGTAGACGCGACCGATCCGATCCACGAACTCACCCACGGATGCGGTGCGGTTCGCCGGTGACTTCGCGAGAGCGTCATCCATGACCGCATCGAGCGCTCGCGGAACGCCGTATGCCTTGCCCACATCGCTTGGCAGGCGATGCGGCCTGTTGACGATGCTGTGCAGGATCGCGCCATCACCAACGCCATCGAACGGCACGTTGCCCGTGATCGCTTCATACGCGATCGCAGCCATGGACCACACATCGGCGCGACTATCGAGCTCGGCTGCACCTTGAGCTTGTTCGGGCGACATGTAGTAGGGCGAGCCGATCGTCGTACCAACGACGGTGATTCGTTTGGCCCCCAATGAATTGTCGCGAATGCTGCCGAAGTCGAGGATCTTGACGACATCGCCTTCACGGCTCGCACAGAGGAAGATGTTGTCCGGTTTCAGATCTCGATGAACGAGATTCAGGTCGTGCGCGACGCGAAGGCCTTTGGCCATCTGCGCGAGCATCCGAATCACACGCTCGGGAGGCAACACGCGCTGACGTTTGAGCAACGTTCTGAGCGCCTCACCCTCGAGGTACTCCATGACGAGCACGCGATTGCCCGCGGGATCGAGCTCGAACGCGTAGATCTCGACGATGTGCTCGTGCGCCACGCGCGCGCTGATTTCGAACTCGCGATGAAACCGCGCGAGAGCGACCTGATCTTCGGAAATGCGCGCGTGCAAGACCTTGAGGGCGACGGTGCGATCGCGCGCTCGATCGAGGGCTTGATACACACGGCCCATCGCGCCATCGGCGAGCACTCGCCAGATCTCGTAGCGGCCATAGCAGATGGCGTTACCGACGCGCGGATCTTCCGGATCAGGCTCGGGGCGGAGTTTGTCGGTGCTCTCGAGTGTCGCGCCTTCGACGGGACACACGCCGATGTCATCGGCGTAGAGTCGATGGCACTTTGCGCAGCCCTTCACTCGAAGGCCCCGACGTCAGGCTCGCGGCGAAGGTGCCTGCGCTTCATCGGCATCCACCACGCGTGCTGGCGCAGGCGTGTAGTAGATGATCCGTTTGCAGTGCGGGCATTGCTCGAACTGCTGCTGCGGAACCATGTTGCGAAACATCATCGGCGGCAGCGTCAGATGGCATCCCATGCATGTGCCGTCGTGCGTCGCGGCGATCGCATAGGGACGCTGCACGCGGATTCGCTCGTAGCGGCGATAAAGCGCAACGGGCAGCTTCTTCACGGCGAGCTCGCGCTCCTTGATGCGCGCGTCACGTACCGCTTCGAGCTCTCCAAGCTGCTTGACGGTTCCCTCGGTGGAACCCTCCATTTTTTGCACGACGCTTTGAAGCTTTGCTTCCGTCGCTTCGATGGACTTCTTCGCAGCTTCCGTGGCGCTCGTGAGTTTCTCGATGTCGTCTTCGCGGTCTCGATGAAGCTTGCGAAGCTCCTCGATTTCGCGCTGCGCGGCGTTCGACTCACGTTCGTTTCTGGACCGCTGAAGCTTCTCACGTGAGCGTTCGATCTGCTGCGTCATTTGGCGAACCTCGAGCGACAAGTCGCTACGGGTCTTCTCCATTTGCGCGAGCATGTCGCGGTCGGCTTTGAGGCGCGCGTCGAGCTCCTTCGCTTCAGCACGCATCCCCTCCAAACTCCCCCGCTGCTTTCCGATCTGTTCCTCTGCGCGCCGAATATCGGCATCGATTGCGGCGAGCTCTTCGAGCGAGGCGATCTGGTCGCGAATACTCACGTGTACGTTCTGCTCCTTGCGCCGGAGAAAATGAGTAGGCCCACCTGGACTCGAACCAGGAACAGCCCGGTTATGAGCCGGGGGCTCTGACCGATTGAGCTATAGGCCCGTATTGGGGTGGCCGGCGCACCCCTTGCTGCTCGAACGAGGACTGCGTTGGAACGCCTGAGGCGCCCTCCGCCGAAAACCCCTCGACGTCCGTTCGATGACGACGAGAGGCGACGGGCTGGCATGCGAATCCCGAGGGATCGAGATCGTTGAGTGCCGAAACAGAAACCAGCCACCGGGAGACAAACTAGTCCATCCGGGCAGCAGTTGGAAGAGAAGTGCGAAATTCTCTTACGAAAGCCAGGCGTGGGCTTGCGCCCGGTCTTCAGTTCGACTTGTTCTACTTGTCGCGTTTCTCCGCCTTCTTCGGAACGTCCATGCGACTCAGGCGCGATCGACGCGCATCCGGTGCGGCCACGACGCGCGGCCCGCGCATCGGATCGGCACAACATCGAAACCCTCGCTGCGGAGACGTAAACGACTCGGGAATCGTCGAGTCGATCGGACGACAACGCGCTCGGTTCGCCCCCCAATCGTCTCCCTTGAGCGATGAACGGAACGGCGGTTCGGCCTTCTTTCCCTGCGGATTGTCGACCCACTCGTCGACGTTGCCCGTCATGTCGTACACGCCAAACGGACTCACACACCGAGGCATCGAACCGGACTTCACACGACGATCGATCCGCTCAACCTCGGCGCCCACACGATCCGGACGCGAAAGCGCATCCGCATCCGGTGTCTCCTCGTTCTGGTCGATGTTGCACGCCGTCCGATCACGCTCCGCACCATAAGGGTACGGCCACATGCCCGGCCCTTCGCACGCAAACTCCCACTCTTCGACCGCGCAAAGCCGTTTGCCCTCGACACGACAAGCTCGCATCGCCTCGTTCCAGTCCGCCATGACCACCGGCTTGACGCCCTGCAAGTTGGGGTACTCGTACGTGTCGATGCAGAAACGCCGATGCTCGAGACGTCCTTCGCAAAGCACTTCAGGTCCGAACTGTTCGCACACGTCCTGAACTCCTTCGCGATACCTCGCGCACTTGTGCCCAACGAACGGACAATAAATGCCGTCGACGAGCACCATGCCTTTCGGACACATCGTCGCGCTTTCGGGGTTCAACTGAACGTACGTGGGAGGTGCGACGTCCGCAGACGCCGATGTTTTCGGCGCTGGCGCTGCGGATGCCGAAGGAATCGCCGAGGGCCCGAGCACGAAGACCGGGGCTGAAGGCGACGCGCCAGGAAGCGTGGGCTCGCCCTTTTTACGCGTCGTCACGAGCGCGGCACCAACGCCGAGAGCAAGCGCGAGCACGAGCGGAAAGGCGATCGTCGAGCGCGCGTTCATTCGTCCTCGTAGGGCGAACCATCGTCGCGCTTGCGATCGGATCGCTCGATCCAAGGACGCGGCGGATCGACGACGACACCGTCACGCGTGTCCGCGCAGCAACGAAAGCCCACTTGGTAGAACGTGAACGTCGGTCCATGCGACTTCGTCGTAAGGCGGCACGTGTTGCGCACAGGACCCCAATAACCACCGTTCAGCGTCGAGACACGATCGGTCGTCGGATCATCGGCCGCGTTGTCGGTCCATTCGTCGACGTTACCGGCAAGATCGTACACACCGAACGAGCTCACGCAGTTGGGATGCGATCCAATCGGATCGGCTTGCCAGAGCCGAGCAATCTCGTCGTCACGCGTGCGAGGGTCCGCGATGGCATTCGCGTCGGCTTCGACGACGGAACGATCGATGTTGCATGGGCTCGGCTGTCGAACGAAGCCCCAAGGATACGGCAAACGCTTGGGCCCCTCGCAGGCGAGAATCCACTCCGACCTTCGACAAAGGCGCTTGCCGACACCTTCGCAAAGCGCTTTGGCTTCGAACCAACTGACGTACACTTTGGGACGTTCACCCACGCGATTGGGCCATTCGTGCAGGTCGATGCAGTACCTGCGCCGGTCCTGTTCGCCAAGACAAACTTCACCGCGCGAATATTCTGGACAGCCGTGTCCCACTCCGCCCGATCGCTTCAAGCATCGGTACGCCATCGCAGGGCAAAACAGTCCATCGACGAGCGTCATGTCGGCAGGGCACGCGCTCACCGCGGAAGCGTCCTCGTGCGCGATCGAAGCGTCCTCGAGAGCAGGCGGTGCCGACGAAGACGCGATCGGTAGGGTTTGCCCGGACGCACCTGCGCCCATACCGGCTGCATCTTCCATTGGACGCTTCTCGCAAGCCATCACTGCGACCGTCCCAACCAGGAGGCCGACGGTACTGGCGCGAAGTGCGCGGCTTGTGCTCGACCGTTTGCTCACGAATCAGCCTGCACTGCACGTGTTGGCCGGTGCTGCAAGCGCGCAGTAGACACGACCTGGACGATGCGGGAAAAAATTTGGGCGCATCGAGTACGCTCGCATCACAGCTCGCAGTCGTGTGATACTGGGAAGTTTCCGGACGCGTCGGAAGCTCATTCACCGCACGCGTGCTAGCTCTCGTAAGTCCATGAATCGACTGCTCATTCGCGGCGCAAGACAGCACAACCTCAAGAACGTCAGCCTGTCGCTACCGCGGGATCGACTCGTCGTCGTGACGGGACCAAGCGGTTCTGGCAAGTCGTCGCTCGCTTTCGACACGATCTACGCCGAGGGACAGCGGCGCTACGTGGAGTCTCTCTCTGCGTACGCACGTCAATTTCTCGAGCAACTTGCAAAGCCGGACGTCGATTCGATCGATGGTTTGTCCCCCGCGATTGCGATCGAGCAACGTGCCCTCACGAAAAGTCCTCGTTCCACGGTCGGCACCGTCACGGAAATTTCGGACTACCTGCGCCTCTTGTTTGCACGCGTAGGCACCCCGCATTGCCCTCAGTGCGGCGCCCGCATCGAAGCGCAAACGGTGCAACAGATCGTCGATCGCATCCTCGGCCTTGGCGAAGGCGCGCGCGTCACGATCCTTGCGCCCATCTGCCGAGCGCGTCGCGGCGAGCTCAAGCTCGAGTTGGATCGTTTGCGTCGCGAAGGATTCGTTCGCATCCGCGTCGACGGCGAAGTGGTGGACCTTGGTGACGAGATCGTCCTCGATCGAGCCAAGGCCCACGATCTCGACGTCGTCGTCGATCGCATCGTGGTCAAAGACGGCATCAAGAGCCGCTTGACGGACTCGGTCGAGCTTGCGCTGAAGCTCGGTGAGGGCCGGCTTTTGGTGGATCAATCGACCGACAAGGTACGAACCGAGCCGATTTGGATGAGCGAGCGATTTGCGTGTATCGCGTGCGGCATTTCGCTTCCGCCCATCGAGCCGCGGATGTTTTCGTTCAACGGGCCGCATGGCGCGTGTCCCACGTGCGACGGCATCGGATTTCGCACGCGTATCGATCCCGAACGCGTGGTGCCCGACGACAAGCGAACACTCCGCGAAGGCGCGATCATCGCGTGGGGTCGTCGAGGGTCGATCTCGCTCGCAACGGAAACGAGCAAGGCCGTCAATGCTCTCGGGGTGAATCCCGACGTCGCCTTTCGCGACCTCGAAGAGCCCGTCAAACAAGCTTTGCTCTTCGGTGCGGAGGGCACGCCCGCGCGCGGAAAACGCAAGGCGAAGGAGAATTACGAAGGCATCGTCACCAGGCTCGAACGCTTGCTCAATGCAGGCGAGGACGCGCTTGCGGAAGCCGCGGACGACGATGACGACGACGATGACGCGACCGTCGAAGACATCGGCCGCTACGCGGTCACTCGCGTGTGTGACGTTTGTAAAGGCAAACGCCTCCGCGCCGAAGCGCTCGCGGTCAAACTTGCAGACAAGAACATCGCGGACGTCGGCACGATGCCGCTGCGCACGCTGCGTTTGTTCCTGGAAGGTTTGGCGCGCATCGACGGCGTCTTTCAGTTGCAACCGCGAGAACGAGCCATCGCCGAACCGCTCTTGCGCGCGGTCGTTGCAAGGCTCGGGTTTCTCATCGACGTAGGGCTCGACTACCTGACGCTCGATAGGTCCGCACAAACGCTTTCCGGCGGCGAGGGTCAACGCATCAAGTTGGCAACACAGATCGGCGCTGCGCTCGTCGGCGTGCTGTACGTACTCGACGAACCCAGCGTCGGCCTTCATGCACGCGACAACGCGCGCCTCCTCGAAGCCCTCAGGCGTCTGGTCGACCTTGGCAACAGTGTCATCGTCGTCGAACACGATCGCGACGCGATCTTGGCGGCGGACTACGTCGTCGACATGGGCCCGGGAGCCGGCGTGCACGGAGGCGAAGTCATCGCCGAAGGCACGCCTGCCGAGATTCAAGCCAACCCGAAGTCGGTCACGGGTCCGTGGCTCTCCGGCGACAAACACCTACCGATTCCGCACAAACGTCGCACGGGCGATGGTCGCGTCATTCGGATCGTCGGCGCCAAAGCGCACAACCTTCGCAACATCACGGTCGACATTCCCGTCGGCACGTTGTGCGCGATCACCGGCGTGAGCGGCTCGGGCAAGTCGAGCCTCATCGTCGATACGTTGTTGCCTGCAGCGCGATCGTCGCTGTACCGATCGAGCACGCCGATTGGCGAATGCGACGGCATCGAAGGTTTGTCGCACATCGACAAGGTCGTCTCGATCGATCAAGCGCCCATCGGACGCACGCCGCGTTCGAATCCCGCCACGTACACGGGCGTTTTTGGTCTTTTGCGGGACGTATACGCTTCGCTCCCGGAAGCTCGCGCCCGCGGATACAAGGCTGGGCGGTTTTCATTCAACGTCAAAGGCGGCCGCTGTGAAGCTTGCCAAGGCGACGGAGTTCTCCGCGTAGAGATGCACTTTCTGCCGGACGTGTTCGTCACGTGCGAAACATGCGGGGGCAAACGCTACAACCGCGAAACACTCGAAGTGCTTTATCGCGGAATGTCGATTTCCGATGCGCTGTCATTGACCGTCGATCAGGCGCTCGGGCAATTCGACGCGATCCCGCGCATTCGTGATCGCCTGATGGCTCTGAGCCGGGTTGGTCTCGGCTACATCACGCTGGGACAACCAGCGACGACGATCTCGGGCGGTGAGGCGCAGCGCGTCAAACTCGCACGCGAGCTTGCGCGCAAGGCAACGGGACGAACGTTGTACGTTTTGGACGAACCCACGACGGGTCTGCATTTCTCGGACATCGACGTGCTCATTGGTGCGCTCACGAGTCTTCGCGATACGGGCAATACGGTGGTGGTTGTCGAGCACAACCTGGATGTCGTCGCGTGTTGCGATTGGGTGGTGGATCTGGGTCCGGAAGGTGGCGAGCGCGGCGGATCGCTCGTTGCGTGTGGTTCACCCGAGCACGTAGCGGGCGTCGAAGGGTCGCACACGGGACATTATTTGCGCAGCGTGCTGGAGAGCGGAAAGCGCGGGCAAACCAGTCGTGGGCGGAGGTGAGGCCCGGGGGCATGGGGTCAAGACTTGACCCGGCTACGACTCGATCCCGGGGGGTATGGGGGGCAGAGCAGTCGGCTCGTCTATTGGGCGAAGCCCAATAGACTCAAAGAGCCGCCTGCGAGCCCCCCATCGTGACTAGCCTCGCGAAGCGGGCGTCCCACGCCCGCGTAGCGAGCGCACAAGTCAAGACCCGGCAACAGCTCAGCCGAAGTCCTTCTCGGCGCGCTCCTGGTCTTCTTTGCAGCGAATGCAGAGCGTCGTTTCGGGGCGAGCTTCGAGGCGCTTGGAGGAAATTTCCTCCTCGCACGACTCGCACATGCCAAACGTTCCGTCCTCGATCTTGATCAGCGCTTTGTCGATCTTATCGAGAAACGCCTTCTCGCGACCCCGCAGACGAAATGTGAACGATTGCAGGTACTCGCTCGACGCGAGGTCCATTTCGTCCGGCAGATCGCTTGCGTCGAGGGACATGTCCTCGTTCAGCGTTTGCTTTGCTTTCTTCAGGATCTCGTCGCGCTTCTCTTCCAGGAGACCCTTGAACCTCTTGAGCTGCGCCTTGTTCATGTTGCATTTCCCTCGACGTATCAGCCTCAACGAGCCCTTCCAGGACGACCCCCCGCCGCATGCAACTCGAGCACCTGGATGACAAACGACGCGCGAACGGAAGGCTCGGGCTTCCCGAGCACAGCCTGGTTCGGCCGGCAAAGGGCGCGAAAGGTTAGGCGACGCATATCAAATCGTCAACAACGGCCGTGCTGGACCGCGAGCACGAACGCGACATTGCCCAGCTCGCATGCCAGCTCTCTGCATTACTGCGAATTTCTGCTGTTTGACGACTGGCCCGGCGCATGGAAGAACGGGTTTCATATTGCTAGAATTCGACCCCAGCCGAAAAACCACCCCGCCGCGTGAAGCGGCAACGGTCGTCATCGTCCGCGACGGTGCTCGAGGAATCGAAGTTTTCTGCGTCCGCAGGCACGCAAAGTCGGCGTTCATGGGAGGAGCGTTGGTTTTTCCGGGCGGAAAAGTCGACGCGAAAGACGAGGACCCACGTTGGCTCGATCAAGCGACGACCGTCGACTCGCGCAGTGCACTCTTCGCGACGGATCCAACGCATGCCCGCGCGCTCGCCGTGGCCGCATGCCGAGAAACCCTCGAAGAAGGGCTCATTCTGCCAACCCGCCCAGCGCTCGCCAATGACGCGCTCGGCGACCTTTTGCGCGAAACACAAGCCGAAGGCTTCTTGGAAGTGCTCATTCGCCGCAAAATCGTGCTCGACGTCGAACGACTGGCGCCGTTTGCGCGTTGGGTCACGCCCGAGGCGGAATCACGCCGCTTCGATGCTCGCTTCTACCTGCTCGCATTACCCGACGGACAAGTTGGAAAACACGACGAACATGAAACGACGATGAGCATGTGGGCTCGCCCCGAGGACGTCCTCGACGCAGCCGCCGACGGGCGTTTCTTTCTCGCTCCTCCCACATCACGCACTCTCGAATTGCTCGCAAACGAGCGCGACGTGCACGGTGCGTTCCGACTGGCCGCACGCCAATCGCTCCTACCCGTATGTCCAGAGTTCGTTGCGGAAAACCCACCCTTCATCGCATTGCCGGGTGATCCGGCTCACTCTATTCGCGAAAAGCGTGTGGACGGGCCAACTCGGTACGTCCTGCGTGATGGTCGGTTTGTCAGTGAGGACGCTCCAGGCGACGGCAAAGGATTCGCTTCTACCCAGGTGCCCGAGGTCTCCGCAAGCCTCGACACAGGGAACGGTGTGGAAAGGAAGGACGGCCAAAGCGCCGTCGAGAAAGAGCCTCAAGCATCCGGAAAGTAGGGGATTTCGGACTTGCGGCTACGGCGTCGATGGTTTGTCGAAGCCGGGAAGCAGGAAAAACCATGGAAGAAAAAGAGACGACGAATCAGCCGGAACTTTTTACGGCGAGCGATGTGGCGCGGTTTTGCCAGGTCGATTTGAAGACGATCCATAACTGGGCGGACAAGGGGGAAATCCGGCATTTCCGGACGCCAGGTCGTCACTTGCGCTTCCGGAGGCTCGATGTCCTCGATTTTCTCCGCAAGTACGGGTACCCGATTCCCGACGTCTTGAAACTGGGCAAACCCAAGGTGGTCGCAGTGGACGACGATCCACAGGTGCTCGCGTCGCTACGCAAATCGCTCAGCAAGCGGTTTGACCTGACGACCTTCCAAGATCCCTTCGATGCGCTCGTGGCCGTCGGCAACATTCAGCCTGACGCGATGATCCTGGATGTGAAAATGCCGGGACTCGATGGGGTCAAGTGCCTCGAACGACTGCGATCGATCGATCTCACGTCGCACATCCGCTGCATCGTGTATTCGGACGCCGACGAGATGAAGAAAAACGCGACCGAAGCTGGCGCTTACGACTTCATAAAGAAGGGCGAAGCATCCGATCTGCGCGATTCACTCGAGCGCCTCATGGGCCTCGAACGCGAATGAGCCGAGCGCCGGAGATTCGTTGGTAAACAAACGGATCTCCGGCTTGGTTCGCTAGCTCCACATCCCCCCCTGCCCCACTTCACTTGCCATCCCGGTACGCGCGAATGGCATTGGCCACGGCATCGGCGAGCTTTTGTCGATAATCGGCCGTGTTCAATCGCGCTTCGTCTTCCGGATTCGAAATGAACGACGTCTCGAAAAGCACGGCTGGCATGTCCGCACCGACGAGCACGAAGAAACCGGCCGACTTGGTGCCTTGATCTTTCGTGTCGGGCCACCTTTGGCCCAGCGACGCGAGCGCAGCTCGTTGAAGCAAGTCCGCCACGTGTCGCGATCGCTCGAGCAGATCGCCCACGTCGAGGTTCGAGACGATGAGCGCCATCTCTTCATCGATGGCGCGCGTGTCGCGTTCGGCACCCGCTTTGAGCGGGCGCGCTGCGTTCTCACGTTCGGCGATGCGCATGGTCATGCGATCGGGCTCGCGCACGCGATCGAGCGAGAACGTCATGGGGCCGCGAGCTTGACCGTTCTCGGACGCATTGCAGTGAATCGAGACGAAGAGATCTGCATGAAACGCGTTGGCTCGCGCCGTGCGCAGATCGAGCGGCACGTACGTGTCGTCGTCGCGCGTGAGCATCGTCTCCATGCCGAGCTCGCGGGACACGATCGTCGCGGCGCGATGCGCGATGTCGAGTGTCACGGCTTTCTCGGTCAACCCCGTCGGTCCGACCGCTCCCGAATCCGTGCCGCCATGGCCGGGATCGATCACGACGCGACGCACTTCACGTTGTCCCGATGGGCCTTGTTTGTCCTGACGAAGTGGCGGCCTGGTGCTCACGTCGACGACGATGCGGAACGGATCGGGCAGGTAGAAAACGCGGCGGTAGAGCGAAGCGGCAAGATCGAGAACGACACGCGTTCCATGTTCTTGAATGCCGAGTCGCACGCGACGAACGACACCACCCACTTCGATCTCTTTTTTGACGCCGCGCGATGTTGCTCGAGTGATGTCGACGTAGACGCGGGCATCTTTTCCCGCGCTACTATCGGCGCCAAGTGTGCCCACTTGAAACGCAGCCGGGCCGCTCAAGTGGATCACGACCCGGCCGCCTTTGTCGTTGCCGAAGGGTTCGACCGAAAGAACTTTGACAGGGCCTTTGGCGACGGCGTCGTCTTTGGGTGAAACGACGACCTGGCCTTCGGAACCCGATGCGCTCGCAGAAACTTTGGGTGCAGGTGCTGGCGCTGCGTTCGTCGGAGCAGAACCAAGCGAAGTCGGCGCAAATGCCGATGGAGTGGTCGCGCCGCGCGCGGCGCCTGCTGCAGCGAGGTCACCTTCTCGCTCGAGCGCCGTCATGATGTCGGCGCGTGGTCTGAACGGCGATGCGAGCGCCAGGGCGCGATCGATCGCGGCGTGGCAAGGCGTGCGCGGAGCAAGCACGGATTGACGACGTGATGCGAGGTAGAGCTCGCGATACGTCACGGCTGCGTCGCCTGCGAGCTCGCCGGCCAGGAGCGCTCGTTGCCGATCGGCCTCGCAACCGACGGGTGTTCCGGCGGCCGCACTTGCGACGGCGGCGTGTAGCTCGAGGGCTTCGCGCGCGTCCGCATCTGCGCGATCGAGGCGGAAGGCGCGCGTGCGTAGCGCGGCGGCGAGTGCTGCGAGCTCGGCACCGCGTGCGTTGTGGCCCGCTTTGGACGAAGCGATGGCGACGGCGTCGGCGAGCGCCACGACCTCGGCACGTGGTGGCAACACGCTCTGCGCATCGAGCAGCGCGGTCGCACGAGCTTCGTCGCTTGGCGCGGTGGTTGGAGCGGGTGCGGGTGCTCCTTTGTTGCAGCCGTCGAGCAGCATGGATGCAGCGAAGAGCGTGCACACGATTCGACGCGCCGAGGTCCTTGGCGACGTGGTTTGTCCGGTGCAGACACCGATCGTGCGGCGCGCGTTTGCCGCACGATCGCGCATGTGTGGATCGGCACGGCGTTTCGTTTTCGGTTCCATGGACCTCGTTCGATTTACGCCGACCTGCTCGGCGACGAGAACTTTGCTGCTGCTGCGCCGCGGGTCAACGCAGCTCGTGATCCACGAAATCGCACGGGTTTTGGCGCATACGAGGCGCGAAGCTTTCCGTCTTGCGAAGGCGCCGGTGAGAACCAGCTCGCAGTCGATCGTTCAATTCGAGATCTCGCGTTTGGCGGTATGCGGGCATGGGTGGTACCCTCGGATTCCACCCATGGCCTTAGAACAAATTCAAGGGAAGTCGGGGAGCTTGACGCCTGAAGAGCTCGATCGACTTGCGCTGCAATACAAGCCTTCGTGGGAGGTTGAAGACCTTCCTGTGGCCACGCCGATCGTGGCAGCAGTGGCGCATGCGCACTCGAATGGAAACGGCGCTGCAGCCCATGCGCCTGCGGAAAGCGCCGACAAACCGAAGGCGGCACCGGCTACGGCGGCGGGCGCACCACGACCATTCAGCTTGAAGGCGACCGTGCCCATGGGAGCGCTCGAGCCTGCGTCGGCAGCGCCCGAAACGCCGCCACCAGCTCCGCCCATTGAAACGGCAGCTGTGGAGCAACCTGCAGCTCCTGCTGCCGTGGAAGCACCAGCCCCCGCGAAAGAAGCCGCGGAGCCTGCTGAAACAGCAGCGACCCTGGAAGAAGCGGCTGCACCGGCAGAGGCTGCGCCGAAAGAAATGGCGGAAGCGCCGCCAGCAGAAGCGCCTCCGGCAGATGCGGCTCCAGCAGATGCGGCACCAGCAACGGCACCACCCGCGGCCGAGGTCGAAGCCGAGGTGGATGTCGCGGGTTTGTCCGACGCACCGGCAAAGACGGTCGCCGAACAAGCAGCACCCGCAAACGCCAACGCGGAGGAAAAACCGCCCGCAGCAGCAGCAGCAACCGCCGCATCGGATGACGCCGTGGCCATGGCTCGCATGGACGCGGCGATGGCGGAACCGCCACTCGATGCGATCCCGATGCAGAAGTCGTCGACGGGGACGATCCTGAAGGTGGTGTTTGCCCTCGTCGCGGTCGTGGGTCTCGTGTTCGTTGGCAAGAGCATACTGGGTGGGTCCGAGCAAGACAAACCCAAGCCGGCGACAAACTCGCAGGCAACGCCGAAAGAAACCGCCGCGACGACGAAGTCGGATCCACCGAAGGCGGCGGCGCCCGAAGCTCCGAAGACCGCGGCCGCTACGCCCGAGCCTCCTCAACCAGCGAAAGCCGAGGAACCAAAGGCAGAAGCTCCGAAGGCGGACGCAAAGACGGCGGAACCTCCGAAGGCAGAAGCTCCCAAGCCGGAGCCTCCCAAACCGGAACCCCCGAAGCCTCCGAAACCCGTGGCAACGGCGACTGCGGTGGCCAAAGCCACAGCGACCGTTGCAGTGCCCAAGCCACCTGTAACGGCGGCACCGAGGCCAACTGCCACCGTAAAAACCGGCGGTGGGATCATTCGCGAGACGCCGTTCTGAGCATTGGTATATAACTTGCGCCCACAGTCTTCCCTGTGCGAATCGTTTGCTTGAAGGTTCATGACGTCGGGATGATCCCGATCACGCCGAGGGTTTGATGAAGACACGCGCTTGCGTCACTGCCTTGTTTCTCTCGCTCACTGCTCCTGGATTGCTGTCCGGAACGGGACTTTTGCCGGCGACCTTGGGCAGCCCGAATGCGTTTGCCGACGACGCGGTGACGGAAGTCGCGCGGCAACGCTACGAAGAAGGCGTAAAGGCATACGATTCAGGCCGCTTCGAAGACGCGCGCCTCGCCTTCCAGCAGGCCTATCAGCTCAAGAAACACCCCGCCGTGCTGCTGAATCTCGGCCAAGCTGAAATCAAAGCGAACCGCGTCGAAGAGGGCGCGATGCATCTGCAGCAGTTCTTGCGCGAGATGCCGAACGCATCGCCTGATCAGAAAGCGACGGCTGAAAAAAGCCTCGCGGAAGCGAAACGACGCACCGGACACATCGCCGTGCTCGTAGATGTTGCAGGCGCGGAGATCGCCGTCGATGGCAACGTCGTCGGCAAGTCTCCGTTGCTCAACGTCATCTTCGTCAAGCCGGGATCCCACACGGTGACTGCAACGGTCGGCGGAAAAACAGCGACCACGACCGTGGACGCGAAGCTCAATTCCGCAGCCGTCGCGACGCTCGCGATGAGCACGGCACAAGCCGCGCCACCGCCGCCGCCACCGCCTCCACCACCGCCGCCACCGCCTCCCGCAACGCCTCCGCCACCGCCACCTCCGCCGCCGCCACCACCGACGTGGAACATCCCGAACAATCCGTATGGTCAGGGAACCGGAACGGGGACGGGACAAAACGTCGGGACAAACTACCCACCTGATGGCGGAACAGGCACCGGCATGGGGTCGATGGACACGCAGCCCCCGCCAGATACCGTGACAGGAACGCGTGAACCGTTCTTCACCTGGTACAAGAAGAAACCCATCGCGTGGGTTGGCACCGGCGTGACTGCCGTCGGACTCGGCCTCGGCATCGGCGGCGCCATCGGCATGGGCGTGACGAGCGGCAAGGCTGATCAACACGCGACCGAAATTCGCGACTACGCGGCGACGGATCCGAGCACCGACTTCGGGAAAAACCCGCCATGCGGATCGACCGAAGTGTCCGGAAGCGATTTGGCCGGCTACGAAAGCGCGTGCGACACGCTGCGTACGGACCTCGCCGACTACGACAAGAACAAGGTCGTCACCGCCGTCGGTTGGTCGCTCTTTGGCATCGGCGCCATCGGCACAGCCGTCTATGCGTACATCGATTGGTACAGCGCGAAGCCCAAAGCGACGACCACGACGCCCGAGACAGGCGCCATTCGTCCTCGCGTGGTCGCCATCACGCCCACCGTGACGACGAACTACCAAGGCGTCGGCGTCGTCGGCACGTTCTGAAAATCGCTCGCGACGATCGTTGTAACTCCAACGATCGTCGCTTCGTTCTCAAACCTTCATCCCCTACCCCATTCGTATCCCTGCAGCGCGCAGCAAGTCGCGCATCGTCGTGCGCGGAAGCATCGCGCGCCTGGCGGCTTCGCTGATGTTGCGCCCCGACTCATCGAAGATCTTTTGCAAATCCTCCGCGCTGTACTTCACGCCCGATGCGCCCGTGCGCTCCGCGATGACGCGCGACACGTGGCCCACGTCGATGAATGATCCTGGGGCTCGCATCGCCGCTTGCACGATGATGTTGCGCAGCTCGCGCACATTGCCCGGCCATCGATACATCCGCAGCTCGGCAAGAGCGGACGCAGAGATCACGTAGTCCTCGAGGCCCGATGTCGCGAGCAGATGTTTGCACAGCGCATCGATGTCCCCCGTGCGCTCGCGAAGCGGCGGCACGTGCACCGCACACACGGCCAAGCGCTCGTACAAGTCAGGTCGGAATCGCTTCGCCTTGATCATCTGTTCGAGCGGCTCGCACGTTGCCACCACGAGACGCACGTCGACCGGCGTCGCAACTTCCGCACCGAGCGGCCACACGACGCCTTCTTCCACCACGCGCAAGAGCTTTGCTTGCACATCGATCGGCAAGGACCCGATTTCATCGAGGAACAGCGTTCCTTTGTGCGCTGCACGAAAAGCACCTCGACGATCGCGTTGAGCCCCCGTGAACGCACCTTTGACGTGTCCAAATAGCTCGGACTCGGCAAGCTCGCGCGAGATCGTCGCCGCGTTTATCGCGACAAACGGCCCTTCTGCACGCCTGCTCTCCTTGTGCATCGCCCGCGCAACGAGCTCTTTGCCGCTGCCCGACTCACCTCGAATCATCGCGGGCAGCTTCATCGGCGCAAGACGTCGCACGGTCATCGCGAGCCGCTGCATCGCATCGCTCGTGCCGACGAGCCCCGGCAGTAGCGACGCTGGGCCCGCGTTTCGCCCGCCCGTGGGCGCTTCGACGAACACCGTCGTTCGCCCGAGCTCCACCGTACCGCCGCGGAAAAGCCACGCACGCTGCACGCGAGCGCCGCCTGCACGCACGCCGTTGCGTGATCCGAAGTCGACGACTTCGATGCCGTCACCGCAGTGCACGATGCCCGCATGACGCCCGCTGACCGTGCGATCCGTCAGTCGAACGTCGACGTTGATGTTCGATCCGACGACGACCTGATGGCCCGGATCGAGTCGTATCGTGTGCTGTTCGTGTGCATTCTCGAAGCGGATCCACACCGGCCCCGCTGCGGAATCAACCGCGCAGGCGAGGTCCAAAGTCAGGTCGTCGAGAGATGAAGGCGAAGGCGCGTAGTGAGTTTGTCGTTCCACAAACACATATCGATCCGAGCGAGGCCCGAGTTGCGTAAAAAATCAAGACGCCAGAAAAATCGTTCGAAGTCAGCGTGAAGCCGTTGCCTTTTGGGGCGCCAACTTGCCGGGACGTAAGGGATCGAACGTGACGCGCAGGCCAAAGTCGATGAAGGCGTGCACGCCGGAGCCGGAACGACCGTCGGGAAGCAGCCGGAACGTGCCGACCGCTGCTTCGAGGTACGGTCCGAAGCCTACGAAAGGCGCTGGATAATACGTCCCGCCCAGCGCGATCCTGGCGAAATCCCAGCCGCTGTAGCTCCCAACGCCGGCAATTGCCGAGTCTGCGGACGTTTCGATCGTCATTGCTCGGTAATTCATGCCGATGCTGGCCCACGGGTCGAACGCGATGCCCTGGGCCAGGTGATACGTAATACCAAAACCGAGGCCAAAGGTGCTCCCGCTGCACGATACGCACGTTTCTCCGGCCGAGAACATGCCGTACGTGCCCATGAGCTCGAGCGACAGGTGACGGCTCAGCCCGAAGCCCGCGGCCGCTCGCAGGCCCAAACCTGGAGCAACGAGGCCCGGCAGCGCGACGTCTTGAATGCTTTCGCCCACAGGAGCGAGCAGGCCCGTGCCAACCGTCACCAGAACGGCACCACGGCGCAGGTCCGGTGCGTAGTCCCGAGGCGTGCCTGCGCCAGGCTCGGGCGGAGCCTCGTAAGGCTCGTCGTCGTCGTCCGAGGGCGTCTGGGCGAAGCTGTGGGAGGCAAGAGCGACGAGCGAAGCGGCGACGAGCGCGGAACAGATACGACGGGGGTTTGGAGCGAAGGGCGCCGAAGACGACCCGAAGCCCCAAATGTTCGAACTGGGTGCAGTGCGCATCACGGAGGGCTCTAGAACGGTCGACCGCTCGCGGCAAAGCGCAAAGCATGTCGGTCGAAGGATGACGCTCCGCGACGAGGCATGCAAATCACAATTTTCGCAAATGTAATTTTAACCAGTATAATAGCCACGGTGCGTATCAACGAACTGACTGAAGTTCCGAACGATGCTCTTGCAGTGGACCTAGAACGTCCCGCTATGATCCGCGGTCGCATGTCGAAGAGCCAGCCGGGCCGCGCGATCCGCATCGCAGCAGCGGGATTGACCGATGTAGGTCGCCAGCGTCGGCACAACGAAGACAATGTTCTCGTAGCGCCGAAAGTCGGCCTGTTTTTGGTCGCCGATGGCATGGGTGGCCACTCGACTGGTCACGTTGCGAGTGCGCTTGCTGCATCGTCGATGCAGAGTTTTTTCGATGCCACGGAGACGGGTGCACTGCCTACTCCGGTGCCGCCCGACGAAGCGAATTTGCCGCATGGCGCTGCACGTTTGGTGCAGGGCGTACGCAAGGCGAATCGTGACGTTTTCGAGGTTTCTTCGACCCGCAAAGAAAATCGCGGCATGGGATCGACCATCGTCGCGATTCACTTCGACGGCTCGGATCTGCACATCGCGCACGTGGGCGACAGCCGTTGCTATCGCATTCGCGACGGCGAGATCGAGCAGATCACGCGAGACCACTCGCTCATCAACGACGCGCTCGCGCTGAAGCCCGACTTGACGCAAGAGGAGCTGGCGCGACTGCCGAAGAACGTGATCACGCGGGCGCTCGGCATGAAAGACGCCGTCAAGGTCGACGTTCAGTCGGTGCACGTCGAGCCCGAGGACGTCTTCTTGCTGTGCTCGGACGGTCTCACGGGGATGATCAACAACGATCAGATCCTCGAAGTGTTTTCTTTGACAAACGACCTCGACGAAGCGTGCGAGCTGCTCGTCGCGATGGCGAACGAAGCGGGCGGAACGGACAACATCTCCGCGCTCCTCGTGCGTGCAGAATCAGTCGATCCCAATGCTCCCGACGTGTCGGTGAGCGAGGCGGAGATCGACTTCGAATCGACGGATGCGCCCGAGCTCGACGTCGAAGAAGCGGTGCTATCGCAGCCGATTCCGAACGATTTCGAGGACGACGACACGGCGCCTGCGGTTGCCAAGCCCGCCATCACGATCACGGGAGCCGAAGAAGATGCGGGCGATCCGGAATCGTGGATGGAAGACACGATGCCGGTCGATCTGCGCAAGAAGGGCATTCTCGGCAGCCCCGCGGACGATGTGGCGATCGAGCACGTGGACGTCGTGGAAGAAGACGTTGCGTTGCTCGACGTGCACGACGAGTACGACGGTCCGACGTCCATCGACGACATCACGGTTGCGCGTTGTCGGCGCTGCGATCACGAGCTCTACGTCGGGAACTTCTTCTGCACCGAATGCGGTCTGAAGATCGAACCGGATTGATTGCGCCACAAACGAATCGCGTAGGCACGACCCTCGATGGCCCGTCCTTCGACCTCTCACTCGGCGCACCGTGCGCGCATTTTGCCCATCGCCGATCGCCTCGGTGCCGATGCGCGTTTTTCCGGGCGCGGCGTGACGATCGCATTTCTCGATTCAGGCTTCTACGCGCACCCTGATTTGACGACGCCCGAAGATCGCATCGTCGCGTATCACGATCTGTTCAGCCCCGCGGCTGGTCGCGCAGGCCTCGAGCGCTCTGATGCGTCGTCGTGGCACGGCATGATGACGAGCGTCGTTGCCGCGGGAAGCGGGTCGCTTTCAGGCGGGCTCTTTCGAGGTTTGGCGTGGCAAGCGAACTTGGTTCTGGTGAAGGTCGGCTACGCGCATCGCATACGGCACGACGACATTCGCCGCGGCATCGAATGGGTGCTCGAACATCGCGAGCAGTACGGCATTCGTGTGCTCAACATCTCGTGCGGCGGTGACTACGAAGAGTCCTTCCTGACCGATCCTTTGTCACGTGCTGCCGATGAAGCGTCACGCCAGGGCATCGTGGTCGTCGCTGCAGCGGGCAACGATGGGCATTTGTCTGCACATCACGTGCTGCCTCCAGCGAGCGCACCGAGCGTGATTGCGGTGGGTGGACTCGACGATGGAGGCACGGGCAAGCACTCGGGCCATTACCACTCGTCGTATGGCCTCACGATCGATGGCTTGCAGAAGCCCGAGATCATCGCTCCTGCGATTCACGTCGCTGCGCCCATTCTTCCGGGCACGCCCACGGCCGCACAAGCACGCTTGCTGAACACGCTCGATGAAACATCCGACGATGAACTATCGCGTGTGCTGGCCGAACATGAAGGGATCGATCCGGACCTCGATGCCATCGCCAAACGCGAGCCGTACCTCATCCGGCAGCTCGTCGGGGGCAAGTTGCATGGGCAGAAAGTGATATCGGATCACTACAAACACGTGGATGGCACGAGCTTCGCGGCGCCCATCGTGAGCAGCGTGGTCGCGCAGATGCTCGAAGCGAATCCCGATCTGCGACCACATCAATGCAGGCGCATCCTGATGACGACCGCGCGCGGCGTGGATGGCATCGCGCTGGAACGTCAAGGTTGGGGCGTGGTTTCGCCGGCTGCGGCTGTGGCTGAAGCGTTGGGACTTCGACGTGTTTGATGCCACGCCTGGAGTCGGAAGCTCGCTTCGCGCGCGTGGAACGCGCGCTCGCGAGAGTCTAGTCACGATGGGGGGCTCGCAGGCGGCTCTATAAGTCTTTTGGGCTTCGCCCAAAAGACGAGCCGACTGCTCTGCCCCCCATACCCCCCGGATGTGTCTTGCAACCTTATTTGATCTGGAAAGACAAACCTACGACACGCTCACCACATGCCGCCCGTCAGCCTCCATCCTGCTGCGGACTGCTGCACGATGGGCAGCCGGATGAGCGGATGCGGATGTGATCGCTCGAAGCCGAAGACGACCGTGGCGGGCGTGAGCTGATCGAGGTTCGCAAAGAACTGCAACGTCAGGATCGCGCCGTTCTCGGTCCACTTGTAGCCTTGTCGCCGCGCGCCTGCTGCGAGCACGTTCTTGGTGCCTGCCATGTCAGCCGCGATTTCGTTGGGCTGGTTGAAGACCGGCAGCGTGCGCGACAGAAGCCGTCCGAGATCCGCCGGCGTAACGCCACGACTACCGCCTCGATTCGCCGTGCACCCGAGGTGCCCGAGGTGATGGTGGCCGAGCTCGTGGCCCAGGACAAACCCCACCTGTTCCTCGAAAAGCTGATGCTGACGCGCGACCTTGCGACCGTCGACGGCTTGCGTCGGATCGACAAACCCGGCAGGTGGCCGCGCAAAACCGCCGTTTTGTGCGAGCAGTCGCAGGTACTCGTCGAGCTTTCGCGTGCCGAACGTTTCATCGTTTGCTTTGAACTGCGCGATGTACGCTTCGACTTCGAGCAAGCCGTCGGTGATCGCCATCAGGGGCAAACCCTGATCGTCGCACGCGGCAAACGCATTCACTTCGCCCGGCGTTGGATCCGCGATGAACGGGATGTCACGCACGATGGCATTCTTGTCCGCCGGCAGCGCCTGAATGAGCTCGCCCATGACGACGCCCGCTTGCGTGCGCAGCCAGTTGATGTCCATCAAGTTGATGGGATCCGTCAGCGGATTGGTCGTCCCTCCAGGCATGCCCGGTATCGGGAACGGCAAGCCTGGAATCGGACTCGTGGGCTGCGGCTGAGGTTGCTGCGGCTGTTGTGGCTGCTGCGGGTACTGCCCCGGCTGCTGCGGGTATTGCCCCGGTTGCTGCGGGTATTGCCCCGGCTGCTGCGGGTACTGCCCCGGCTGTTGCGGGTATTGCCCCGGCTGATTTTGCGCGTAGCTGGGCTGCTTGTTGCGGTTGCAACCGACAAATGAGCCGACGAGCAACGCGGAGATGGCAACGAAGGACGACAGGCTGGCGAAACGCCGCGCGAACGAAGACATGGGCGAGAGCATAGCCGATGGACGAGCGACGTCCGCCGATCGCGCAGAGGTGATGCGTAGAAACTTTGCGTGGGATGATTTGCAGGCAGGCCAGAGCTTGCACCCTCGCTTCGCGCGCGTGGGACGCGCGCTTCGCGAGGCTAGTTCACGATGGGGGGCTCGCAGGCGGCTCTTTGAGTCTTTTGGGCTGCGCCCAAAAGACGAGCCGACTGCTCTGCCCCCCATACCCCCGATTTCGCCTTATTCCAAACGGGACCGCTCTCTCGTTTACAATCCCATCAATGCGCGCCGTCTGCGCAGCTCTCGTGCTCGACCTCTTCCGCAACGTCTTGCACCGGATTGAGCTCGATGGCGCCGAAATCGTCCTCGTCCAGCAAGCGCTCGACCTCCGGCTCCAGAATCGCCGATCCACACGTCGCACCCGTCGCAAACCCACCGGCCGGCGCTTTCTTCATGCGCGCTTCCGTCTGCGGACCCCAAATACCATCCGCGGCAATCTTGTCGCCCGGGTTGTTGCGATTCCAAAGCCGCTGGAATGCTTTGACGTCGAGCCCCTTGTGGCTCACGGCACCCGCACCCACATAATCGAAATGCCAAGGATCGCTCGAACCGAGCCACTTGAAGCCGTAATTCGTCAAGATCGGCTTCCACGTGCTGTATTGGCTCACGTCCAGCGCCAAACCCGTTTCATGATTCGAATTGCCCGGCTTCGCGGCGAGCGAAATGCCACAACGACCCGTCTGATACCAGCGATAAAGCAGGTATTGCTGTGCAACGGTGCGAAGCGCCGAATTGATCGTCATGGTTTTACCCTTATTCGCATTCAGCGCCGCAACCAGTTTGTCGCGGGCAGGCTTTTCGATATACGGGAAAACGATGGAGCTCCAACTCACGTTGCCAAGGTCGTTGATCGCGACGTAAGCATTGGCGTTCATACACCGAGCTTCGGCAATGATCTGCTTCGAAAGCCCCTTGACGCTCCCCGTCGAACAGCTCGATCCCGCCGCCGTGAGCACCGACGTGCCCGTCGCACTGTCTTCTACGACTTCGGTCGGTTCCGGCGATTCGACAAGCCCATCGACTTCTTCATCGGCAAGCTCCGTCGGTTCGGCCATACACCCCGTGAGCAAGGGCGCGGCGGCAAAAGCGAGAGCGAATGTCGTAACGAACAGAGAGGAGTGGCGGGTGGTCATGTCCCTGGCGATTGCACACCCCATGCCCGCACCATTCACACGAATTCGCGCGAAAACGCGAATCTGCGAGGTGGATCAAATCATGACCAGATGGAAAAAAGATCCAGGGCTCAATCTTCCGTCGACGGGTTCGCCAGTTTCCGCGTGAGCTCCCGAACCGTTTGCATCCCAAGCAATCGCGTGAACAGGACAAACCCAACGACCGCCGCGAGCACCGTGAGCCACAAGGGAACGTGGAAAATCAACTTGCTCCACGTCGCCCATGCCTGATCCCCCCACAGATCGCCCCACGCAAAATCGAACGCCGGCAAGGTCTCGCGCTCGAAGATGCCAATGACGAGACCCACCGGCGTGAGCACCAGGGTCAAAAAGGCAAGCACCTGGTTCAAAAGGTCCGCGCGTTTGTCCGATAGATACTCGTCAATCTCCGTGATCTCGCCTTTGACCTCATCGAAGAGTCCGCCGATGTCGAGCGCGTTGCGCAGGCCGCAATAAAACCGATCGTGTCGCTCTTCGCTGCTCACATGGCCAAAGCTGAATTTCGCCGTGTATTGCAGGAGCGCCAAGCGAAGCTGCCCGAAGATGCGCGCGTCGGGCTTGTTCGACATGCTCGCGCAAGCGCTCGACAGCTCGAGCAAAAAGAGCCGCTCGTGCTCGACGAGAATCCATTTGTACACATACCGATCGAGGACCATGCCATCGAACTGCGCAAGGACGCCTTTGGCATCGAGCGGCCAGATGGCCCAGGTGATGCCCACGGGAGAAAACATGCACAGCTCGCGCGCCGAAGGCTCCCACATGGCGGGATGACCTCGCGTCTCGCAGTCGGCAGCGGATGGCTCGATGGGCTGATCACTCGCGTGCGCAAGCCGCAAACGATACCGATCGGCAGCCTCGGGAAGCCCCTCGACGAAGACCACGTTGACCGCCATCGGGTTCGGCCAGCTTCCAATCGGGGCATCGAGCATCACTTCGGGAATGAACAGTCTCAGCCAGTGGCGAATGGTCGTGTCTTCGATCTTCGCTTGCTCGCCCATCGCCACGAGCGGGTGCGGTTTGGTGTCGCCCTCTTTGTTGATTCGCTTCTTCGGCATGCTCTCGGGGAGCAGATGAACGAACCCGCGTCGAACGACGCCCGCGTAAAAATCCTGGAATGCGGCGAGGGTTTTTCCTTCGGGTTTGACGCCGAAGACGACGAACACGTACCCCGTCTCGATGATGTAGAGCCGCGGGGGCGTGGTGATTTTGCACGGCAAACCTTCGGGCCTCTTGCTGTCGCGTTGCTTCCTTCCGCCATCGTCTTTCGATGGAGGCACGCTTTGCGCAGGCGGAGGCATCGATGGAGGCTGCGTTTGCGGCGAAGCGGCATCACCGTCGCCCTCGGGTTTGGCTTGCGCAACTTTGGCCGGATCTTCGGCTTCGGGCTTCGGCTTTTTCGGCGCGCGTTCGAAGAGCCACATCGAACGTGGATCGAAGAGATTTGCAAGCTGACCCGTGGGCTCGTAGGCGCGCAGGAGCCGGCCATCTCGCACGTGAATGTTCAGGTGCGGCAACAGCGCCGGATCGTCGATCTTGCGCGGCTTGAAGTCGCCTCGCGCGAGCAGCACTTGTTCGTACCGCTCGAGATCGAACTTGCCCTCGAGGCCGTCTGGATGGCGGAACGAAATGACGAAGAAGAGCGTCGATTTCGGGCCGACGACTGGTTCTTTCGGGGCAGCCTTCTGAGCGCTCTCAGCGGGTCGCGTACGTCCTCCGCAAGTAGTCGACGATGTCGGCCGATTCGAACATGTCCACGTCCATGTTGGGATCGTGAAGGAACGGAACCATCATGCGGCCCGACCGCGCAATGAACGCCTGACGACTCGGGCTTCCCTTTGCGACGTTGTGAAGTCGGTAGGGAATTTCGAGGACGGACAACTCTTCACGCACGATACGACAAAACGGCGATGCCTCGAAGCTCCACAGTTCGAGCGGCTTTTCTGGCGCACGGGACGGCCGAGCGAAGTGGCCGAGCCCCGCGCGCAACACGCTTGCGCCAAGGGCTGTTGCATTCGTGATCGGACCGAGCCGCAAAAGCAGCGGAACGTCACCGTCGCCATAGACGCGGAAGAGGTACTTCACGATGTCGTCGGATTCGTACAGCGTAAGGTTCGCATTCGGGTCGACGAGGAACGGGAATTGAAGTTTGCCCCCTCGTTCCTGGACAATCGGTCGAAAGCGCCGGCCTTCACGCGGGCACGGATAGATCATCGCTTCGAGGTCCAGGATGCTTAGAGCCTCGCGCACTTTGCGGCAGTACGGCGAAGCCTCGATGTCGTAGAGCTCGAGCAACTTTTCGGGTCTCGCGCCAAGGCGGCCGACGCGCATGCCCATGCCGAGACGCTTGACACTGGCCAGAAAAGACGTCGCAACATCGACCGTACGGTTCATGGTGATCTCGTTACGTGATTGCGGGTTGAAATCCAAGCTCAGTGCGGGTGTTGCCCCATGGGTCCCGCATCGTGCTGAAAAAACAGGCGCGTGTCGCCATAGGCCGAGGCGACCCACGGACTATCGAGGCGCACTTCGCCGATGGGTTCGGATGGTTTGTCGATGTTCGGCGCGGCAAACACGCGGAAGAGGATCGTGCCGACCGGGATTGCGGCAAGCGCGCGACGAAAATCGGGCAAGTCCGGACACGCGGCCTTGGCGCCGTCCGTTGGGACAAACTCGAGGCGATCCGGAACAACGGGGTTTTCCGACTTGGTACCATCGGCGCGAATCGACGCGAAATCGTGCAGCGGCAGGTAGACGGCGTAGAGGCGGCTCGCGCCCATGGCCTTGGCGGTTTTTTGGAAACTGTGCTGCACGAGCTTGGAGTCGAGCTCTTTCGCGGGCGGCGTCGCGTTGCAGTACGCACTCGAAAAACACCGAAGATCACCTTTGTCGCGATAGGCCGAAGGCAGGACGAGAACGTTGGTGGACGAACGACCATCGACGAAGAATTTGAACGCGAGCGACGGGAGAAAAGCGCTGCCTCCTTTTGCGTCGGAGAACCGAACCAGAGCATCACCTCCCTGTTCGAGCATGCCCGTGTAGGGATGCTTTTCGGTGATGCGCAAAGACATGCGAGCGCATGTTCCGTAGGTGTGTACGAGCTTCGGACGATCCGGCGGCAGCTCGTCTCCCGGGACGAACGAGCCCTTGTTGAAGTCGACACTGAACAGCTTGAGTCGAGCGATGGGGGAAGGCGCGCGCGTCGGCAGCTTCGCATCGGGGTAAGGGTCAGCGTTGACGTTTGCCCAGAGCAGATCGCCTTTTTCGCGGGCAGATCGTTTTTCGTAGTCGGAAGGCAGAGACATGCTCGCCCAGCGTATCGCAACGGGCCGTGCGAACGCACGACGCCTTCGCCCTCATGTATTTCGGCACCTCTCGTGTAAGGTGCGCGGAAGATCATCGTTTCACTCGCGGTCAGACACTTTTGATGAGCCAAATGCGCCCCGCCGAACGTCCAGCGTGGAGACCTTCATGAACCGTCATTGCTCCCCTGCCCTGCGCCTGGGCTCTGCTGCATTGGTCCTTGCGTCGATGACGACGCTGTTTGCTGCCGGCTGCGGTGCTTCATCGCCGAGCACGGGTTTTGGCGAGACGAAAATGAGCTCCGTGCCACCGGAACCCGCCCCGCAAACCGTGGGCGAAGCCGAGGCTCGGTTTGCGACTGCAGAGCAAGACGTGTTCGGGGCACTTGGGGACAGGCGTGACATGGATCCTCGGTTCGCAACGCCGCCGGCTGGGCAGGTCGCGCAGCCCTCGAGTCCAGGCGCCACGACGGCGGCGGAAAGCGCCCCGCCTCCACCACCGACCGATTCGTATCGACCTCACAAGGAGGACGAAGCTCGCGCTGCAGCAGGAGCGGCGCCCGTTCAAGGTGCAGATGCGGCTGCGCAACAGTCGTCGAGTCCTTGCGTGACGGCATGTCGAGCGTTGGCGTCGATGGACCGCGCCGCGACGCACATCTGCCAGCTTGCGGGAAGCGACGATGCTCGCTGCACGAACGCGCGCGAGCGGGTGCGTTTGGCGACGGAGCGCGTGCGCCAGAGCTGCTCCGATTGCGGCGCTCAATGATGTGAAGCGTGCCAGCGCTTCACGCGATCAACGCAGCTTCAGAGCTGCAAGAAAACTGACGACCGCGACGATCACGATGATCACCGCGAAGAACAGGTTCGAGCGCTGCGGCGGCGCCGTCGTCGCAGGTGCAGCGAGCGCTGTTGCAGGTTCGGCTTTCGCTGCAGGAGCGGGCGATGGTGCTGCGGGCTTTGCAACTTCGCCTCGACGCGACGCCGGCACTGGCTCGACCGCGAGTTTGTCGCCTCGACGTGATGCAGGAGCCGCATCGGCCGGCGGTGGATTGCTTCGTCGCGACAGGGGTGGATGCAGTTCTGCAGGAGGTGGCTGAGACAAACGTCGCGACGCCGGCGCAGCGGGATCCGCCGGCGGCGGCTGCGACAAACGTCGCGACACCGGCGCAGCGGGATCCGCTGGAGGCGGCTGCGACAAACGTCGTGAAGCAGGAGCCGCGTCCCCATCCGCTCGCTGACGCACGTAGTCCGACCAGAGCATCATGCCGTCGCCCAAGTCCACGGGGACGCCGATGTGAATGCTCGACTTCTCCTGTTCGATCACGGGCAACCCGCGACTGCTCGCGGGCACGTCACGGATGCTTGCGGGCACGTCACGATTGCTCGCTGGCACTCTTTCCGCGGCAGCTCGCGTCTCGACGAGATGCCGCTGCAGACGAACGCGTCTCGACGGAAGTTCCCGCGACGACGCGCGCCACCTCCTCCGCGACCACGTCCGACGTGAAGGTGTCCGTCATGTTGATGACCGGGAGCGCTGGTAGCGCCGGCGGCGGAGGAATCGATGCTCGTCCCACCGACGGCGGCGGAGGCGGAATGGATCTCGTCGTGGCAGGAGGCACGATGTCGTCGCCGAGAAGCGGTGCGAGTGCATCCAAGACTTCGTCTGCCGAAGAGAAACGCTTGCTCACTTCGCGCTGCAAACAGCGATCGACGATCGCGACGATGCGCGGATCGGTCCCTGGCGCGAGCTGCGCGAGGCTGCGAATTTTTCCGGACAACACCTCGGCGGCCGCACCGTAGGGAGTTAGTCCCTGAAAAACCCGATGACCGCTGATCATTTCGGCGAGCACGGCCCCGAGCGACCACAAGTCGGTGCGATGATCGACGGTCTTCAGGCCCTTGACCTGCTCGGGGCTCATGTACGCGGGCGACCCCATCGTGCGCCCGGTTGCGGTGAAGTCGGAGTTCGTTTGCAGCGTCTTGCTCACGCCGAAGTCGACGATCTTCAGCACGACGGCGTCGGTATCCGGCTCGTAGTGCAAGAACAGGTTCGACGGCTTGAGGTCGCGGTGCATGACGCGAGCTCCATGGGCGGCGCGTAGTCCGCGCGCCGTGTCCGCGATGATGCGAAGCGCAACCTCGGCAGGAATTTTCCCTTCGCGCTCGAGTTTGTCGCCGACCGTCTCGCCGTTCAGAAGCTCCATCACGAGAAACGGATCGCCCGCATCGGTTTCGCCGACGTCGTAGATCTGCACGACGTTGCGATGCACGATGCGTCCGCACGCGCGAGCTTCGCGCAGCATGCGTGCACGCGCGTCTTCGCTCGCATCCATGCCGCGCAACAGCTTCAGCGCGACTTCGCGTTCCGTCAGTTCGTTGACCGCTGCCCACACGACTCCCATCCCGCCCTCCCCCAAGGGGCGAACGAGTCGATACTTCCCCCCGATCTTCATGCCGGGCTTCATCGATGGGCTCGCAGCGATAGCCGGAGACTACGCGCGCGGCGCCCCGGCGCCTAGACTTCGCACAGGATTTTGGCGACGCCCGGTCGCAAGTGGTGCACGCAAGCCTGTTTGCAGGGGCCGGCGCCTCGAAGGGGTCGTCGTTCGCCCGAGGTCCGTGGCATAGTGAGCTTGCGCCAAGCTGGGCTTGGGCGCGGAGCGTCGTCATGCAAGCACGAGTCGTCCGGTTTGTCGGATCCGTCTTGGCGCTCCCCGCGCCGCCTCTCGATGCGCTGCTCGGTGTGGCCGATTCGATGCGTCGATGGGGCCTCACGGCGCTTGGACGCCCCATCGCGCGGTCCATCCTGACGGACCGAGACAAACGTGCTGCCTTTTTCGGGTGTCTCCTCATCACGTTCGCGTTCTTCAGCACGTCGATGTTCCCGGTGGTGATGCTCGTCGTGGGACCTCTCGTCTGGGGAATTCCTCATGTTCTTGCGGACTTGCGCTACCTCGTCGCAAGGCCGGGCCTTCACCGAAGACCCCTCGTGCTCGGCGCGATCGGAATTGGCGTGCTCGCGGCAGGTCTTGGGTTTGGCGTGCGAGGCGGGCTTGCTGGCGCGGCGCTAGCACTTTGCGTTGCGCGCACGTCTTGGCTGCGGCGATGTCTCGGCCTTCTCGTGGTCGCCGTACTGTTTGTCGTGGCACATCGAGCCGGACACCTTGCAGACTTGGCGTTTGCCCATTTGCACAATTTCGTGGGCGTTTTGATTTGGTGGGCGTGGCGGCCAAGACAAACTCGGCTGCACCTCTTGCCCATCTCGCTCTTCGCCGCAGGTTCGATCGTCCTGCTTCTGGGTCTTGCTTCACCGCTCCACGACTTCACGAAAGGACTCGAAGCTCCGTGGACGGGGCTCGGCATGTTCGAGCTATGTCAATCGCTGACGCCCTCGCCCTTCGATCCCAACTCAGTGCGTCTGGTTTTGCTTTATGCGTTCGCGCAGGCAACGCATTACGTCGTCTGGCTCAGGCTCGTGCCGGAGGACGATCGTCCGAGCAAGTCTCCGCGCTCTTACGGACAGAGTTTTCGCGCGCTGACGTCGGACCTCGGATCGATCTTGCTGTGGCTTTCCGTCATTGGAGCTCTTGCGCTCATTGGGTGGGCGATGTTTGCACCGGGCGAGGCGCGTGACGGTTATTTGCGGCTCGCGTTTTTCCACGGACATCTCGAGCTGGCCGCAGGCGCGCTGCTGTGGGCCGAAGGACGGCTTGGGTTTGGATCCCGTCATTAGACCCATGCACGTTTTGGACACATCGGACGAACCTTTCGAACGTGTAAGGATTGGCGCACGCATTTCGATCGCAAATACCGCGCAGAGCCGAGGTTCCGACCGTCTCGCCCTTCCCACTCTGGCCGTACGGGGCTAAAACTTTCTTCGAGCGTGCCGTCGCCCTTGTCTTCTCAGCCCGACTTCGAGCTTCCCAAGAAAATTGGGCGCTACGAGGTTTTGCGCCTCATCGGCGAAGGAGCCATGGGGCGCGTGTTCTGTGCGCATGACCCCGTGCTCGGTCGTGACGTGGCGGTGAAGCTCTTGCGCGATGATCTCGCGGTGCCCCGCGACGTGCGCGAAGGCTTGCTCGCACGCATGCGCAACGAGGCGCGAGCTGCTGCCCGCGTCGCGCATCCGAACCTCGTGACCTTGCACGACATGGGCGAGGACACCGAGGTTGGTCTGTACCTCGTCTTCGAATACGTCGAAGGGCCCACGCTGAAGCAACGATTGCTCGAGGGACCGCTATCACCGGCGGACACTGCGCGATTGGCTCGCGAGCTCGGAAGCGCGCTGACGTGTGCGCACAACGAAGGGATCGTGCATCGCGACGTCAAACCGGAGAACGTGATCTTGTCGCGTACGGGCGCAAAAATCGCCGATTTTGGCATCGCCCGCATCCCCAACTCGACGCTCACCCACGCGGGTGGCCTCATGGGAACTCCCGCCTATAGCGCTCCCGAAACGTTCGGCGGGAAAAACTTTTCCCCGGCGAGTGATCAGTTCTCTCTGGCGGCTTTGCTGTACGAAGCCCTGCGTGGCGAACGCGCGTTTCCCGGCGACGATGCCGTCGAAGTTGCCGCAAGGATCGCTCACGATCCTCCCGAGCGCTTTTGCGCCGAGCGCAGTTTGCCGACCGACGTCGACGAGATCCTCATACGAGCAATGGCTCGGTCACCCGCGGACCGATTCCCGTCCTGCGAGGCCCTTGGCGAGCTGCTCGCAGACGCGCTTGCGCCGGTCATCACGCCTCCGCCGCGCCCCATGATGACGAGCTCGTCCGGGCGCATGCTGATTCAAGAAGCGCCGGCCGAACCACGCGAAAGGCGATGGGGCCAGGTCGTTCTCGGCGCGTCGGTCGTGACGGTGACGGCTGCATTGCTCGTGCACACGGCGCTGCGTCACGACGAGGATCCGCGCCTGTCCGTCAAGCCCGCTGCGAGCGCATCCGCCGAACCGGCGGCGTCGGCATCGGAACGCCCACGCCCGAGCGTCAGCCCTTCAACCGCGCGTCCTCCGCGAATCCGATCGTCAGCCGAATCGGTTCAGCCTGAAACGTCGGGCTCCGCAGGCCCCGACGCAGATGCTGGCGTGCCGAGCGACGCAGGCACCTCGGACGCGGATGGAGGCACGTCTGGCTCCATTGATGCGGGGGGTGCATCGAACACCGCCGCGACACCCGTCGATTCTGCTTCAATGTCTCCGGCGCCGTCGGCGCCGCCTTCCACTTCATCTTCTGCGCCGGTGCGAGCCCCCGCTACGGCATCCGCTCCGGCGAAGGACGCGAGACGTTTGCCATGACAACCCATCATCTGTGCTCGAACTTTTTCCGCATTTCGATTGCCGCCCCACTCCTTGCGCTTGGACTTCTGTGGCCACGTGCAACGCAAGCTGGCGCCATGCCCCTCGTCGTCACGCAAGACCTGCCGCAGAGCCTCGGCGGCGACGAACCGTACTTCTACCCCACGGTCACCATCAGAGACGGCGGCGTGCTCAGCGTCATCCCGGTGGGCACTGACGGCGGCACTGGGCGACTGCACATCAAGGCCAACAAGATCACCATCGAAGCAAGCGGCGTGCTCAATGCGGCCGGTGCCGGCCATCGCGGCGTCACCGGCCAGGCGGGCAGCGGTCCGGGCGGAGGTGGTTATGCGGTGGATTCGTCGGGCGGCGGAGGAGCCTACTTTGGCAATGGGGGCGCCGGGACAAACTCGATGTGCGCCACGGGGCTTTTTGGCGTCGGTGGTACGAAGTATGGCGATCCGATGACGTTCGCGCTGGGCAGTGCGGGCGGTGCCGGAGGCAAATCGTCGGGACCCATCGGTGGAAGCGGTGGCGGCAGCATCATTCTCGAAGCAGCAGAAATTCAGATTTTTGGAACGATCAACGTGTCCGGCAACGCGGGTTTTGCCGTCAACGGTGTCGGCTCCGGCGGCGGCGCGGGCGGCGAAATCCGCTTGCAAGCGTCGCTCTTCACATGGGGCCCCAAGGCGCGCCTGCTCGCCACCGGCGGCACCGGCGGCAAAGCAATGACCGCAAGCGGCGGCTCGGGAGGAGGCGGGCTCATCTGGCTCCGAGGTGCACCAGCGCCTCCACCGGAAGCCGTACTCGACGTGTCCGGCGGTCCTTCGATCGAAGCGTGCGCGGGCGGCGAGGGCCAAGGCAGCGACGGCACCATCGACATGGACACGACACCGTTTGCCTGCCGAGACCTCGATGGAGACGGCTTCGCAGCATCGATCTGCGGCAAGGAAGACTGTGATGATTCGGATCCGGAGGTCAATCCGAATGCCGTCGACAAGTGCAACGGCGTCGACAGCGATTGCAACAACGTCATCGACGACGCTCCCGATGCATGCGCCGCGGGGAACATCTGCGTCAGCGGCATGTGCAAGTCATCCACGCTGCCCGACGCGGGCCCGATGGGCGACGGCGGCACGCCAGCGCCCCCCGAAGTGCTCGAATATCGCGGCGGCTGCTCGGTTCCCTCGGCCCCGAACGGCGCGGCGCCCCTGGCCGCCCTCGGCCTCGCGTTTGCCTTGGGCACGCACTTCATCCGCCGCGCACGCAAGAACAAGCGCTGACACCCAATCCCTGACAAACCCATGCGCCATGTCATCGTAGCTGCATCGAGCCTCATCCTGTTCGTCATGGCCGCATTCGGTTGCAGCTCGGACACCGACAAACCTCTCTTCCCGTCCGCAACGTCCAGCGGCATGTCAGGCAGCGACGACGCAGGCACCGACGGCGATGCCCAAGCCGATGCCGACGTCGATGCGGGCATCGATGCCGCCCCTCTCACGTGCGTCCCCGACATGGGCGACACCGCATGCGACAAGTGCGTCTTCGCCATGTGCTGCGAACAAGCCTTGGCGTGCAGCGCGGGCACCCCATGCGATGCACTCTGGACATGCGCACGCATGGCCGGATGCCTCGATCCGCAAGCGAGCGACTTCGACACGTGCGTCGTCGCCGCCTGCCCCGCGGAAGCTACCGAACCTGCGGTGGCGGCGATCGAGGCGCTCGCTACGTGCATTCGGACGAGTTGCGACGCGACTTGCGGGGGCTGAACGTTTGCGCGGCCCCATGCGCAATACCCCCTTGCAATCGCCGTTCTAAAAGGACATGACAGGCCGTTCGGTGTAAAAAGGCCATCACATGACCACCACGCGCGATCATTCCGACGATCTCCACCTCTCGCTGTATCGGCAGATGTTCGAGATCCGGCGATTCGAAGAAGAAGCTGCGCGGGCTTACGCGCAAGGAAAAATCGGGGGGTTCCTACACCTCTACATCGGCCAAGAAGCGATCGCCGTCGGGGCCGTCGCCGCTCTTCAGCCAACCGATTACGCCATCACCACCTACCGCGATCACGGCCTCGCGCTCGCGCGCGGCATGTCCGCACGCGCAGCGATGGCCGAGCTCTTCGGCAAAGCCACGGGCTGTTCCAAGGGCCTCGGCGGGTCGATGCATTTTTTCGATCGCGAGCACAACATGCTCGGCGGCTACGGCATCGTCGGCGGGCATGTTCCCGTCGCCGTTGGAACCGCGTTCGCATCGAAGTACCGAGGTGATGGGCGCGTGTCGGTCGTGTTTTTCGGTGAAGGTGCCGTCAGCATCGGCGACTTTCACGAGGGCATGTCGCTCGCCGCGCTTTGGAAGTTGCCCGTCGTATTCGTTTGCGAGAACAACGAATACGCAATGGGAACCTCGCTATCGCGGACGCTCTCGAACGAAGACGTGTCGATGAAAGCCATTGGTTATGGCATGGCGCGCGATCGATTCTCCGCAGCTCACGTGCTCGAAGTGCGCGACCGATTGGCGGATGCCATCGAACGAGCGCGCGAAACGAGCGAACCGACGCTCGTGGAGATTCGCACGTATCGTTTTCGTGGCCATTCGATGAGTGATCCTGGCAGGTACCGCACGCCCGAAGAGCTCGAAGAACGCAAGCGCAACGATCCCTTGCTCGTGAGCCGTGCGGAGCTCGAGAAAAAGGGGCATTCCGATGCGCTCGACAAAATCGAAGTTGAAATCGATGACCTGGTCGCAGATGCGATTCGTTTTGCCGAAGAGAGTCCCGAACCTGGTCCCGAGCTTCTCGAAGCGACCACCTATGCAGGAGCATTTGCGCGATGACCGTGCTCAGATACCGTGAGGCGCTCAGGGCCGCCATGATCGAGGAAATGGAGCGCGACGAGCGCGTCTACCTCGTCGGCGAAGAAGTTGGAGCCTACCAAGGTGCCTACAAGGTCACCGAAGGGATGCTCGAACGGTTTGGACCCAAGCGAGTCATCGATGCGCCGATCACTGAAAGTGGTTTTACCGGGTTATCCATTGGCGCAGCGATGGTCGGTCTTCGGCCCATCGTCGAATACATGACGTGGAACTTTTCGGCCGTCGCCTTCGATCAAATCTTGAACAACGCCGCCAAGATCCGACAAATGTCCGGCGGCCAGCTCAACATCCCCATCGTCTTTCGAGCGCCCAATGGTTCGGCGAGGCAAGTCGGATCGCAACATTCGCACGCGATGGAGCATTTTTATACGCACATCCCCGGCCTCAAGGTGCTCGCGCCCGCGTTCCCCTCCGATGCCAAAGGCATGCTGAAAACCGCCATTCGTGACGACGACCCCGTGCTCTTCATGGAAAGCGAAACGCTGTACAACGTGAAGGGCGAAGTTTCGGACGACCCGGAAGCGCTCGTGCCCATGGGGCAAGCCAATGTCGTACGCGAGGGCAAGGACGCGTCGATCATTTCTTATGGGCGTATCGTGCACGTCGCGCTCGAAGCCGCGAAGCTCCTCGAAAAGGACGGCATCGACGTCGAGATCCTCGATTTGCGTTCGCTTCGGCCGCTCGATGAACAATCGCTCGTACGCACGGTGCAAAAGACGCATCGCGCGGTCTTGGCGTACGAAGGTTGGCCTTATGGAGGCGTCGGGGCGGAAGTGGTCGATCGAATTCAGCGCCTCGCGTTCGACGAGCTCGATGCGCCCATTTTGCGCGTCACGTTCCGCGACGTACCCATGCCGTACAACGCCAAACTCGAGCAATACGTATTGCCTCAGCCCGACCGAATTGCACAGGCGGTCAAAGACGTGCTCTACCGATAACGCAAAAGGGCTTTAGACGGTTCGTAGCGATTGCGACAACTGCCCGCGGAGACGCATCAAAATGGCCAAGGTTCTCGACATGCCCAAGCTGTCCCCCACGATGGAAGAGGGACAGATCAGCGTTTGGCACAAGAAAATCGGCGACACGGTCGCCATCGACGACCTGCTCGCCGAAGTCGAAACCGACAAGGCGACGATGGAGTATCGGTCGTTCGACAAAGGCACGCTCCTCGCCATTCTCGCGCCCGCTGGCAGCATGGTTCGTCTTGGCCAACCGGTCGCCGTCGTGGGCTCGCCGGGCGAAGACATTTCCGGCCTGACGGGCGCTCGAGCGGAAGCTCCCAAAGCAGCGCCTGCCCCGCAAGCGCCCGCAGCTCCCCCACCCCCGGCGGCAGCGGCTCCTGCACCGCCTGCTCCGCCGCCTGCTGCAGCACCAGCACCGACGCCGCCTGCGGAACCGGGGCGCATCAAAGCATCGCCGTACGTGCGCAAGCAGGCGCGGGAGCGCGGGCTCGAACTTGCGGGCGTCGTGGGATCCGGCCCTGGAGGGCGCATCGTAGCGCGCGATTTGGACAACCTCGGGAAGGCTGCACCCGCGGCTGCACCGGCTGCAATGCCCGCAGTGCCGGGAGAATTGGCCGCACCCGAAGTTCGACCGCTCAGCATGATGCGCAAAGCCATTGCGCGACGACTGACCGAATCGAAGCAAACGGTTCCGCATTTTTATTTGACGATCGACATCGATGCGGCGCCGCTTGCGGCCCTGCGCGAGCAAATGAATGCGGATCTTGCTGCATCCGCTGAAAAAGGACACGATCCGCCGAAGATATCGATCAACGACCTGCTCGTGAAGGCGTGTGCCATTGCATTGCGTCGCGTTCCCGAATGCAATGCGCAATTCACACCCGAATCGATATTGATTCACCGCCGCGTCGACATATCGGTTGCCGTTGCGGTTCCCGATGGCCTCGTGACACCCGTCGTGCGCGATGCCGACAAGAAGACCGTGGCAGCCATTGCGGCGGAAGTGCGCGATCTCGCGGGCCGAGCGAGGAACAAAAAACTTCGCCCCGAAGAAATGCTCAATGGAACGTTTTCCATCTCGAACTTGGGCATGTACGGCATTGATGAATTTTCCGCGGTCATCAATCCGCCGGAAGGAGCCATCTTGGCGGTCGGACAAGTCCGCAGCGAACCTGTCGTGCAAGGCGACAAGGTCGTTCCTGGAAAGAAGATGGCCATGACGCTATCGTGCGATCATCGCGTGGTCGATGGTGCCGTTGGTGCTACCTTCCTCAAGGCGCTCCGCTCGCTGCTCGAGCATCCCACGCAAATACTCTATTATTGAATCCTGTCGTCGACAGTCCGGTGAAACATGAAAGTCGTTTTTCTGGACTTCGACGGGGTACTCAACAGCTTGAGCGACATTGCGTTCGGGCTTGGTTCATCGTGCTTCAACGCGGCAGCCATTGAACGCCTGAATGCGATCGTGCGCAGATCGAGCGCCAAGGTCGTCGTTTCGTCGACGTGGCGTGTGCAGCATACGATGGACGAGCTGCGTGTGCTCCTTGCCAACGCGGGATTCGACGGCGAGATCATTGGATGCACGCCCGTGCATAGCCATGACGACGCGCGGGGGCTCCCTGATATTGGTTTCATCAGGTGCCAAGAGATCCAAGCTTGGATCGATGCCCACCCGACTCCATTGACGAGTTTCGTCATTCTCGACGACTTGGAGCTCGAGCCGATGGCCGCGTATCACGTGAAAACGGACCTCGAGGTGGGGTTATGTGATCATCACGTGGACGAGGCGCTTGGATTGCTTGGGTGATCGGCATATCGTAACAAGAGGTTTCAGTCTGAATTTTTCCGGCGCTTGCGGGTGTCCCACTGTCCGAGCCCGCGAAGCGGACGAGTTTGGGGGGAACCGCAAGTGCCGGAAAAATTCAGGCTGGAACCTCGCAGAAAGCCCCTTTCACTTCCCGCGTAATCGGAACGTCGGCACCAAGCAAATGGCCGAAAACATGGCAAGCGCGACGAACACGTAAAACAGCTTGTCCCAGCCGTACCTTTGGCTCACCCCGCGCGTCACGTATTCTTGCAAAATGGCCCCGACCGATCCAATCCCATTGACCACGCCCGCAGCGGTCGCCGCTGCATAAGGCCCGCCGGCATCTTGGGCGGCTGCGCCGCTGATCAGTGAATCCGGTCCAAAGAGCAGCGCGCCGACGAGCGCCATCACGACGAAATTGGTGACCATGCCGCTGGCGCCGATGCGAGCATAAAGAAATAGCGCCCCGGCGAGCATGACGAGCCACGCGGCGGCGAACATGGATCGAGGAATGCGCCGATTGCGATCGGAAAGCGTGCCCATCAGCATCGTCCCGGCGACGCCTCCCACCTCGAAGGAAATGGACATGTACCCCGCCGTCGTTTTGGAATACGCGAGCGCGGTGGTCAGGTAAAATGGCAGCCAAAATAAAATGCTGTAACGAATGAGCTTCATTCCGAAGTACGACGCCCCGTAACACCACACCGTCGGGCTTCGCAGCACCCTCCTTCGTTCGACCTTGCGTTTTGCAGCAACGGCAATGGGATCAGCATCTTCCGGGTTACCCGTCTTCGCCGCGCTCGTCCCAAGCGCGCCAGGGCCTGGTTTCAATAGCAAAAGCACCAGCACGCCCACGAGCGCCACGACGACGGCGGGCCCCCAAAAGCTCGCACGCCAGCCCCAAAGCCCCAGCATCAGCGTGGCAAACCAAGTCGCAACGATTCCGCCGACTTGATAACACGTCGCCCACACCCCCATGATGCGACCGCGGTTCGTCGGAGTCGTCCATTCCGCCATCGCTTTGATATTGCCCGGCCACCCCGACGATTGCGCGAATCCATTCACCATGAACGCAAGAAAAAACGCAATACCCAGGCTCGATGCACCAAATGCAACGCACGCTGCGGCCGATACCAGCATCCCCGCACCGATGAGCCTTCGAGCGCCCACGCGATCGCCCAGCGATCCATTCACGTATTGCCCCACGGCATAGGCCGCGAGATACCCCGTATCGACCCCGACGAGCGCGTCCTTGCCAAAGCTTTCCGCAATGGGAGCTTTCGCGACGCTGATACCTTTGCGCCCCAAATAGTACGTCGCGTACGACACCCACGTCAGGGTCCACGCTGTCCAGCGTCCGGGAGCGGGCGCCGCCTCGAGCGGTTGTTCGTCGATCGCCCCTCGCTCCACGGGCACCGCTGCGGTCGCGTCGCTTTTCATCGCGGCGGCACAGTAGACACGAATCCGTGCGGCTGGCTAGTACAAACGTGTTAGGATGCCCCTCGAATGAGCGACGATTTTATGCTGGGAGATGTGGAAAACGCGCAAGGATGCACATGAGGGCTGATGGTCGGCGAAACTATTGTCGCGCAGCCGGACTCCACGTCATCACAGCTTCGCGAATCGCGGTGCATTCGAGCAGCCATTCGTGGGGCGCCGAATCATCCTTGAGACTCTGGAGCACTCGCTCGATGAGCTTGTCGACATCCTTGAGCGCCGCATCCATTCCCGACATCTGCTGCATCTTCGCGAGGATATTTTTCCCAGCGAATACCATCAGTGCATTATCACGAAAAATCCCACCACGACGACATTGCGGTAGCAGTTGATGGAATGCATCGAGCAATTTTTGTCCGTCGAGGGCTGTATTGGTGCTATGGTCGTGCGCAATCCTGGTGAGATGACGCTCCAATTCTTCCGGTGAATCATTGAGCGGCACCTTCGTATCGACGCGATTCCGCAAGGGTGCGCAAGCCGTGAGCGCCATGCGCGCAGCGGTCGCGCAAGCCAGGTCATCGAAAATGCGCTCGAGCAATGCCAAATATCCTGCCTTCTTTGCATCGTCCCATCCGAACGCGCGAGCAAGAACATCAGGATCGATGAAATAGTTCTCGATTTCTTTACGACCCCACATCCAGCCGACCATGTGATGCCCATCGTCGCGCTTGACTTGCCATTCCAAAGCTTTGGATACGGGATGCGGCACCCAGCCAAGCGGTTTCCTCGGGAAATCATTATCCTTGAAGGCGCATACGTTCGGGTTGCTATGACGCCAAGCAATGACCGTGTTGGGAAATCCGTCCTTCCCTCCGCTTGGTGTGACCGCAAGCCCAGCCCCTCGAAGAATGATGCTCAACAAGCGAACATCCGGGCCGTGAGCATTGCCCTCGCAAAGCAGTTCAGTCACAGGCACGGGTTACCCTCCGAAAGACGTGTAATCGTGTGAGGGCTGACGAGCGACGACACGGATCTCGAATGCGTCGTGAAAATGAATTGGTTTTTTTCACCGAGCATCGGCAACAGCCCAAGAAGCAACTGCGCCAGCGGCGGATGCAAGTTCAAGTCGATTTCGTCAATGATGACGATGGAACGGTGAATCTGCTGCTTCACGCATTGAAACAAGATCGGAAAAATGGCTTGCTCTCCCGACGACATTTCCGCAAGCGCGTACGTATGTGATCCGTCACTGAGGATGAAACGCGTCTTTCCCGGCGTCGGACCATCATAAATGGGCTCGAGCCCCGCAAACGTATGACCAGGAAAAGCTTTGCTGTAAAGCGCTTCGATTTGGCCCAAGAAATCCGCCTTCGGATGCGGCCCACGCTGCTCGCGCATACTGTACCATTCTTTTAAATTCTCCTCGACCTGCGCAATGCCAAGATAATAAGGGAGCTCGGTCCCAACGGCAATCCCCCGCTGATCGCGCTCACGCGCAATGGAGCTCGCCGTGTTTCTAAACTGGTCGTACCAAAAAACGCCCGGCAGCCGAGGAAATAGATCCCGTAACCTCCTATCCATCTTCGCTCCGCTCGCCGCATAGGAGCGTCCCTGGAATTGAAATATCTCGTTCTCAGGGCCGAGCGTACGTACCCGAGCGCCCTCGAGACGCAGCGTAACCAGCTCGCTGTCGCCGGGCGACACAAACCCTGTCCGTCCCGTTGGATGCGTAGCGTCCCACCACCGCGATGCAGCTTCTTGCGTGGCCTCGAGCTCGTCCGCGTCAAACTCCACCTCGAGCTCGACAACGGGATCGCCATGCGCGAGAAACCTGTCCGCGACCCATCCGGTCCACGAAAACTCACGGAAATCCTGAACTTTGCGTTGCGCAAGCGCGAGCGTGAGGGCAATCGCCTGAAGGATGGTCGTCTTTCCTGACGCGTTGTCCCCAAGAATCAAATATTCGTCTGCTATTTCGCCCAAAGCCTTGTTTCGAAAGTCGATTTCGATCCCCGGCGGCTCGAACTTCTTGAATCGCTCTACTCGCGCGCGTCGCAGTCGCATGTCGCACCGTGCTTCGATTGTGGTCCGATGCTGTACCATCATCCCTCGTCGAGCGACAAGAATTCTTCCCGCCGTTCCGTTCGGACAGGTCCCCAGCTCTCAGTCGCTCATCGACGAAGCCAGCATCCGAACGCATGCATGTTGCCTTCCGTCGACGACATCGTCAGCACCCACTGCAACACGCGCCCTGATCCATTTCATCCGCGCCCGCCGCTGTAAACGCTTGTCACGGCAGGCGCGATGACGCCGACGCCATTGCAAGCGCTTGTTGCAACGCGCGCGCATGCACGCCTGTCATCACAAGCGCTTGTTGCAACGCCCGCGCATGCACACCTGTCATCACAAGCGCTTGTTGCAACGCTCGCGCATGCACACCTTTCGTCACAAGCGCTTGTTGCAACGCACGCGCATGCACACCTGCCGCTGCAAACGCTTGTGACGGCATCGGCGGCATCGCGAAAGGCAAAACCAGGCGTTGCAATGCCATCGGCGGATGCCCTCCCCGATGCGCTTGACCCAACGGGCCCCTCACAGCTTTCGCATACAAAATTCTTGACTCGCCACCGTCGTGCCCAGTATCGTCGTCCACAGTTCGTAGAAAGGCGAGGCGATACTCATGGCCAAAAATACTTACCAGTCCTACACCGAAAAGACGCCGATCTATGCTTTTCGAGCGGATTTCGTGTGGCGCGGAGCGATGTGCATAGCGCTCGGCACGCGTCATCCGGCGCTCGTCGGCATTGGAAATGAAGCCAATGCCATCGTCGCACAAATCGATGCGCGGCTCGCGGCGCTGCAAGCCGCAGAAGACGACCAGCTCCGCGCGCGCGCAATCGAGAATGCCGAAAAGCTCGATGTCGTCGACGTGTACACCGAATTGCGTCGCACGATGAGCGCGAAGAATTACGATGTCGCGAAGATCCTCCCTGATGCGCCATCGATCCTGAAGCGTATGCGTGCCGATAGCTTCGCAGCGCGCGCCGATATCGCCGTCGCGAACCTCGAGGCGCTCCCCGAGAATGACCCTATCCGCGTCGCGTTCCTCGCAAACCTCAAAAAGGAATTGGCTGAATTTCACGAGGCCGACAAGGCCGAGGACAAGACGCAGGCGGCGCTTCGCAGCGGCAACGTGGCATTGACGCTCTGCAAGTCCGAATTGGCTCAAGCGCGCGAAGCCCAGCTCGGCGCGATTTTGACCGAATTGAAGGATCGCGAAAAGTCTTCGGCGTTTACGCTGCCTTGGCGCAAGTATTCACGAGCAGCAGACGACGGCGAAGAATAGAACACGCTCACACCTTTACGTCGGCGACCGAGACGTGCGCAGACACCCGCACGGGAAAATCTCGACGTCCCCCTTCCCATTCTCGCGGCGTTTTATGTCGCAGCGCTCACGCTGCTTACGGAGCGGCCGTGGTGGCGCGACAAATTGGCCATTTTCGGCCCTGCCGGGCAAATGGCTGTGACGAATTACCTGAGCCAAAGCATTCTAGCAATCATTGTTTATTACGGCGTCGGATTCGGCGCGATTGGTGACATTGGCCTGCGGACGACACTGTACCTGCCGCTCAGCGTGTTCGCGCTGCAGATTGCGTGGAGCCACGTTTGGCTGCGACATTTTCGCTTTGGCCCCGTGGAATGGGTCTGGCGATCGGTCACGTACGGATCGATGCAACCGATTCGGCGCTGAATATCGCGGTAGGTTTTTCGGAGAGTAACCAAATCGCCATCGTCATCCGGCGCCTCACCCCCCGACCCCCTCTCCAGCTTCGCGGCTTCGCCGCTACGTGGAGAGGGGGAGCCGGAGAGGCTCGGCATTTCAGGCAGCCTTGCGCCTGCGCACGAAGGCAATGCCAAGCGCGCCGAGGACGAATGCAATGGCGCCCGCGTCATTGTCGGTACCTGGGGCCGTGCGGCAATCGCAGCCGCCGCTATCGACCGGGCGATCGGTGGGTGCGCCGCCGGAACCGCCTTCGCCAGCGGCTCCACCAGCGCCTGCAATGCCGCCCTCGCCGCCCATTCCGCCGCCTCCAGCGCCGCCCATGCCGCCAGCGCCGCCGGCGCCGCCCATTCCGCCGCCACCGCCAGCGCCACCTTGACCCTCGGTCGTGCAGGTGTCGCTGCAGCCGTCACCGACCTCGACATTGCCGTCGTCGCATGCTTCGACGCCGTCTTTGACGAAACCGTCGCCGCAGATGCCATTCTTGCAGCCGCTCACGCAATTGTCGGTGTCGACTTGGTTGCCGTCGTCGCATTCTTCGACGCCCGATTGAATGTGCCCATCACCGCAGGTTGCCGACAAGCACGTATTGAGACATGCGTCGGTGTTGTCGGTGTTTCCATCGTCGCACATTTCACCCGGACCGACCACGCCATCGCCGCAACCGGGCAATGAGCAATTGTTGCGACACGCATCGTCGTCGACCATGTTGCCATCGTCGCATGCTTCGACGCCGGATTGCACATGGCCATCGCCACACGTGGCAAAAGCGCAACCCACGAGACAGGCGTCGGTGTTGTTGGCATTGCCGTCGTCGCATGGTTCGACGCCCGTTTGAACGAATCCGTCACCGCAGCTCGCGTCGACGCATTGGTTGAGGCACGCGTCCGCATTGCTTGCATTGCCGTCGTCGCATTGCTCCATGCCGGCGTACACGTGCCCGTCGCCGCAGCTCGCATTGATGCACGTATTCAAGCAGGCGTCCGTGTTGTTCACGTTGCCGTCGTCGCATTGCTCGACGCCCATTTGCACCTGACCGTCGCCGCATTTCGCATTGACGCAGGTATTCAAACAAGCGTCCGTGTTGCTCGTATTGCCGTCGTCGCATTGCTCGAAGCCCATACGAATGAACCCGTCGCCGCAGCTTGCATTGGTGCACGTGTTCAAGCAAGCGTCGGTGTTGCTCGTATTGCCGTCGTCGCATTGCTCCATGCCCGCGTACACGTGCCCGTCGCCGCAGGTTGCATTGGCACACGTATTGAGACATGCGTCGTCGTTGTTCATGTTGCCGTCGTCGCACTCTTCGCCGACTTGCACGACGCCGTCGCCGCAACCCGCCAAAGCGCACATATTCGAGCACATGTCGTTGTTGTTCGTGTTTCCGTCGTCGCATTGCTCGACGCCCGATTGCACGTACCCGTCGCCGCAGGTTGCATTCATGCAGCCCATGACGCACGCGTCGGTGTTGATCATGTTCCCGTCGTCGCACTCTTCGACGCCCGTTCGGACGAACCCATCGCCGCAGGTTGCATTCGAGCAGCTATTCAAGCAAGCATCGGTGTTCGACGTATTTCCGTCGTCGCACATCTCGCCTGCTTGCACGTATCCGTCACCGCAAATGGCCGCTTCGCAGGCATTCGTGCACGTGTCGGTGTTCGACATATTGCCGTCGTCGCACGTCTCGACGCCCATTTGCACGAATCCATCGCCGCAAGTTGCATTCGTGCAGCCCATGACGCAGGCGTCGGTGTTGATCATGTTCCCGTCGTCGCACTCTTCGACGCCATTACGAACGAATCCGTCGCCGCAGGTCGCTGTGACGCATGTATTCAGGCAGCCGTCGGTGTTCACGCCATTGGCGTCGTCGCATTGCTCGGGGCCGTTGGTCATGCCGTCACCGCAGAAAGGCCCTGGGCCGTTGCACATGCTGTTGCATTTGCCGTATTGGCCATTTTGCGCGCCGTCGTCGCACGTTTCGCCCGCGCCGAGGATGCCGTCGCCGCATACCGAAGCCATGGCATATTCATAAGCGCCCATATCGTGCGCGGCGCCGCCGATGCCGTCGCCATCGAGGGGCCTTGGGGTGCCTTCGATGTCCTTGTTCGGAGCGCCCGTCGCAGTGCCGACGTCGATGCAGAAGCTCGATCCTTGCAGCTTCAGGTTCGTCGGAGCGGATACGTAGAGCGGGTTCGACGATATGCTGCCCGTCCCCGCAGTCACGCCCGAATAGTCGTTGCTCGAGTTGCCCCAGACGTTCGAATACGTGACCGAAACCGATGTCGATCCGCTGAAGGTATAGCGGTAGACACCGTATTGTTGCTGCGTGATGATCGAGTTTTTCACGTTCATCGTCGCGGTCGATCCCGACGTGGATTCGGCATAGACGCCATAGCTCGCGTTGGCATGAATGGTCGCGTTGGTGATCGACACGGTGGCCGCCGAATTGTTCGACGTGGCCATGTACGCGCCTGCCAAGGTATTGCTTCGAAGCAGCGCATTGGTCAGGCTTCCGGCGCCGGCGCGTTCGTAATACACGCCGTATTGATTGCCGTGCGCGGTGAGCCCATCGATGGGGAACGATCCTTCCGAAATGCGTACGCCATAGGTCGCGTCGTTCACGACGATGCCATTGAAGACGTTGTTCGTCGACGTCTGTCGCATGTCGATGCCCCACCAATTCGCCGCGCCGGTGGTCGAAGAACGAATCGTCACGGGCTGAGCGACCGTTCCATTCGACTTCAACGTGCCCTTGATGATGAGCTCCGATCGGGTGAGGCTGTTATTCGATTGCATGGCGTCGTTCGTCGGAAAACGCAGCGTCACGCCTGCATCCAGGGTCAACGTGACACCGGGAGCCACCGTGATGTCGCCCGTAGCCGTGTACGGCGAACCCGCCAAATTGAGCGTGGTATCGGTCCAGAGCACGCCGACGAGCGCCGGGGTCGCATCGCCTGCATACGGAAGGGCTCCAATGTCGCCTCCTCCGCTGGACGCGAAACGGCACGGCGAGTTCGACGTAATGCGGAGGTTCGTCGGAGCCGATACGTAGAGCGGATTGCCCGAGAAGGAGCCCACGCCCGCCGAGACGCCCGAATAGTTGTTGCTCGAATTGCCCCACACGTTCGAATACGTGACCGATATCGAGGTCGAGCCGCTGAACGTGTACCGATACACGCCATATTGCTGCTGCGTGATGATCGAATTCGTCACGTTCATCGTTGCCGACGAACCGGACGTCGATTCTGCGTACACGCCGTAGCTCGCGTTCGAATGAAACGTCGACTGATTGATCGACACCGTGGCGGACGAATTGTTCGACGTCGCCATGTAAGCGCCCGCGAGCGTATTGCTTCGAAACAGACCGTTCGAGATGGTTCCGGCCCCAGCGCGCTCGAAGTACACGCCATATTGATTGCCGCTTGCCGTGAGCCCATCGATGTTGAACGTGCCCTCCGAAATGCGCACGCCATACGTCGCGTCGTTCACGACGATGTTGTTGAACACGTTGTTCGTCGACGTTTGACGCATGTCGATGCCCCACCAATTTGCAGCGCCCACTGTCGAAGAACGGATCGTCACGGGCTGAGCCGCTGTGCCGTTCGATTTCAACGAACCTTGCACGATGAGCTCCGAGCGGGAGACGTTGTTATTCGATTGCATGGCGTCGTTCGTGGGAAAACGCAGCGTGACGCCAGCATCCAAGGTCAGCGTCACGCCGGGCGCCACGGTCAGATCGCCCGTCGCGGTGTACGGCGATCCTGCCAAGCCGAGCGTCGTATTGGTCCACAAAACGCCCACGAGCGCCGTGGTTTCATCGCCCGTGTACGGGAGTGCTCCGATATCCGTGCCGCCGCTCGACGCGAATCGACACGGTGAATTCGACGTGATGCGCAAATTCGTCGGAGCCGTCACGTACAGCGGATTGCCCGAAAAGCTCCCCGCACCTGCCGCCACGCCCGAATAGTTGTTGCTCGAATTGCCCCACACGTCCGAATACGTGACCGAAATGGTCGTCGATCCGCTGAACGTGTATCGATACACGCCATATTGCTGCTGCGTGATGATCGAATTGGTCACGTTCATCGTGGCGGTGGAACCGGTCGTCGATTCGGCATAGACGCCATAGCTCGCATTGGCATGAATCGTCGATTGATTGATGGACACCGTTGCCATCGAATTGTTCGACGTCGCCATGTAGACGCCCGCCAGCGTATTGCTTCGGAAGAGCCCATTGGTGATGTCTCCGCCGCCCGCGCGTTCGTAATACACGCCGTACTGATTGCCAATCGCCGTCAAGCCGTCGATCGTCGGCGATGCGTCGCTCACCAAAATGCCGTACGTGGCATTTTGCACGACGAGGTTCGTCGTCGTCAAAGAGGCACCCGCATTGTCGACGACGATGCCGTACCAGTTGCTTGCACCGGCATTGAGAGTCCTGAACGTCACGGGATTTGCGGCCGTCCCCTGAATGACGAGGTTGCCTCGAATGGTCGCTTCGACCCTCGTCGTACTCCGACCGGTTGCCAAGGCGTCCGACGTTGCAAATTGCACGTCAACGCCAGCTTGAATGGTAAGGGTCGATCCCACTGGAACGGTGATGTCGCCTTGAACGAGATACGGGCTACCGGCCAGCGTCCAAGTTTGGTTGTTGACGTTGCCACCTGGAATCGTCGTGGCCGCGAAAGCTGCTTGCGGCATACCGACGATCAGGAGCAGCGCCGCAATGATCAGCGCAAAAGGTAACGCGAGCGGACTCGCACGCTTCGACATGGCTGCACTCCTGGAAAACAGTCCCGCCGTTCCGCGCACGAGGTTTGTCCGCGGAAGGCAACGAGCACCCTAGTCGAAACGGCCAGCCACATCAATGGGACAACGCCCTCTCCCTAAGAAACAAGCCAAAGCAAGTTCGAATCGAGGTCGTGGTCCAAATTTTCGGGCACTTGCGCGGGGGGGCCCCGCTGTTTGAGCCCGCGAAGCGGGCGAGTTCGGGGTCCCGCAAGTGTCCGAAAATTCGGACCGCGACCGGGGCCTACCCCTTTAGCTCAATGGCCCACACGCACATGCATCGCAGCAGTATGCCCAAAGATGGTCGGATCGTACATTTGTTCCACCCGCGTCGGCGGCGCATGGAACCTGCCCGTGTGCATCGCTCGCACCAAGTACCGAAAGCGCGTAATGCCCGCCGGCAATGCATCGATGAAATACACCATTCGGTCATCTCGTTTTTCGCGACGATCGGCCGGTGATGCCTCGAGTTGCGCTAGCCACGCTCCACCCTCACGATAATCCATCGATACCGCCTCGAATCCTCCAGCAATGGGATCCTCCAGCACCACGAACGAACGCGGCGAAGGCGTCACGACCTCGATTTCACAAACCACGACTTCCCCGGGCACGAACGTGGGTTCGTCTTTCTGAACCGCCGCCGTCGATTCGCCGAATTCCGACACGCGCTGCAATGTTTTCGTCACGAAAAACCCTGCATCCACAGCTTCGGCCGGCATGTCCGTCCGCGCAAACGAAAGCTCCACATCGTAATGAAGTCGCCCACTTCCCAAGACCTCGAACGTGAGCGGTCCGCCCGCCGCTTTCATCACGTCCTGCATGGGAACATGAATCGTTTTGCCTCGTAGTCCTTCGCCCGCAAAGTGCACATCGGCGAGCAATCCATTTCCCAAAAAAACCCGCGCATCAAAGTTTTGTTTGGGTTCGGGCAGCGTCTTGCGATACGCATCGAGCGCCAAAAGCGCCCATGCAGCATCGTGGGTGGTGGGGTAATTCCCGGAAGCTCGAGCCTCCAGCAAATAGGTCGCAAGCCTCGGTGCGACCGCAAATGCCTTGTCGACGGCTACCATCGCTCGCAGCACCATCGCGGTTGCGACGATGTCCGAACCAAATGCATTACGGGTGCCACCAGATTCCACGTATGCGCCCGTCCCCGTTAGCCGAATTGCAGCGGAGACATCCGCCGTCAAGGCAGCCATCTCGTTTCGTGCCTCGGAAAAGGCCGTCGCATAGGCGTGCAACAGGAGCGCTCGTGATTCAATGGAAAGACGCCCCCTTTCAGCAAAAAGCGCCTTCATTTTTGGTTCGTTACCGCGACCCATCGATGCGAGCACATCCAGGCCGAATGCTGCACGCTCGAGCAAGAGCGTGTCGGCATCGGGTCCAATCGCGTCGAACATCGGTTCCATGGCTTTCACCGCGCGATCCAAAGCATCTTTTGGCACGACGTACCCTCGCCGAGATGCTTGGGACAAACCCCACAGGGCATACACCGTTACCCAAGGATCGGTCCATTCAGACGTTGCCCATAGGCCGAATCCACCATTGCGTTTTTGATTGGCGAGCACCGAATCGACCGCATTTTGGAGCGCCTCCGGCACCGTCTTTTGCTTGCCGCCTCGCCCGGTCGGCCCAAGCGAAACTTGAAATGCGTCGGCAATGTCGCGCAGCGCCAAGAGCGGCACCAAACGACTCACGGTTTGTTCCGTACACCCATGAGGATAGTCCACGAGCTGCTCGAGGCCCGATACCATGCCCGTGAGGGGCGACGGCGAAAGCTTCACGGACAGCCCTCCCGCATCGCTGCGAATTCCGGGCAAATTCGCAATTCGTTCAGCAATGGCTCGAGATGTTTCTCCTGATACCGCAACCGTTTCGAGCAACGCTGGGGAGAGCACTTGGTGCTGCAAATCGACGTTGTCCGAATGAGATTGCCGACCGGATGCATACGACGCATCCACGGAAAACGCCACATTTCCAATGCGGTCCGCGCGCAAGGGGAATTTGACTTCGACCGGTGCATCCGGCCCCACGTCGACGACCTTGCGCCCGGAATCTCGAAAGAAAAGGCCCTTCGCATTCGCCGCAATCGTCGCTTTGCCATCGGGCAGATCAATCGTCGAAAGGACCACCGACGCTTCGAATTCGTCTCCCGCTCGAATCACCCGCGGAAGCGTAGGACGCGCCATAAAAGGCTTGAACGTTTGCACTTGTGCATCGCCCGATCCCGCCCGATCGTCCTCCGCGACGGCAACGGCCATGAAACGATACGTCGTGAGCCCATCGGGCAAATTGATTTTTCGTTTTACGCGGCCATTCGCGCCCGTCACGAGATCCGGCAAAAATGCCACGGTTTGTCGGAAATCACCTCGACGCGAACCAACGGACGTCGCACCCATGCGCACTTGCGGCGGTTTTACGCGGTGACGTCCCATCCACGTCGTCAATAGCTCGTCTCGCGCATTCGTCGACCGCACGAGCAAATCACGATTGGAAAACAGCGCCTCCCAGGGATTCGGCGTTCGATAATAGGTCAACATGAGCGACCCTTCGTCCACCGCCCAGAGCGTCACTTCCACGCCGCTTGCGGGTTTTCCCGCAGCGTCCGTCACGATGACGTCGACATCCAGCGTATCACCGGGTTCCGTTCTGATTTTTCCCGTACGCACATCGACTTGCAATTTCCGCGGTGACGCGTCGACGGTTACGTGAGCCTCGTCCGTTTTCACATCGTTTTTCGATATCGCCGTTACCGTGACCAAAACATTCGGCATCATGGCCGGCGTCACGGGCACGTCCAGCACCGTAATCGTGCCAGCGGGCGCGAGCTCCAAAGCGCGCCGCCAAATGATTCCTTCCCGTTCGAACGTCACCATGGCTTTGGCGGCTTCTTGAAATGGCGACGACAGCTTCACCCGAGCCGTTTTTCCGACCTCGAGCCACGACTCCATATCGATTCTCAATCTCGGTGGCTCCACTTCGACCGGCGGCGGTGGCGGTGGCGGTGGTGGTGTATTCGCTCCGGATGCAGCGGGCTTTGCCGGCGTGGGCAATGCTTCGATGCGATGCGCATACGACGAAGCCACGGTGCGGCCCTTGCTGTCCTTCGTCGTGGCGCGAATGATGATTTCGTCTTCGGGCGCAGGATCCTCCTTTGGCGTTTGAAACGAACATCCCACCAGGGTTTGTCCGGACGTCACGTCGCACGACGCGAGCAGCCGATCTTCAAACGACCGATCGTCTTTCCGCGTGTGATAAAGCATTTCGATATGCACGGGCGCAACGCGACGTTCCCCCGCGGGCGTGACCACGAGCGCTTTTGGCTCGATAATCTTGCCTGGATCAATCCAATAATTTTCTGGATTTGCAAGTGCCACATACACGTCGGCGGGATGCACGATGGCGCTGTCTTCAGCGATTTGAACGCGCCTGTCGAGGTCCATGATTTCGGCTTGGCACGTAATCATTTCGGTGGTGACTTGGCCGGGCAACGCCGCAGCCACCGGCAGAGAAAACGCGCCCTTGGCATCGAGCTGCCCTGAAGCCTGGGCGATTCGAGCGTTTCGTGGACCGGCATCGTGCATTCCAATGGAAAAATGATCGAGCCCTGGAATGCTGAACGAACCGTACCCACGATTGACGACGATTTTAGCGGTCGCTCCCGCCATCGGCGCGCCGTACAAGTGCTCTCCGCGCGCGACGCATATCGAACGATCGCCCTCGAAGTATGCGTCCTTGTCCCATGAAGCAAACGCTTTGCTCTCGATCGGCCGATACTGATCGACCGAAAAACGCGAGCGCAAGCGTCCTCGGGCGAACTTGGCATCGACGTGGTAAAGTCCAAGCGGCGCATCCGCAGGAATGGGCAATTCGGCAGAAAATGTGCCAAAACGCGAAAACGCTCGGCGCGCTCGAGCAATTTCATGATGGCTCGAATCCGTCACTCGTACGATGACTTCGCCTTCTTTGGGTGTAATGAGACCCGACGTCACGGGAAGCCGCACGAGGCCCTTGATTTCAACACTTTCACCGGGACGATAGATACCTCGACCGGTAAAGAGTTTTCCCACGGGTTCCGCAAGACGCTGCGTCTTGATCGTTTGATATGCCCAATCGTCGCCGTGTTCGACCACGACTGCGAGCCGATCGGGCCTCGGTTCTCCCAGACGAACGGGCACGAGCGATAGCCCCGTCGAATCCACTCGAGACGTCGAAAGCAGCTTCGCTTGGCCTTTCGCGGGCAATTCGTACAAATCGACGCGCGCGCCCGAGATGGCGGAACCGCTCGAAAGGCGCGTCACCCACACGACCGCTTCATCGGGCGAGGTTTTGGTATACATGCCAATGTCGGTCAATTGCATTTCACGCTCGACGACGGCAACTTCGGATGTGCCCGCCGGTCGAAACGAAGCTCGCGCCAAGATCGGGCCTTTGGTCGATGGCGTGGGCAACAAATCGTCCACTAGAATGCGCTGCCAATTGCTTTCGTTGGTCTTGCCTCCAGGCACGATACGTTGTTTTGCTCCATTCAATGCCGTAAGATCTTTGTTGTGGCCAACGAGTCGTTCGAGTAGCTCGTCGCGCCGAATGGGCAACATGGAAATCGTCGCTTCGGGGGCATTGAGCACGCCTACGGGGAGCACGTGCTTTTTGGCAGCCCAATAGATCCCGGTGGCGCCAAAGGTGACCTCCGCAGGTAAATTGCCGAAGCGCAGTTTGCGCTTGTTTTGCGCCCCCAAGAATTGTCCGTGGACATCGCGCAATGGACGACCGGCAATCGACGATCGTACACCTATCGAGTACGTTTTTCCTGGCTCGAAATTCGCATTGATCTGAAGCTCCGACGGACCATTTTCGTCGCCACCAATTTCATACACGTAAAACGAATCGGTCGGTGGCTCGATGGTGATGGCTTGTTCCAAAAGCTCCGACGGAATGGGCGTCGTGAGGGTCATGCCAACGTGGTCCCCGTTCGGATCGCAAGCTCCTTTTTCCGTTGGATGCGGCGTGCATTTGACGTTCGCAATGGCAAATGGCCCAAGCGTCCGAAATCGTATTTCTTTGGCCTTGCCCATCGTCAATTCGCCCTCGGCTGCGCGCAGCGACGAATCGATGTGCACGGTGATTTCCGTGTCGCGCGGGAGCGGCGTGCGAGGCGCCAAGACGGCGTGATCTTTCTCGATTTCGGTAATTGCGAAGGGAATTTTTTTCTTGTTTGCGACGACCGTTACCGTTCGAGACACCTCGGACGCTTGAATCTGCTGGTTGAAATACAATGTGATCGGAGCGTCGGGTCGAACGGCGATTGCATTCGAATCGGGTTCGCTGCCGGAAATGTCGGGCCGCTCGGTCGTGAATGAAAATGTGAACCCTTCGTCGAGCTGCGTGCCGTCGGCCGATTTGATTCCCTTGGGAATTTCGACCCGAAATGATGTGGCCTTGGCAAAAGGTTTTTCTGGGATGAATTTGATGGCGGTCGTGCCAACCCATTTCGTTTTTCCAGGAACATTCGGGGTCATCTCGATCGGCAATGCAGGGCCGCTCGGATCGGCGCCGACGGCGCGCATGGGCTTATTGAAAACGATGGCAATTTCCGACGCATGAGGGGCGCTATCTCGCGGAGACGCAAAAACGACGCGCAAAGGACCGGCCTCCGTGGGAACGGACAAGGGCGCGGGACCCGGTGCAAGCTCGCCGCGAATGGGAGCTTGGGGCGGTTTTGCGGTGGCCCCCGGCAAACAGGCGGACAGAAGTGTGACGAGGACCAAGGCCACGGACGAGCGGCGACGAGTCATGGGGCCACTTGGACAAGCAACCGAGACGGGAGTTCCGAGAAAGTGCCCGCTCCTACACCACGATCCAGCAGAGCTTCGAACGATTGCCATTTCGGCTTTCTCGGCGTATCCTTCCGGCGCAGAAGCATGCGCCAGAGCGTTACCATCATGGATTGTCTTCGCGAGGCGACGCGTGTCGAGCATCGGCGCGCGGAGCTGCTCCCGTTTGCCGCGGCATTGGCTGCCGGCAACTTGCCGCTCGAGAGTTACGTCGGTTTTCTCGGCGCGCTCTTGGTCATTCATTCGAGTCTCGAGCAGGCGACGGCAAGTGCCAATGATGATGTCGTGCGCGAAGTGTGGGACGATTCTATACGACAAACGCCGCGACTTCAACGTGATATCGCTTTTTTTCAGCCGCAAAAAATCCCCAAGTCACCGGTCGCAGCTATCCGAGCACAACTCGTTGCGCAACGCATTCGTCAACGCGCCGAGGTCGATCCCCTTTCACTTCTCGGATACCTTTATGTATTCACGGGCGCGACGCTCGGTGGCGCGGTCTTGAAAAATCAGGTCGCGCACGCGTTCGGGCTGCATGGTTCGAATGGGCTCGCTTATCTATCAAGTCACGACGACGAAGGCGACGCATGGAAGTCATTCCGGAGGCGCATGAATGCAGCTTCCATTGGGGAAACGGAGCGATCTCGCATCGTGGAAGCAGCCAACGAGGCATTTGCGTCGATGGCGCGTATCATCGAAGCGCTCTATCCGTTCGATACGACAAACCCAACAGCGCTCGTCCAAACGCTCAATTGGGAAGCCGGGCGGCACGGCGTTCCGCAGGATGAACGCGAGATCAATGCGGCGTTGCGCGCAGGCGAGCGAAGCTGGAGTCGCTATCCGTACTACAAATGGCGTTATGGTTCGCGTGGAGCAAGGTTTACGCGAAGCGACAGCGCGTGGCTCGTGACATTGGCAGGACACGCTCCCGCGGTGATGGCAAAACAAATCACATGGCTTGGTCAGGTTTTGTCTGCGCGCGGTATGCCTCAATGGTTGCTCGAACGTCACCTTGTCGTATTGCACGAGGAATTGGTGGCAGCGGTGCCAGACAATGCGAGCAATTACGATGGTTTACTACGAGCAGCGGAAATCCTTGGGACTGCGCGACGAACGCACGTGAACGACGAAGTCATGGCCGCGTGCGCGTCGACATTCGAGCAGCACGTGGGCGATGAATGGAGTCGAAAGATGCCGGAAGCAGGCAGTTTGCTCGCTGCGGCCGTAGCGGACGAAAAACTGGGTATCACGCTCGCCGTACCGAGCGTGGAGGCGTGGATGGTCGACAAAAACCGCTTTCCCGATCGCTGGATCGAGGCGGTTCACGCGACGATTCGTATGGCGCGGGAACGTGCGAGGTAGCCGCGTTACTTCCGCCGGTGCGTCGATTCCCTTGCGCCTCGCCCCTCACCTCTTGTACCGTCCCATCCATGCTTCACTCGAATCCAAAAGCTTCATTGCGTCGTCATACGCGCTTCGTGCTGCTCGGCACCCTCGGGCTTTTTTCAGCATGCGTGCCCGTGCTGGGAATCGACGAGCCCGAGCTCGCCTCCGACACGGCGTGTCGAAAATTCATCTGCGAAAATGAAAAGTGCGAATACCGAGCTGCTGCAGCAGGCACGTCGTGCGGAACCATGAATGTATGTGATGGCGCAGGCGAATGCAAAGTGAATACCGGTTTTCCATGCTCGAATGCGACGGATTGCATGTCGGGGATATGCGACACCACGTGCAAAGTGCCCACGCTCGGCGCTTGCCAGAACGATCAAGACTGCGCATCGGGCTTCTGCTTCGAACAATTCTGCAAGTTGATTACCGGTGACGCATGCATGGACGACGCCGAATGCTGGACGGATATCTGTCACGACATGACCTGTCGAGTATCGGATGGAAGCCCATGTGACGAATCGAATGAGTGCAAATCGGGCAAATGTGACATCGTCTGCCTGACGAGCGACGGGGCAACCTGCACAGACGACACGAAATGCGCGTCGGGCGTCTGCAACAATGGCACATGCAAGGTATCGCATGGGAACACCTGCGCTGCGGATATGGAGTGCGCTTCGGGGTTGTGTGCGGGTATGGCCTGCGTCGCCCAGAGCTGCATTGGACTCACATCCACATGCGGTCCCGGCGGTGACGAGTATTGCTGCGCATCGCCGGTCGTGACAGGAGGACAATACAATCGCAGCAATAACCCCGACGCACCCGCCACAGTAGATGATTTCCGGCTCGATCGATTCGAGGTGACCGTCGGGCGATTCCGCAAATTCGTCGACGCATATCCAGGCAGCCGGCCCGACCTGGACGCCGGGCAACATCCAACCATCGCTGGGAGCGCGTGGAACGCAGCTTGGGACACGTATTTGCCCGCAACGCAGGCCGCTCTGACGGATGCGCTGGCGAATTGCTCGTACCCCACTTGGTCGGCCAATGCAGGCGCCAATGACGAGCTCCCCATCAATTGCGTCGATTGGTATGTGGCATTCGCCTTCTGCGCGTGGGACGGGGGACGCCTACCGACCGAAGCCGAATGGAATTACGCGGCGGCGGGCGGCAATGAACAGCGCATCTATCCTTGGTCGGATCCGCCCTCGTCGAGCATGATCGACGCGTCTTATACCGTGTACGACTGCGCCGCCGACGGCAATCAAGCGGCCTGCGAAATCGGCGACATCGCATTCGTCGGCTGGACGTCCCCCAAAGGCGACGGGCGCTTTGGCCACGCAGATCTTGCAGGCAGCGTCATGGAATGGACACTCGATTGGTACAACACCCCTTATTCACCAAGCTGCTCGAACTGCGCGAACCTCAGTCCAAGCATGGATCGCGTCCTCCGGGGCGGCAGTTGGTTCAGGGGGCCCATCGAGCTACAAACGTTCGCTCGAGCCTACAGCACGCCGGACCTGAAGGATCCGAACGATTATCCCTCCGACGAAATTGGCTTTCGCTGCGCAAGGAACGTTCCTTGACCCAGCCACCATTACCAAGTCATTCGAACGCCCATCCCCGAAGGATTCACCCACAAGCTCGTGCTTTTCGATTTCGAGCTCGGCGAAAGCACCACGAGCGTCACGCCCGCGGCCGCAAAGATCCCGCCCGCAATCAATCCCACGGTCGCTCCATGACCGAGCGTTATCGCTTCGCGCCGATCATTGAATCCAATATCGTCACAAATATTGTCCGGCGTGCAATGACCATTGGCGCTCGAATTCCGAGAAATCGCCAACCCACCGAGCACGCCCCATGCCCCGAGCCCCAAGGCGCCAAGTCCCAATCCCACGAACCCTGCCGTACGCAGCCCCGTTGACGGTGGTGGCGGCGGGGGCGGTGCATCCGTTTTGGGAATTTCCCAACCCGGCGTAATCTCTACGGTTTTTGCGTTGCCCGTTTCGAGCTTGACCATCGTTTTCCACGAAGGTTTGTCCACGGCCGACGCTTCGACCTCGTATTCGCCAGGATCCAGTGGAACCTCGGTTCCCCAAGAAGCTGCGGGGAGCGGCGTGCCATTTCGAGTGATCGCGAACCCGGGAAGCTTCGACAACGCATCCGGTACACGAATGGTCAATTTTGGAACACGCTTGTTCAAATCGGCAATCAATCCGTCGATTTCGGCCATTTTGTCGTTGTCTCCGCGCGCTTTGGCCAAAGGCGCTACGCGTTCGAGCACCCCGAGCGCCGTCGCGGGACGACCGAATTTGTCCCAGCATTCGGCAAGCGTCAGCCCGGTACGAATGTGATCGGGCAGGATTTTGAATGCAGCCTCGAATTTTGGACAAGCCCGCGCATACGCGTCGACCTCCATGTCTTTCGCGCCGTCCTCGTACAGCTTCTGCGCTTCTGCTTTCGCCTGCGCGTCCGGCTGCTGAGCAAACGCCGATACGGGCAATAGCGTGGCGAAGAGCAAAACGAACGAATGAAACGGGCGCTTCATGGATCGGCCTGGTTCTCGCGGCGACGTGAATCGATTCAATCGTTGAACCCTTTGACTTTCTTGGTCTTGGTCGTCGACGACGCAGGCGCCGCACTCACCGTCGCTTTGACGACCGGCGTTTGCACCGCAGGCGTCGCCGTCGTCTTCGCGGGTATCGTCGGTGGTGCCGCGTCCGCCGATGCACTCGCCGCCGGCGGTGCAGACGCGACGGCGGACGGAATGGCCGAATCCGCCATGGCGGCGCTATTCAGCGTCGGCACTGGCGGCGTCGTCAATTCATTCGCCGCTGGTCGAGTCGCGACGAAGGCAATGCCGCCAAGCAGCACAGCGGCAGCCAGCGCCGATGCCGCTATCCACGTTCGATTGGAAAAACGCCCCGTTCTATTTCCGACGACATGCGAACCAGCCGCAAGCGTCTCTTGTCCCCACCCAACGGCACTCTGCGCCATGCTCGACGATCCGTCGCGAGCAGCCCCCGCACCTGCAACGTCCTTTTCGTTCACGAATGGCCGCAAGGCCGCCATGAATTCCTGCACCGTCTGAAATCGCGTATCGCGGTTCTTGTCCAGGCATCGACCCACGAGCACGTCGAACGCGGGAGACATTCCAGGACAAACCTGGCTCGGCGGCAGCGGCTGCGTCGAAAGCACCTTCGCGACGATTTCCGTCATGTTTTCCGCAATGAAAGGCAACTTGCCGGTCGCGAGCTCGTACAATATGACGCCGAGCGACCAGATATCGCTGCGCGTATCCGCGTCCTTGGCATCGAGCATTTGCTCGGGCGACATGTACAGCGGCGAGCCCATGATCGTGCCGGTTTTCGTGAGCTTCGGATTGATGGCGTCCCCGCCGAGCTCCTTGGAAATACCAAAATCGAGCACTTTGATACATGGCGTGCCATTCGGACGTCGAATCATAAACAAATTGGGCGGCTTCAAGTCACGGTGTACGATTCCCAGCGCATGCGCCTCCAATAGCGCCTCGCAAGCTTGGTACACATACGATGCTGCCTCACCGATTCCGAGCGCTCCGCGTGAGCTGATAACGTTATCTAGATCGGTTCCCTCCAGGTATTCCAAAACCATGTAGGGCGCGCCGGATTCGAGGGTTCCGACGTCGTGCACGCGGGCCACGTGTTCGCCTCGAAGACGCGCAGATGCCCGTGCTTCGCGTAAAAACCGCTCGAGCGCCTCGGGATGCTCGAGAACTTCGGGGAGCATTACTTTGATGGCAAACAGTTCGCCCAGTTGCTGGTGTCGAGCGGCGACGACCATGCCCATTCCGCCCTGTCCGAGCACTCGTTCGACGCGGTACTTGCCCAGCAGGACATCACCAGGCTGAAGTGTGGAATTCGTCGAGTCGCTCATCCGGATTTCGGGGCAAAGTGGGGCCAGGCGTGACATTGTACACGCGAATCGGGCAGCAGGACAAGATTCTTGTCATCGTGGCGCGAAAGGCATTTTCACGGGCGGCGAGTTCGAGTATCGCTTACGTATGTTGGGAATTTGCTCGCAGGTGCGGCCGTGAACACGCCGCAAACGCCTCATCCGGGCGATTGGCGTGGAGGATATCGCGCGGCTTTCGATCGAGTTCCTCCGGCGCCGCGTACCCCGACGCCGCTCGCGCGTGATCTGATTTTCGGCTACCAGGGCGGTCAAAACGCGTTACGCATCATCGGGGCCGTGTTTCTGGCGCTTGGGATTCCTTTCATTTTCATCTTCGGCGGCGGCATCCTGACCGACCTTACCATTACGGCTACCGGCCAAGCAGCGACGGGCACGGTCGTCGCTACGCGCGTCGTCACGAGCGTCGAAGTGAATGGCGCGCACCCTGTCGGGATCCAATATCGTTACGACGTATCTGGCGACAAGTATGAGGCCGAATCGTACACGCTCGATGCCAGCATCCTTTCGGTCGCGACGGCTGGAGCGACTGTACCAGTTGAAATCGTACCAATGGCACCATCGTGGTCACGCATGAAGGGCACGAAGAGCTCGAAGATGGGCTATGCCGCCCTATTTGCCTTTATCTTCCCCATCATTGGCGCCGCCATGCTCTTTTATGTCATTCGCGCGAATCGACGAGAAATTCGCGCATTCCGTGAAGGCGTCGCCATCAAGGGGCTCGTCGTCAAGCGAGGCGAGGACACGACGACCCAGATCAATGGCAAGCACCCCTATGAAATCATTTGGGAATTCTATGTCGACGGCAAAGCCTACAAGGGCAAACTGTCGAACATGAATCCCATGATCCTCCAGCGAGCATTGCCCGACGACGAAGTGACGGTGCTTTACGATCCGAAAAGTCCGGTCGTCAATACGGTGTGGATCGAATAGGTCGTTCGGTGAATCGTCGATTCCGACTACAAGTCGCTGCGCTCGTTGCGCTGGTCCTGTGTTACGTCGCGCATTTTCGGCTGCTCGATGCGCGTATTCAAGACGATGCCTACATTTCATTTCGATATGCGCGCCACCTGGCCCAAGGCAAGGGCCTCGTGTGGAACGTGGGCGAACGAGTCGAGGGGTATACGAATTTCTTGTGGACATTGCTGATGTCCGTGCCTCTCGCGATATCGGAACAACTCAATCCCATTGCATTCGCTCGTGCCGTTTCGAGTTTTGCGGGCTACGGGTCGATCGTCGTCACGTTTCTCCTCGTGCGTCATCTATCCCCAAAGTCACGCCTTTTGCCGCTCGCCGCGCCGGCGATGCTTGCGGGGAGCTTTCCCTTCGCAATCAACACGATGACCGGCCTCGAAACCATATTTTTCGCGTCACTCTTGACCATTGCCACGTTTTTGCTCGTGCTCGAACAAGATGATCGACGCTACCGTGGATCTTCCGTCGTCTACGCGCTCGCGGCTCTCACGCGGCCCGAAGCCATTGGTTTATTTCTCTTCACCTTCGGTATCGTCGCATGGAGTCAACGGCGCGAAGGAAAGTCGGCCAAGGATTATCTCCAACGGCTCGGACTGCCCTTTGCCGGAATCGTTGCGAGCCACGTGCTCTTTCGTCTTGCTTATTACGGCGAGATCGTGCCGAATACGTATTTTGCCAAGTTTGGCGTCGAGCTTCCGCAGGGAATGCCCACGCGCACGAGCTACCTTTGGGATTTCCTCGCCAAAGGGCTGGATCCCATTGGTCTCACGACCCTCTTCGTCGTGATTTTTGCGTTCATCAAATGGCGTGACGTGCGGGCTCGTATCGTCCTCGCCGGGGCATTGTATGGATTCTTCAACGTGGCCGTGAGTGGCGCGGACTTCATGATTGGGTTTCGCTACTTCGTCCCCTACCTGCCGCTCTTGTACGTCGCCGCGACGCTGGGTGCTGCTGCACTTTCCGAATGCGACAAAAAGGCCAAAGCTCAACGAACCATTGAAATGGGCACCCTTGCCCTGGCACTCGTCGCAGGTTTTTTCGGGTACAACTATTCATACGATAAACTGCGCCCATTCGAACAATTGCGGCACCGCGTCAACGCGGACTCGAATACGGCGCTCGGACACTGGCTGGCCGAATCGCTCCCGAAAGATGCCGTCGTCGTCGCCCGTGACATTGGCGAAATTGGGTATCTTTCGGATTTGCACATGATCGACATGACGGGATTGACGGATCGCGAAATAGCAAGAAAGCCAGGAAATTTATTGGATCGGCAATTGAATGTGGACGATATTTTTGGGCGAAATCCGACCGCATTCGTCTTCGTGTCGCGTGTCCCCGGACCCGTGCAGGGCCCGCGCAGATTCGCTGCGTATTCGTCGACTCATTCGACGGCTGCCATTCTCGATGATCCGCGCATGAAGGATCAATACACATTCGTCGCGCGATATCCATCGTATGAGCGACTGCGGAAAGCGGACGACGGAAGCTGGCAACCCGTCGCACGTGGAGCGGGTATTCCTACCGATACGATGAATACGTACTTCCTCGAAGTCTACGTGCGCAAAGACGTTGCCAGCCAATTGCGAAATTGACACGTGCACGGTGCTGCCGTGCTACACCGCGGCGCATGTTTTCCCCCGACGCCATCGTCATCGGTGCCGGTCCCAATGGGCTCGTCGCGGCCAATGTGCTCGCCGATGCCGGTTTTTCCGTGCTGGTTTTGGAAACCAATCGCCGGCCCGGTGGCGCGGTTTGGACAGAACCCCTGACAAACCCAGGATTCTTGCACGACGTCGGGGCCGCATTTTTTCCGTTTGGACAAACCAGCCCCGCTTTGCGGGCACTCGACCTGCAGGCGCACGGGCTGGTCTGGAAACACGCGCCCTTTGACAGCGCGCATCCCTCGATCGATGGCACGTGCTCTGCCATAGGCCGGGACCTCGAAGCGTCCAAACGCTGCCTCGGAGTTGACGGCGCGGCCTGGGAAAAATGGGCGACGTGGCATGCGCGCACGCGCGACGAGCTGCTCGGTGCACTGCTGTCCACGCTGCCCGCGGTAAAACCCATGCTCCGGTTTGGCATACCAAACCTCCTGCGCCTCGCAGCCGTCGCAGCTTCCTCGGGAAGGTCATTCTCCGCACGGCACTTCAAGACGGACGCGGCGCAACGCATCATGCCTGCTCTCGCTTTGCACACGGACGTTGGTCCGGACGATCCGTGTGGAGCCATCGTTGGCTTCATGCTCACGATGCTCGCTTCGAGCGGAGGGTTTGCCGTTCCGGAGGGAGGCGCCGCATCCATCACGAGAGCGCTGCTTGCGCGCCTCGAGTCGCGCGGTGGCCACGTGACGCTTGGTGCACGCGTTCGCCGCGTGATCGTGCGCGAGGGGCGCGCGAGCGCCGTCATCACGGAGGATGGCCAAGAGATCGCAGCGCAACGCGCCATCGTCGCAGATACATCGGCGCCCGCGCTCTACCTGAAGCTGCTCGACAGGGCCGTCGTGCCCGCTCCCATCGTCGACGCGATGCGCCGATTTTCTTACGGATTCGGAACATTCAAAATGGACTGGGCGCTCGATGGCCCCGTGCCTTGGCTCGCTGAAGAAGCGTCGAAGGCCGCTGTCGTGCACACGGGCGACAGCGTCGATGACCTTGCGAGGTTCACGGCGCAGGTTCGTCGGGGCGAACTGCCGGACGATCCGTACTTGGTCATCGGCCAACAATCGATTGCGGATCCGTCTCGCGCACCCGCAGGAAAGCACACGCTCTGGGCGTATTCGCGCGTGCCGTCGCGCATCGATGGAGGTTGGAAAGCGTGCGCGGAAAAGTTTGCCGATCGCGTCGACGATCGCATCGAACGGCTTGCGCCAGGCTTCAAGCAACGCGTGCTCGGGCGCTTCATCGTGACGCCTCCGGACCTCGAAGCGATGGATGAAAACCTGGTGGGTGGTGACTTGGGAGGAGGCTCGGCGCAGATCCAACACCAGCTCTTCTTTCGGCCGGTATTCCCGTATTTTCGCTATCGAACGCCGATTCGTGGCTTGTACTTGGGTTCGTCGTACACGCACCCGGGGGCAGGCGTGCACGGCGCATGCGGGTACAACGCAGCGCATGCGGTGATTGAAGATGCTTCTTGAGAGCGGGCCTGGGAGCCAAGCCTTACTTCCAATACGTCACCAAGTCGGCGAGCACCGTGGACGACGACTGTGCCAAGTGAGCGATGTGGTCGTCCTCCCGGTAGCCTCGGTAGCCGCGCACGTGAAAGTGACCCTTGTGAGCTTCGCTGCGCTGCTCGAGCCACCTTTCGGCGCTCATCACTGATCGTGCAAGCGGAAACGACGGACGTTCCGGCCAGTCGGTCGTGCGTGTTCGGTACGCACCTACGGCAGCCACGAGCGCGTTGGATGTCTCGGTCGTCGTCGCATAACGAAACTCGTTCACCTCCGAGTGCGTCATGACAAACAGTTTGCCTCCGGCCGCAGCGTCCCGAGCAAATCGAACGATCGGCGCGATGCGCTGCATGTCGACCGTGCGCGTATGTTCGTCGGAAAAGTTCGAGTGCAAAGCATCGGCCAAAAGAACGGCGGAAGCCCGATCGTAAACGTCGTCGCTGGCCAAGATGCGCAGCAGCGCTCCATATCCTGCGCTCCAAGCACCGAGCGCCAAGCGTCCCAAACGCGGGTTGACGAGCCCGCGAGACTTCGCGGCGAGAGCGACGCGGGCAAGCTCGTGTTGGAAGACGGCTGCTGTCACATAATGCGAATCATAGGCCGCGGAACCGATGCCGATGTTGACGACGAGCACGAGGGCATTGAGCTTCGCGGCGGCGACACTCTGGGCAACGAGCTCGGCGTTGCCATGAAAAAACACGAGCAAGTCGAAGACGCCGTCCTCGGAATGAAACGATGCTGGGACAAACAAGGCTCCAGCACCGACCAGCGTGTAGCCTGCGCGATCGAGCTTCGCGTCGGCACGGATCAATGTGGGTTTGGGCGGAGCTGCGGACGGCGATGCGACGACGCGAGGTGTGCCGAAACGCGGCAAGTGCGCGGCGTAAGGTGGCGCGGATGCGGGTGGGTTCGAGAAGGAAAAACCTGCGAGCGCGACAGCAGCCGTTGCGACGAGGAACGCGGCGCCCCGTGCGCACAAGCTCTGAAGGTCAGTTCGCGGCCTTCTTTTCACTGAGCGATCGAATGTACTCGGTCGCGGCGCGGACGCAGACGAGAACTGCGGTGATGTTGTCATGCCCGCCCTTGTCGTTGGCGAGCTTGATCATCGAGTCGATGGTGGCTTGAGGATCCTTCATGTCCACGAGGAGCTGCTGGAGCTCTTCGTCGTTCACCATTTTCGACAAGCCATCGGTGCAGAGCAGGTACACGTCGTTCGGGCGCGGGCGGCCCATGATGAGGTCGATTTCGACGCCGGGCGTCGTGCCGACTGCACGATGCAAGCGATGCGCGAAAGCGGCTCCTTTGAAGCCGAGCGCGGCCATCGTGTGGTCGGTGGTGATCTGTTCGAGCTTGCCGTCGCGCAAACGATAGCAGCGGCTGTCGCCGACATGGCCGAGGTACAGGCGCTGCTTGTTGAGCATGAAACGCGCTGCGATGACCGTCGTGCCCATGCCCTTCAAGAGCGGATCGGTTTGCGCTTTCTCGTAGATCGCCTTGTTCGCCGTTTGAATGGACCGAGCGACTTCGGCACCTCGACGCGGAACGTTGTTGTAGGTGGGCCCATCGAACTTCTGCGTCGTAAACGCTTGCTCGATGAGCTCGACCGTGAGCGCGCTGGCAACCTCGCCGCCGGCATAACCACCCATGCCATCGGCGACGATGTAGAGCCCCTGTTCGTCGAGCACGAGGAAGCTGTCTTCGTTGAACTTGCGTCGCTTGCCGCGATCGGTTTGTCCCGCCGCACTCACGAGGAAGTACGGGCTCGTGCGCGTAGGCTCGTCGTCGGCCGCGTTCTCGTCGACGACGATCGGCGTGGCGGCGATGGTCGATGCGACGACGTTGTCATCGTCGTCGTCATCGTCGCTTCCGATCTTGCCCAGGCTTGGCAGCGGCTTGTTTTTGTCCGCAGCGGGGCTGAGCGTGATCGTCGTGATGTCGTTTTCTTCTTCGGCAGCTTCTTCCGCGGTGCGAAGGCTCGGCAAGCCGCTCAAGTCCGCACGTGCCTTCTTGGCTGCTCCGCTCGATGCGGGTTTGCTCGAAGCACCCGACGCATTCGCGTCGCTTGCATCCGAGGTCGCGTCGTCGACAGCGGGCTTCGAGCCGCCCTTGCCGCGCAGGAGAATGAATCCAACGACGACGAGAACGACTCCAACGATGACGGCAATGACGATCGTATCCATGTACGAAATCCCCGGCCGAACGGTCGACGTCGAGCCCGTTCCTGCATGGCTTGTACTACGACCGCGCCACGACCCGTGAGAAAAAACCAGCAAGCCATTCGTCTTGGCTACGGCACCGACGCCGCGTCGACGGGTTCACTCGTCGAACCGATGCATCCATGACGCATCACGTCTCGTCGTTCGTCAGAGTGGCGAGGCGACGGAGAATGCGCTCTCGAAGGACATTGGGAATCTGGCCCGCAAGCGCAGCGGCTCGCTCGAAGTGGCGCCGAGCCGCGACCGTCCTGCCGCGTCGAGCTTCCGCCATGCCTCGCGCTTCGATCACTTCGATGCGCTCCTGCCCCACCGAATACCGCGCGCTCCTCGCCTCGAGCGCATCCCACGCAGCATCGTCGGCATCGCACGTTGCAAGCTCCACCATCGAGCACAAGACGTCGTCCGAGGGAGCCGTGAGCTGCGCGGCCCCTTCACCGCGTACGCGCTGAACGAGCGCCCGCGCATGGTCGATGTCGCCTCGATAAAGCGCAATGCGCGCTTCGAGGAGAATCGTCTCGGGGCGAAAGCCACCCGCAGCCCAGCGCTCGTTGATGCTGCGCGCACGCGCAACGTGTGGCGCTGCGTCATCGATACGATCCATCCAAAAAAGGAATTCGCCGAGGTTGTTGTGTCCAGAAAACTCGAGGAAGTACTGACCAAGCTCGCGCCCGAGCGCGATGACACGCTCGAAGTCGGCCGTCATGCCCATGGTGTCGCCTTGAAAGGCACGAAGAACTGCACGGCTGTTGATGGAGCTTCCCAGATGAAGCGCATCGCCGTGCGACTCGCATAGCGACACGGCTCGGTCGAGCACCCGTTCGGCGTTGGATAAGTTGGCGAGTCCCTGTTCGAGCCAGCCAAGCAGAAGCAGCGCGATCACCTGCGTCTCATACCCCTCCTCGCCCAATGCTGCGGCCTCGGCCGCAGCGCGCTCGAGCGCCACGACGGCTTCGTCGATGTTCGAGAACCGACAGCTCGAACGCCCGATCGCCAAATGCAAACGAGCCGAGAGCGCCGGCGTCGATCGTCCTTCTGCAAGTGCCTTGGCGGCGAGGACTTTGTCGCGGGAACGCACATGGTCGCCCATCCAATCGAGCGCCGTGGCTTCATCCAGCAAAATCTCCGCATGTTCGACGAAATCGTCCGAATCCGTTTGCTTGCGCGCCTCGGCGAAATCGAGCAGCGCGTCGTGATGACGACCGACGCGATACCGCATGAGCGCGCGACCGCGGTACGCGCTGCGTCGATGACCACGGTGAACGACTCCCGCCCCGGCCTGTTCGTCATCACGCGAGGCCATCGCGGAGCCGGGCGGCGCCGAACCCGGTTCGTCGCGTTGTGACGCGAGCGCCAACCGCGCGTCGGACTGTTCGACTGCAAGCGTGTAAAACCGTTCGGCATCGACGTACGCGTGACGAGCTCGAGCGGCTTCTGCGAGCCGAAAGTACGCATTCTCGGCGACGTCGAAGTGGCCCGCACGTGCGGCGTGATATGCGAGCTGCGGGAGGCGCAGTTCTTCGAAAGCGCCGTCCATGGTGTTGCGCACATCGCGATAATATTCGACGGCCGCGAGATGAATCTTGCGCCGCAGTTGTTCGGGAACACCGCGCACGATCGCTTCGCGCACCAACCCGTGGCGGAAACCCACGCGACCATGCCGCTGCTTTCGCAAAACGCCCGCCGCAAGCAGCCGATCGATGCCAATGCGCGCATCGAGAGGAAATTCGCCGGCATCACCCGAATTGTCCAACCTACGCAGAATCCCACGCAAAATGCCGGACACCTCTTCGGTGGTCACGTCTACACCCACGGTTGCAACGAGCCTCGCGTGCGCTCGTTCTGCGGGGGACAACGCGTCGATTTCACGGTGAGCGAGCCATTCGATGAGCGGAAGATCCGGCACTCGATCGATTTCGTCGGTTGCGAGGTAAAACCCTCGCGCGCCTTCGTAACGGCTGCGCACGATGTTCGCCTTCTTTAATCCGCGCACGAGCTCGACCATCAGGAGCGGAATGCCTTGCGTGCGTTCGACCAGCCGGCGCACGGCCGATTCCGGAACGTTTTCGGCAGGATGAAGCAGCGCTCGACACAGCGCCGCGGCGCTCGCAGCATCGAGCGGGTCGAGCTCTACGACCCCGCAATGTGCAGCGCGATCACCCCACGAAGGCCGCATTTCCCGAAAAGCCGGCCGCGCCATCGTGCACACGAACACCGGCGCTCGCGCCTCGGCAAGCGTTGCGTATTCGAGGATCGATAGGGTCGCGTCGTCGGCGTATTGCGCATCATCGAGAACCACGCAAAGCGGCGTGCGCTCGGCACGGCGCCGAAGCGCTTCACCACCAGCAACGGTTAGCGTCGCTCGGAGCGCGAACGGAGCGGCCTCGAGAGCCCTGAGCCCTGGAAACTCCGTCGTGTCTTCGGCGCGCGGCTCGATCCATCCAAGCGCCAATGCCAGCGCCGCTTCCGCTTCCGGACTGCTCGAAGCTCCCAGGCGATCACGCAACGTCGCACGACGCTGATCGAGTGGCACCATCGTCGGCAGCCCGAGCGCTCCGATCAGCAAATCTCGAACACAGTCACCACCACCCACGAGCGGCTCGCGCGCACGCAAATCGAGCACGACGACAGCAGGCACCAGCGAACGAAGGCGTTCGACGAGCAACCTGCGCAGGTGGCTCTTGCCATGGCCCGCTTCCCCGAACACGGCCATGATCGAGGGCGTCTGTTCACGCGTGGCACGAAACGCGCTCGCAGCGAGCGTTTCGAGCACGTCATCGCGCCCAACGAGCGGCGGACCGGCATACCCGAGCCGCGTCGTCGGGTCTTCCGTCATGGGAAAATCCTGTTCGGCAACGACCGGCGCGCCGTGCGGTTCCGACACGATGCGCAAGTCCGCTTCGCTGAGAACCGCCCGTGCCGCCGGCGAAAGAACGATCGGCGCATTTCCTGCAGGCAGCGGCGCACGATCCCCACGCACAAGTTGCGGGCTGAGCAAACGCTTGGACCCGTCTTGGCGCGTGGCGACCGACACCGTCGCCAAATCGACCCACACACGCTCGCAAATGCCCCGTTCAACCAAGTCTTGCGCTGCCCGCAACGAAAGCCGCGCTGGGTTTTCTGCGCCATCATGCCCAAAGGCGACGACATTCACGACGTTGCGCCCTCCAGCAGCACGCATCACGTAGCCCCCAATCGCCTCGATGCGCGAACGCAGCGCAATCGGATCGAGCGGCGAGGTGAAGTGCAAAAGGCTCACCGTGCGACGTTCGCTCGCAGCCGAAACGCCCGGTTTCGCAGCGCCAAGCGCGAGATCCGGCGATGGGTCCCGTGATTCCGCAGGCGGCTCGACAATCGCTGCACGCTCCGCATCGCCGCGTGCCGCCGTCACGACGTCGCGAGGTTCCTTCGCAGCCGACGCGGCAATCGCCGTGCCGATCGCCGCACGAAGAGCGTCCGCGGTCGCAAAGCGAGCCGGCGGGTCCTTTTCGAGGCACCGCAACACGACTTCTTCGAGCTCTACCGGGATCGGGAAAGTCGGACTTTTCGCCCCACCATCGACGCTCGACGCGCTCGCCCCGTAGCTCGCGTCGGCACTGGTCGACATACGCGCCGGCCGACGACTCAGATGCCCTTCCCGCACTGCAGCGGCAGGCCCCCAAAACGGCACGTGCCCCGTGAGCATCTCATATAGCATCACGCCGACGGCATAGATGTCGGCTCGAACATCGATGCCGCTTCGCCCTTCGCATTGCTCCGGAGACATGTATTCCAACGTGCCAGCCATCGTGGTTGGCGGGGTCGAACCGTAGTCTCGAATCGAGCTTGCGGACTGTCGCCGAGCGAGTCCCAAGTCGAGCACCGTCGCGTGGGCAAAGTTGTCCGAAAGCAGTACGTTTTCCGGCTTCATGTCACCGTGAACGTAACCCTTGGCGTGCACGGCCCCGAGAGATTCGAGCAGGACCGCAGCAATTCGGCACACGTTCGCCACGGAAAGCCGCGGTTTACGCGCCCCGAGGAGCTCGGCGAGAGGCGTGCCTTCGACGAGCTCCATCACGATGTACGGCGCCGACTGCGCCGATTCGCCAAATTCGATGACGGCTGGAACATGGGGCGGCCCAATGACCTCCAGGGTCCGCTGCTCGCGAACGAGCCGCCGCTGTGCGTCTAAGCTCGTCGCGTGAGCCACCTTGATGGCAACGCGCCGCTGCACCTTTCCGATGCTCGACGCCGCGTACACCGTTCCAAAACCACCACATCCGAGGACGCGATCGGTTCGGTAGCCTGAAAACTGCGGAAGAACATGACCATCGGGCTCGGGTGCCGCCGGAAATCCGGTCGATTCATCCAATGGCAGCTTGTGCGTGGGACACCCCTCCGAATCGATTCGCTGCCCGCATTGCGAACAGCGCGACACTTTCCGTCCCAAACGGTCTTCAGACATCGAGCAAGATTCCAGGCATCGTCAAGTTCATGTTAGTCGTGGAGATAGGTCGCCATGACGTACGTGGATTGTCCATTGGGCGAAAAGTTGTCGCCGGTCAAGCAGGCGGGGTAGATGCCGGCCGCAGACGAAGGGCTGCAGGCTTGGTTGCATGGGCCGACAATTTCGATCATCCCGCACCCGGACACTGTACCGTCATCTTCGAGATGCCCTGCTGCGCAATCGCGGAGCTGAGATCGGGAGTACACCACATTTTCAGGAACGTAGCAAGCGCGCAAATAGGGGTTCGGGCCGAATAGGTTGCCCCAGTAGGCGCCTTCTCGAACCTTGTAAACAGTGCCTTGACCGCTATTTGTCAACGACTGCGCGGAGCTTCCGCGCAAAGAGACATTCACGTGCTCGGCATACCAATTCGTCCGTGCTGCCAAACAAGCACTCACCATTTGCTGCTCGCGTACACTCAGCGCCGCTTCGCGCCAGTTCGGCGCAAATCCACCAATTCCTTTGTATTTTTCATTGCGCTCGACGCCGTGTGCGTCAATCCAGGTAAATTCGAATTGGTCCGCTTTGCCAAGCGCGCAACCGACGGCGTAGTACAAGAATTTGCGGAGCTGCGAGCCGTCGGGTCCAGTGAGCGTTTCCGCCGTCTTGGGCGACATGCCGACGATCGACAATGGGTACAGCCCGAGGTCGTTCGGCACGAGCGCCGCGGGGTCGAGTGAGTTCGGTATAACAACGGAGCCCGAGGAAGCGTCTGCCGTACCCCGGAATGAGGAATCGGGTGCCCGCACGGCCGACACGGATCCCGCTGAATGACCACCACCACATCCGACGATAGACAGGGCCGAAACCAACACGAACGGAAACGAAACGAGTTTGGACTTCTTGAACATGTTGCCCCCCCAGGCCGAAACTACGCAGATACGATAGCGCGAAATCAGGAGTAAGCACACGATCAGTCGTTCTTGGAGTACGGGCGTTGCACTTTCCACTCGTGATACATAACCGACGATAGAACGTGTCCAAGCCATCGTGACATCGGGGATTACCCGATCGTGCAATTCGGAACGGCCCCGACGCACAACCAGGAAGAAACCGAACGATTTTGAGAGCCTTGCCGTGAAAGTCTGGGGGTTCCATCCGCTTCTGAAGAAGATGAAAAATAGGTTGCTTTCTTAGCCAGTCTCGGACCATACCCACATGTGGGGATCGACATCGATCATCCCGCAGTGGTATCGACGGGTCATGGCCTTTCACGATGGGGGTAGTCAAGAAATGGAACGATTGGAGGAATCGAGCGGCAGTGGAGGACGCGACGAACACCTCGATGAGCCACGCGAGGACAAACCCTTGCCTCCAGACACCGTGATTGGTGGCTACGTCGTCGAGCGCCGCATCGCCCGCGGCGGCTGCGGGTCCGTCTATCTTGCTCGCCATGCCGAGAGCAACGAGCAGGTGGCGGTCAAAATTCTGCATCCGACGCTCGCCCCAATGCCAAAGATGATCAGCCGCTTCATACGCGAAGTGGAGCTCTTGCGACGCCTTCGTCATCCGCACATCGTCGAGATTCGCGAAGTGGGATCGCTCGAGGACGGCACGCCATTTTTTGCAATGGACTACCTCCCCGGCGTGACGCTCGATGCGCTGCTCGCCGCTCGAGGACGTTTGTCGCCAGAAGAAGCGCTCGCGATCATGGAGCCCATATGCGCAGCCCTCGGCGCTGCCCATGCCGCCGGCATCGTGCACCGCGACGTGAAAGCCAGCAATGTGATGGTCATGGACGGCCCGAGCGGTGACGTCAAGCTTCTCGATTTCGGAATCGCCAAGCTCGTCGAACCATCGTCGTCCGGCACGGGCCTCACGTCCGTCAATCGTCAAATCGGTACCCTCACGATCATGGCCCCCGAGCAGCTTTTGTGCGCACCGGTGGACGCTCGCACGGACGTGTATGCACTCGGCGCCCTTCTTTATCGCTTGCTGACTGGACGATTGCCATTCGAATCGTCCTGGCCGGGGGAGCTCGTGCGAAAACACTTGGAAGAACCCGCGCCGCGCCCGAGCGAAAGAGCGCCATTGTCCCGCGAGCTCGATGCGGTGGTATTGAAATGCCTCGAAAAACGCCCCGAACGTCGTTACGAGTCGGTGCATGCGCTCATGCGCGCCTTGCGCCACGCCATTTCCGCAGGAACGGGACGATCGCTCTTCGCTGAAACGCCTCGATTTGCCATTGGACTTTATGTGGAATTGCGCCTGCGGGCCGACGCCGAAGACGACGCCGACAATCTAGCCGCCGAAATCGAGCGAGTTCTCTCCATGGCCGAAGAACGGCTTCGCGACAATTCGTTTCTGCTTTGCACGAGCACGAGTGCCGAGGTGCTGGGAATTCGGCTACTATCGCGCGATCCATCGACATGGCCGGCCGGACGAAATGCTGCATTACGATTTGCACTGGATTTTCACGACGAGCTCGTGCACCGCCCGAATGGCGATCCGCGCGTGCACGTGAACGTTTCGATTCATGCTGGTGAAATTATGGTGCGCGATAGAATGGATGGCGAAGCAGAAATTTCCGGGGGACAATTGTCCCGCACCGGTGATTGGGCGGCAGCAGAAGAGGCGCCGGCATTATGCGCTACATGGGAAATCCTCGACGGTCTCGACGATTTCGAAGCTGCACCGGGACCCGACCCGCTCGTATTGGTCAGCCGACAGCATTGATGACCCGCATTTGACGCCGCACCTCCTGACCCCTCGAGCGCCAACTCGGGCGCAAATCAATACAAAGAATTCAACGCGAATCCGGTCGAGGCGACGCCTTCGGGCTCGTGAATGCGCGATACAATTCGATTTACACGACGCACCATTTTATGCTTTACAATGGTTTTTCATGCCAATAACATAATAATGGATTGTCGTGCCAACCTAATATGATGACGCGCCACAGGCCGGCTACGCGACGCGTCAAAAATCCGCCGAAATTTCGCCAAAATTCACGAAAATTCACCCCAAGACCCGAGGAGCACGATAACATCCGCGCCGGAGCTCCCAAACATGTCCGGATTCGGCTGGCTGCACCTCACCGACCTCCACGTCCGCTTCCACGGCACCCTGTGGCAACGCCCACGATTCCGCGAAGAACTCGAACGCGACATCACCCAAGTCATCGAAAAGACTGGTAGCATCGATGTCATCGTGATCACGGGCGACCTGGCCCTCCTCGGCCTCGAAGCCGAGTTTGAAATGGTCACCGAAGGACTCGGCTCGTTCTGCGACTTCATCGAAAAACTAGGGCAACGCCCCACCGTGCTCGCCGTCCCAGGAAACCACGACCTCGTCCGGACATCTCCAGCCGCAGCCGCGGACCCCGCATTGTGGGAAACCGACTCGAATGCCCGAAATGCGTTCTTTTCCGATGCCGCGCATCCCCTGCGCGCCACCGTCGCCACCGCATTCACTCCGTTTTCTCGCTGGCTCGCGAGATTCCGCGAAAGATACCCGCGCGGACCCAACGTGACCGTACATCCGGGCCTGCTTCCCGGTGATTTCGTTGCCACGCTGCAAAAAAACGATAGGCGCTATGCCATCGCTGGACTCAATACAGCGTTTCTCGAGCTTGCGGGACACCACGCTTTTGGGGCGCTCGACATCGACCCACGACAACTGGTCACATCCGCCGGAACGCTCGACGAATTCATAGGTGACCACGACGCGGCGCTGCTTCTGACGCATCATCCACCCAATGCGCTCTCGGCGGCAGCGCGCGAACGCTTGACGAAAACCATTGCGCCTCGAGGACGCTTTGCATTGCATTTGGCAGGAAGCCTGCGCGGGTCACCGCCGCCACTCGATGCCGCGCACGGAGCGCTTTTCGTGGGGCACCCCTTCTCGGGATCCATCGATGGCGACGCAAAGCGCGGATATGCCGCGGGACGCATTGAAATCAATGAAAGCGGAGAAGCCGTCCTCGTATCCATATGGCCTCGCGTTTTGTCATTCGCGCGGCGTGAACCTTGTTTCGGACCCGATATGTCGTGGCCCCTCGGCCCATTCGAATCCATGACGCGCACGATGCCGCTCGGTCACGCACGCAAAATCGTGGAAGGAGTCGGGCATTTTCCCGCCGCAGTCACTCCCAAAAGCCAATACCTGAGCTTGCTCGAAACCGTAGCCGCTGAAACGATACCGCCTCCACCTTCGATTCCCGACGAAGCAATTGGTGGTCCTCCAGGCGGCTTTTATCCATTCGAAAGTCCCGCCGAAAAAAAGGCCGAAGCTCGAAAACGTGCGGATGATTCGGACGATCCACCGACGGCGCCGGTCCCCACCGGATCCATCGATCCTCATTCGATTCATCGGCATCCGCTCCGCGTCCGAGTGGACGTTCGGGATGCCAAACCTCATGCATCTGCTACCCGAGCTGCAGCGGCGCCTGCGCCCGCCCCTTCGCCGCCGCAGCGCGCTGCCGCTCCCTCGGACGAACCCGTCATTGCGAAAACGCTTCCTTCGGGCGGCATGTCGCAACCTCCAGCGCAAGCGTCCGAGCCCGCGACGCTCCGATTTGCGCCCGGAATGTCGTTTGCCGGCGTGGTCCATACCGGCGTATTTCCAGCCAGGCGCGCCGTTTTTTCGCCTTCCGGCAACGTCCTCGTTTTCATGTACGCCGACGGTTTCCTCAATACGTGGAACGTCGATTCCAAGTCGCGCGAATGGTCGGCGAGCCTCGATCAACGAGATTGTTTCGATATCTGCTTTTCGCCCGATGGTGCCTTCATCGCCCTTCGCTCCCCGGACAAACTCTTTGTCGTCGATGCAAATGCGGGCACGCTTCTCCGCCAAACGTCGCTCGGAGGCCGAGATTCCGGGGGGCTCGCGTGGTCGCCCGGGGGAATCATCGCGACAGGTGAACCCGACGGCAAAATCCTATTTTTCGACGCTGACGACCTGGCGCCTGTCGGGCATCTCGATCACGGCTTTTGCCCCGATGGAATCTTCGCGCTCGAATTTTCGCCCGATGGCAATTGGCTCGTTTCCGGCGGTGGCGGCGAAGGATTCGTCGCAATCTCGACGGTGCCAGCCGGCGCATTGCCCGACCGCGGCTTTACGCAAGCAAGCCCCTATCATCGCGGCCCCGTGCTCGATTTTGCTTTCCGCCCCCATTTCGCTCAAGTCGCATCGGCATCGAACGACGGGACCATTGCCATTTGGAGCCTCGAAAATGGCGCTCTCGTCGCACGTCTCGAAGGCCACATCGCAGCCGTTTTGCACGTCGCATTTTCGTTCGACGGAAGGCTGCTCGTGTCGCGATCGCGCGATGGCACGGTGATTCTCTGGAGCGCCGATACGTGGGAGCTCGTCCTGCGCATTCACAACTTCCAAGCTCAAGCGCCCAATCCCATTTTTTCCCCGCGCGCCAATGTCCTCGTATTGCCGGGCGCCAATGGTATCGGCGTCGAGCTCATCCACCTCGACATCGACGAGCTGCTCGACAGGCCTCCGACCGAAAAAACCATGCACACGACGACTGCCAAAGTCGTTTTGCTTGGCGAGGGGCGCGCGGGAAAAAGCTGCCTCGCCATGCGCCTTGCCGAAGATCGTTATCTCGAACAACCCTCGACGCACGGAATGCGCTTTTGGACCATTTCGGGCGATCGCGTTTCTTCGGGGTCGGGCGCCGCAATCAGCCATCGTCGCGAGCTCGTCGTATGGGACCTCGGAGGCCAGGACGAATACCGCCTCGTGCATCCGCTCTTTTTGGCGGACACGCAATTGGCCGTTTTGGTATTCGAGCCGGGGCGCGGCAGTGCTGCGGAATCGGAAGTGGCTTCGTGGAACGACCACCTGCTCGACGATGACGATCGCTGCGAGCCTCCGCGTCGTATTCTCGTCGGAACCAAAGTCGACGACGAGCACGCGCCCGAGGATCTCGAGGCGATCGAGCGGCTTCGCGTGCGTACCGGCGCGCTCACGTACGTATCGACGAGCGCCCGGCAGGGTCACGGCATGGCGCAATTGCGACAAACCATCGTGGGCAGCATCGATTGGACCATCGTCGGGCCAACGAGCCGTCCCGTGGTATTCGAGCGAATTCGCGGATACATCGACCGAGCGCGAAAAAGCGGCCGCGTGATCTTGCCGCTCGCCGAAATCGAAACCGACATGCGTCTCGCAAACGACGACGACGTCGACGGCACGACGATCCTCGCCGTTGCTTCGCAACTTGCTCGCCAAGGACTCGTCGCATTGATACGTTTGTCGGATGGAACGCGAGCGCTCGTTCTGCACGTCGAGCAGATCGCGCGTTATGCGGGATCGCTGGTGCTTTTGGCTCGTCAGAGCCCTCACGGCGTCCCGGCGCTCGAAATCGCATCTCTGCTCGGCCCGACAGCGCGTTTTCCCCGCATCCCCGCGGGCGAACGATTGCGCAAGGATCAAGAGCTCGGCGTGCTCGATGGTGTCATGGCGTTGCTCATCGAACAAGGAATTTCGTTTTTGCACGAGGGATTGTTGGTATTTCCGGCGCTGTTTCCATCGGGGAAAGTGGTCGATGGGAACGACCGCGCGCTTTCGCCGGCCATTCGCTATGAAATGAGTCGTCCGGCCGCGATGGTGTACGCATCGGCGGTCGCAGCCATTGCATTGTCTCGACGATTCGGACCCGCCCGGCTCGGTGCGGGACGGGCGGATTTCGGTCGACCCGGTGAAGGATTGTGCCGGCTGTCCATTGAAACCGAACCCTCGGGCCGAGCGCGTGGGGCGCTGGCGCTTGCGTTTTCCATGGATACGCCCGACGACGTGCGGAGACTCTTTGCGGCATTTCTCGAAGATCATCTGCGTCAGCGCGGCGTTCAATTCTTCGAAAAAATGGCCATTCGCTGCGCATGTGGGCATGTCTTTTCGCCCGATGTCGTCGAACGGCGGCTCGTGGCGGGTCATTCCGACGTGGGCTGCCCCGAATGCGATACGCGCACGCCGCTCGTGCCCCGACAAACCTCGGAAGGAGCGCTCGATGCGCCCATTTTTGCTCTGCGTCGCGCCAGTGAACAGCGCCGAGATGCGAGCGTGCACGAGGTGCAGATGACGATGACGACGGCGCGCATATCGGAAAAGGCACCGCAATCGCCCATTCGTATTCTGCATCTATCGGATTTGCACGTCACGGCATCGTCCGATCCCGAAGTGCTTTTGCGGCCACTCTTGACGGATTTGCGTGATCGCCACGAAGGTTTGTCCCTCGAAAAACTGGACTTTCTGGTCGTTTCCGGAGACATCACGAATCGCGCGTCCCCCGACGAGCTCGAGAAAGCGCAGGCGCTCGTGTCCCAGCTCGCGCGTGAAATGGGTTTGTCCGTTGGGCGGTGTTTGATCGTTCCTGGCAATCACGACCTCGATTGGGAATGCCAGGTGTACGATTTCAAGAACAAGCGGCACGTGGACGAACGCAAGCTCGGCGCGGGAAGTTTCGTGCGTCAACCGAATGGTTTCCTCGTGCGCGACGACGCGAAGTATCCAGAACGATTTCGCAACTTTTCACATCACTTCTACCATCCATTGCTGCTCGCCGAATATCCCCTGGAGCCCGAAGCGCAAGGGATATCGACATTGTTTGCGGCGGAAAGGATTCAGTTTTTCCTGTTCAATTCGTCTTGGCAAGTCGACGAATACCATTCGGACAGGGCTGGCCTCTGTCCCGGCGCCGTTTCTCGGGCGCTCGATGCAGGTGATCGTCAAATTCGCGACGCCCGCGTGCGAGGTGACCTTCCGACGGATGCGCACGTATTGCGGCTGGCCGTTTTTCATCATCCCGTCACGGGCAACGAAAAAATCGTGGACGTTGCGTTTTTGGAGCAGTTCCGTCGCGCCGACGTGCGCGCGATTTTTCATGGCCACGTCCACGAAGAGCGAGTGGCCATCGAAGGGCACATATCGCCATTTCGGCATTTGCACGTCGTTGGAGCCGGCAGTTTCGGAGCACCAGGCTCGCACCGGCCCGAATCCGTACCGCGGCTGTACAACTTGATAAGCATATCGCGGGACATGCAGCAAATGCGTGTGGATACACGTTGTTTGCGCAAGCCGACCGGCGCATGGGAGGCGTTTGCCGTTTGGCCCGGGGACAAACCGGGAGAGAAACGATCGTATTATGAAGTGACACTAAAATGATTCGCTGGTTCGTTCCGTCCTTTCAACCCAACCGCACGAGGTAGGTCATGCACGCAATCGAGCTTCGCTGGTACGTCCCCATTTTCGCCATTTGCGCATTGTCCGTGTCGAGTTGCCGGCGTAGTCTACCGGCCGATGATTGCATCGAAAATCCTCCCACGGGTCCGGGGCAATCCGTATGCACCGTACCCGGCTTCGACGACCGCGATTTCATTTTGCATCTGCCCCAAAACTTCAATGGCACGACGCCGCTTCCGGTCATCTTCGCGCTCCACGGCGGCGGGGGTCGTAAAGAAGGATTCGGGCCAATGACGTGCGAAGAGGGCGACGAATCGAAGCCATCGTGTCTAGCGAACGTCGCAACCGAACGCGGCTTCGTCCTCGTCATGCCCGACGGCACCGAAAGCAAGCTGAATCTGCGCACGTGGGGCGGCACAGAAAAGTCGAGTGGATCCGTATGTGTACACGCGTGCGAAGAAAATGTCGACGACATCGCCTATTTCCGGACGCTCCTCGATCACGTCGCCAAAATCGTTCCGCTCGATACGAAACGCATTTTCTTCACGGGCTTTTCGAATGGCGGGGAAATGAGCCACCGCATTGCTTGCGAACTATCCGATCGCGTGGCCGCCATTGCCCCCGTGGGCGGAGCCAACATGATTGCCGTAACGGGGACGTGCACGCCGTCGCGTCCTGTTCCCGTGCTGCAAATCCATGGCAAATCGGATCCGTGCTGGCCGCTGGACGGCGGGATGGGAACTTGTCCCGGCCAGCCCGAAGGAGCTTATTCTTCGGTCACCGAATCGATCATTGGCACGACGGAAAAACCCGGTTGGGCGATTCGGAACGGGTGCTCGGTGGACATGCCCGCGATCACCATGCTTCCCGATTCTGCTTCGGATGGCACGACGGCTGAAAATCAGGTATTTGCCGGCTGCCAAGCCGACGTCCATTTCGTCACCGTCACGAATGGAGGTCACACGTGGCCGGGTGGCGACCAATACCTCGATGCCGACACGGTCGGGTTGGTATCTCGAGATTTCAGTGCGAGCGAGATGATAGCGGACTTTTTCGAGGCGCATCCGCTGCCGTGACGGTGAAAAGGGGCGCATTACGGCGCGCCCCGCGGGTCACTTCTCCACACATGCGCGCGTGGCAAACCAATCGAGAATGCTACGCATCGTGGGCTCGTAGCCGAAGTCCGGTGCCGACCGATCCGACGTTTGCGCCGCGCAGGCCGACCCCACGGCGGCTTGCGAACCAAGGCCCTGCAGGACGCTCAACTGGCGCAAGCCTGGCAAGGCGCGAGCTCGCACCTGAAGGGTTCGTCCCGAGCCGTCGGGATTTTCTGCGCAAAGCGGGTTGTCGTTGTTGGGGTCGACGCATTCGCAGTTTCCTTCCTTGCAATTGCGATGAAACTGCTCGGGCAGGTCGAAAATGCACGCGTATTGGAGGTCATCGGTGACGGTGTATTCATTGCCGTTGATGGAATTGCCGAGCGGCATCATCGGCGACGCGAGCGTGACGCCCGTAATGGGACTGGTCCCCCAACGTGGTTTGACCGATTCGTTCATCAGCGGATCCTTCGGCGCAACGAATGCCGCCGGATTGCCCGTGATGACCTCCCACACCGTGGCATAACCTCCGGCGGGCAACATCATTTCCTTCCAGTCCTTGTAACCTTTCTTGGCGTCTTTCGGGTCGCGGGCAATGTTTTGCCAGGGAACGCCGAGAATGCCTGCAACGAGCACCTGCGACGGCTCTCGCACCGTATTTTTGTCGTCGGACGGGTCGAGGTCCGTGAAAATGGGATTCGGCACGAGCTCCCCTGCGCGATTCGTGACCGTCGACTTCGTGAACGCTTGCGTGTATCGATCGACCGGATAAAGGAAATCGATACCGAATCGCCGTTTTTGGTCCCAGCACCGCAAATTGATCTTGTCTTCGGCTTCGTCGTACAGCGCGGGACCGGCAGGATCGCCGCACGAGGGGTCCGCGGGACAAGCACCGGGCGCTTGGCCGCACGATTTGCAGCACGGATCGGCGGGGTTCGTCGCGCATTCTTGCCGAGCGCGCGGCATGCGGAACGCAGTGCCGTTCGGGGCGCGCAGTTGATTGACCAGGAAAAACTGCCCATATTCCTTCGTGGAGCAATCGTTTTCGTCGCTCGTCATGAGCACGATGAGGTGCGAATCGGGGCGCAAGAAGTCTTTGCGCTGGCTGAGCAGCGCGGCGTCGACGCCTTGAGGAATCGCTTTGAAGTCGACAATCGCGATATTTTCATGAGGTTCCGGGTCGGCCAGGAATCGATACACGCTTTCGAGCTGTGATTCATACCCGCATCCGATGTCCCCCACGCCCTTGATCATTTCTTTCAATGTGGGAACGAGGCCCTTGCCCGCGCCGTCGTCGAGCGTCGCTTCGCCAGGCGGCGAGAGCGTTTGCTGCGGATCCCAGGCAAGAAATGATTTGTTGGCATACGTGGGAATGGTTTCCGTCGTGCACACGTTTTTTCGCGACAGAAGATGCCCGCGGTCGTTGTTCGACGTATTGATTGCACCGGGACACGATTGCATATCCATGTCGGGACACGAATCCGATCCGTGCCCTCCGAGGCTCGAGCTGACGACGCCGATGTGAATATCGGTCTGAGGCGGGAAAGCTCGCACCAAACCCGCGGGACATGCGCTGTCGGGATCGGCTGGTTGCGATGATGGCGCTACCCCGTTCGGGTCGATGCAAAGCGGATTGGTGAGACCTTGGAGCAAGCTTGGAATGGCTTCGGCGAGAAACGATTGCTTGTGCACCATGCCGCGCGAATTGTCGACGGCGATCACGAGATCGATACGCGAAGAATCGCAAGCGCCAGATCCACCCCCTGAACCGCCTCCGCCCCCTGCGCCCGTCGACGATGACCCGAAGACGAGGTCCGTGTCGGGTCCGCAACCCCCGATGCCAGGAAGGAAAAGCGAACAAAGTAGCCCAAAAGTAGCGTAGTGTCTCATGGTGCTATTGAGCCTGCGCGGCGGCGTGGCGTCAAGGGCCGAACGACCGCCAGGCGATGATGAGGTTGACGCACGAGCCTGCGCGCGGTATTGCGCTCGCGAGGCTCGCGCCATCGCGACGTCCCACGAGGTTCGGCGAACGCATGTTTCGAGTGACGGAAGAAGTTCGATTTTGTTACGGCCACAGGCTCATGGACTACGTAGGACCATGCGCACGAATCCATGGCCACAATGCCCGCGTGGAGATTGAAGTTTCGACGCCCGAGCTCGATGCGAAGGGATTCGTGGTCGACTTTTTCGACATCGAAAAAGCCGGCAAGGCGTGGATCCTGGCCGAGCTCGACCACCGATTGTTATTGCGACGCGACGATCCAGTCATTCCCTATCTCGACCAAGCGAACGAAACGTACGTGGCGCTCGACGTGAATCCGAGCGCGGAAAACCTTGCCAAGCTCATTTTCGACCGTTTGCGATCTCAGGGAATTCCTGTTACGGCTGTTCGGTTCTACGAAACCGAAACGGCGATAGCAACGTATGACGAACGGTAGCAGCCCGTGGAAGTATCGTCGCGCAGCAGGTGATTCCACAGGCTGCCAACCTGTCGGAGATGCACGATGAGCAAGTCGGTCCTCGTGACAGGTGGCGGCAAGCGCATTGGACGTGCCATTGCCATGGCGCTCGGCCAGGATGGGTGGAATGTCGCAATACATTATCACTCGTCACGCAAAGATGCGGAATCGACGGCGGAAGCCATTGCGGCTTTCGGCGGGCGAGCGGCCGTCGTCGGGGCTGATTTGATGCGCGAATCGGAGACCGAGACGCTGGTCGAACGAGCCGAAGAGCTCGTCGGGCCGCTCGAAGCGCTCGTCAACAACGCCGCGGTATTCGAACGCGATACCGTGGAAACGGTCACGCGCGAAAGCTGGGATTTGCACATCGAGACGAATCTGCGCGCGCCGTTCGTTTTGATGCAATCGTTCGCTCGGCGGCTGCCCGAGGGGGCGGAGGGCAGCATCGTGAATTTGCTCGATCAGCGCGTATGGAACATGGGGCCGACGTTCACGTCGTACACCGTGAGCAAAATGGGATTATGGGCCCTCACGCAATCGCTTGCAATCGCCCTCGCTCCTCGTATTCGTGTCAATGCGGTCGGCCCCGGGCCGACACTGCCGAGCAGTCGGCAAACGCCCGAGCAATTTGCGGCGCAATGCGATCGAGTTCCCCTACGTCATGGCGCAACGCCCGAGGACGTCGCTGATGCCGTACGTTATTTACTCGGTGCTCGCTCCGTCACGGGGCAGATGATCGCGGTCGACGGCGGCGAGCATTTGGGGCATACCCGACGCGCAGGTAGCGAACCACCACCAGAATAAGAACGTGCCTCGAAAGCGGGTGTAGGATTATGATGTTGCCCGACGTCCCGATAGTCCCCGGTGGAAATTGGTTGGGGCATGCTCACCTGCTGGAAGGCGACAATCGTATCCCGTTTCTGAAACGAGTCGCCGGCATGGGCGACATGATGCAAATCCGCGTCGGAATACGCTCGGGATGCGTGGTGAGCTCGCCTGCACTGATCCATGAAATCCTCGTCGAAAAAGGTCGTAAGTTCGAAAAATCGCCTGGTGCGCGTATATTGTTGAACGACTTGGCGGGTCAGGGCTTGTTCACGAGCGTGGGGGATTTGTGGCAGCGGCAAAGGCGTCTGCTTTCGCCATTGTTTCATCATGCCGAATTGGCGGGCTACGTCAAAGCGATGAACGAGGAGGCACTTGCCGCACGGCAGCGCATGAAAGACGGCGCGAGAATCGATTTGTCGCATGAAATGATGCGCATCACCATGGGGGTCGTCGGACGAACATTGTTTGGCACACAAAGCGTCGACGAAGCCGATCGCATTGGCGAAGCGCTCACCGTCATGCTCGGCTGGGCCAATCAGTTCATCGGCTCGCCCCTCTTGGGCTTGCAAATCGCCGCATTCGAACAGTTCGAATCGTTCAAAGGCAAAGTACCCGAAAGGCTCGAACCGTTTCGTCGGCGTGCGCAGGATGCGCTGCTCGAACCAGTTTTTCTTCCCAAACGTCGTTCGCCCGAGGTCGTCCGGGCAATGGATGTCATCGATACGTATACGAATAAGATGATCGACGAGCGCCGCGCCAGTCCCACCCAAAGAAAAGATCTTTTGACTCGGTTATTGCTCGCCCGAGACGGAGAGCTCGGGGGCGAGGGCATGAGTGACAAGCAGGTGCGTGACGAGGCCAATACGTTGTTCGTTGCCGGGCACGAAACGACCGCATCGGCGCTTTCGTGGGCATTTTATTTGTTGTCGAAATACCCGGAAGCTCGAGCACGCGTACAAGCCGAAGCTGATTCGTTTGGACCCGAAGGACCCACCAAGTACGACCCGGAAAAACTCAGCTATACGTCACGCGTATTCAAAGAAGCGCTGCGGATGTATCCACCGGTCATTACGATCGTTCGTCGGAGTCGCGAAGAAGTCGAAATTGGGGGACGCGTCATTCCACCCCATCACCTTTTTTTCATCAACATCGTGGGCGTGCATTACCGGCCGGACATTTACCCCGATCCCAATCGATTCGATCCGGATCGTTTCCTGCCGGAGGTCGAAGCCAAGCGTCCAAGATCCGCGTGGATTCCCTTCAGCATTGGGCCGAGGGTATGCATTGGAAACTTTTTTGCGCTCATGGAAGGCGCGGTCGTGCTCGCGACGCTCATGCGCGGGCTACGCTTCGACGTGGAGCCTCGCACGATCATGCCCGAATCGTTTTTGACACTGCGGCCCAAAGGCGGCGTTTGGGCGAAGGTGCATCGAGCGGAGGCCTAAAGCCTCAAACCGCAGCTGCAACCTCGGCTTTACGCCCGCGCGGCACATTCTTGGGCGCGCGACGATCGCGCAACGCAGTCATGGCCACTTCGGGACCGACGTTGTCGACGAACGCGCGCGCTGCGGCAAACACGGACCAATCCCGTTCACGCAACGTGATCGCGTACGGGCCTTTGTCGTCGATGTTGCCTTCGTCGTACGCCTGAAACGCTTCGACGATGCGACCGTCACCCGTTCGCGTGCACGCGAATCGAACCGGTTCGTTGCCTTGAGATATTCGGCCCGCGCAGAACGTGTCCGTCGCGAGCCACGCGCCTTCGAGCAGCGCCGCACACACGCGCGAAATCACTTCGAAACGTGGATCGACCGCGCGCGCTTCGTCTTGTGCAACGTCTGCGAACAGCGCATCGATTTCGACTTTGTTGATCTGGCCCCACCGCTTCGACGACTTATCTCGACCGCGGCGGGGCTTACGCTGCCCCTCGGTCGTACTACCTTCGCTTTGGGATCGCATCGTTTGGCCTGAATGCTCCACTCGACTGCCAGAAGGTCGCAGTTCGACCTCGACGCAAGTCGGTCGACCCTTTAGCGGGCTACCGGCCACTGCGCAAGTGTTCTTTTTCCGTCTCGATGGCGGGGACGTCAACTTGGCTCTTCCCATCGGGCGAAGGCCATGCAAAAAGGCCGCCCCTCGCATGCAAACGTCTTCTTTCGAATGGACCGCCGACGATGGAAAACGCATCGTCGTGCACGTCTTTAGCCCCGACAGCGACGGCGCGCCGCGCGCAGTCGTGCACGTGGTGCACGGCATGTCCGAACACGGTGCGCGTTATGCTCGCGTGGCCGAGGTTCTCACGGCAAGTGGGTTCGTCGTGGTCGCCCATGATCAACGTGGGCATGGCAAAACGGCGACGGACGACGAGCTCGGCTTCTTCGGCTCTCGCGACGGCTGGGGCCGCGCGTTGGCCGATATCCGTGGACTGCTCGCGCATACGAGAACCACGTACGCGGGCGCTCCGCAGGCCATCATCGGCCACTCGATGGGTTCCTTCTTGACCCAGCGCATCATGTCCGACGAAGGGCCAAACCTCGCGGCGGTCGTGTTGTCCGCGACAAACGGTCCTCCGAACGCGCTCGCGCGCAGCGGCGTTTTCGTGGCGCGTGCGGAACGTGCACGCCTTGGTGACCGAGGCAAGAGCAGGCTTTTGCAAGCGTTGTCGTTCGACGGATTCAACCGAGCGTTTCGCCCGAATCGCACGGCGTTCGACTGGCTCTCGCGCGACGATGCCGAAGTCGACAAGTACATCGCGGACGATCGGTGCGGGTTTGCTGCGAGCGCGTCGCTGTGGGTGCAACTGCTCGAAGCGCTGCCGGGGCTCTTGGCGCCGGATGTGCTTGCGCGCATCCCGAAGACGCTGCCCGTGTACGTGCTCGCAGGCGCGGAGGATCCCGTGCACGACAAGACGAAGAACCTGAAGGGGCTGCTTTCGGCGTATGCGCAGGCGGGTTTGTCCGACGTGACCTATCGCGCTTGGCCAGGCGCTCGGCACGAAGTGTTCAACGAGACGAACCGCGCGCAGGTCGTCGCCGAAATGCACGATTGGCTCGCGCAGAAGATCCCGGCGCGTCAATAATTCACTTGCACTTGCAGCCGCAAGAGCCGACCGCTTTCCTGTTGATATGGCGGCTCGGGAAACGTTCGTTCGGCGATCGCGTACGCAGCGGTCAATTCGACAGCGTCGATCGGGCGCCATTCGGTGCCGATTTCCAGCTCTCGCGTGCTGTAGCGAGGTGCATTCGTTTCGAACTTGCGTCCGCCTTCGTAAAGCACGCCACGCACGTACGGAAAAAAATCCCCAACTTTCGCAATGGCCATTGCGTAGCCACCATGGAGCGGGCGTTCTTCGACGCGATTGCCCACGAGCTCGGGGCCGCGACCGATGTTGTATTCGACTTGAAATCCAATCGGCTGGGGATAGAGCGTGAATGCCGCATGCGCTCGAAAGTCGCGTACTTCGTCGGGTGCCGTGACATCTTTGGCTGTTTTTACGACGAACTTGCCAGCATACCCGCCGCCACCAATTTCGACGATTTGTTTTCCAATTTGGAAAGGCCACGTGACGCGCGCGACCAAATGCGGCGTGGAATTTCTTTCTTTTTGATTGGCCGATTGACCATTGAAGGCTCCGAGCGCCACGACGCCATAGTCGCCGGATCCTTTGAGCCCCGAATCCACGAGCATTTTGAAGCGTTGCCGAATACGCTCGGGCGCCCAATAGAAGAACACACCGAGGTCTCGCTCGTCCTTGAGAGCGCTGTTGAGCGCGTCGGATCGATCGAACGGCGCGCGATTCTGGCTCGATTGCATGTTCTCGAAGCCGTACGGCACCTTGGATTGACCCACGCGAAAACGGAATTCTTTGCGTTTGTCGATGGAGATGTCGGCGTACCAATCGCGCAGCGTAGGCACGTGGTATTGATCGTTGACGACCGTGGCAAAGTCTGGCTGAAGGTAAACGAAGACGCGGTCGTGCACGTCGCCTTGCAAAACGAGACGCGCTCGGCGAATGAGAATGCCGCCATCTTTGCCGATGGACCTGTCACCTTGCCAGTTGACGAGACGTTCGTTCGTCACTCCGATTTGGTTGTACCTGACTTGCGTGTACCCGCGGAGTTTGACTTTTTCGTACCATTGCTTTTCTTTCGGCTTGGCGGCTTTCACCGCAGGCGGTGGGGCCGGCTTGGCCGGTGCCTTCAAAACCGCAGCAGGCGGCGAAACTTGAGCGGATGCTACGGATGCTGCGGCGGTAGTTACCGAACAAGCAAGCACGGCGGCGCGAGCAAAATGGCGTATCGAGCGCATGAAGGTTCGTCCGGAGTCCCGGCCTTTCGTCGTTGCGCAGGATTAAGCAACTCGTGTGACAGCTTCATGACGACTCGGGTGCGCATGTGTTACTGGAATGTAACGATTGTGTGACAGACCAGAAGGTCCTGACCTACACCCTCGCCACCATCGGAGGAAACTGTGCGTGCAATCCGCAATTCAATAAAAACTCGATTGCATCCAAATGCCGCCGCGCCTCAGCGACGTCCCTACCCCACGTGTACAGGCCATGCCCCGCAAGCAAATATCCATACACGTGATCGTCGCCGCCGATATTTGCGTCAATGAGCTCCGCCAAACGGGCCATGTTTTGATCGTTGGGGAAAATGGGTAGACTCACCGTCGAGTCGTGCGTATCGATACCGGCGAGAGCTTTGGCAATTTCGAACCCCTGCAATACGAGATGCCCCTCGTGCGCAAATGCGCGCGAAACGATGGTCGCTGCAACGGAATGCGTATGCACCACGCAATGAACGCTTGGCCGGCGACGATAGATCTGCGCATGCAATAAAGTTTCTGCTGACGGTATTCCCGGTTCGAGCGCGTTTCCGTCGATGTCTACCGCGAGCAAATGCTCGGCTCCAATCGACCCTTTGTCGAATCCGCTCTGCGTAATCGCAAAGCGATCTTCGGCAATACGTGCCGAAAAATTGCCACTCGTCGCCAGGGCCCATCCTCGAGCATGGCAATGGCGCGCCAATGCGAGCAATGCCACCTCGACCGGTTCGGACAAATGTCGCTGGACCACGTCCTCGCGACCCTAGCGCGTCAGGGGCGCCGTGCAACCTCTAGTCTCACATCCCGTCGTCATTTCGTTCATCGGAATTATCGGTTTTTCCGAGCGCAAAATCAAAACTCCAGATCGGGAGGCGGCGGTACCGGCGCCGTTGGCTGGGCTGGGATCGATACCGTCGTGGCAGCATTTCCCGCGAAGCTCTCTTTTTTGCGCGCCATTTCATCCCTTCGAACGGATGCGTCTTGCGCCATGGCCCCGACGAACGCCGAAAGAACCGCCAATTGCTGCATGAGCTTTTGCTGATGCGCCTGCATCACCGCCATTCGCTCTTCGCTCTGCCGCACCGCAGCGCGAAGCCGACCAAGCTCAGCCATGGTTGCGTCGTTCGACACGGATGACGAACAAGCCGAACAGCCGAGCGCAGCGAATCCACAGAAGGCGGCAAAGCATCGGCGAACGAGCGCGCTCACGAGCATCGAAATGGCCTCCAAGGCAGCAAGACTTCCAGTCTATCGCACGCCGAGCCAAAAGAAAACCAGCTCGTGACGAACAAGGGCCTTCTTTACTCGATCGCCGCTCTGCGGCATGCTACGGCCGGCCCGTGTTACTTTACCCGTCGTCGCTACCTGCACGTCTAGCTTCGCCTTTCCTGCTCGTGCTCACCACAGCGACGTGCTCGACGCCCTCGACTCACTCGGCGCCAAAACGAGCTCCCATCGAAGCAGCCAAAACGGAATCGCCAAAACGAGCGATCGCAGTAAGCTCCCCATCGGCTCGCTCCAATGATTCCTATGAGCCATCGATTCCGCAACCCGTCATTTCACTCCCTCCACCTTTTCATTCGGACGAAATATTCGATATCGCCATTCGTGGTGGATTCGTTCTCGACGGATCGGGATCGGGACGAAAACGCGCGGACGTGATCATTCGCGACGGGCGCATCGTGCACGTTGGCAGTGTCGATACGCGCGTCCAAGCAAAACGTGAAATCGATGCGTCGGGCGCGGTCGTGTCTCCAGGGTTCATCGACATGCACGCGCACGGCGGTCCGCTTGGAGACGTCGAATATGCGCTCGCGCAAGGCATTACGACGCTCGTATTGGGTCAGGATGGCCAAAGCCCGTCGGACCACATTGGTTCTTGGCTCGCAAAGATCGATGCAGCGCGTCCGCGCGTGAACATTGCAACGCTCGTCGGACACGCGACCGTGCGATTTCAATCTGGAGCGGGGGCACGCAAGGCGCCGAATGCCAAGCAAATTGAAAAAATGCGAACGCTCGTGGGGCAAGCCATGAATGAAGGCGCATTCGGTTTGTCGATGGGTTTGGAATACGATCCGGGTCGATCGGCGGAAATGAACGAGCTCGTCGCGGTTGCCGAGCCGGTCGGCGCTCGAGGCGGCGTGGTCATGAGTCATTTGCGCAGCGAAGACGACGATCGCATCGATGCATCGCTGGACGAGCTTTTGGAGCAATGCAGTCGGGCCAAAGCGCGGGCGCATGTGGCGCACCTGAAGATTGTGCTCGGGCATGGAGCGGATCGAGCCGAAAAGCTTTTGACTCGCATGGTGGATGCGCGGGCTCGGGGGTTATCCATCACGGCGGATCTTTATCCGTACACCGCGAGCTACACGTCACTTTCCATTCTCTTTCCCGATTTTGCACGGCCCCCCGCGTCTTATGCGCAAGCCAAGCGCACTCGCCGCACGGAGCTCGAAGCGTTCGTCCGCGCGCGCGTGGACAAACGCAATGGACCAGATGCCACGGTATTCGGCACGGGACCGCATGCAGGGAAAACGCTCGCTGCCGTGGCGAAGCAGCATGGCGTACCCTTCGAACGGGTTTTGGTCGACCTTGGGCCGAATGGTGCCGAAGCGGCGTACTTCGTGATGGATGAAGCGGTGGTGGAGCGACTCTACGTCGATCCGTTCGTCATGGTTGGCACCGACGGTGGTGGAGGCGGGCGGCATCCGCGTGGATTTGGCGCGTTTGCTCGAATCCTCGACGAATACGTGGGCAAACGCCAATTGGTGTCGCTCGAAGAAGCCGTACGAAAAATGACGTCTTTACCGGCGCAAACGCTGGGTTTGTCCGGGGATCGCGGGTGTCTCGATGCTGGTTGCGCGGCCGATGTGCTCGTCTTCGATCCTGAAAAAGTGCGCGCTCGCTCGGAGTTCAGCGCGCCGCATCGACTTGCGACGGGGATGCGGTTCGTCATCGTGAACGGCGTGGTCGAGCGCGAGGGCGAACGTGCGACGCAAGCGCGTGCGGGAAAAGCGTTGCGGTTTTCTCGCTGATTGGAACTGTCCCGGCTCGAAACGCGCATTCGTGCTACGTCTCCGTGCATGCGGCTGAAGGCGGCCCTGGTCTTCGCGGTCCTTGGCATGTGTTCGGCTGGTGCGTTCGCCCGAGCGCCAACGCCGCCCGTAGCACCTGCAAAACCAACATCGGAAGGCCAAACCGCTGGCGGCATGATCACCCTGCGTACGCCTGGTCCCGATGCGATCCTGCTTCGCGCAGGCTTGTTCACGATGGGTGCATCCAGTGACGACATGGCTTTTGCTCGAGCGCTCTGCGCGGCCGAACCGATGGGCAAGCCATGTGGCGACGGGCGGTTTTCCGAGGAGTATCCGCCGCACGAAGTGTACTTGTCGGACGTTTGGATCGACCGCACCGAAGTGACGGTTGCCCAATATCGACGCTGCGTCGCCGCTGGCCAGTGCCTCGAACCACCCTACGCATCGGGTGCCGCGCGCTTCGATCAACCGGACTTTCCCGTCGTCATGGTGAGCTGGTTCGACGCGACAAACTACTGCGCGTGGGCCGGCGGGCGACTCCCGACGGAAGCCGAGTGGGAGCGCGCAGCGAAGGGGACACGCGGTCGTCGCTTTCCCTGGGGTAACGTCTACAACGGCTCGCTCGCGAATCACGGCAAGGTGTTTGGCGAGCTCGTGCACGAGGCGCTGCCGTGGTTCGTCGTGAATGCTTCGGAGACCCACGACGACAGCGACGGATTCACGGAGCTTGCGCCTGTCGGCTCGTTTCGCGACGGCCGAACACCCGACGGAATTTACGACCTCGCCGGCAATGTCGACGAATGGATTCACGACTACTTCAAGCCGGAATACCCGCAAGGAAGCCTCGTCAATCCACGCGGTCCCGACCAGGGAGAGCTTCGCGTCGTGCGCGGCGGCAGCTACATCCATGGCCGTCACCAGCTCCGCACGACGGCGCGACAATACGATCGACCTACCAGACGCTGGCCTTGGCGTGGATTTCGTTGCGCGCGTGATCCGTGACTGCCTGTCACCGAAGCGCGCATGAACGCGTCTGCGCACATCGGTCGGCGCGAGCAGCTCGTTTGGCAACGGGCCTCGCGCGGCGCATAGTGCACCACCGTGAAGATTGCTCACCTGTCGGATCTGCACCTGCTCGCGCTCGAAGGCGCCGTGCCCATGCGTTTGTTCAACAAGCGCATCACGGGCTACATGAACCTGCGATTTCACCGAAAGTCGGTGCACAAACCTTTTGCGGTCGAAGCATCGCTGCGTGAAATCCGCAAGCTGGGCGTCGATCACGTGGTCGTCACGGGAGACGTATCGAACCTGGCGCTCGAGCGGGAATTCGAGCTTGCGCGCACGGTGCTCGATCGCGAGCTCGGCATGTCGCCCGACCAAGTGAGCATGGTGCCGGGCAATCACGACACGTACACGCAGGGCTCGTTTCGCACCAAGCGTTTCGTCCGCTCGTTCGACGCGTGCATGACGAGCGACCTGGCACTTGCGGACGCGCCCTTTCCCTACGTGAGGCTTCGCGGACCGGTGGCGCTCATCGGTTTGTCCACGGCCGTTCCCCGCTTGCCGCTCGTCGCGGCGGGCGAATTTGGTCGCCGGCAGCTCGACGCGCTTGCACGAATTCTGGCGCACCCCGAAGTCCGGTCGCGCACGCCCGTCCTGCTACAGCATCATCCTTGGCACAACCCGCCCGAGAAGATGCGCCGGTTGCTCGAAGGTTTGTACGACGCCGACTTGGAAGCGGAGCTTTTGCAAAACGTCGAGCGCGGGCTGCTGTTGCACGGGCACTTGCACAGGCGCGTGCATCGCACGCTCCGTACCAGCGCGGGCCACATCGACGCCATTGGCGCGACGAGCGCATCGCTGTTGCATGCAAACGCCGAGCGAATGGCGGGGTTCAATCTGTACGAGATCGACTCGACCGGTGCGATTTGCGACATCTCGTCGCGTAGATTCGATCCTGACCGAGGGGTTTTTGAAAGCGTCTCGATTCCGAGGGAGTGACGCTCACCAGGTGGTTCGTGCGAGGCCCGGATTCAAACTGTGCTCGCGTCGACGCGAACGACGTTGACGGCCTGCAAGCCCTTCGGGCCTTCCTTGATTTCGAACTGGACTTCCTCGTCTTCGACCAGGCGCCGACGTCCGTCGCCGCTAATCTGCGAATAGTGGACGAAGACGTCGGGGCCTTGAATTTGCTTGATGAATCCCCAGCCCTTCTCGTCGTTGAACCACTTTACTTTGCCTACGGCCATGACTCCTCCACATTGACGCTCACCGGCATGGCTACGCGGCGCTTCCGTTGCATTTCATCCACGCGACGTCCCTGCGAGCGGCGCCAAGGTAGACGTGCGCTCACGTGACCGTCAAGCGCACTGCCAGAACGCAGTCGCGTAATGCTTCTTGCCGCCTCATGCATTGCTCGGACTGCGAAGATCAACACGCGGCCCTGAGAACACATCTGTGTATCTAGCTACGCGTCTGACACGAAAATGACGTTCAAATCGGCCGGATTTGGGGATGGCCCGGCTCGGCACGCGTATCGCAAGAGGGACCATCATGGCGATTCATTTTCCTGATCCCGAGGCTCGCAACGAAGGTTCGGACGCTGCGTCATCGATTCGACCTTACGCGCACGCATCGCGTGATCCGCGAGCCTTGAGGATCCTCGCGAAAACGATCTATCGCGAGATGCGTGCCGGGGGGCTCGCCGAAGAGGATCTGATGTCCGTCGCCAGTGAGCTACTCAGCCTCGTCGCCGGCGACATGAAAGACCGCCGCAACGCCAGCGAAATGCCCAAGGCTCCCCCACAAACGACGTCACGCTGACCTTCTCTGCTCTGCTTTCTTCGCTTCCTTATCCCCGCTTACTTCCTCGCATGCCTCTCGTCCGTTCAGGGCGCAAGACTCTCGACCTCGACGTTGACACGAGGGTCGGGCCTTGCTCGTATTGCCCTTGAGTCACGATTGCTGGCCATGGCGACAGGCGCGGTCCGAGCGGAATGATTTTTTCGGTCATCATCAGTGAGAAGGGCGGCGCCGAACGTCGCGAATCCTTCGAACGCACGGAGGTCAACGTCGGCCGCGTTCAGGGCAACGACCTGATGTTGCCGAAGGGTAACGTGTCGAAGCGGCACGCGCGGCTCTTGTACCGCGATGGCCGCTTCATCGTCACCGACCTGAAAAGTACGAACGGTACGTACGTCAACGGTCGCAAGATCACGCAAGCGACGATCGTCCGCGAAGGCGACAAGATCTACGTCGGCGACTTCGTGCTGCGCATCGAAGCGAGCACCAACAAGACGAATCCCGAGCTGGCGAAGCCCACGTCGCCCGATGTGGAAGGCGCGGGTGGGCCGCCATCGTCCCCGGACGAACCCAAATCCCTTCCCGATCGCAAGGGTGAGGACGACGAGCCCAGCGAACGAGATGCCGACGATGTTGCTGCGGCGGGCGCGGTCGTCCCCGGTCCTCCGCGCCTTCCGAGCACCACGGTAAAACCCGGTTCGATCTTGTCTGGACCTGCGACGATTTCGCCGGTTCCCGTCACGACACCGACGCCTCCGGTTCACGTTGCAGCGGCCGCTCGCGGGAACTCCAGCGTTCCTCCGCAGACAAACCTCACGCCGACGCCGCCTCCACCTCGTGGCGTGAGGATTTCGTCGAATCCGCCCGATGCGCGAGACTCGAGCCCCGCTTTACGCAGCTATCGCACGATGATCGCATCGCTCATCGAGCGAGCTTCCGAATCGTTCGACTTCGACCAACTCTCCGCGGACGAACCCCTCGATGCGGGCGTATCGGCGCGCATTGCGAGCGTGATTCAAGAGCTCGCGACGCAGCTGAAAGCATCGGGGCAACTTCCGGACGCGATGACCATCGAACAAGTCGTTGCCGATGCACGTAACGAAGTGGTCGAGCTCGGGCCGCTCGGGCCGCTCGGACCGCTGCTCGTCGACGAAGATGTCACGGAAATCCACATCGAAAACGCAGAGCGTGTGCTTGCATTTCGCAAGAGTCGGCGAACGCCGACGGTCATCCTGCGAGCGACCGAAAAGACGATTGCGCGTGCGATCGCTCGGTTGACGAAGGGCGGGGCGTCGACCGTGTTGGCGCAGCCGAGTCTCGAGCGCCGCATTGCGAGCGGCTTGCACATCATCGTGGCGTCGCCGGCGCACAGCGCGAAGGGCAGCGTGGTCGTGCTCCGCAAGGCGCAACGAGGCGAAAGCGCCACGCTCGATGATCTCGTGCGAAGTGGAATGATGTCACGGGCGATGTCGACGCTGCTGTCGCATGCCGTCATTGGGCGCGCGAACTTGCTCGTGGCAGGCCCCGCTGGGTCGGGACATGCAGCGCTCATGTCGGCGATCGTGAATGCGGCTGGCGTCGATGAACGAGCGATCGTGCTGCAAGACGATGACGAGATCATGTTTCAGCACCCGAACACGTTGTCGATGCCACTTCCGGCCGATGCAAACGAGGCCATCGTGGTGGCTCGGTCGGCTGCGCGCATGCGCCCGGATCGGCTGGTTTTTGGCTCGTTGGCGGGCCTTGCAGCCGGTGTCGTGACGGCATCCGGCGAGGGAGCGGGCAGCGTGGTTGCGGCGCTACGTGCACCAACGTTGCGCCAAGCGCTCGTGCGCCTACCGGCCGACATCGTGCTTGCGCGACCGGGAATCAGCACCGAAGCAGCTCGTGAATGCGTGGGCAGCATGTTCGACCTTGCGCTCGAAGTCGCACGGCTGCGCGATGGTCGTGCGCGCGTGCTGCGTATTGCCGAGCTGCGTATGGAGGCCGGATCGCTCGTTGCGCGCGACGTATTTGGGTTCAACATGGATCGCGCGGCAGCCACGGGTGCGGTCGAAGGCAACCATCATCCAACGGGTATCGTGCCCGCTCTCGTGGAAGATCTCGCCTCGCGCGGCGTCGCCCTCGATGCCCAGATCTTCCGCCGAAATGCTGGAAAATGAGCTTGCGACATTCGCTCGATGAAGCTCGGCAAAACACGAATGTTACGCTAAGTTAGGTTTCGATAGGGCGAGTCACCCCCTACCCTCCCACGCGACGACAACGAACATGGCGATCCGTACCATCCTGCATTATCCGGACCCCCGTCTGCGCCAGAAGGCGCAGCCCGTGACCCATGTCACGCCCGAGATCCAGAAGCTCATCGACGACATGGCCGAGACGATGTACGCGGCCCCGGGCGTAGGCCTGGCGGCGACGCAAATCGGCGAAGCGCATCGCGTTTTCATCGTCGACATCGCGGCCGAGGACGAGCCCAGCAATCTGATGGTGTTCATCAACCCGGAGATTGTCGTAACCGAGGGATCTCAGACGGGTTCCGAAGGGTGTTTGTCGTTCCCCGGAGTGACCGAGGACATCAAGCGAGCTGAAAACGTGTCTGTCCGGGCGCAAGACCGCGACGGCAAACCGTTTGAGCTCAAAGCAGATGGCCTGCTGTCCGTGGCGATTCAGCACGAGCTGGATCACCTGGACGGCGTGCTGATGATCGATCGCGTTGGCGTGCTGAAGAAGCGCATCATTCAGCGCAAGATGCAAAAGCGCGCCGAAGCTTAGCGAAACCGGGCCAGGACTTGGACGCTCGCTTCGCGCGCGTGGGACGCACCAGGAGGCGAGCCTGGCCCCATGGGGAACCTCGCGGCGCGCGCCCCACGCCCCCGAAGCTAGCCCTTCCTACCCCCGAAAATAACCCTTCCTACCTAGGCGGGAACGATAGCGGGCCGCTGACGTATGCGTCGCGGCCGCACAGGACCCACGCTGGGTCGACGATACGCGGTGCCTCGCTCGGTGTGTCGGGGCCAGCCCAATCGACTGCACCCGGACGACCTCGAGGCCCAAGCAAGATGGGCGCAATGAACGCGTGCAGTTCGTCCGCAAGGCGCGACGCGAGCAGGCTACCCGCAAGCTCGGCTCCTCCCTCGACGAGGATCGACACCAGGCCCTGTTCGGCAAGCACGCGCAACGCAGCACCCACGTCGACGCGTCCTTCCGCCGAGTTCGGCACACGTAGCACCACGCACCCAGCATCCGCGAGCGCCTGTTCCTGCGCTTGACCGGCACTTTCGCCAGCAAGCACCCACGTTGGAACCTGATTCGCCGTCTGCACCAAGCGGCTGTGAGGCGGCAGGCGCAAGCGCGTATCGAAGACGATGCGCGTCGGACAACGTCCCTGGTCGGCAAAGTTTTGAGCTCGTACGGTCAGCCTCGGATCATCGGCGAGCGCCGTTCCAATGCCCACTGCAACCGCATCATGCTGCGCTCGCAGCTCCTGAACCTTCGCGCGAGCTTCCGGGCCCGTCACCCACTTCGACGCACCGCTTCGCGTTGCAATGCGCCCATCGAGGGACAAGGCGAGCTTCAGCGACACGTAGGGCAAACCCAACGTGATGAACTTCGTCCACGGAGCGATCAGTGCACGCGCCTCGGCTTCCGCCACGCCCACGTCAACGACGAGCCCCGCTTTTTGCATCGTGGCGATACCGCCACCTTCGACGTTCGGGTTTGGATCGACGCACCCGACCACCACGCGCCGGACGCCCGAACGCTGAATCGTCTCGACGCACGGAGGCGTTCGTCCGTGATGGTTGCACGGCTCGAGCGTCACGTAGAGCGTGCCTCCACGAGCTGCATCACCCGCACGGCGCAACGACGCCACCTCGGCATGATCTTCACCCGCTCGCGCATGGTGAGCAGCGACGATGACCTCGCCGTTTTCCGCAACGACGACCGCTCCAACCGGCGGGTTCGGAGAAGGCAGCGCCTTTCGCGCCTCCTCGAGAGCAAGGCGCATCATGGCGACGTCGAAGTCAGGATCGGCAACAGTCATATCGTCTGCCCGGATCTACTAGGGGCCCTTTGCCTTCACAAGCTTGCCAAGCTCACGCATGAACTCGTCTACGTCCCGGAATGATCGGTAGACGCTTGCAAATCGGACATAGGCAACCTCGTCGAGCTCGCGAAGATGCCGCATGACGCGATCGCCCAGCTCCGCCGCTGTAACCTCGCGCCGCTCGGAATCTTGCGCTTCGCTTTCGATTGCGTCCACGACGGCGTGCAGCCGCTCGACGGAAACCGGTCGCTTGTTGGTGGCAATCGTGAGCCCTCGCAAGAGCTTGGTGCGATCAAAAGGTTCACGACGCCCGTCCTTTTTGACGACCGTCGGCAATACCTCCTCGATACGCTCGTAGGTCGTGAATCGCCGGGCGCAATCCGCGCACTCGCGACGACGGCGCACCACGTCCCCGGCACCAACCGACCGGGACTCGATCACCTTGTCTTCCATGTGCCCGCAAAAAGGGCACTTCATGTGTTCATCCTTCGAACCGTGAAAACACGAGTGTCGCGTTCGTACCACCAAACCCGAACGAATTCGACAAGGCGTGACGAATCGAGCGCTCACGCGCAACCATCGGCACGCAGTCGAACGGAACCTCCGGATCGAGATGCTCGAGGTTTGCCGTCGGAGGAACGCGGCCTTGCTGCACGGCCAATGCACAGAACGCTCCCTCGACGGCTCCTGCTGCTCCCAACATGTGGCCGGTCACGGACTTCGTCGAGCTGACCCAAAGCTCGGGGCTCTTCGCATGCTCGCCGAACACTTTCATGATCGCTCGAGCTTCCTCGATGTCGCCCTGTTGCGTCGAGGTCGCATGCGCGTTGATGTAATCGATGCTTTGAGGTGCAAGCTTTGCATCGGCAAGAGCCATCCGCATCGCACGTTGCGCCCCTTCGCCCTCGGGAGCAGGTTTGGTCAAGTGATACGCGTCGCACGTCGCGCCATAACCCGTGATCTCCGCGTAGATCTTCGCCCCGCGCTGCTTCGCATGCGTGAGTGACTCGAGCATCAAGCTCGCAGCACCTTCGCCCACGACAAACCCGTCTCGGTCCCGATCCCACGGACGACTCGCACGACTCGGATCGTCGTTGCGTTTCGAAAGGGCAAACATGGCGCTGAACCCCGCCATGCAGAGCCCCGTGATCGTCGATTCGGCGCCGCCCGCGAGCATGATGTGCGTGCGCCCGCGACGAATCCACTCGAACGCTTCGCCCAGCGCATGAGCGCTCGATGCACAAGCGCTCGTGTTGCAGTAGCTCGGTCCGCGTAGGTCGAACGCCATCGCAACTTGCCCCGCAGCAAGGTTCGCGATGACGGACGGAATGAAGTAGGGGCTTATGCGCGACGGCCCTTTTTCATGCAGCGTGACCGATGCATGAAAAAGGTTGTCGAGTCCGCCGAGGCCTACGCCGATGAACGTACCGCACGCTTCGCGATCCTCATCGGTGAACGTGATGCCCGCGTCGTCGATGCAGTGCTTGGACGCCGCGATGGCAAGATGCGAAAAGCGGCCCATCTCGCGGAGTTTCTTCTTGGGCACGTACTGCTCGGCGACGAACCCTTTGACCTCGCCCGCAAAACGCGCGGCATATTGAGACGCGTCGAACAGCGTGATCGGAGCAATGCCCGACTCACCACCGAGCACCGAACGCCAAGTTTCGGTCGTACCGATGCCGTTTGGAGTAACGAGACCGATTCCAGTGATGACGACTCGTTCCATAATGCCGATGAGTGGATGGGATCACGTTGGTCGACGACTACCGCGGAGCATGGAGCCGCCCTTACGAAAAGCCGAATCGCGGCTCATGCCGCCGATGACGAGGCCGGACGGGTCACTTCTTCGCGTGCGACTCGATGTAATTCACCGCGTCCTGCACGGTGCGGATCTTCTCCGTGTCTTCGTCCGGAATGTCGATCTCGAACGCCTCTTCGAAGGCGAGCACGAGCTCGACCAAGCCGAGCGAATCTGCGCCGAGGTCGTCGATGAACGTCGCTTCCGGCTTGATGTCCTTCTCTTCGACGTCGAGCTGTTCCTTGATGATCCGCTTTACTTCCGCGGTGATGTCGCGACCTTCCGCCATGGTGTGTCCTCCCAGAAAAAGCGGGTCCCTCCTACTTCATCAGAACTGACTTTGCACGAGCTAGTTACTCGATGTCTTGCTTTTCGTGCGCGTCGTTCTTTTCGCAGTGATGAAGTCGTCGAGAGTCTCGCTACATGTACATGCCGCCGTTGACCCGAAGCGTCTCACCCGTGATGTACGACGCCTCATCAGAACAGAGAAATGCAATCGCCGCCGCAATATCTTCGGGTTTGCCCGTGCGCCCAAGAGGAATGGTCGAAAGCATGCCTTTGCGCGCTTCTTCATTCATCGACGACGTCATGTCCGTCTCGATGAAGCCCGGCGTGACGACATTCACCGTCACGTTCCGCGATGCGTATTCGCGCGCAAGCGTCTTCGTCAGACCAATGAGCGCCGCCTTCGACGCCGAGTAAACGGCCTGCCCCGCATTGCCCATCTCGCCCACGATGCTCGACAAGAACACGATGCGCCCCGTGCGCGCTCGCATCATCGTCTTCAACGCGCCGCGAGCACACGCGATCGCTCCCTTCACGTTCACCGACAACGTCCGGTCGATCTCGTCTTCCTTCACGCGCACCACGAGCCCGTCAATCGCAATGCCCGCGTTGGCAACGAGGATGTCGAGTCGCCCAAGACGCTTTGCAAGCGCAACGATCGCCTCCTCCGCTGCCTGCATGTCCGATACGTCGAACCCAAGCGCTTCGGCCTTGCCGCCTTGTTCTTCGATTTCACGCACGACCTTGCGCGCTTCTTCTTCGCCACGCACGTAGTTCACCACCACATGCGCGCCTTGCTTCGCCAACGCGACAGCCGTCGCTCGACCAATGCCCCTCGACCCGCCCGTCACGAGCGCGACCTTCCCTGTCAGCTCGAACATCGTCATCCCTCCAAGAAAGAACTTACAGCACCGAGCCCCACGGCATCGGACACGCTGAGCACCTTGATCGACTTCGCAATTCGCTTGCCGAGCCCCGCGAGCACCTTCCCCGGCCCCAACTCGAGCGCGTGCGTGACGCCCTCGGCAGCCATCCTTTCGATGGTCGCCGTCCACAAGACCGCGCCATCGATCTGCCGCAAGAGCAGCTCTTTCACGCGCGCCGGATCGGCATTCGGCTCGGCGTCCACGTTCGCAATCACAGGAAACGCGAGTGGTCGAACAGGGATACGTTCGACCTCGGGTGCGAGGCGTTCACGCGCAGGGCGCATGAGCGCACAATGAAACGGCGCACTCACCTTCAGCGGAATCGCCTTCCCTTGACGCTTGCCCACGACTGCGGACACGCGCGCCACGGCTGCGGCATGACCCGCGATCACCACCTGCCCAGGCGCATTGTAGTTCGCGAGTGAAACAATTTCGTCGTGCGCCTCTTCAGCACAGATCTGCGCGACGACCGGACCATCGAGACCCATCACGGCAGCCATCGCGCCTTCACCTGGAGGCACCGACGCTTGCATCGCAGCACCGCGCAGCCGGCAAATCCGCACGGCATCTTCGAGCTCGAGAGCACCTGCCGCAGCAAGCGCGCTGTATTCGCCAAGCGAGTGCCCCGCGGCAAACATGGGCAGCGCGAGATCGGGCATTCGTTCGCGAAGTGCCGCGACGATCGCCATGCTGACCGTGACGATCGCGGGCTGCGTATTCGCCGTGAGCGTCAGCTCCTCCATCGGACCATCGAAGCAAAGCTTCGTCAGCGGCTCACCCAGCGCAGCATCGGCACGTTCGAACACGCGCCGCGCTGCATCCGATGTCTCCGCCAAATCCCTGCCCATCCCGACCACTTGCGAACCCTGGCCAGGAAACAACCACGCCACCTTCGTACTTCGCTGCATCGACACGGACCTTCAACGTCGAGTTCGTTTACATTCGTACGAGCGCTGCGCCCCACGAAATACCGGCGCCGAGCGCGCACATGAGCACGGTTTGTCCGGGCTTGATGCGACCGTCTCGTACTGCCTCGTCGAGCGCAATCGGAATGGATGCACTCGACGTGTTGCCATATTCCTGGATGTTGATGATGAACCGCTCCATCGGCACATCCACGCGATCGGAGACCTGATGCAAGATGCGCAGGTTTGCCTGATGCGCGACGACCCAGTCGACGTCGGCCCCACGCAGACCTGCCTCTTCCAAGACACCGCTCGATGCGCTCACGAGATTCTTCACGGCCGTACGAAAAACCTCTTGCCCCTGCATGTGCACCTTGTTGCGCTTGTTTGCGATGCGCTCTTCGTTCAGAGGTTCGGCCGAACCTCCGCCCGGTATTTGCAGCGCCGAAGCAAGCGATCCATCGGTGAAAATACGCGAAGCAAGCACGCCACGACCATCACCATCGGACGTACCGAGCACGACCGCTCCTGCGCCGTCGCCGAAAAGCACACACGTCGTGCGATCTTCCCAGTTGAGCAGCCTCGATAGAAGCTCGACGCCGATGATCAGCACGCGACGCGCAGCGCCCGTGGTGATGAATTGATCGGCGATCCTGAGGCCGAAGATGAACCCAGCACACGCCGCGGACAGGTCGAACGCGGGGATGTTTGGAGCACCAATCTTCTGCTGGACGTGCACGGCACACGCGGGCATCGGGCTGTCGCCGCTGATCGTGCCGACGATGATCATGTCGATGTCGTCCGGCGTGAGCCCCGCAGCGGCGATGGCGCTACGACCGGCCTTCGCAGCCATGTCGCTCGTTACTTCATCATCCGCGGCAACGTGACGGCGCTTGATTCCCGTCCGCTCGGTGATCCATGTGTCCGACGTTTCGACGATCTTTTCGAGGTCGAAGTTGCTGAGGACCTTCTCGGGCACATAATGGCCGGTGCCGAGAATCCTGCTCTTGGGCAAACGTTGCGCGCTCATGACGTGACTCGACCTCGACGGTACACGACTGCCGCTCCGTCGAGCGCGACGGTTGCGTAACGATTGTGTGAAGACAGGCCAAGACAAACTCGACGCAGCAGCATTGCTCGAGGCAACGCTGCTACGCAACAATCCGCTAGCGACCTACGACATCAAGCCGAGTCGCCCTTCGTTTGCTTGGCTTTGCGGCCCTTGTAGTGACCACATGCGCCGCACGCACGATGGGGTAGCGTGGCTTCGCCGCAGTTCGCGCAAGCAATGAGCTGCACCGGCGTAACCTTGTCGTGATTTGCGCGCCGCATGTCGCGCTTGCTTGGGGTGGTTTTCCTCTTCGGGACGGCCACGGACTACTCCTTACTTCGTCTTTTTTCGCTTGGGTACATCGGCGCTCCGAGGCCGAGCCCCGGAATCATCGGTCGACTCGCTAGGCCCAGCTTTCGACTGGGCAAGCACGGCGCGCAAAGCACCGAGCGGCGCGAGCCTCGGGTCGACGCGAGGCTCCTCGCCTTCGCCAACCACTTCAGAGGACGCGGGACGGATACCCGGACAGTCCTCCGAGCACAAGGGAAAGATGGGCATCTCGAGCAAAATCGCTTCGCGTACGAAGTCGTCGAGCACCACCGTCTCCCCATCGTACGTGTCGACGTCAGCTTCTTCCGACGCAAACTCGTACTCGGGCAAATCCTTTTCCTTCGGCGTTCGCTTGTCCTTCCCAGAACTGGATGCTTTCGCACCAGCAGTCGCGCCCGCTGCACGCCCCTTGCCCGCCGCCGGTTCAGGCGGCGGCGTACGCGCAGGCTGAAGGAGAAGTGACAAATCGCCCTCGATGTCCAGCTTCGCCGGCGCCAAACACCGGCCACATGGAGCTTCGAGCGACACGCGCGTCTTACCCCGCACAACGATTTCGTTGCCCGATCGAGACAGCCGCATCGACAAATGACCCGGCCCCGTAGCCTTCGCGTCGGTCTCCGCCAACTCCCTGTCGATCCACTCGACAGGCAAGTCCGCGTCGATCGAACGCCCAGCGGCGTCGATATCAACTGCGGGAATGGCGAAGAGCGACATGAATTCGGACCTCTTGGACGCGGACGAACACCTGGGTGGGCAAGCCGCGGGCGAGCAACTAGCGCACACGCGCGACCCCCGCAAGCACAGTCGTGCGAAGGCGAGCAGCCGAGATGCCTCCGCGCGCCGTGATACGGTGCGCGCCGCAGATGCCGTCCGTACCACTCGATCCGCAAGACACCAGACAACGACGGTGGACCATCGCCGCGGTCATCTACGTGCTGGTCACGATCGCCTGTTTCGCCACGACGTCACCCGCGCGCCTTGCAGGACACACGCCATACAACCACTTCGCCCTACTCGCGGACGCATGGCTGCACGGACGACTCGACTTGGGCGGTCCACCTCCCCCCTACACGGGCAACAACGACTTCGCAGTTTGGCAAGGCAAGTATTTTGTTAGTTTTCCGCCGCTACCAGCGGTGCTCATCCTTCCAGTGGTCAAGCTCGCGGGAGGCGCCGAACACGTCCGCGATGGACGCTTCTTCGCCTGCTTCACGGGTCTCGCACCAGCGTTCGTGTACCTGTTCCTAGACAAACTCACGCGGTTGTCACGAAGCATTCGCACCGAACGCGAAAACATCTTGCTCGCGCTCCTCTTCGCCTTTGGCACGGTGTACTGGTTCTCCGCGGTGCAAGGCACCGTGTGGTTCGCCGCGCACGTCATCGGCGCTGCTCTCGCAGCCCTCTACCTGTTTGCCTCGACGAACGCGTCACACCCCATCATCGCCGGACTCGCCCTCGGCCTCGGATTCGCTACACGTACGCCGCTCGGTTTCGCCTTCCCGCTCTTCCTTTGGGAAGCCCTGCGCGCGAGCCGCAACAACCCCTCGGATCACTTCTCGCTGGCCGACGTCGACACCCGCGCGCTTGCCAAACGTCTCGCGCTTTTTGCGCTCCCCGCCGCCGCAGTGCTCGCCCTGCTCTTCTGGCACAACCACGCCCGCTTCGGCGATCCCTTCGAGTTCGGACATCACCTGCTTGCCATCGGATGGCGCACGCGCATCGAACGCTGGGGCTTGTTTTCCTATCACTATCTCGCGAAAAACCTCGCCATCGTCCTCACGTCGATGCCGTTTGTCGGCGGAACCAACGCCGCACCCTTTCAGATCAACGCGCACGGACTCGCGCTTTGGATCACCACGCCCATCTATGCTTGGGCCCTCTGGCCCAAGCGCACGTCTCCCTATTTCTGGGCCCTCGCAGCAACCGCCGCGTTCGTCGCCTTGCCGAGTTTGCTCTATCAAAACAGCGGCTGGATTCAGTTCGGCTACCGCTTTTCCAACGACTTCGCCGTCTTCTTGTTCGCCATGATCGCGACGGGAAAGCGACGTTTCGGCACCAGCTTTTGGGCCCTTGCACTCGTCGGTGTCGTGGTCAATGCCTTCGGGGCACTCACGTTCCAACGGGCGGGCCATGAACGTTTCTATTTCGTCGATCCCACGCAAAAGATCGTGCATCAACCGGACTAGTCGACCTCGACTCATGCATTGCGGCGACGCCGCTCGGGCCTTGTGCTAGCTCGTCGCGCCATGTCCGAAGTCCTGCTCGATCCCGTCGCGATTGCTCGAGGTTTGCGGCGAGTTGCCGGCGAAATCGCAGAACACGGCGGCGTGCGCGACCTAGCGCTCATCGGCATTCGCCGCGGCGGAGAACCCATCGCGCCGCGCCTTGCAGCGCTCCTCGGTGAGCTCGAAGGCGAAGTGCCTCCCGTCGGTTCCGTCGACATCACGCTCTATCGCGACGACGCGGCCACGGCGCTGCCCAATCCCAAGATCGGCCCGAGCCACATTCCCTTCTCGGTCGACGGAAAACGCATCGTGCTCGTCGACGATGTGATTTCGACAGGACGAACCATTCGCGCAGCCGTTGACGCCGTTCTCGACTACGGCAGACCTCGGCGCATCGAACTTTGCGTGCTCGTCGATCGCGGTGGTCGCGAGCTTCCCATTCATCCGGATTACACGGTGCGTCGCGTCGATGTTGCACCCGATGCGAGCATCGACGTCACGCTCACGAACGACGAGCTCTGGGCGAGGGTCGTCGGCGCGTCCGACACGGAGACTTCGCAATGACCGAACGATCACGATTTGGCCGAAGGCACCTATTGGGCATCGAAAATCTCGAATCGTCCGAAATCGTATCGATTCTCGACGCTGCAGAGAGCTTCTTCGACGTCTCGCGACGCAGCGTCCGCAAGGTCCCCACGCTTCGTGGCAAGACGATCATCAATCTGTTTTACGAACCATCCACGCGCACGCGCACATCGTTCGAGCTTGCGGGCAAGCGTCTGAGCGCGGACGTCATCAACATCAGCGTGTCCACGTCGAGCGCCGTGAAGGGCGAGACGCTGCTCGACACCGTGAAGAACCTCGAAGCGATGCGACCCGACGTCATCGTCATTCGGCATCAAGCATCCGGCGCGCCGCACTACATCGCTCCGCGTACGGATGCTGCAGTGGTCAATGCGGGCGACGGAACGCACGAGCACCCGACGCAAGCGCTTCTCGATGCGTTCACCATTCGTCGCGAGAAAAAGCGCATTGAAGGGCTCACCGTTGCCATTTGTGGCGACGTATTGCACAGCCGCGTGGCGCGATCGAATGCGTTGCTCTTGCAGAAAATGGGTGCGACGGTGCGATTTGCCGGTCCACGAACGCTGATGCCGCCGTCCGCGGAAGCACTGGGCGCACAAGTATTCGATAGGCTCGAACCGGCGCTCGAAGGAGCGGATGTCGTGATGATGTTGCGTGTGCAGCGCGAGCGTATTGCGGGCACGTTTTTGCCGAGCAGCCGTGAATACAGTCGAGCGTTTGGCTTGAACAACGCGCGATTGTCATTGGCGAAAAGCGATGCAATCGTCATGCATCCGGGGCCGATGAATCGAGGTGTCGAGATTGATCCAACGGTCGCGGATGGATCGCGCAGTGTAATATTGGATCAGGTCGAATCTGGGGTAGCGGTACGAATGGCGGTGTTATGGATGCTCGCATTGGCGCGCGACGCGGAAAAGCCGCAGGCGTTCGATAGGAAGAACGCGGAGCGAGCGGCGACGGGGTGAATGAGGGTTTACGACGCGGTTGGCAACAGACGGTCGAGCTGACTCACGAAGAGAGCCAAGCTCGGGTTCTTCGGAACGCACGACCGAAACTGCTTTGGTTTGCGGTACTCGCGCGACAGTTTTCGATATGTCTTCGGGTCCTTCGCCCCGTCGGCACTTGAAAGAGGTTTTTCGTTCCGCACCTTCATCAATTCGTGATCGATCGCTTTCAAACAGTGCTCGATTTTCGTCGCTTTGTTGTCATTGAAAACGAGCGGCAAGAGCCAGCATTCGGTCGAATGAACGGCGATCGCAAAAATGAATCGATTGGCGTGCGCCTCGTACGTGTCCTTCCCAATGAGATCGACGAGTTTTGTCACGACGTTTTGCACGAGCGTTTCGATGGGTAGAGGCCCATTGCTGTCGTTCCAAGGCACGTCGAAGCCGACATCTTGCGACACGTCGGTGTCGACCTGGATGACGAGGTAATCGAGCGTCTGCAAGTCTTTACGGTACTCACCTCGATTGAGGTAATGAAAAACGAGCGTCCAGCCGCCATGCGGAGAATTGAAAGGTGGCTGAAGTTGCGTGATCGCAGGCTCGTCCAGCTCGTGGACATTGGCAAATCCGAACAGGACGTTTTCGATGATGATTTGGTCGGTGATGCCCTCACCAATGAGCCCAAAGGTCGTCACGGAAGCCTCGTTCTCGGTCAGAAGTTCTTGGGCAAACCACCCAAAGCGCCACGCAAGAATGCCTCGGAAAGCTTCACCGGCAAGTCGTTATCGAGCGGCTTTGGAGGCGCCACGCGTCGCGCTTTCGTATGCCCATCTTGATTGCGAGAAATGACGAACAAACGCTGCTCGTCGTCGTGCAAATCAAGGCCATCGAGCACCGCGGGGTTGTGCGTCGTGAAAATGACTTGCTTGTCGTGCTTTTTTGCTAGCGCTATGAGCTGCTTCATGAGCTCGGCGCAAAGTTTGGGATTGAGCGATGCGTCGACGTTGTCGATGGCGAAGATTTTGGGCGTCCCAGGACCAATGAACAACGTGAAGTAGAAGAGCAAAAACAAAAATCCTTCGTTGGCGCTGCGTTGATCGAAACGACTACCTTCGGTGAGATGACGGTCGACAATGGCAATGGATCGCTCGAAGGGAGCAAGATCGGTGGGAACGTCGAAGCGCTCGAACCAATCGATGAGCGAAAGGTGTTGCGTAATCTCGTCTTGAACATGACGATGCGCTGATGAACCAAGGTTTTTCAGATATGCGAAAAGCCCCTCCCCGCGAATGCCAAGGGGAAGGATTTGGCCCTCCGCTTGGAAGGTTCGTAGTGCAGAGTTTTCGGGCGAGAAGATATAGAAATCGAATTTTTCCCATGGAAAAGCCAAGAGCCTTTCCAACACGTCTTTGAGAACGGGAAGCTGCTGATCGGTAGCTTCGAGCTGTCGAAGAATGTAGTCAATTTGCTGTGCACGGTCAACCTGCAGCCCCGAATCAATCCATTGTGGCTGTGAAGGATCTTCATAGTTAGTAGCCCCAATTTGGCAATTCGTTGTCGCACCATCAACATGTGCAACATTTACTACAATGCTGCTTATGGTCACATCCGTCTCACCAAATGCCGCAAACATGAACTGCGGATCCGTCACACGAATCCCCCGAGCGGCCAGATATTCATTGCCCAGTTTGTCCTGCGAAGACGCCGCCGCAAAAGCAATCGCTTCCAAAATATTGCTCTTGCCGCACCCGTTCTCGCCGATGAGCACGTTCACGCGGCCAAGCTCCATCTCGAGCTTAGGGATCGACTTGAAATTTTCGATTCGCAATTTTCGGATCATGGTGTGCTTGCCAGCGGGGATGAGCCTCGGACGCTAGTCCCTTCGTAGATCCCCGTCAAGCAACCAGCGGCCCTTCACCACCTGCTTCATCCCGTACGTCCACGCGGGTTCGCGAGTGCAGCGAAGCGTGTCCCGGCGGCCCCGGCGACCGTGATCCCATCGAAAAATGGCGTCCCGGCGGCCCCGGCACCGCGCTCCCATCGAAAAATGGCATCTCGGCGGTCCCGACGACCGTGATTCCATCGAAAAATGGCGTCTCGGCTGCCCCGGAGGCCGTGGTTCCGTCTGAAAATGGCGTCTCGACTGCCCCGGCACCGCGCTCCCATCGAAAAATGGCGTCTCGACGGTTACGACGACCGTGATCCCATCGAAAAATGGCGTCTCGGCTTTCCCGGAGGTCGTGATCCCATCTGAAAATGGCGTCCCGGCCGCCCCGGAGGCCGTGTTCCAAACTGAAACAGGCGTCCCGGCGGCCGAGGCGACGCGCCGCAAGCGGCCGCAAACTGATTCGTGCAGCACCTTCCTCTCGATTCAAGAACGTGCTATCTCCACAGGCATCGAGATGGCAACCATGGTCCACGAACGAACAGCGATGCACAAGTTTGATCGTGGAAGCTACAGCCCGCGAGTCGAGGTGACGTTGAAATGGACCGATCCATCCAGGTATTCCGCAGTTTCGAGGAAGCGGACGAAGCTGATGTGGCGTATTATGCGGGCCTGACACCTCAGGAGCGACTCGATATTCTCTTGAACCTCATCGCCAATTACCAGGAGTCACTCGGTGAAGCTGCAACGAGATTTGAGCGAATTTATCAAGTTGTTGAACTCGAACAAAGTTGATTTCATCGTAGTCGGCGGCCATGCCGTAGCGTTTCATGGTCACCCACGCTTTACCGGAGATATCGACTTTCTTCTCCGGCCAACGCGAGACAATGCCGAGCGCGTCATCGAAACCCTCAAGGCATTCGGATTTGGTGACCTTGCATTATGTGCTGATGATTTTCAGCGACCTGGAAGCGTCGTGCAACTCGGACGATCACCCAATCGAATTGATCTACTGACAACTATTTCTGGCGTTGATTTTGACGAGGCATGGAACACCCGTGTCGGCGCCGAGCTGGATGGCATTTCGGTATCGTTTCTCGGTCTACAAGCGCTGCTCGCGAACAAGAAGGCTTCCGGCCGAGACAAGGATCTTGCCGACGTGAAACAGCTCCAAGCCATTGCAACGAAGGCGGCTCAACATCGATCGGGTTGATCAGCAAATCAGTGAGAATCCGCTCGGTCACCCAAGCGCTACCGGCCGCGCCATTGCGTGCGCAAGATCGATGCCTTCGCAATCCGCATTCGCGCCTCCGCTGTTTTGCTCGGAATGCGCAATTGCGCCGCGACCGCCTTCACCGATTGCCCCTCCACCGCAACCCGCACGAATACCTCGCGCACCTTACCACTGAATCGCCGCATCACGCGCGCAAAGCCCCGATACGCGTCGATCATCCCTTCCGGATCGACCTCCAGCCTTGCAAGATCCGGCGGATCGCCCGCAAAGCATACCTTTCTGCAGCGACACAGTCGCCGGTAATTCCGGGCGCGATTGATGGCCACCGTATACAGCCACGGGCGCAAGTCCAACTCCCCTACGAGCTGCTCCATATGCCGCCAAGCAAATGCAAATACCTCCTGCACCTCGTCGTCCACATCCCGCGCGGGCACGCCGAAACGCAAGAGCACCGACCGGACAAACGGCCTGTCACGCGCGTATATCCGCGTGAAACGCTTGGCCGATGAGGAATGTTTGGGGGAAAATTTGGCGGACCCTGGACGAGGGTGTACCCTTTCCATAGCGGATGACCTCAGTTGCGATGGGGTTGTTCGTCAGGCGCCGGCCAGTTGTGCTAGAACTGGTTGGCGCCGCTTTTGTTTGTATCGTGGGAAAAGGGGGAAAGCAAGATGAAAATGCGCGAATGGTGCGCCATGTAAAACCCTTGGATCCAAGCGACAAACGCCACGCAATGCCCAAGTGACGCGGCGGATCCCGAAGCCCCCTCAGATGCCCCGTTGCCCTCCCGTTTTTCCAGGCTTGACTACCTCCCCTCCACAACGCAGAACACACTCCTGTTCATCCGTTCACCTCACGGGTCAGGCCGATGTCGACAACCACCACGCGCAAGAGCCACGCATCCAAGCGCGTCCCGAACTTCACGGTCACCGGGCCGCAGCTTCCGCAGTACCCGCCACCGCCGCCGACGGTCCCGGTGCAAGCCGTGGATCCCGCGACGAAAGCCGTGCGTTACGCGGTCACGGACGCGACGGGGTCACTCGAATCGGTGACGCAATGCCGCGTGTTTGCGCGTCTATATGCGGATCACCGTGAATTCGTCCGGCGCACGGTCGAACGTCATGGCGTTCCCATGCGCGATTCCGAGGACGTCACGCAAGAGGTCTTCACGACGGCGCTATCGCGCATTCACGATTTCGATGCGGCGAAGGCTGCGCGACCGTGGTTGTTCGTCCTCGCGATTCATCGAGCGGCCAATTATCGGCGCTTGGCACGCAATCGAGTCGAGCCCATCACGTCCGCACCGCCGCCAGAACCCGTCGCCGACGATGGTGACGCAGAATCGGCCGTGCTTGCATCCGAAGAGCGCACGCTCGTGCGGGAGATCATTGGCCGATTGAGTCCCAAGCTTCGCACGATGCTCATCATGCACGACCTCGATGAGCGTCCCATGGCGGACATCGTTGCCGAACTGAAAATCCCGCTCAAGACAGCGCAAGCGCGTCTCAAGCTAGCTCGCGAGGAAGCGCTTCGGCGAGGTCAATCGCTCGCCCTCTCGATAACCGCGACACCGCTTCGGAATCGGGACTTGCTCCGCGTGCGCGAAGTCTTGCTCGACTATGTCAAATTGGAAAAGGCCACACCGCCAGAGCGTCGAGCGCCCGCTGCGCCGCTTACCTACTTCGTCTTCGCCTAACCGTTATTGTAAGAGGGTGAAGCTCGGATTTTTCCGGCGTGTGCGGTGGGGCCCCACTGTTTGAGCCCGCGAAGCGGGCGAGTTTGGGGGGCACCGCGCGCGCCGGAAAAATTCGAGGTTCGCCCGGGGTTTCACTCGAGGTCGAACGGACAGACCTCGACGCCTGCAAGCCGCGGAATCGCATCCGTAATGGTCTTCCCAATATCGGCATGCGTCCCGACCACCGCAATGATCATGTCATCCTCGGACAAACGGTTTCTCAACGCCGCGTTCGCCTCGTCCAGCGTCACAGCCTCAATCAACTCGTTCTGCCGTTCGTAGTACCCGTCCGGCAAATCGAACAGCACAGCATCCAGTTTTCGATGCGCACGCTTTCGCGCCGTATCCACCTCGAATGCATGCGACCGGATCAAGTACTTCTTCACGAACGATAGCTCGTCCGCCGTAATGCCCCCATCGCGCACGCCATGCAATAGGTCGAGCATCAGCGACAAACACAATGCTCCATCGGTCGCCTTCGGCGCTGCCCACATCATGAACGAATCCCTTTGACGGTCGACGCCGAGACGCGACGACGTCCCATACGAGAGCCCTCGCTTCGCGCGGATCTCCTGCATCAGTCGCGACGTGAACGTCCCGCCGAAGGCCGTATTCGCAACGAGCAGCGGGATGTGGTCTTCATCCGTCGGGTGCGTCCCGAGTCCCCCTACGACCATCTGCATTTGTGTACGTTCGGGTTTGTCCACAAAGATGAGCCTCCGGCCCGTCGGAGGCTTCGGCGGCGGCACGGGATCCTCGATTCGGTCCCCTACCGGAAGCCGTTCGAGCAATTTCTCTGCAATCGCATTGCCTTCTTCGACATCCACGTCCCCTGAAACGACGACGTGCGCATTCGATTGCGTGTAGTGCGTCTTGTAAAACTTGACGATGTCGTCCCGCTGCATCTCCTTCAGCGTCGCGATTTGCCCCGATATACGCCGACCATACGGATGCCCCGCAAAAATCGTCCGCCGAAACGCTCGCGCACAAAGCAGCCCGTCACTGTCTCGCGATTCGACGATTTCCGCAATCGCCTCGCGCTTCAGCCGTTCGAGCTCGCCCACGTCGAACACCGGTCGCGAAAGCACCGTCGCCACGATGTCCAAAAACGGTTCCAGCGACCGCTTGATAACCTCGAAATGCACCAGCGTCGCGCTCGGAGACACGTCGACACCGAGCTCGCCACCCAGCAAATCGATTGTTTCTTCAATCGCTTCGGACGTCCACCCCTCGGCACCCCGACGCAACATTCGCCCCGTCAATCGCGCAAGCCCCTCGCGCCCCGCCGGATCGTGCGCAGAGCCCGATCGAAATGCAACGATGACGCTCACCAAAGGCAGCGCCTGACTCGGTTCGACGATGACACCCATCACGACGCTACCTCTTCTTCCTCACCATCGTCTACGCCGTCTGCCATTTCTTCGTCCGACGTACCGTCCGGAAAAACCTCGATCACCGTCCGAGCCGTGCGCACCAAATACCGCCGAGCTACCCGCAAGAGGTCACTCGACGTCACGCGCCGATACACCGCAATGCGATCGAATATCGCTCCCGGATCTCCCAGTACCGTTTGGTAAAACCCAATTTGCTCGGCTTTTCCGCTCACGGTCTCGAGCCCCTGCAAAAGCGCAAATTCCACGCGCCCTTTCGCCTTCGCAAGCTCAGCTTCCGAAACAGGCTCCGCTTTCACCCGGTCCAATATCTCGTCGATTGCCGTCAAGAGCTCGGCCGCCGTATGGCCTTCTCTCGCCGAGAGAAAGACGTCGTAAAGCCCCGGATCGCGAAAGCTGCCCACGTAGGCGCGCACTTCCGATGCAATTTCTTGTTTTTGCACGAGCTCCCGGTGCGCACGCGACGAACGACCGCCAAACAAGATCTCGTTCAAGAGCACCAGCGGCGCGTGATCGAAATCCCCGAGCGCCGGCGACTTGTACCCGATTGCAAGTTTGTGCGTCGGCGTCGGTTTCGTCATCGAAAGCCGCCGCTCCTCCATCTGCGGAGGCTCGGGACGAACGTCCTCGACCGGAATTTCCGCCGGTGGCATGTGACCGTAGGTTTCCTGCACCAATCGCAAGACCTGCCCAATGTCCACATCCCCCACGACCACCATCGTCGCATTGTTGGGCGAATAGTATGTCTTGTAAAACTCGACGCAATCATCCGTGGTAAAACCCAGGATATCGTCCATCCAGCCAATCGTCGGATGCTTATAGCCGTGCTCGCGAAACGCTTCCTTGTAAAGCGCTTCGCTGATCGATCCATCCACGTCGTCGTCGACACGCTGTCGCCTCTCGTTCGCAACGACGTCTTTTTCGCTGGTCACTTGAGGTTCGCGCAAGACGAGCTGCGACATGCGATTGGCCTCGAGACGCAGCGTCAGCTCCAGCGCTTCGGCGGGAAGGTTCGTATGGTAAAACGTCCAATCGAGGTACGTGGCGGCGTTCGTTTCAGCGCCGGCTTCTTCGAGCATTCGATCGAAAGCTCCATGCGGCGTCGTTTCCGTTTCGCCGAACATCAAGTGCTCGAATAGATGCGCGATTCCCGTCTTGCCTTCACGTTCGTGGCGCGACCCGACGCCGAACCAAGTTTGAAGGCAAATGACCGGCGCGACGTGATCCTCGAGCACCAGCACGCGCAGACCATTGCCCAGGACAAACCGCTCGACGCGCATCGATGGACCGAAGGCGATGGTGCCATCGTGCTCGGCCCATGCATGAGGCGACTCGTGACGGTTCAGCTCGGTGAGCAATTCCGCGAACGGCCCTTTACGGACGCGCGTGCCTGGTTTCAAAACGGAAGCTGTGTGCATGTGGCTCGTGTCCTTACCACATCACGTGCCACGCGCGCCCACGCAGTCGCGACTCGATGAAAAGTCGTCTCGAACGGATGCGTCAGCGTCGTGGTGCAAAGTGACAGAGCACGTCTTCAGGGATGCGCGTCGACTGATGACATTCCCACTTCGAGTCATGACAGGAAATGACGAGCACCCCTGCTTTGTACGCTTCTTCGAGCGACGAACCTGCGCGCTGATGGATCAGGTTCTTCGGCGTCGAGTCCAGACAACCTTTGCCCATCTGCACTTCGATCTTGCGATTGCCTCTGTCGAGCTTCACGGGATTCGGCGGCGTCTTGCCTTTGTCGGCGGAGCGAGCTGCATCGGCGAGCTTTTTCGAGATGCGGTCCAGGTACTCTTTGTCGACGATCGGCGGGTCACCGTTTTGCACTGCAACCATCGCGAGCGTGTACTGGATGGCCATGATTTGGTCTTGTTCCGGCGCGTTGGGCTGAATCGGCCCGGACGAACCCAGCGGTACGGGTCGCGGCGGCATTTTTATTTTGGGCTTCGCATCGGCCGCGCTTGCCGATGGTGCGGCTGACGCTGTCGCTTGCGGAGCTGCCGTCGCGGATGCTGCGGTATCGGTCGTCGCTGGCTTGGGCTCGTCACAGCCCAGGGTGGTCGCGATCAGGACAGCGAGCGGGAATGCATAGCGGATGGTCGCCATGAGCTCTTTTATACGCGTCTTCGCCAAGGGGCGACAAAGCCGCGTCGAAAGTGCTCAATCCACTTTCAGAATCGCGAGAAACGCTTCTTGCGGAATCTCGACGCTGCCCACCATCTTCATGCGCTTCTTGCCCTCTTTCTGTTTCTCGAGGAGCTTGCGCTTACGCGAGATGTCGCCGCCGTAGCACTTCGCGGTGACGTCTTTGCGCATGGCCTTCACGGTCGTCCGCGCAATGACCTTCGATCCAATCGCCGCTTGAATGGCCACTTCGTACTGCTGTCGCGGCACGATGTCTTTCAGCTTCACGGCAAGATCGCGGCCTCGCTGATACGACTTTTCCTTGTGCACGATGACGCTCAACGCATCGAGCGGCTCGCCGTTCACGAGCATGTCGAGCTTTATCAAGTCGGCTGCCTGGTACCCCACGAGCTCGTAGTCCATCGACGCATAACCGCGCGAGACGCTCTTCAGCTTGTCGTGGAAGTCGAAGAGCACTTCGCTGAGCGGCATGTCGTACGCGATGATCACGCGATCGGCCGACGCGTATTGCAGCGACTTTTGCTCGCCGCGCCGATCCTGACAGAGCGCCAGCACGGCACCGACGTACGTTGCGGGCACGTGGATCGTGACGCGGTAGATCGGCTCTTCGATGTGATCGACGTATTGCGGCGCGGGCAGACGAGCCGGGTTCTCGATGGGCTTCATCGTGCCGTCGTTCATGTGCACGTGGTACACGACGCTCGGCGCGGTCGTGATGAGGTCCAGGTTGTATTCGCGCTCGAGCCGCTCCTGGATGATTTCCATGTGCAAGAGGCCCAGAAATCCGCAGCGGAACCCGAATCCGAGCGCTTCGGACGTGTCGGGCTCGTAGACGAATGCTGCATCGTTCATGTGCAGCTTCGATAACGCGTCGCGGAGGTCTTCGTATTGCGCCGAGTCGGTGGGGAACACGCCGGCAAAGACCATCGGTTTGACGTCTTTGAATCCGGGTAGAGCGACTTTCGACGGATGTACCGCGTCGGTCACGGTGTCGCCGATTTTCGTGTCCGTCACGCTCTTGATATTGCCCGCGACAAACCCGACTTCCCCGGGACCGAGCTCGGTGATGGGCGTAGCGTGTGGGGAAAACACGCCCATTTCCGTGATTTCGTAGTCGCGGCCCGTCGCCATGAAGCGAACTTTCTGGCCTTTGCGGATCACGCCATCGACGACACGAATCATGACGACTGCGCCGCGGTAGCTGTCGTACCAGCTATCGAAAATGAGCGCGCGCAGCGTGCCGCTCACATCGCCCTTCGGAGCAGGTACGCGTGCGACGACCGCTTCGAGGATGTCCTTGATGCCAAGGCCCGTCTTTGCGCTCGCGGGAATGGCACCGGCACAATCGAGGCCAATGACGTCTTCGATTTCGCGCTTGGTGCGATCGACGTCCGCCGAGGGCAGATCGATCTTGTTGAGCACCGGGATGATCTCGAGGTTGTTGTCGAGCGCGAGGAACACGTTGGCGAGCGTTTGCGCTTCGACGCCCTGCGATGCATCGACGACGAGCAGCGCGCCCTCGCATGCCGAAAGACTTCGTGAAACTTCGTAGTTGAAGTCGACGTGTCCTGGCGTGTCGATGAGGTGCAGGCGGTACTTCTGCCCATCGTTTGCCGTGTAGTCGAGGCGCACGGTTTGGGCCTTGATGGTGATTCCTCGTTCTCGCTCGATTTCCATCTTGTCGAGAAACTGGTCTTGTTTCTCGCGTGCGGAAAGCGCCCCGGTGAATTCGAGGATGCGATCGGCAAGCGTGGATTTGCCGTGATCGATGTGCGCGATGATGGAGAAGTTGCGGATGTGCTTGGGTTCGACGGGCATGCGTAGTGGACCGACGTGGATGAGAGGGTGCGTGCTCCTAGCGCGTCACCTCGTCAAAAGCCATCCTCGGCGCATTACTTCTTTTGCTGCACCGTCGCCTCGAGACTCATTTGTCCCGGCAAGACGTGCTCGTAGTGCTTCAGAACCATGTCGATGCCTTCGCGGATGTAGACCGCGATGGGGACCTTGGTCCGATCGTGCAAGAGCTTCAGGCGCTCAGCCTGCTCGGGCGTGATGTAGATGGTCGTCGAGACTTTCTTTCGCGACATGTCACGCCCTGCACGTTACTCCGTCCACCACATGCGGACGGTGCACCCTCGGAGCTCCGAGAACGACTGACAAGGCGTTACCCTAGATGCCTGTACGTGTGTTGTCAATCCGGAAGCGTCGAACGAAACGTGCGAGCTCGGGAAAATTGCGGAGGTGCTCACGGTTCTGCGCACGAAAACGGCTCTACCTCCGCAGGTTCGACGTTGCCTTGCCTCGTGAAAGCGCGGCGCCTAGACTGCGCCAAACGCTTGGAATCTCCGTTGCCTCCCGGCCTTCGTCCGGCCCCTGATGCTCTCGAGCCTTCGACGCCACCGGCAAGCAAGGACATTCGCGCCAAAGCATTTTCGACGAGTTTCGCCATCACACTCGTCGCCCTCGCCGCGTGCTCGGCCGCCGATGGAAACGACGCTGCGCGGCCCACTGGCTTCGAGCGCGACACGGAAATGAAGCACGAGCCGTGTGATGGTGCCGCGGCTGGCAATGAGCGAATCGACGTCAATGGCGACGGGCGACCCAACATCGTCAAGGTGATGAGTGGCGGCCGCGAGGTGTGCCGCATCCTCGACTTGAACATGGATGGGGCGATCGACGCGTACGTGTACTACGACGAAAGCGGACGCGAACGACGTCGTGAATTCGACTTCGATCGTGACGGGCGGGTCGATGAAATCGCGAGTCTTCGCGGCGGCGCTGTGTTCCTCAAAGAGCGCGAAACGAACTTCGACAACCAGCTCGACACTTGGGATTATTACGAGTCGGGAAGACTTGTGAAACGCGAACGCGACTCGGACGGCGATGGCGTCGTCGATCAGTGGTGGACGTTCAACGACCCGACCGATGCTCGGTGCGCTGCGGTTTCATTCGACCGCAACTACGACGGCGAACCGGATCGTTCCGGCATCCTCGATGTGTGTGCCGAAGCGCGGCAGAAGGCGTTTATCCAGCCAACGGTCACGAGCGCCAAACCTGCTGGTTCGAGCAGTGCACCGAAACCCGCTGCGACACCTGCATCATCGGCGTCTGCTGCGAAGCCGCCCGTGCCTGCGCCAAGCTCCAGTCAAGCGAGTCCGCCATGAACGTGCGTACGCTCGCCTGGCTCCTACCTGCGTCGTTCGTGCTCTGCGCATGCAGCAGCACCAAGCCTGGCGGCGAAGCGGATGGGTCGCACAGTGCGCTGTCGAAGAAGCCTTTGCGAGGTCCGACGAACGTCGTCGATGACCGTTCGATGTGCGATTGGAAGGGACGCCCCGATCGCGAGGTGAAGGAAGTCAGCGGGCCCGGATCGGCAAACCGGAACGTGCGTCGCGTCTACCAGAAGCTGGGCACGGGCGAGAGCGCCAAGCGCGTGCTGAATTGCCGCGAGATGGACACGAACTTCGACGGCATCAAGGACGTGGTTCGTCGCTACAACGACAAGGGCGAAAGCGTGCACGAGGAGAGCGACTCGAACTTCGATGGTCGCATCGACACGTGGATCACGTTTGCTCGCGGAATGCTCGCCGAAGTCATCGTCGACACCGATTACGATGGTCGTCCCGACGAACAGAAGACCTATTCCGACGGCCGGTTGGTGCGTATCAGGCGCGACAGCAATCGCGATGGACGGCCGGACGTGTGGGAGATTTATCGCGAGGGTCGGCTCGAACGTATGGGCGTGGATGTCGACGGCGATGAACGTGTCGATCGCTGGGATCACGACAGCGAAGCGCGCCGCAAGCTCGACGAAGAAGAGCGCAAGCGGGAAGAGGCCGAAAAGGCGGCGGCTGCTAAAAAAGAAGCGGACAAGAAGAAAGAGGAAGAGGACGCCGACAAACCCAAGAAGGGCGGCGTGAAAGGGCGCGGCAAGGGTGCGGCGGACAAGGCATCGAAAGACGCGCCCAAGAAATCTGAAGAGAGCGCCGCGAAAGGCGAGACCAAACCGGTTGGCGATGCCAAACCGGCAGGCGACGCCAAACCGGAAGACTCAAAACCCGCTGAGGGCAAGCCCTAACGCAGAGGGCCCAATCGGGGGGTATGGGGGGCGGACCAGTCGGCCCGTGTTTTGGCCTTTGGCCAAAACACTTAAAGGGCCGCCTGCGAGCCCCCCATCGTGAACCCGCCTCGCGAAGCGCGCGTCCCACGCGCGCGTAGCGAGCGTACAAACCCTGGCCCGCTTTCAATCAAGCCGCGCTGGTTCCTTCGCGACCGTACACGTCTTCGAGACGCACGACGTCATCGAGCTCGGGCGTCGACACTTCGATCACGTCGACGTCCGTCACGGCGATCATGCGGTGAATGGTTCCTGGCCGAACGTGAAACACGTCGCCCTTGACCATGCGGCGCTTCTCGATCGCTTCGCTCGGTCCCACCTCGAGATCCATCTCTCCAGACTGAATCAGGAGTGTCTCTTCCTTGACGCGGTGGTACTGACGAGACAATCGATGTCCTGCCAGAATGTGCAGCAGTTTGCCCACGTAGCGGGGAGTTTCGGCCCAGATGAGCTCGTGTCCCCACGGCTTGTCGACCCGACGCATGTTGCGTGCTTACCACGAGCGGGCGGATTAGGCAGCGCAAGGAGAAGGGCCCCTCATGGAAGAGCGGCTGCAAAAAATCATCGCCCGATCGGGGCTGACATCACGACGCGCCGCGGAAGACTTGATCACCGCCGGCCGAGTCCGCGTGAACGGACGCATCATCACGGAGCTCGGCGCCAAGGCCGACCCGCGCAAGGACCGTATCGAAGTTGACGGAACGCGGCTCGTCGCCGAGCCTTTCGTGTACCTCGTCCTTCACAAGCCGAAGAACGTCGTCTCGACGCTTCGCGATCCCGAGGGTCGCCCGACCGTGGGCGAATACGTGCGAGGTGTCGGGGCCCGCGTGTATCCCATCGGGCGCCTCGACTTCGCCACGAGCGGCGTTCTGCTCATGACCAACGACGGCGACTTTTCCAACGGACTGCTGCATCCGCGCGGCGGCGTGCCCAAGACGTACATCGTCAAAGTTCACGGCATCATGGATGAACAAGACGTGCTCGTGTGGCGCAAAGGTGTCGAGCTCGAGGACGGCAAGACGCTGCCGGCCGATGTGCACGTCCTCCGGCACGAGGGCGACAAGACGTGGCTCGAAGTCACGCTCCGCGAAGGGCGAAACCAGCAAATTCGTCGTATGGGTGATGCGACGCGTTTTCCAGTCATGCGTTTGGCTCGCACAAGCTTCGCGGGCGTCACGTCCGAAGGACTGTTGCCCGGAAAGTGGCGGCTGCTCACGGTCGACGAGCTGATGGAGATTCGAAAGCAGTTCGGTGTACCGAGGCGAGTGAAAGCAGCAGCCGCACAGCAGGATCTCTCGCGCCTGCAGAGTCGACCTCGCCCTACTGCGCGCGCGCCGCGTGGCCGCAGCGACGAAGAGCGTTCGCCTCGACAAACAAGCAAGGCTCCGCGCCATCCAGCAAGCAAGGGCGCCGCTCCGCGTCCACGCACCGATGACGAACGACCGAAACGAGGCCCGACCAATCGACAAGCCTCCACAAGGCCGCGCCGAGACCGCCCGTAGGGCTTGGACAAACCGTCGCTAAAGCTGCGAAAAACGCCCCGTACGAAACGAAGCTTCGAGAAGCTGCGCGACGCGCTTCTCGAGTTCTCGTGCGCGCGGATCGGTCACGGACGCGAGCGCCGTCTTGATTTCGCCGAGCGCCTTCAACTGGCTGAAGAGCTGCACGTCGCCGAGCGCAGCACCACCTGTGAGCAGTTGGCGAATGCGATCGATCTCGGCCGCGAGCGCATCGACGCCGACACCGAGCGCTCCGACGCGACGTCGATCCGGGTGTTCCCGGAAAAACGCTTCGAGCACGGGCTGCACCACACCTTCCAAAATCGCGGCTTGATCTTGGTTGTTCCAAATGTGTTTGAGCACAAAGAAATCGCTCGGGTCGGTCGTCGAGCGTCCGTCGAGATAAGCACTGGCTGCGAACAGCTTGAGCATCTTCACGACGCGGCGATCGGAGAGGGAAATGCCCTCGGCCCTGATCTGAAAAACGATGCCCTTGTAGGCAGACAAGAAGCTGTCGGAGAAGTTCATCCTTCCGCCGAAGCTCTTGCCCAAGTCCGCAAGTTCTCGTGCTGCAACGACCGGTCGAAGCCCTTCGCCGGACATCTGACGGATCTCGTGCTGGATGCCGCGCTGGAGCAATTCGTTGAAGTGATACGCGTCGAGGTTGTCCGAGTGCACGCGGAGGAGAAAGCGGTCGAAGATGGCGTTGAGCGTTTCGTCTCCGGGCACTTCGTTCGACGCGGCGAACACGCTGATGAGCGGACAGCGCATGACCTTGCCGCCGCTCGTGAACTTGCGTTCGTTGAGCAGCGTGAGCAGCGTATTGAGGATGGCGCTGTTCGCCTTGAAGACTTCGTCGAGAAAAACGATCTCGGCTTCGGGCAGCATGCCTTGCGTGTTGCGACGGTAGGTGCCTTCGCGGAAGGCAACGATGTCGACCGGTCCGAAGATCTCGTTCGGTTCCGTAAAACGCGTGAGCAAGTACTCGAAGTACTGCGCTTGCATGAGCTCGGCGAGCGACCGGATGAGGGCGCTTTTTGCAGTGCCCGGTGGGCCGAGCAAAGCGCAGTGTTCACCGGCGACGACCGAGATCATCAGCAGACGAATGATTTCGTCTTTGCCGAGAAATTGTCGTTCGAGTGTGTTGGCGAGTTGCCTGAGTCGCTCGTGCAGAGGCGCGGACATCGCACTCGGATGCGTACCACAACGCGCGCAGCAGCCGGATGCGATTGTGCGGGGCGAATTGAATGCCGACGCGGATGGGAAAGTGGGGCGTCGGAAAACGTTGGTCGTCAAATGAAAACTACCCGGGCGTGAGAACGCACCGGGTAATTTTGCGACTTGGAGCGGGAGACGGGATTTGAACCCGCGACGTCAACCTTGGCAAGGTTGCACTCTACCACTGAGTTACTCCCGCAGTATGGCTGCATTATACTGCGAATTTTCGAGAGCGGGAGACGGGATTTGAACCCGCGACGTCAACCTTGGCAAGGTTGCACTCTACCACTGAGTTACTCCCGCAAAAGGCTGTCTTAGGGCGCGTCCTGACGGGTACATCAGGACAATCCTTACGAGCGCCTTGCCACGGACTGAAGCACTGCTTCAACCGAGGCGGGCCATTCCTACTAGCGGTTGTCGAAACTGTCAAGGGCTGCGCCCAAGGCGTTTGCTTCTTTGAATTCCAGGAGTATCTTGTTCGGGCCGCTGCATCGGACGGCCTGACCGGAGCGCAACTCCGGGGCCTCATGGGGAATGCAGCACGGCGACGCGGGCACGACGCCCGCTGCCGATTGATGGGGGGAACATGAACGAACAGCAGGCTTTGCGTGTCCACAACACCGACACCAACGTAGAGGCGTCGCACTTCACTCAAACCCAGAAGGAAGTACGATCCGGAATTTTCGCCAAGGGGCGACGAGACGGCAGCGGGTGGGGACTCGTTCTTGCCGGTTTCGACGGCGAGCTTCGGCCCGTCATGCTGACCGATGGCGCCGTCGTCGGAACGACGTCGAAAGATGCACCAATCGACGGCAAAGGAATCGCTGGCGAGCACGTGCGCGTGAACGTGCGTGCCGACGGTTGCTACGTCGAAGACCTTGGTGCGCCGCAAGGCACGTACGTCAACGGCGTTCGCGCCAGGCGCATCGGCCTCAGCCACGGCGATGTCGTCCGCCTCGGCGAAACCCTTGGTATTTTCGTCGAGCGCGATCTCAGCACGTACGCGGGTCCGAGCATGCGCACGGGCACGCTCGTACACGGCCCACGTCAACGCAAGGATTGGATCGATCCCATCCTCGAGCTCGTCAAGAACGGTTCCTGCGTCTGCATCGAAGGCGCTCCCGGCACGGGCAAACGCACGATGGCCAAGCTTGCAGCAGCCGTGCGTGAAGGCGTCGGTGACATCGTCACGGTCGATGGATCGGGCGAAGCCAAACCCGTCGTGCCCGCAGGGGTTCGTCCCATGACATGGGTCGTGCTCCACGCGGATCGCCTTCCACGTCCACAACAACTCGAGATCGCGCACGCGGTCGGACGAACCAACGGCGTCGCCGTGATCGCCACCGTAAGCCAACCGCTCGATCGCGCCGTCGGCGACGGCAAACTCGCACCATGGTTTGCCTCGCTGTTCTCGGGCAAACGCGTCACGATCACGCCGCTCGAGCACCGACGCGAGGACATTCCGGCCATCGTGCGAGACATCGCCGATCGTCGCGGCATCGCGCTCGAGCGCATCACGCCGGAATTGCTCGATGCGCTCGTGCGCGCAGGCTGGCCCGGCGGAATCCCTCAACTCGAAGCGACGCTCGTGGCCGCTGCCGATGCGACCGAAGCAACGTCGCCCATCGAGCCGTCGGCCGTCGTGTCGACGCTTGCTCGTGCCAATCGCACCAAGCCTTCGCTTCCGCCAGCCGCCGATCCGGCGCTCGCTCGCGCACGCCTCGAAGACGCACTCGCGCGTGCCAACGGGTCGGTCGCATCCGCCGCACGATCGCTCGGCATGTCGCGACAAGCCATCTATCGCGAAGCCGAACGCCTCGGCCTCGACATTGCCAGGCGCAAGTTCTCGCGCAGTTGACTCGCTTGTCCTGCCTACCTCGCTTACCGTTTCAACGGTAAAACCCTACCGACGCGTGACTCACGATCGATCCTTCCTGAGGATCGACGCACTGATCGTAGTGCAACACTTCGCCCATCGTTCCTTCGGGTAAAACGCGCAGCGCCGTGTAAATCGGACCAAGTCCGCACACGCGCCGCGCATGCAGGTCCTCGCGGACGTGAAAGTAAAACCCACGCGCATCACGCTCGACCATCCGCGTGATGGACTCGTGGTCACGCTTCGCAAGCGCATCACGCTCGGGTGCATGTAGCGGTCTCGCGTCGCCGAAGCGAGGTCCCACATGCGCGAGATCCGCACCCATCACGACGAAACTGCGCTCCCTGCGACGCTCGACGAGCTCACGCAGTGCAACGAGGAACGACTCGGTTGCCGCATCTCTCGAAGGCTCCTGCGCGGCTGAGATCACACGTCCCAAGCCGCATAAAATGGGCACGATCCGCACCGGCCTTGCACCGAGCAAGTGGCGCAAGAACACGATTTGAAACTCGAGCGAGTGTTCACCTTTGTGCAGGTACTCGTCTTCTTTGACGTCGAAGCGAGCTCGCGACGCAAGCCATGCAATCGCCTCGCGATCAGGAGACATCGCGCCAAGCGGCGTGGCGAATGGTTTGTCGCAGACGGCGAAAGGTTGTCGCATCGGCATGTGGGACGTGCCGAGTACGAAGATCGTGTCCACTTCGTCTGGCAACGATTCGGAGAGCGCCGCGTACGCATGACCGTAACCCACCGATGCTCGCCAAAGATCCATGTGCGGAGCGCAGAGCCCCACCATGCGCGGGCGACGTGCAACTCGCGCTGCCTTTGCCAAACAGTCGTTCTCGATGAACCGCCGCAGCGCTTTCGGATCAGCGTGATACGCACTGCCCGCGTGCTGCGCCGGTCGTTCACTCCGAGACTTGAACGCAGCAACGACCTCACGCCGCCTTTCCAAATAACGCGGCGAATCCAAAAAGTACGCAGCGTCTAGCTCGGCGACGAGCTGCCTCACGACCGCTGCGTCAATCGTTTGACCTGCAATCGAACTGGCCTGCCGAGCCAACGCGTCGATCGATCTCGTGCCATCCATGCTCATCACAACAGGCGCGAGATCACCTCGAATGGCGAGCGCCGTCGGAGCAATCCCCTCCCCGTCCCTCAACATCAGCGCTCGACCGAACGCATCATGAAGAACGAAAATGGTCTCGATCGAACGAAGCCGCGGGTGACTGTTCGTCTCCATGACGCACCCCCCACGAACAATAGCGTGCCGCATGCCGCTCGACTTCAGTTCGCGCTTGGCGCAGTCGCAATCGTTTCGACATATTCTCTGCCGCGCAGATGGCCCGCTCCAACTCGACCGATCGTTCGTCCCGAGCACACCCTCGACAAAGTGACCGCGATGTAGAGAAGAAACTCTTCGGTGAGCTCGAAGCGGTCTATCGCGACGTCGACGCGGTGCTCCACGAAGACTCGTGCCCCGCGACCACCGAGTGCTGCCGGTTTGGAATTACGGGACGCGAGCCGTACGTAACCTCGATTGAAGTTGCGCTCGTCGAACGCGGCATCGCACGCCGCGGCGGCGCCCGTGCGCTTGGTCGCGCGCCGAAGCCGCTTCAGCAAGAAACGCCCGTTCGCAATGACAAACGTCGGCTCGACATGGTCGACGAAGAGCCGTGCCCGCTGCTCGATGCAAACGGCCGATGCTCCGTTTACGACGCACGACCGTTTGGCTGCCGCACGTACTACTGCGAGCGAGCGACGCGATCGAGTGGGCTCGGGCAACGCGACATCAACGAATTCGTACGAAGGATCAAAGACATCGCCGCACGCCACACGACGGGCGGTGATCAAGGCAAGCCGCTGCGTCGCGCGCTCACGTCCGTTCGACCGCGATGACGCCCGGAATGCGTTGAAGCTGCCGAATGACGCCCTTCAACTGAGCGAGATCCGAGCACAGGAAGCTGAACGTATTCGTCGCTCGACCATCGTCGCCGGCGCGACACGTCGCTTCGCTGATGTTGATGCCTTGCTCGTGAAAGGTTTGTCCTACCGTCGCGAGGATGCCGGGACGATTGGCCGTCATGACGCGAAGCTGTACGGGCCGGTTGATCTTGGCGCGTGCATCCCATGAAATTTCGACGCGCCGCTCGGGATCGGTGTCGAGCGCTTTCGGGCAGTTTCGCCTGTGCACCGTGATTCCGCGTCCGCGCGAGATGAAGCCGACGATCTCGTCGCCAGGCAGCGGATTGCAGCACTTCGTGTATCGAACGAGAACGTCGTCAATCCCGTTCAGCTTGATGCCGTGACTGTCGCGACCAGTGACTTTGCGGACCAGCGACTCGATGCGGCTTTCCTTGAGCGACGCCGGAGGAACCGTCTCGGTCGCGCCTGCCTGAGGAGGAGCGAGGAACGCGATCACGTCACGCGCTGCATGCTTGCCGTAGCCGATACCGATGAGCAGCTCGTCGAACGACTGCACGTTGAAGTGTTCGGTCAACTTGCGCAGCTCGGCTTCGTTTTTGGTCAAACGAGCCAGGCTGATGCCGCCTTGGTGCATCTCTTTTTCGAGCAGCTCGCGACCGAGCTTGAGGGACTTTTCGCGTTGATCGGCGCGCAGGTAGCTGCGGATGCGGCTCTTGGCGCGGCTCGTCGTGACGAAGTCGAGCCAGTCCTTGTTCGGATGCTGGTTCGGGTTCGTCATCACCTCGACGACGTCGCCATTGCGGAGCTTGTAACGCAAAGGAACGATCGCGCCGTTCGATCGCGCGCCCGAACAGTGATCACCGACTTGGCTGTGGATCGCGTACGCAAAGTCGATGGGCGTCGAGCCGCGAGGGAACACGCGCACATCGCCCTTCGGCGTGAAGACGTAAACTTCGTCTTGGAACAGATCGACCTTCACGCTCTCGAGGAATTCCGCCGGATCCTTCATGTCCTTTTGGAATTCCATGAGCTGGCGGAGCCACCCGAAACGCGCAGCGTCCTTCGGATCGATCCCCCCCGAGTTGCGCTCTTTGTAGCGCCAATGCGCCGCGATGCCTTGCTCGGCCACGCGATGCATCTCGTGCGTGCGTATCTGCACCTCGATGCGTTCGCGCCCGGGACCAATCACCGTCGTGTGCAGCGATTGGTACATGTTGGGCTTGGGCAGCGCGACGTAGTCCTTGAAGCGACCCGGAACAGGCGTCCACTGTGAGTGGATGACGCCAAGCGTCGCGTAACAGTCGGCCACCGATTCGACCAGCACGCGGAATGCGATGACGTCGTAGACCTGATCGTAGTCGCACTGCTGCGCCTGCATTTTGCGCCAGATCGAATACAGGTGCTTCGCGCGGCCCGTGACTTCCGACGGAAATCCTTGCTCGGCAAGCTTGGCCGAAAGGACCTTCGATACATCGGTGATGTACTTGTCGCGCTCTTTTTTCGATCCGAGCACCTTTTGCGTCAGGTCCCCGTACGCTTGGGGCTCCAAGTACTTGAAGGCCAAGTCTTCGAGCTCGCTCTTGAATCGCGCGATGCCGAGTCGATTGGCGAGAGGCGCGTAGATCTCCATCGTCTCGCGCGCAATGCGATCCTGCGCCTCGGGCTTCATGTGCTCGAGCGTCCGCATGTTGTCCAAGCGATCGCAAAGCTTCACGAGCAGCACGCGAATGTCGCGTGCCATCGCAATCAGCATTTTGCGGAAATTTTCCGCTTGGCGGTCTTCCTTCGATACGAAGTTGATCTTCGACAGCTTCGTGACGCCATCGACGAGAAACGCGACTTCCGCGCCGAAAATCCGCTCGATGTCCGAAAGCGTCGCGAGAGTGTCTTCGACGACGTCGTGCAAGAGGCCCGCAATGACACTGGCCGCATCGAGCCGAAGATCGATGATGACTGCGGCAACGGATATCGGGTGCGAAAAGTACGGATCGCCGCTTTTTCGCGTTTGTCCCTTATGCGCTTCCGAGGCAAACTCGTAAGCACGGGCGATGAGCTCGACGTCGGCCCCTGGATGGTATTCCTGGACCCGACGGATTAGCTCTTGCGACGTCAGCATACGATTTTCGGCCGATGCACCAGCATCGCCCTGTTGCTTGACGCTAACATCCCGCACCTGGCGCGGCAATTCTGTGACCATGGCGCCCGCCTGTTCCCGCACTTCGCGCTTCTGCCCCTGTGATGCATTATACATTGGCGCAACCATGATGCCCATCGGAGTCTACGTTCACTTCCCGTGGTGTCTCAAAAAGTGCCCCTACTGCGACTTCGTCTCTTTCGCCGAAGAACCTCGCATGATCGAGCACGAGCGATACGCCGACGCTGTCATCACCGAGCTCGAACGACGCGCTGAATCGTTCGCGGACCGAACGCTCACGACGGTGTTTTTCGGCGGGGGCACACCTTCCCTTTGGGCACCTTCGGCCATCGGTCGCGTGCTCGATGCAATCGTACGTGCAGCAACGAACGTGACGAACGACCTGGAGGTGACGGTCGAATGCAACCCGACGTCCCTCGATGAAGACAAAGCACGGGCGCTCGTGGATGTGGGCGTCAATCGGTTGAGTGTTGGCGTGCAAGGTACGGATCGCGAAAGGCTCGAGTTCCTTGGTCGGCTTCACGATGCACAAGGAGGCTTGGCAGCGGTCGCTGCAGCCGTGCGTGCGGGTGTGCCGCGCGTGAGTGCCGACCTGATCTATGGGATCGCCCTGCCAGAAGCAGGTTCGAGCGCACGATATCTCGCGGGAGGGCCCGTGCGCGAACAATCGCCGAACGATGCGGCGGCGGAAGCACGGCGAGTGGCTGAGACGGGGGTAACGCATGTGTCGGCGTACAGTTTGACGATCGAGCCGGGAACTCGTTTTGGTGAATTATCGCGACGCGGCAAATTGCCCGTAGCAAGCGACGATGTCGTTGCGGATGCGTTCTTCGCGATCGAAGAAGCGCTCGGAGCAGCGGGGCTCGAACACTACGAGATCTCGAACTACGCGCGACCTGGTCACGAAGCTCGGCACAACCTCGGATATTGGCGAGGGCACGACTACCTGGGCCTCGGTTGCGCGGCTTTTGGGACGATCAGCGGAAAAGCTTCGGGGCAACGAGCTTCGTGGGCGCTTCGTTATCGGAACCTGATCGATCCTTCCCGGTACATGCGTGCAGCACTCGATCGCGCGGTGGATGTCGAAAGCGAAGAGGCTCTTGCGCCCGAAACGCGTCTTCGTGAACGGATCATGCTGGGTCTGCGCCTTCGAAGCGGATTCGATCTCGAGGAGGCCGCGTCGGATCTCGGGCAACCGGTTTGGACCGACGCACGACGCAAAGCAGCAGACCAGCTTTCGGCTCGAGGCAAGCTCGAGGTGCACGAAAACCGCCTTCGTATTCCGAAGCAAGCGTGGGTGCTCGCGGATGGGATCGCTGCGGAGTTGTTTTGACAGCCAAAGATGCCGCCGTTTCATTGACCGACCACGCTGTGCCTCCTACGCTCGCGCGCCCGTATGAGCGGATCTGAGTCGACGGCACACAACGCCTTTCTCGAACTGCTCGGCCGTTTGCGTCCGGAGATCGACCGGCGCATTGCCGAGCGGTACGACGTCGTCGTTGCGCGTGCACGTACGCACGGGCCGCATGTCGCGGCGATGGTCGAAGCGTCGCGCGACCTTGCGCTGCGTGGTGGCAAGCGGCTTCGAGCAGGCCTGATCGCAGCAGGATGGCTCGCTGCGGGTGGAGACGCCGATCTGGAAGCGCCCATCGAAGGTGGCGTCGCGTTCGAGCTATTGCAGACGTACTTGCTCATTCAGGACGACTGGATGGACGGGGACATGACGCGCCGCGGTGGACCAAGCGTTCATGCTGCGTTGACTCGAGCGCTCGACGGCACACAGCGCGGTGCATCATCCGCCATCCTCGCGAGCGATCTCACGTGGGGTTTGTCCGTCGAAACACTCTTGGGAATCGAACGGTTATCGGCCGAGGCGCGCATCGAGGTCTTGTCGACGTTCTTGCGCGTTCACGAAGATGTCGTGCTCGGACAGCAGCTCGACATTCTCGGTGCATCCGAAGACGTCGAAGCGATGCACGACCTGAAAACGGGCAGCTACACGATTCGTGGACCGCTCGTGCTCGGGGCGACGATGGCCGGTGGATCACACGAGCTTCGAGAGTTCCTCACGCGATTTTCCGCGCCGCTTGGTGTTGCATTCCAACTTCGTGACGACTTGCTCGGGACGTTCGGTGACCCTGCGGAGACCGGCAAGCCCGTGGGTAACGACATCATCGTTGGAAAACGCACGGCGCTGGTCGTGGAAGCCGAACGTTTGGCGAGCGAGGACGAACGTAGGGCCATCGCGAGCGCGTTCGATCGCGGTGACGCAAGTGAAGCTGCGGTCGGTGCAGCGACTTCAGCGATGATTTCGTCGGGAGCTCGTCGCGCCGTCGAAGAGCGTCAGGGAACCCTTTGTGATCGAGCGCTGGCGATGCTCGACGAGTCATTGCTTCCCGTTGCCGTACGGCCGGTGCTCGCTGGTATCGTCGATGCCATCAGGGTTCGTCCAAGCGAACCGAAGGTACGATCGTGACGCGTATCGAACGATCGACAGGCGATGCATGCGGCAAGGTGATCCTCTTTGGTGAGCATGCGGTCGTGTATGGTTCGTCAGCCATCGCAGCGGGTATCGAGCGCGGCGCGCATGCGACGGCTGAACGATCCACGACAGCAACGAGCACGCTGCGCATCGCGGGTCAGGACGTCATCGCGGATGCGAATGGGAAGGACGATCTCGGGCGAGCGCTGCACGCGCTCTTGCACGTGTCCCCTGCACTTCCGCCGCTGCACATCGAGGCGCGGAGCGACCTGCCAGCAGGCGGAGGCCTTGGCAGCTCTGCAGCGTTGGCCGTCGCCATCGCGCGCGCCGTGCAGGCATTTGCAGAAGCGGATGGTGGCGATGCGGATGTCGTCACACTCGAGCGAGCTGCCGCGTGGGAGCGGGTTTTTCATGGCAACCCATCGGGCATCGACGCGACGGCGGCTGTGCGTGGGGGCATTTTTCGATACTCGCGCGCGGATGGTGCGACGCCGCTTCACCCTGCGAACGACATCGTTCTTTGCGTAGGCTATTCGGGAACGCCGTCGTCGACGCGCGAGACGGTTGAGCTCATCGCGGCGCGCATGGCCAAGGATTCACAGCTCGTCAAAAACTCGATCGGCGCGATCCAATCGATCGTGGACGCTGCGGCGAGTGCCATTCGGGCGGGCGATCATGCAGCCATCGGACAGCTCATGAACATGAATCAGCTCGTCTTGTCGGGCCTCATGGTTTCCACGAGCGAGCTCGAGGAGCTTTGCGCACTTGCGCGTGTACATGGCGCGCTTGGAGCGAAGCTCACGGGTGGTGGTGGTGGAGGGTCGGTCATTGCGCTCGTGCCGCCGGTATTTACGGATGACGGGCAGGAGGATCGCGAGCGGGAGTTTGCGCACGCCGAACGCATCGTGGATGCGTGGCGACAAGCCAATGCGCGTTACGAAGGGTTCGTCACGCGAATCTCCGCGGACAAACCCGGTTCGTCATTCGAAGGAGAAGCGCCTTGACGCTCTACGCAGCGACAGCCATTGCCCACCCCAACATCGCGCTCGCCAAGTACTGGGGTAAACGCGACGACGGCGTAAATCAGCCGGCGGTGCCAAGTCTTTCGGTGACACTTTCGGGCATGTCGACGACGACGACGGTCACCTTCGTTGCATCGCTCGAGGCTGACTCGTTGCTGCTCGGTGGAGTGCCCGCATTTGGCAGACCTTTGGAACGTGTCGTGGGGCTGCTCGATCGCGTGCGTCGTGCGTCTGGACGAACCGAACGCGCCTCCGTCGCAAGTGAGAACGACTTTCCAACGGCGGCAGGGCTTGCATCGAGCGCATCGGGATTTGCCGCGCTGGCCCTTGCAGCGGCGAGCGCCGCGGGGCTCGACGCTGCACCGACGTACGTGAGTGACCTGGCACGACGCACTTCGGTATCCGCTGCACGTTCGGCGTTTGGTGGGTTTGTCGAACTTCCCGCGGGCAAACCTGGTGACGATGATTTGTCAGCCGTCCCGGTCGCACCCCCGGATCAGCTCGATCTTCGCGTGATCGTCGCGGTCACACAGGAAGGTCCGAAGGACGTCGGTTCGACGGAAGGGATGAAGCACACGGTTCGGACGAGTCCGTATTATCCGGCATGGGTCGAGTCGGCGCCGGCCCTGTGCAATCGGGTACGCGAAGCAATTCTTCGGCGGGATCTCGAGGCGCTGGGAGTTGCGGCGGAAGAGAGTGCGCTCGCGATGCATGCAACGAGCATTGCGGCGCGCCCGGGCCTTATTTATTGGACAGGCGCCACCGTCGAGGCGCTACGCGAGGTTCGGCGGTTGCGAGAACGCGGCGTTCTTGCCTATGCAACGATCGACGCAGGACCGCACGTCAAAGTCCTCACCACGAATGCAGATGAACCTCGGGTCATCAGCGCGCTCGGCGAAGTGCCTGGCGTGAAACGAACGATCGTCGCGTCACCGGGCCCCGGTGCGCGCCTTGCTGATGTACCCACAAGAATGACCAAAGGGAGTAAGTCGTGATCGCGTGGGCCCCAGGCAAAATCGTCATCTCGGGTGCGTACTCCGTGCTCGAAGGCGCTCCCGCGCTCGTGGGAGCAGTCGACCGGTACGTCGTCGCCGATGCGAGCCGCAGAAGCGCCATCGTGAGTGAAGAAGTGCTTGCAGCCTACCGATCCGGGGCGATCGACCTCGTGCCTTGGTTCGATGCATCCGGCCTGCGCATGCGATTGCCCGATGGCACGACACGTAAAATCGGCCTTGGCTCCAGCGCAGCCATTCTCGTCGCGTCCATCGCGGCGGTGTTCTCGAATCGCATCGCTGGCGAAACCGAGTTGCGACAAGCGGTCATGCCCGTGGCGCTTGCCGCACATCGCCAAGCGCAGCCTTTGGGAAGCGGAATCGATGTCGCGGCAAGCGTATATGGCGGCATCGTTCAATGCCTCAAACGTGACGACGACACGCTCGACGTCACGCAAGCCGCACTTCCGGAGGGGCTCGTCTTCGAAGTGTTCGCATGTCCCGTCGCCGCTTCGACGGCGCAGCTCCTCGAAAAGATCCAAGCGTTCAAACAAGCCGAACCAGCGGCATACAACACGCACATGGACGTCGCGATCGCCGGAGCGCGCGATGCTGCTGCGGCGCGCGATGCCGATGCTTTCATGAAAGCCGTGGCCGTTCAGGTCGATGCCCTGGCGAATTTGGGCCGCGCTGCGAGCGCCCAAATCGTCATTCGCGCCGTGGCGGAGCTGCACACGCTGGCCGCTGCGGAAGGCGCCGTGTTCGGCCCTAGTGGAGCGGGCGGAGGCGACATTGCGCTCTGGATCGGAAAAGCACGCCCATCCGAAGCGTTCCTTGCACGCGCCGCGTTTCACCGACTCGAACCACTCGGCGTCATCGTGGGTGCTCGAGGCGTATACGTGGGCTGATGCGTCCCACACGACCGCTTTGCCCGACAACCCTCGCTGCGCGCACGCATCACCACAGCTAAGCTCGTGTCGTGCTCGGAGCTCGAACCGACATGACATCATCCTGGTTTTCTCATCTCGTTCGTCCCGAGCTCGCAGGCGTCGAAGCGTACGTCCCTCACGCGGGCTCGTTCGACGTGCGACTCGATGCCAACGAATCGCCCGATCTGCTCTCCACCGAGGCGCATGCGCGCGTCGCCGAAGCGCTCGCAGCGCCCATGCTGAATCGCTACCCGGACGCCACAGCCCGCGAGCTTCGCGAAGCTGTCGCAGCTCGTGCCGGCGTTTCCGCGGACGAAGTCATCGCTGGATGCGGCTCGGACGAAGTCATTGCCATCCTTCTCGCGGCGCTCGACAAACCTCGCCCGAAAGCTCCACGCCCGAGGATTGTCACGACAACCCCCACGTTCGTGATGTATCGCCTGAGCGCGCGCGTGCGCGGAATCGAGGTCATCGAAGTACCACTCGATGCGACGTGGGATCTCGATGTCAGCGGCATGAAGCGAGCCATCGAGTTTGGACAGCCAAACATCGTGTTCATTGCCACGCCGAACAATCCAACTGGCGGCTGCATGTCCGAAGATCGCCTGCGCAGCGTCATCGAATCCGCACCCGATGCGCTCATCGTTTTGGATGAAGCTTACGTAGATTTTTCGACCACCAACGTTTCACACCTGCGTCGCGAATATCCCAACGTCGTGACACTCGGCACCATCTCCAAGATCGGCTTTGCGGCGCTTCGAGTCGGATGGATGATCGGTTCGGCAGATCTCGTGCACGAGCTGCACAAGATCCGCCAGCCCTACAACATTCCCCTCCCCTCACAACGCGCGGCGACGTTGGTGCTGCGAGAGCTGAAGGGCGAAGTGGACACGCTCGTGACGCACGTGGTTACCGAACGTGAACGCATGACGCGCGAGCTCGAGCAGATTGGGTTTGGCGTGGCACCGAGCCAGACGAATTTCCTTTGGGTAGAAACGAAACGTCCAGCGACCGAAGTGTTCGACGGGCTCGCGGCGAGCGGCATTTTGGTGCGGAGTTTTGCGAAATCCGGCGGGCGGCTCGCACGACGCATTCGCGTGACCGTTGGCACCACAGCAGAAAACGATCGGTTCCTCGACTCGGTTGCAAGGTTCGTATGAGCATGACACGCGTCGTTGCACTGCTGATGTTCCTCGCCGCGGGATGCTCGGATCCGCAGGTGATCCGCGTCATCGACGGAGTGCCCATCGAAGGGCGCTTCATTCGGTACGAGGCGTACGCCGCATATGGGCGCGGGTTGGAGGCGCAAGCGGACGGGAAGCTCAACGATGCGATTGGGTGGTTTACCGAGGCATCACGTTACGACCCGAAGAGCCCTGAAATTTGGACGCGTCTCGGAAGCGCGATCTGCTCGGCGTCATCGTCATCGACACCAGAAGCGGCCGATGCATTCGACCAAGCCGAGCAGCTCGATCCCACGTTCGAGCCGCTGTACCGTGCGCGAGCTCGATGTGCCCTTGCATCGTCGAACCTGGATGCAGCGCTCGCCCATGCAGCGCGCGCAGTTGCCCTCGATCCGGACAACGACGACGGGGTCCTGCTGTACGCAGACATGTTGGAGCGACGCGGCAAGGCGGAAGACGCAACGCGTTTGCTCGACGGGCACCTCGTTCGCCACCCGGCGTCCGTGAGCGCGTGGCGTGCGCGTTATGAGCTCGCAGCGCGAAGACGCGACGCGCCTGCGATGGAGCGATCTGCGCGGATTCTCGTACGGCTTGCGCCACACATGTCCGCGGAGATCGGTCGCGCCGTGCCAACGCTCGCACCGCTCGCTCGGGTCGACGACGCAATCCGCCAAGGGAACATCGACGACGCTCGCAAGGCCGCTCGACAGGCTCGGCTGCCGCCGGCGGAGCTTGCCGTTCGGGCGGCAGCGATGGGTGCGCAGAAGCTAGCGCGTGAACAAGCCGAACATGTTTTAGGTGCGGATCCTGCGAGCGGATCGGCACGCGTGGCGCTTGCGTCGACAAGCGATGCGATGGCGGACGCGCAGGCCGTTGGCGTGGCGCTCGACTTGCCAGCAGGCGTGCGCATCACGCCGCTATCGCCACTGGCGCGGCTGGTGTTCGCCGAGCTGCTCGTGCGACACGCCGAACGCGATGCGGCACGTGCGTTCATGGGATCCGTCGAATCCGATGGAACGAACGATCCGGTGTTCGAATCGCTCAGGTTGCATCTTGCGGGAAGACTTGGCGCCTCACCCCCCGGCCCCCTCTCCAACTTCGCTTCGCTCGTGGAGAGGGGGAGACGAGCGTCTCTCCGTTAGAAGCGTCATTTCTTCCCCCTCTCCACTTGTGGAGAGGGGGCTAGGGGGTGAGGTGCAGCGTCGGCACCTGCGTCCTTCGCGTCGTCGCTTTTGGTTCCGTACGTGAGCTCGAGATCGAGCGTGTTGGTACCTTCTTTGAGCTCCAACGATTGCTCGGCGACCTTGTCGATCGCGGGCAAGAACGCATTCACGGCGACTTTTCCAACGGGAATGCCCTGAATCTCGTACTGGCCGTCGAGCCCCGTGACATCGTGCGTGGCGTAGTTGAGTACGAAGACGTCCGCCGTGAGAAACGGGTTCGGCAGTTCGTCTCGAATCATGTAGTGGGCACGATTTTCGAGCGGATAGAGCTTCACGGGAGCGCCGCGTGGAACGGCGATCATGACCGCGCGGCGCGGCGCTCCATCGAGATACGGCATGTAGCTCTCAATCTGATCGAGGTTCGCGACTTCGATTCGTTGTCCGAAGGTCATCGAGACCGTGCGACGCGCGAACGCGCAGCCGTGAATGGTGACCTTCTCGGCTTCGTCACGTGCCGGGACAAACCCTTTGTAACCCGTGACGGTGACGAGCACATCGGCAGCGGCGCCTTCGAGCCCAACGCGGAAGAGTTTGCCGTAGGTGGCTGCAGCTTCTCCGCACTTACCCGAGGGAAACGTGAAGCTCGTGTTCGGCGGCGGATCGCCCTTGATGCGCACCGTGCCGCGCAGCGTGGCCGTCGGTCCCTTGTACGGTTCTTCTCCGTTTGGATTGACAACCTTGGCAACGCTTGCCGGCGACACCGGAATGCCCACGGCAAACGGTGTGGTGGGGGCACTGGAGGCCGCAGTCGACGCGCTGGGCGCGGCAGCCTCCGTAGATGTCGCGGGTTTTGCGGATGACGACGGTGCTTCTTTCTTGCAGGCGCTCGTAGCTACGAGTGCCGCGGCACCGAGGAGGGGCAGGCAGTGACGCATGGTGGGGTTTAGCGTGAAGCGAGAGCAGCTTCGACGGCAAGTTGAAGCGACGTCGTGGGCCACAAGCCGAGGATCACGACGAGGACGCCGGCAACGACGAGCGCCGTGGCGACGTAACCCGACCGCATGGGGGTTGCGATCGGAGCGCCTGGGGCCGGCTCACGCATGTACATGAACACGAGCACGCGCAGGTAGTAGTACGCGGACACGACGCTGTTCAGGAGCAGAATGACGGCGAGCGGAACGAGGCCCGCGCCGATCGACGCCTTGACGATGTACAGCTTGCCGAAGAAGCCTGCGGTCGGGGGTACGCCCGCAAGCGACAGGAGAAACAGCGCGAAGGCGAAGCCCGCCATGGGATGACGTTTCCCAACGCCTGCGAGGTCTTCGTAGCTCACGGCTTCTGCACCACGGCTACCGCACCAGATGAGGGCACCGAAAGCGCCCACGGTCGAGACGGTATACGCGAGCAGGTAGAACAGGATGCTGCCCTGCGCGTCGTCGCCGGCACGCATGGTGGCGACGACACCTACGAGCACATAACCCGCATGCGCGATGCTCGAATACGCGAGCATGCGCTTGACCGATTCTTGCTGACCCGCGATGAGGTTCGCGACGGTCATCGTGAGGACGGCGAGGAGTGCCACGATGGGCGGCCATCCGGCGGACCACGAATCGAGGCCGCTTTCGCTGAAGGCGCCGATGAAGACGCGCAGCATCATGGCGAATGCGGCGCTCTTGACTGCAACGGCCATGTAGGTCGTCGCAGGCGTGGGCGCACCTTCGTACGCATCGGGCGTCCACATGTGGAACGGCACCGCGCTCACCTTGAAAGCAAGGCCGGCAATGATGAGCGCCGCTGCGCCGAGCGTCATGCCGACGTTCACAGCGCTGCCGCCATTCGCGAGCGCGATGAGGCCCGCGCGAATGCCCACGAAGTCGGTGTGCCCGGTGGCGCCGTAAAGAAGCGCGCCGCCGTAAAGCAAGAGCGCTGCGCCGAACGATCCGAGCATGAAGTACTTCACGGCGGCTTCGGTGCTGCGCAGCGATGCGCGGCGGAAACCGACCATGGCGTACACACCAAGCGACATCGTCTCGAGACCGAGAAAGAGCGACAGCAGGTCACCCGCGGCAACGAGGATCATCGCGCCGACGGTCGAGAAGATGACGAGCGGGTAGAACTCGCCGCGATCGATTCGGTGTTCCGGGAGGTATCCGCCTGCGAGAAGTGCCGCGAGCGCGCCACCCACGCAGAGCAGGAACGAGAAGAACAGCGTGAATCGATCGAGGATGAGCCACGGGGCGACAGCCGCTGCTGCACCGTCGAGTTTGTCAGGACCGACGACCCAGATTGCCGCGGCAAACACCGCTCCGACGAAGAGCGTGATGGCACTCAGAATCGACAGCTCGCCCGATGGTCCCGAAGCGCGATGCTCGGCTTGATCGTAGCCTCGCCTCGACAGCGCTTCGGCGACCATGAGCAGCACGCCGCCGAAGCTGACGACGAGTAACGGTGACAAGCCGAGGAAGATGTCGGTGTTCATTGCGCCACCTTCCCTTCACCACCCGCGCGAGCGTTTGCCGCTTGCGCGTCCGCTTTTTCATCGGCGGACGGCTTCTTCGGGGCGCCTTTCATGAATGCCGGAGCAAACGTGTCTTCGGGGAGCAACTTCGCGTCTCGTTCGTCCGCGAAGAGAATCGCTTGGCCCGAGACGGTCTTGAACTGGTTGTGGTGGAGCTGCACCGCGTCCTTCATTCGATCGAGGAAGATCGAGGGGAAGAAACCGATCACGAAAATCATCACGACGAACGGAGCGACGGCGAGCGTCTCGCGCACCGTCATGTCCGGCAGGTGCTTGTTCTTTGGATTCGTGAGAGGTCCGAAGAACATCTTCTGCACGACCGACAGCATGTAGACGGCGGCAAGGATGACGCCCGCTGCCGCACCTACGGTGTGGATTCCGGCGAACTTGCCGAGTCGCTCGGACATGTACGTGCCCATGATGACGAGGAATTCGCCAATGAACCCGTTGGTCCCCGGAACACCCACCGACGCGAACGTGACGATGAGGAACACGACGGCGTAGATGGGCATCACCTTGGCGAGGCCGCCGAACTCGTCGACTTCGCGCGTGTGACGGCGGTCGTAGATCACGCCGACCAAGAGGAACAGCGCACCGGTCGACATGCCGTGGTTGACCATCTGCAAAACGGCGCCTTGAGAACCCGTGGGCGTTGCGCTGAAGAGGCCGAGCATCACGAAGCCCAAGTGAGCGACGGACGAGTAGGCCACGAGGCGTTTGACGTCGCGTTGTTTCCAGGCGACGAGCGCGCCGTAAAGGATGCCGCCGAGAATGGCGACGCCGGCGAGATTCGCTGCAAGGCTCGATGCGGGTCCGGGGAACAGGCCCATCGAGAACCGCATGTACGCGTAGGTGCCGAGCTTCAGCATCACCGCGGCCAGGATCACGGAGCCACCCGTCGGCGCTTGGACGTGCGCGTCGGGCAACCACGTGTGCACCGGCCACATCGGAACCTTGATGAAGAACGCGAGCGAGAAGGCCCAGAAGCAAAGGACTTGCGCGCTCTTCGGCAACACCACGCGCGAGAGCGCGAGGAAGTCGAAGGAGAAGTCACCCGTGAGCTTCTGATGCGCCCAGACCAAGTACACGATGGCCGCGAGCATCAGGACCGAGCCCGCCATGGTGTACAGGAAAAACTTCACCGCGGCCTTGATCTTGTCGACGCCACCCCAGATGCCGATCATCAGGAACATCGGCACGAGCATCAGTTCCCAGAACACGTAGAACAGGAACAGGTCGAGTGCGACGAACGCGCCGATCATCGCGCCCTGCAAGAGCAGGAACGCGAAGCACAGTTCCTTGATGCGCGTCTTGATCGAACCGAACGATGCGTACACCGCGATTGGCGTGACGAACGTCGTGAGCAGCACCATCCACAGGCTGATGCCGTCGAGCGCCACGTGGTAACGAATGCCGAGCGACGGGATCCAGTCCTTGATGTACTGGAAATGCCAGCCTGCCGTCATCGGTACTGCCAAAAGCCACAACGAGGCGACGAACCCGATGCCGAGCACCAAGTACGTGAAGCCTCGCAGCAGCGACAGCATCTGACGCGGGATGAACAGCACCGCCGCAGCACCCGCGAGCGGTAGCGCGATGAGCAGGTTGAGCAGATGAGGCCACTCGTTGGGCGGCGTTTCCGTCGCTTGCGCTGGAGTGCCGGAGGGCCAGAGCCACATCACGAAGAACGTCGTCAATGCGGCGATCAAGCCCAGCCCCGCGCGCTGTTTGCCTGACGCGCCGCGCGGCACGAGCGCGCCGATGATGCCGACCGCAATCGCAGGCCACTGTTGGAACACGTAGTCGAACAGGTTCATTGGCGGCCTCGCGGGTTGATGAGCTCGTGGATCTTGTCCTGCGGAACGACTCCACCCGTCGGCGGAGCACCGCCCGGAGCCAAGTTCGGCATGCCAAACCCGCGTCCCGGACGCGCAAGAGCAAACGTCTGCGTTGCTTCCTGCGCGAACGCGTTACGTACGTGAAGCTTCACGTCCTTCTTCTCACCAGGGTTCAAATTGATCCGAACCTCACGCGTTTTGCCGAATTCCTTCTCGTCAGCAGGGCTGATGCCCTCCCAGCGATACGAGTAACCAAGACCGCCCTCCGCCGAGATCACGACCTCGCCAGACGCGCGCACCTTCGACTCGTCCACCGTTGCGACGGCATGAGGCACGACGAGGTACCAGCCAACGCCGGCCATACCGAGCGCCATGGCAGCGGCGTACACCTGCACTCGACCCGTTTGGAACAAGCGCAGCACCGTGCCGGCTGCACCAACGACCGCCGCCGTGGCTTTCGCGATGATGCCGTCGATGATCCACTTGTCCGCAATCGTGAAGATGTCCGCGAGCGCGTCGACCATGCCGATGACCGTCGCGTCGTAGAGCTCGTCGATGCGCCACTTGTCGTAGATGAGCTTGTAGAGGCCGGGGAATGCCTTCTTGAATTGCTCTTCGGGACGCCCGCGCTGATTCAAGTAGACGACCATCGCAGCGCCCGTACCGGCGAGGAACGCAGCAACGCCTGGTCCCATCATCGGCCACATGAGCTTGCCGATGCCTTCGTAGCGAGGAACCACGACATCTTGCGCCTTCGTGAACACCGGTGCGAGCAGGTGCCCAAGCGGCTCGACATGAAGCGGTTCGGCCATGAGGAACCCGGCGAACACCGCGAACGCCGCGAGCACCACGAGCGGTATCGTCATCGCGAGCGGCGACTCGTGCGGCTTCGGCCCCTCGAGAGGTTTGCCGTCGTCGTGATGATCATGCCCGTGACCATGGTCGTCGTGACCATGTGCAGCCTTGAAACCAGCGACGATCTTCCACCCACGGAACTCGCCGTGGAACGTGAGGAAGTACGCGCGGAACATGTAGAACGCCGTCATCGTCGCCGCGAGAACGCCGACCCAGTAGATCGTCGCACCGAGCCATGAAGGCCACGTCCAGAGCGGTTCCATGCGACCGAGCTCGGGAGCGTTGATCTTCGTCGAGAACGCTCGCCACAGGATCTCGTCCTTCGACCAGAACCCTGCAAGAGGCGGCGCACCGGCGATCGCGAAACACGAGATGAGGAACGTCCAGCGGGTCAGCGGCATGTACTTGCGCAGCCCGCCCATGTTCCGCATGTCTTGCGACTTGTCGGTGTCGTGGATGCGCGCATGCATCGCGTGGATCACCGAGCCGGCTCCGAGGAACAAGCATGCCTTGAAGAAGGCGTGGGTGAAGACGTGGAAAAACCCTGCGGCAAACGCGCCCACGCCGACGCCTATGAACATGAACCCAAGCTGACTGACCGTGGAGTAAGCCAGCACTTTCTTGAGGTCGTTCTGGAACAGGCCGATCGACGCAGCGAACAAAGCCGTTGCAGTTCCAATGACCGCCACCGTCGCCATCGCCGCGGGGGACATCAGGAACACGGACGACGTGCGAGCAACCAAGTAGACGCCCGCGGTGACCATCGTGGCCGCGTGGATGAGCGCGGAGACCGGCGTGGGACCCGCCATCGCATCCGGGAGCCAGACGTAGAGCGGAATCTGCGCGCTCTTGCCAGCCGCACCGAGGAACATCGCCCAACCAACGAGCGTCGACGCGTACACCTGCACCGGTTTTTCCGGGAGGAACGCGTGCACGATCGCCTTGTAGGCCGCGTTCGCGCCAGGGTTCTGCGCATCCCATTGCGCTTCGAGCGGCAGGTTGCCGAACGGCCACACCGTCACCGGATCGAGCAGGTTGCGTGCATTCGCCGAGATGATCTCGAAGCGCAGTGACCCGGTGTAGTAGAGCAGCATCGCCATCGCGACGAGCAGACCGAAGTCACCGATGCGGTTGGCGATGAACGCTTTCTTACCCGCGGTCGCGTTCTTGTCGTCTTCGAACCAGAAGCCGATGAGCAGGTAGCTGCACAAGCCCACGCCTTCCCAGCCGACGAAGAGCACCGCCATGTTGTCCGCCATCACGAGCGTCAACATCGCGAAACAGAACAGGTTCAAGTACGAGAAGAACCGGTAGTAGCCCGGGTCCTTCACCATGTACTCGCTCGAGTAGAGGTGAATCAGGAACCCGACGCCGGTGACTACCAGCATCATCGTCGCACTCATGCCGTCGACGCTGAATGCAACGTCGATCGGGATCGACTGCTGCATACGGCCACTCAGCGTGAACCAACGCCACGCGGTCCATGCGAGTCGTCCACCGCCCGAGGGCAGAAGGAGGAACGTCACAAGGCTCGCGATGAACGCACCGCCGATCGCGGAGAGCGCCATCAAACGCACGCCGTCTTTGCCGAGCCGCTTGCCGAAGACGCCGTTGATGAAGGCGCCGAGGAGCGGCAAGGCGAGAACGACCGCAAGAAGCGTGAAGTTCGTGGCGGGAAACTGTGCTTTGAGCGCTTCCACGCTAGTTCCTCAACAGATCAGCATCGTCCGAGCGCACCGTGCTTCGAAGCCGGAAAAACGCGAGGACGATGGCCAAACCGACAGCAGCTTCCGCTGCCGCGATCGCAATGATGAAGAAGGTAAAAATCTGCCCCGTGTGATTGCCCGCGTGCATGCGATTGAACGCGACGAGCGTCAGGTTCACCGCGTTGAGCATCACTTCGATGCTCATGAGCAACACGAGCAAATTGCGACGGATCAAGAAGCCTGCAGCGCCGATGAAAAACAGCACGGCCGCCACGATCACGTAGTACTCGAGCGGGATCGCGTTCACGACTGAGCCTCCTTGCCCTTCGGATCCGCCGCAGGAAGCAGCGTCGGATCGATCTGCTTGCCGCGAGCGACGGCGACGGCACCGACGACTGCCACGAGAAGCAGCGCGCCCGAAAGCTCGAACGGAATGAGCGCATTCGTGAAGAGCTCGTGACCGATCGATTCGATGGTGCCGAACTTCGCTGGCGCTTTTGCGAACGCCGTCGGAGTTGCGGGGCCTGCGCGAACGATGAGCGCGAGCATCGCGAGGCTCGACAAGAGCAGCGCTCCGGCGCCGACGTACCTGGCCCATGGCCCACGCGCCTCGCGCTTCGACACCGCCGAAGGACCGAGAAGCATGATCACGAAGAGGAACAGAATGACGACCGCGCCTGCGTACACGAGGAGCTGAATCGTCGCGAGAAACTCGGCCGCGAGCGTCAGGTACAAACCTGCGATGCCGACGATCGTCGACAACAAGCCCATCGCTCCACGGATCGGGTTTTTCGCGGCGACGGTCGCGATCGCGCCGAGAAGCGCGATCAGTGCACACAGGCCGAAAAAAGCCAACTCGAGCATGTTCATGTTCGTCCGCTCCTCGGCGCGCTCCATGCGCGCTCTGCGGCCCGCTGCCTGGCGATCACAGTGCCAGCCTCCCGGTCGAGGATTTGCCCTTCGTGCGAATGTGCGCCTCGAACTCCTTGCGGAACTTCTTCAAGAAGCCGAGCGCGGGCATCGCCGTGCCTTCACCGAAAGCACAGATGGTGTTGCCCATGATGTTGCTTGCGATCTCGTGCAGTCTGTCGAGCTCTTCGAGCGTCGCTTCGTTCGCCGCCATGCGCTCGAGGATGCGGTAGATCCACGCGCTGCCTTCGCGACAAGGCGTGCACTGGCCGCACGATTCGTGCCGGTAAAACCGCATCAAGTTGTGCATGGCCAAAACGATGTCGGTCTTGTCGTTCATCACGATCGCGCAGCACGTGCCGAGCATCGTTCCGAGGGCTCGATACGTTTCGACGCCCATTGGCACATCGAGCACGTTCTTGCCATGCCAGCGATGCAGCGGGCTCTTGGGATCCGGCGCATCCACGAGCTCATCCGGGCGCAAGAGCGGACAGGACGAACCTCCCGGAATCACCGCAAGAAGCTCGCCGCCTTTCACGCCGCCACCGAGATCGTAGATGAGCTCGCGCAGGGTCAAACCCACGCAAGCTTCGTAGATGCCGGGCTTATTGACGTGACCGCTGACGCCGTAAAGACGGCAGCCGCCGTCTTTTTGATCGTGCAGATCCGACAGCTTCGAGAAGTTGTCGCCACCTAGCGCCATGATGGTTGGAACGGCAGCGATCGTCTCGAGATTGTTGACGGTCGTGGGCAATCCAAATGCGCCAGCTTGTGCGGGAAACGGCGGCTTCAGGCGGGGTTCGCCGCGGCTGCCTTCGAGCGAATTGAGGAGGCTCGTTTCTTCGCCGCAGATGTACGCGCCGGCGCCCGTGTGCACGTAGACCTCGACGGGGTAGTCGATCCCGAAAGGTTTGGCGCCGAGGTACCCCTTGGCTTTGGCTTCCTTGATCGCTCCCCAGAGCCGCGCCTTGGAGAGGTGCAGTTCGTCCCGTACGTAGATGTACGCGGCATGCGCGCCGATGCCGTAGCAGCCGACGATGCAACCTTCGACTACGGCGTGCGGATCGAGCTCCATGATGGTTCGATCTTTGAACGTGCCGGGTTCACCTTCGTCGGCGTTGATGACGAGGTAGTGAGGTTTTTCCGGCTTGGGTGGCCACGGCATGAAGCTCCACTTCACGCCCATGGGAAAACCAGCGCCGCCGCGGCCGCGAATGTTCGCGGCCTTCATCTCGTCGACGAGCGCTTGACGCTCCATCGACAGAGCACGTTTGGCTTGCTGATACCCGCCGTCACGCTCGTATACGGGCAACGTCCACCCTTCGGGGACGCCATACCGTTTCGTCAAGTACGTCGTTTGTCGCAGCATGGGTTACTTGACCAAGCGGTCGAGGATGCGATCCACCTCGGCCGTCGTGAGGTTCTCGTAATAGTCCTTGTCGACCTGCATCATTGGCGCCGTGCCGCACGAAGCGAGGCATTCGGCGGTTCTCAAAGTCACCTTGCCGTCCTTCGTGGTTTGGCCGGGAGAGATCCCCAAGCGATTTTCGCAGTGGTGCAGGATCTCGTCCGAACCGCGCAACGCGCAGCTCAATGTCCGGCAAACCCAGACTTGGTGTTTGCCCACAGGCTCCTTGTTGAAGAGCGTGTAGAACGTCACGACGCCCTTGACGTGAGCCGTGGACAGCGAAAGCCGGTCTGCAACGAACTGCATGACCTCTTCCGAGATCCATCCATTCTGCTCTTGGCAGACGTGCAGCACGGGAATGCAGGCCGCCTTCGGGTTCGGGTAACGCGCGAGGATTTCTTCGACGTGCTTCTCGCGCTCGGGTGAGAGTGCGAACTTGGTCATGTTCGTGCGCCAGCAGTGGTAGAGGTGATTTCGGTGCGGCGACAAGCCAGCACAGCCTCGATGCTGTGCTTTCCTGCCCCACGATCGAGACCGCGAGGTGCGTGAGCCGCCCGCGGAGTGGCTACGTTTCGTGGCTGGAGACCCCTTCTGCAGGCCGGCGCACGCTAATGACCGACCCCCATCGATGTCAAGGCGCGGCTCGCCCTGGACGTGTTTTTCTGCTCTTGCGACGTTTCCACACCGCCATCTGGGCGGCGTGAAATCCAGCAAACTGACGCACTGCGCCCGCAGCTCGTGCGTTCTTCTTGGAACCTTGCGGGACTTCCTTTACGCTCCCGGCCGCCTCGCGTGCTTCGCACCGCGATGTTCACGAAGGCTCATGGGAGGAATTGCGCGTGTTCTGTCCGAACTGTGGGACGCAAAATACCGAGCAGGCGACGACTTGCACGAAGTGTGGCTTCAACTTGAAAGGAGCCGCCGCGCCGAAGTTCAAGGGGACGATGCTGATGAGCCAGCAGCCGCCGACGGCGCCGGCATCGCCGCTGGCCCCGTTGCCTGCGCCGCCGCCGCCGCCCATGGCGGGCGCGCCACCGGCGCCACCGATGGCGGCCGCGCCGCCACCGCCCATGGCAGGTTTCGAGGGCCAAGGTCTTGCCGGAACCGTCGTCGGCGTGCCTCCCGCTGGACTTGGGCCAACCGCGGCACCGAGCCCCTTGGCTGCTCCACCGCCGCCTCCGGGATACCCGCCCGTGGGTGGCGCAGCTCCGCCGCCGTTTGAACCATCGCCCGGCCTCGGAAGCACCGTCGCGTTCGACCACGTGCCCGGCATGCCACTTCCCGGCCCCGGTGCACCGCCAGGCGCATCGCCAGGTTTGCCCTCGCCAGGCGCATTTCCTCCGCCAGGTGGTCCGCCGCCCGGTGGTGGGTTTGGCGCGGCACCTCCTGGAGGTCCTGCTGGCCAATACGGCGCTCCGCCCCCGGCAGGCGGTCCCGGTGGTGCTCCTGGCGGCTACGGTGCCCCGCCTCCGGCTGGGCAATACGGTGCACCTCCCCCAGGCGGCCAGTTCGGTGGTGCGCCTCCTGGTGGGCAATTCGGTGGCGCGCCTCCTGGTGGCCCGGGCGGACAATACGGCGCGCCTCCTCAAGGCGGGCAATACGGCGCTCCCCCGCAAGGCGGCATGATGCAGCCCTACGGCGGCGGCGGCATGGGTGCTCCGATGGGTGGACCCATGGGCGGCGGCATGATGATGGGCGGCCAAGGCGGCGGCATGCAGGGTCCTAGGGGACAAACCCGCAACCCGACCACCGCGCTGCTCGGTACGCTCTTTTGCTGCGGCATGTACCACCTCTTCGGCGGTTACGGCATGCTCAACGAGCTCAAGGAGTACACCAAGGACGAGTCGCTCCAGCCGTGGCACCTGTTCATACCGATTCTGAACCTGCTCATGATCCTGAAGCTCCCCGACATCGTTACGCGGGCGAAGCAAACGGCAGGCTCGCGCAATCCGCAATCGGCGGGCCTGGTGCTCTACCTGTTCCTCTTCCCGTTCGCGCTGGCCAAGGACCTCAATCAGGTCTGGGATCCCAGCTCGGAAGGGTGATCTCTCCTCCCACGACCTCGCCTGCTCTTCGGGCAAACTCGACCCCGTTGCGCCGCGCCGGAGGCGTTGCCCTCGTCGCGTGCGCGTTTGTCCTCGCCTTCGTTTTACGCATCCCCCTCTGCCCATTCGCCATCGTCACTCGACACCCCTGCCCCGGATGCGGTCTCACGCGCGCCGGCGTCGCGCTCCTCCAAGGACACCTCCATGACGCCATGCGCCTGCATCCTCTCGTCATCCCCATCGTCCCGATCGTCGGACTCGTCGTCCTCCAAGGCACCTACAACTACGTCCGCCACGGCCGCTGGTACACGTTCGCATTCGTTCAAAGTCGTACGATCACGATTGGCACGATCATTCTCGGCGTAGCGCTCATCGCCGTATGGATCGCGCGGTTCTTCGGCGCCTTCGGTGGCCCCGTCGCCGTCTAGTCAAGCAAGCCCGCGACAGCCGCCAGCACGTCAAAGCGAAGTCGGACGAATTTTCGCACGCACGCCACTGCGAACGATGGCGCTGGAACGTCGCGCACGCGCGCGAAGTGAACGCGCGCTCGGCCGCGTCGAGCTCACTGGCTCCATCTCGAAAAACGGTTTGTCCTCAAATAGAAATCGATGATGCGCACGTTCGAGCGCTTCGCCAAGGACGTCGAGAGCTTCATCGGTGAGCGTGCGTTTCAGCTTCGGAAACACAGCGTCTTCTTCCGCATCGGCATGCTGTGCAAAACGCTCCGAGAGGGTCGCGACGTGATCGCGGAATTGCGGATCCGACGGACTCGTCTCACCGAGCAGGCGCAGCGCAGAGAGAATGCCCGCGCGCTGCTCACCCGCCACCTCCGCACGACCATCACCGCGCAACTTGCTCGCACACGCAACATAGACGTACGCCTCTTCAATGCGCACATGCGCTTCGACGGCGCGAAGCACCGCTTCGATCGTCGCGTCGTTCTCTTCGCCAGACGCTTCCACTGCCAAACGATCGAGAAGCTCGGTCACTTCGCGATGCTGTTGCTCCAAGAGATCGAGTGCATCCATGGGCCCTCCCGTGGCTGCTCCGCCCCCATCGAGCACGGAATCGATGACATGAGCGAAAGCAGCGCAGCCGCCCTCGCGTGGCAAAGACCGGGCCGTAGCTTTCAGCGCGCGGCCATCTCGCCCGACACGGACATGCGAGCCTTCCTTCGACCTGCCCCCGCAAGCGCAGCTCGCATCTCGGCCGCATTGGCAAAACGCGCATCGGGATGCTTGGCCAACGCCCGCTCGATGAGCAAGTCGAGCGCCCGAGGTACGTTCCGGCGCTCCACACGAAGCGGAATCGGCGAACGCCTCAAGAGCGCCACCGTCATATCCACCGGCGCCTCACCTCGGAATGGGAGCTTGCCCGACAGCGCAAAGTAAAGCAGCACCGCCGCGACGAACAAATCACTACGCGTCGTGATCGCTCGACCACGCGTCATCTGCTCGGGCGACATGAACCCCATCGTCCCCACGAGCGCTCCGCGACTGTCCACCGTCACGCCATCACCCGTGTCCACACCCGGTTCGTGAGCAAACCCGAAATCGAGCAGCACCACGCGATCGCTTCCATCCGGGTTTGGTTCGACGAACACATTCTCCGGCGTCAGGTCACGATGCACGATGCCCGCCGCATGAACCGCATCCAGCCCCGCGAGCACTTGATCGACGATGTCGATCGCTCGAGCCATCGGAAGCGGTCCGTCTTGACGAACCATCGCGCCTAGCGTGCGCCCTTGGTACAGCTCCATGAGCGCATACGGACGCCCATCCGAAAGACGCCCGTGCCCAAGCACCGGTGCCACGTTCGGATGCGCTACACGTGCCGCAAACGTGATCTCACGCCAGAACCGCCCCACCGTCCCCGCATCCGCGGCACAGTGCGGCCGAATCGTTTTGAGCGCAAAACGTTTGCCCGAGTGAGCATCGCGCACCCGGTACACGATGCCCATACCACCCACCCCCACAACGCCCTCGAAAACCAGGCCCGAAGCATCAGGTACGGCGATCCCCTGATACTCGCTACAGGCCTCTCCTGATGATTGCGTGCGGAACTTCATGATCGGTCGCCCAGTCATTTCCGCACGCCACGGGTCGGGACGCACCCGATTTCTTCGTCATATTCGCGCTGGCAACTCCGCGTTTCGACGCTCGTTCGACCACAGCGCACGTCGCATCGACCAAGCCAACGTGACGTAACAAGAGCAGTCGCAAGTGCGACCATCCACCGTCATGAACGTGACGCTGTGATGCATCGTGGACATCACGACGAGCAATCGTTTCGTTACGAACGTACGCGTATCGAGCAACATCACGTCGTGAATCTTCGTCTCACAAAGCTCACTGGCCACGATGGTTTGTCTCGACAATCACGTCCAATGCACCGCGTTTGCGATCACCACGAGACCGACTCTCTTCAGCGCCTTCTGAAAAATTCTCGCGTGACTCGACGAAAGTGATTGCCCTTGCCGGCCATCAAGACGACGGCGATCATGCCTCGTTGGGCCCCTTCACCTGACTTTGGCGAGGGAACATGTCGGATCACGACTTCTCGCTGGCGTGCGAAGCGATCGCTGGAGCCGGCAACCCATGGCAGCACCTGCGCGTCGTGCACTTCCGCGGACGCGAAGCCATTTCGGAGCCGTTCCGCTACGACATCACGCTGCTCGCCAAAGGTTCGGCTGGTGAAATGGATCCCCGAGATCTCGTCGGCAAGCGAGCGTCGCTACGTATCGCGACGTTGTCCGTCCCGACATGGAAGATCGTGCACGGCATCGTCGAAGAAGCCGAAGACCTGTACGACGTACCCGAAGGCACGCTCGTTCGCATCGTCCTCGCGCCGCCTTGGGCGCGTGCGATGCATCGGCAAAGGTGCCGGGTTTTTCTTAATAAAACCCTGCGACGCATCATCACCAACGTCCTCGAAGGCGATCCGCTCGTCGAGCGCAGCGACGACGACGTCGAGCCCGACGATGGAGCGCCAACCTATACGCCAGCACGTGAACGTTTCACCTGGCGCGTTCACGACACCTCACGCATCGACAACGTCCGCGCGCGTCCGTTTGTCGTGCAGTACAACGAGAGCGACTTCGCGTTCGTCTCGCGACTGCTCGAGGAAGAAGGCATCGGGTACCACTTCGAACACGGCAGCGACACGTGCCTGCTCGTGCTCACCGATCACGATGGCGGCCGCGCGCGGCTCGTGCCCGACGCACCTCTTGGCGCAGCAGTCCCTGGCCGAAAAATGGACGCCGTGCGTCTGGGCGCACGACTGCGCCCAACGAAGGTCATCCTCGATGATCACGACTGGAGAAAACCGGACCTCGACATGACCACGGACGCAGGCGACGCCGCAGGCGAGCTTGCCGAGTACCACTACCCTGGGAGCTACTTCGACGCGCCTCTGCAAGGCAAACCGGTCGCTCTTGCACGCGTCGATCGTTACGGAATCGAAGCAAAGTACGGCGTCGCTTCAGGCTCGGTTCGACTGCTCTCCGCAGGCTCCGTGTTCAAGCTCCTGCACGACGTGCACGATGGCGAGTACCTCGTCACGTCCGTCGACGTGCGCGGCGAGCAGCAAGGCGTGGTCTCGCAGCCCTCCGGAGGCCAATTCGTTCCATGGACAGCGCACTTCGAGCTTGCGCGACGTGGCGCAGGATCCGCCGTCGAAGACTCGCGCTTCCGTCCCGCTCGCCTCACGTCGAAGCCACGCATCAAAGGTGTGCAAACGGCGGTCGTCACCGCGGATCCGGGTTCTGCCGGCGCCGAGATCAATGTCGGCGGTCCCGATGGAATCAACATTGGATGCGTGCGCGTGCGGTTCCGCTGGGATGGCGACGCAGCGCGCCTCGCGAGCGAGCCATCGAGCTGTTGGGTGCGCGTGAGCCAAGTGTTCGCCGGTGCTGGCCAAGGCGCGGTGTTTCATCCGCGCGTGGGCGACGAAGTGCTCGTCGACTTCGACGATGGCGATCCCGACAGGCCCGTCGTCGTCGGGCGTGTGTACAACGGAGCGAACTTGCCCGCCCGATCCGGGGCGCCGGAAAGCTCGATGAAGTCGCTGTCGACACCGGGAGGCGGGACGTACAACGAAATCATGTTCGGTGACACAGCCGGTAGCGAGCTGCTTCATTACTTCGCCGGCAAGGATCAAAAGACCGACGTCGCGAACATGCGCAGGGAATCGATCGTCGCGAATGCAACGATGATCGTGGGCGCGAACAACACCGAGATCACTGGAGGATCCCGCACGGAGAGCGTCGGAGCCAATGACACGCTCACGATTGGCGCAAACCAGGACATCATGATTGGTGGCAATTCCGCGATGCGCATGGGTGGCAATCACGAGCACACCGCGGGGGCCAACGAGGTCAACACCGTGGGCGTGTCGCAGTCGATCCTCATAGGCGGCAATGTGAGCGAAACCGTCGGTGGGACCGTCACGGAAACCTATGGAGCGTCTCGTAAAACGAATATTGGAGGCGCCATGGCTGAAAGCTTTGGCGGAATGCTCTCGGTGTCCGTCGGTGGAAATGTCGACGAAAAATGTGCATCGCATTCGCTCGACGTGAGCGCATCGCGTTTCATAGCCATTGCGGGGAACGAAACGAACACCATCGGCGGTAGCAATTCAACGGTCGTGGGATCTTTCTCGCTCGAGGCCAGTGGCGGAGCGCAAAACCTCACGGTGAGCGGCAACATCATTCGAAATGGCCCATTCCACCTCACGGCATCGGCTTATGAAGAGGACATCAAGGCCGTCAAAGCCAACGCCAAACTCACGAACATGTCGATCAGCGTCATTACACTGAGGGCCATTGGCATGACCCGCGACGTGATGGGAATTTGCAATTACAAGTTCGGCGCAAAACCGAACAAGTGGGGTTTCAAGGACGAATTCGATGGTGGCACCATCATCGTCGCGCCGGTGGGCATCTTGGCCTCGGGCGCGCACCACGCAGGTGGCGGGCCGGACATCAATTGATTGTGCGTGATTCACGAGCGTTGGGGTAACTCATGAGCAGCTACGATTTTACTTTTGCATGCGAAGGGATAGGCGGAATCGCCCAAGCATGGGATCCCCTTCGTGTCGTGCGGTTTCGCGGCACCGAAGCGCTTTCGACTCCCTATCGATACGACGTCACGCTGCTCGATGTGGCCGCCATGATTCCCGTCGGCGAGCTCATTGGCAAACGAGCGTCCCTGCGCATTGCAACGTCGTCGGTGCCCGCCTACAAGACCGTGCACGGCATCGTCACGGAAGCCGAGGAAATCAGCACATTGCCCGAGGGACGCACCTTGCGCGTGATCATCGAGCCTCCGTGGACGCGAGCGAAACACAAAAGGCATTGTCGCATTTTTTTGCAAAAATCGCTACGCCACATCGTCGAGTCGGTCTTGCAATCCGATAAACTATTAAAGAAAGCCAATTCAGAGGAGCTCGGCCCCGACCTCGGCGGAATCGATTTCACCCCCGCACTCGAAACATTTGCGTGGCGCATCGTCGATACCCAGCGCCTCGACGACGCCCGCGTATCCCCATTCGTCGTGCAATACAACGAGAGCGACTTTGCTTTCGTCTCGCGGCTGCTCGAAGCGGAAGGCATCAGTTATCACTTCGAACATGGCGCCGATACGGTATTGCTCGTCTTCAGCGATTCAGATAGCGGCAAACCTCGCTTGACGCCGGCCGTCGTCGGTACCGGCATCAATGGCCGGGAGATTCGCGGCTTCTTCACAGGCGCAAGGCTGAAACCCGCAGCCGTGACGCTTGGCGATTACAATTGGAAGCAACCCGATGTGAACATGTCGGCATCGGCGGGCTCGAAAGGCGCGGATTCATTCGAACAAGTTTACCCGGGCGGCTATCCGGACCACGCGAACCAAGGTGCGCCGCTCGCTCACGTGCTGCTCGGCAGGCACAAAACGGAAGCGCGATTTGCTCGTGGTAATGGCTGGCTGCGCGTACTCGGCGCGGGCAGCATCTTCGAGCTCGAGCACAAGACTGCGCGATTCGAAGGTGAATACCTCGTCACGTCGCTCGACGTGCAAGCTGAACAAGCAGGCGTGCTCCAAAGTAACCCTGCTGGCTCCATCGAACCATTTGCGGCGAGCTTCGTATGCGCCCGTCGCGGCAGCGGAAAAGCCGTGGAGGACAGCGGATTTCGACCGGCGCATTCGACACCGCGTCCCCAAATCGTTGGATCTCAAACGGCCATCGTCACGGCTGAACCATCCGCATCGGGAGCCGAAATCAACGTCGGTGGGCCTGCGGGCACGGACATTGGTTGCGTGCGGCTCAGGTTTCACTGGGATACGGATTCGGCGCGACTTGCGAAAGAGCCTTCGAGCTGTTGGGTGCGCGTCAATGAACCATTTGCGGGCAGCGGAATGGGTGGCGTTTGGCATCCACGCGTGGGCACCGAGGTCATCGTCGAATTCGAGGACGGCAATCCCGATAGGCCCGTCGTCGTCGGACGCGTCTACAATGGCATTCATCGTCCCTACCACGGCGGAGCGCCCAACATCAGCACGCTGAAATCGAATGCGAGCCCCGGTGGAGCCGTACACAATGAAATCACCTTCGACGATACCGCCGGCGGCGAGCTCATTTATACGAACGCCGGCAAGGACATGGAAACCGACGTCGGCAACGATCGCGTCGAGACCGTAGCAGCAAATGCATTCATGAAGGTCGGCGGCAACGACACGGAGACGATTGGCGCCAATTGCAGCGTGACCATTGGTGTCAATGAAATGGTCACCGTCGGTGGAAATGACACGGCAACGATCGCAGGCAACGTGTCGACCGCCATCGGCGCGAACAGCATGACGATGATTGGCGGCAACGAAGCGCACGTCGTGGGCGCGAATCAATCGATCATCATTGGTGCGAATCACACCGAGGTCGTCGGTGGCAATTTGTCCGAGAAAATCGGCGGTACGCTCACGACGACCGTCGCTGCGGCTGAAAGCCAATCCATTGGTGCGGACCGATCGACGACCATTGCGGGAGCGCACACGCAATCATTTGGCGCCACGCACGTGAAAATCGTCGATGGCAACCGAAGCCTGGAATGCGCCGATCTCACGACGGACATCGGCGGATCGTCGATCCGGCTCGTGGGTGGTTCGATCACCACGACCGTCGGGGGCGAGCACACCATGAACACCGGTGCCGGTGCCATTTTCCTGGCCCCCAAATACAGCGCGCTCGATTCCAATCGCAGCGACGTCGACACGACCAAAATCAAAATCACAGGACTCACGCTCACGATTGGCGGAATTCAACTCGGCGCTTCGGGATCCATGTCCGTCACCGCCGCCGTCAATGCCAATCTCGGGGGACTCAGCTTGGAGTTTTACGGCGCCAAACTACACGTCTACGGCCTTCTCACCGGGTGCAATGGAGGCGACGTGCAAAACAATGGCATCAAGACTCGGGCTGGATTCAACATTTATCTTTGACGCTTGATCGAGGGCAAGCCATGAACGGCAATGATTTTCAATTCGCAGTGGAAGGCATGACCTCCGTCGAGGGGCCGTGGAAATACCTTCGAGTCGTCCGCGCCTCGGGCGAAGAAGCGATGAGCCGGCTGTTTCGTTATGAAGTCATTGCTTTGCTGAAGGGCGATGATGCCGACCCACAGGATTTCGTCGGCAAACGCGCGAGCTTGCGAATTGCGACGCTTTCGGAGCCGGCCTATCGGCTCGTGCACGGCGTCGTCACCGAAGCCGAAGATGCCGGTCTCGACGCCCAAGGCCCCATTTACCGAATCGTCGTCGAACCACCTCTGGTCCGCGCACGTTATCGCAAGCGTTACCGCATTTTCCTCGACAAAACGTTGCGACGGATCATCGAAACGGTGTTGCAAGCCGATGCTGGTATGGCGCTCGTTTCCGGCTCCCAGCTCGAACCGCCCACGAGCGGACCGACGTATCAACCGGCTGCGGAACGTTTTACGTGGCGCATTTCATCGAGCGCGCGCCTGGACGACCCGAAAGCCCGCCCGTACGTCGTCCAATACGGCGAAAGCGACCTCGATTTCGTTTCGCGACTTCTCGAAGAAGAGGGCATCAGCTACCATTTCGAGCACAATGACGACGCAAGTTTGCTCGTCCTGTCGGACAAGGACTTTGGCCGGCCTCGCGTGCCGTTCGATGATACGTTCGGCCCAGGCAAAGCCGGTCGAGCCATTGGGCAATTCCGCGTTGGAGGAAGGCTGCGCGCATCGAGCGTGCAATTGGGCGAATACAATTGGGAAAAACCTGCCGCCGACATGAGCGCGAAAGCGAATGCCAAGGCGGGCAGCGATTTGTCCGAGTATTCGTATCCAGGCGGGTACCTCGAGAGCGCGGAGCTCGGCAAGCCACTCGCATTCGTCAAAGTCGAAGCGCTGCACACCGAAGCATCGTTTGCCCACGGACAAGGCACGACGCGGGTATTGGCTCCGGGCGCCATTTTCACGCTCGAACACCCGAAAGCGCGTTACGACGGCGAATACCTCGTAACGGGTACGCTCGTACGGGCCTATCAACATGGCGTTCTGTCCGTGGATCCGCCGGATGCGCCGGCCGAGCCTTATCACGTGCAACTGCAATGCGCATGTCGCGGGCGCGGCAAGGACGTTTCCGAAAGCCTATTTCGCCCGCCTCGATCGACGCCGAAGCCGCGCATTTTCGGGACTCAAACCGCGTTCGTCACCGCGGAACCCGGCGCCGCCGGAGAAATCAACATTGGCGGTCCAGGCTCGATTGGTTGCGTTCGCGTCGCTTTCCATTGGGATACGGAGAAATCACGCCTCGCCAAAGAACCGTCGAGCAAGTGGGTTCGCGTGAGTGAGCCATTTGCACGCGGCGGTCAAGGCGGAATCTGGCATCCACGCATCGGCACCGAGGTCATTGTCGAATTCGAGGAAGGTGATCCGGATAGGCCCGTCGTAACGGGTCGCGTCTACAATGGCAAAAATCGTCCGGCGCAAACGGCGCCCACGCATAGCACGATGTGGTCTCTTTCGACACCGGGCGGCGGCGTTCGTAATGAAATCAGTTTCGAGGACACCGCCGGCAGTGAGCGAATTTACACGAATGCCGGCAAGAACATGACGGCGGACGTCGGCAACAATCGCACCGAAAACGTGGGTGCAAACGCATTCATGACCGTCGGGAGCAACGACACGGAGCTCATTGGAGCAAACCAAACCATTCAAATCGGCGGAAACGACACGCTCGACGTCGGCGCCAATCAAACCGAAACCATCGGCGCCAACCAATCTCGCGTCATTGGCGGCAGTCGCACGATGATGATCGGTGGCAACGAAACGCGAAAAAACGGCGCAAATCACGCAAACGTCGTCGGCGCAGCGCTCAATGAGGGCATCGGGGGAAACGTTCTCGAAAACTATGGCGCAGCTCGAAGCACCAGCATCGGAGCAGCCTTTACCGAGGAAGATGGCGCGACGAGAACGCAGAGCGTTGGCGGCCTCGTCTTCCAGCAATACGGCGGCAATCACACGACGACCGTGGGGGGCAATCGCGAAATCAAAACCGGCGGAATGCAGGGTGAATTGGTTGGCGGCAGCGTCACGACGGACATTGCCGCTTCGGAGACGGTCGACATCGGCGCGACGGCCATTCACATTGCAGGCGGTCCCATCACGCACCAGGCCGCCAGCATGGACCTCAATATGCTGGCCAAAGTGCACTTGATCGGCGTCAAGCTCAATATGTTCGTCGCCGACATGGGAGCCTACGGATCATCGTCGGCATACGGCGTCCTCCGAGCAGCGGTGCGAGGTTCGACCATTGAAGCAGCCGGATTCAAAATTGAAAAAACCGGCCTCAAGCTCGACGTTTCCGGCGTAAAACGCACGACCGACGGCGCACGGCTCGCCGCGGTCGGCGTACTCATCCACCCTTCCGGAATGCACGTCAAAACCTGATGAATGCCCGAATGCTCGGAGTTTTCGCGTGAAAACGATCAAACCCATGAAGCTCGGCATTCTCACCAGAACGTTCGAGCTCGATCGTAAACATTACTTCGTTCCAACCGTCCTCGTTTTTTGCGATCTCGGACCCGAGCGTTGCCTTTTCCCCGAAGTCGAATTGTGGCAACTCGCCGCGAACGAATTGGGCAAAGAAGCCGTCATCGACGAATGCATGCCCAAAGAGCGCGGCGAGCTGCTCGTGCATGGCCGCTGCTTCACCGCAGGTCGCGTGCCGCGCACCGCGGCCTCCGCGCGCGTAAAAGTTGGCAGCATCGACAAAACTCTTTACGTGATTGGTGATCGCACCTGGCGGCGCGATGGCGTACCGGGCGAACCACAACCCTTCACCGAAATGCCCATTCATTATTCCCGTGCTTTCGGCGGCGAGGGATACCCGCAGAACCCCATCGGTGTCGGGTTTGCCAAGGCCAAGGAAAACGGCCAAGAAGTCCACCGCTTGCCGAACATCGAGTTGCCTGGCAAACTCATTCAATCAAAGTCGGACAAACCCACGCCCGCCGGTTTCGGTCCGTACGATTTGTTATGGGCACAACGCTGGCCCAAAATCGGCACGTACGACACGAAATGGGTTCGCGAACAACTCCCCGGGCTCGCCAAAGACATGGATTTATCCATTTGGAATGCAGCGCCCGAAGACCAACAGCTCACATCGGGATTTTTCGAGGGAGTCGAGGACATCCTCATCCAAAACATGCATCCCGACATTCCGCAAATCGAGGGCCGTTTGCCCGGCGTGATTGGCCGATGTTTCGTCACGCAACGAACGCCAAACGGTGAAGTCTTCTGCGAAATTCCATTGCGGCTCGACACCATTCAACTGTTTCCACATCGGCAACGATGCGCCTTGTCATTTCGAGGTTTGTGGCCCATTGCGGAGGACGATGCGGACGACATCGTTCACCTCCTCGTTGCTTGCGATGATCGCGTAGCCCCGCGGCCCATCGACCATTACCGTGCCGTGCTCGAAAAAAGGCTCGATCCCAAGCGCGAGGTTTCCGAGGCATTCCGAGATAGCGATCTCATGCCGCCCAATTTGGGCAAAGGCGTCGGTATGGGCGAGATCGACGCCATGTTCGATCTCACGCGATCGGAAAACCTGCTCCAGAAAAACCTTTCCGAACGAGCGCGAAAGGAAGCAGAACGGACACGAGCCGCCATTGTGGAAAGTGGCGGTGATCCGAATAGCATTCCGCCCTACGAGCCACCCAAACTCATCGATGGGCCCAGGTTTCAGGATCTATCGGATTTTGTTGATCAATCTCAGCGCGACCTTGCCGAAACGCAAGACAAACTCGATTCGACACAGAAGAGCATCTTGGAGGCGACGCGCAAGCGCTACGCAGCCGCGGGCGTGGATTACGATGCTGAAATCCGCAAAATGAAAAAGGAAAACGCCGGTCCGCCAAAGTTTTCCGCTGACAAAGAGCTCGAACGCCTGCGCGACATTCAAACGCTCTGCCGAAACGCAAATATCGAAAGCGCCGACCTCGACGCAGCCCTGGCGAATCCCGAAACGGAACAAAAGCTGCGCCGTGCCGAGGAAGAAGCCATTGCGGCCTATCGCATGGGCGCGCATCTCGCCGAATATCGTCCGAAGCGCATCACCGAACCTGCACGAAGCGAGCTACGCAGGCGCGTCGCAGCAGCCTATGCCGAAGGCCGGAGCTTTGCCAGAGTGGACCTGTGCGGCGCGGATTTGTCGGACATGGATCTGCGCGGAATCGACTTGACGGACGCATTCTTGGAAAATGCGACGTTGGCAAGAGCGAACTTATCAGGCGCAAACATGGCGCGCGTCGTCCTTGCCGGGGCCGATGTATCCGAGACAAACCTTGCACAAACCGATCTTTCCGACGCAAATCTCGGCGAGGCAAACCTGCGCAGCGCCATGCTCGACGACACCAATCTTCGCGGAGCGATTCTCACCAAGGCCGACTTCACGGGTGCGTCGCTGCGAAACGTGACGTTCGAAATGGCCAATTTGTCGAACGTCGTTCTCGATGGGGCAACGCTCACCAAAACACGCTTCGACAAGTGCATTCTTTCGGGCAATCAGCTTCGAGGCTGTGATTTACGCGAAAGCACCTTCATTCACTCCATGTTCGTCGATGTGGATTTTCGGTCGGCGAATTTTGCCAATGCCATCGCCGAACACGCATCGTTTGTTCGGTGCATCATGGATGGCGCGTCTTTTTTGCAGGCAAACCTTCGCGGTATGCGGCTCGCGCCTCCTTGTTCATTCGTTGGAGCGAATTTCCGCGGCGCAGCGCTCGACGCAGCAACACTCCGCGAATGCGATTTCAGCCTCGCCGATTTCAGCGGCGCAACGCTCAATTCGTCCGACCTCACCAAAGCCATTCTCCGCGAATCGAACCTTTATCGTGTCATCGCGAAAAATGCGCTGTTCTTGCGAGCTGATCTAACGGGCGCGCAGCTCGTCGCCGCCAACTTGGAAGGTGCCTGCTTCATGAAAGCCAAGCTCCCTCGAGCCGATTTCAAAGGGGCCAATCTTTTCCGAGCGGACATGCTGCGCGCCATGGGTGACGACAAGACGAGCTTTCATGATGCCAACGTCAAACAAATTCGCGTTTCGCCGAAAGATGCGGCATCCTCGCCGAATACCGTAGACCCCAGCGCGCGCCTGCGTGCCGCCAAACCGCCCGCAGGAGCATGAACGTGGACAAAACCGAGCTCGAGCTGGCCATCAAAAGCGGTGAAATCATCACCGAAGTCGATCTTTCGGGTGGCGACTATTCGGGTACCGATCTCTCCGGCGCAATCTTTGAAAAAGTATCCTTCCGAGGCGCAAACCTCGAGCGGTGCCTCTTCAAAGAAAGCATGCTCAGCGAATGCGACTTCGAAGACGTGCGAATGAGCGATGCGAACCTTCGTCACGCCGCCGTCCATCGATCGAATTTTCGCAAAGCGGATGTTCGCCGCAGCTACATGGGCGTCGCCAAATTCTATCAATCCGACTTGACGGAGGCGAATCTCACGGGCTCGGATCTCGTCATTGGTGGTTTGGCCGAATGTAACCTCACTCGAACGGACCTCTCCGAAACGAACCTCGATCGGGCAGCCATCGTCGATTCCACGGTCACGGGCATTCGATTCGCACGTGCTCGGCTGAAACAAACGACGCTTTACAAGGCGGATTTGTCCGAGGCTGACTTCACCGACGCACGATTCGAAAATACACTTTTCATCATGTCGAAGCTTCGGGGCAAAAGTTTTGCCGGAATGGATTTGACGCTATCGCAATTCATCGATGGGGACCTCGAAGGCACATCGTTCGAGGGCGCGATCGTCAGGCAATGCAACTTCATGCGAGCGAACCTCGAAGGCGCATGTTTTGACAAGGCCGACGGTTTGCAGGCCATTTTCGTGGAAGCCAAACTTTCTCGCGCCAGTTTCAAGAAAGCCGTGCTCACGCGAAGCCTTTTCGTCGATGCTCGGCTCGACCTCGCCGACTTTTCGGAATCCACCATCAACGAAGCCATCTTTCATCGAGCCCAATGCGAAGCCGCCAAGTTCGTGGGATGCGATTTGACGTATGCAGATTTCACGCATGCCGACGTATCGGCAGCGGATTTCTCGAATGCCAAGGTGTTTCGGACGCGTTTCCACCGCGTCAAAGACAAAGATACCCTGTGGTGCAGTAGGCTCGCTGCACTCGGGGACGAACCGGATGTTGCCGAATCGGAAGATTGGAATCCACCTTATTGATTGGGCCCTTGGGCCAGGAGGCACGACGAAATGCTCGCACGTAAGCTGAATCGGCAAGAGGTGACCATTGATGAGGGCACCGTCGTCAAAACGAAGGATGGGTCGCTCGACGTGGTCGTCGATGGGACCCATTATGCCGCGAAGCGAGCGCGAAGCTGCCTGGTCGCTCCGCGCGCTGGTGACGCAGTGCTCGTCGCATTCGGTCATGGCGGGCGCTGCTTCGTCCTCGCCGTGCTCGATGGCGACGACGCCGGGGCCACGAAACTCGAAGTCGACGGCGACCTCGAATTGCACCTTGGTACGGGAAAACTCGACGTGAAGGCCGCTCGCGGCGTGACGTTTTCCTCGGGCAGCGAATTGAACCTCGTCGGCAAATCGCTCAGCGTGAGCGCGCTGGAAGGCACGATTTTCGTGGAAAAGCTCGAGCATTTGGGGAGCCGATTCAAAGCGGAAGTGGAGGCCATCCACATGGTCGGCACGGTTTGTGATTCATTCTTCGAGCGCGTATCGCAGCGCGTTCAGCGGTCGTACCGCGTGGTCGAAGACATCGATCAGGTCAAAGCACAAAAATTGGATTATGCCGCCGAATCCACGATGGCCCTGCGCGCCAAACACGCTGTCGTGCATGCGGAAGAAATCGTCAAGGTCGACGCAAATCAGGTTCAATTGGGCTAACGAGGCAATACCATGTTCGGAAATTCGCAAATGGGCGGGCTCAATGTCGGTTTTCCCGATGTGTGCCTCACGCCGGCGCCACCTGCCCCGGCACCCATCCCCATTCCTTATCCCAACATGTCCCTGGGACCGCTCGGCGTACCCTTCGTTCCGACGGTCCTTTATGGCGGCACACCGGCGCATAACCTCGCGACGATGATTCCCATTAGCATGGGCGACAATCCCGGCATTGCAACGGGCGTCGCCTCGGGCACCGTCATGGGGCCGACGCGAAGCGTGACGTGTGCGGCAACCGTGCTCGTCGGGGGACTTCCCGCCACGCGCTTGACGACGGTCAACGTCCAAAACAGCACGAATGCACCGGGAATGCGCATCGTCCCGAGTCAAGTGCGCGTCTTGGTGCTCGCCCCGTGATGCCCGATCCGCCGTGGAGGTTGTCATGACAAGCGCCAATTCGTCGTGCCCTCTGCGCGTAACATCCGTCGTCTGGCAACCGGCCGACGGTATGTTCATGCTCGCCGTCATTTGCAAAGCCACTTTTTCACTGGAAATCGACGAATCTCCGCTCGCCGAGGACCAGGATGACGTCGTTCAAAACGACGAATATTGGAACGAAGATGAACATGCGAGTTTGAGCGACGCGTGTGATCTCGTTCCTTTCAAGCGTGGTGTGGATGTGATCCTCGTTGGTCATGCGTACGCGCCACGAGTTTTGTCGGAATTGCCATTTTGCGCGCGGCTTTCGATTGGTACGTCCATCGACAAGGCAATCGAGATCCACGGTGAAAGGCATTGGTCGAAAGACGACGAATTGGTCGAACAGCCGTGCCCGCGCCGAATGCCATTGCGATGGGAACGCGCCACCGGAGGTCCCGGAACGACCAATCCCGTGGGCGTACCTCATGTCGCGCTCGCCGAAAAAGGACAAACGCGAAAACTACCGAATCTAGAGCCCCCACGAACGCGATTGGCACGACCAACCGACGTGATTCCACCGATTGGGTTTGGTCCAATTGCACCGTCTTGGCCCGAGCGAAAATCAAAAATTGACACAAAAGCTGGCGAATGGGATCACCGGCGCTGGTTCGACAAACCCTTGGCGCCCTACGTCGATGCGTCGTTCTTCAATGCCGCGCCATTGGATCAGCGGCTCGATACGTTCGTCGGCGATGAACGAATCGTGCTCGAAAACCTTCACCCCGAATTCCCTCGTTTTTCCACACACCTGGCGCCCATTCGACCACGAGCCGAAGTTCACAAGTCTAGCAATGCAACATTTACGGTGGATTTGCGTTGCGATACGCTCTGCATCGATACGGATCGTCTCGTATGCACATTGACCTGGCGTGGTTCGGTGCCGCTCGCGCACGCAACGGAATCAGCGCGCGTGGAAGTCACCATCGACAGCGGCCCCCGAGCAGAAACCGGCATGGCGAATTCCACCGTCATGCTCGATTGGGAGGACCATCACGCGAGCGCTGCGGCTCCTGCATTGCCATTTGCAGGCGTGAAAACACATGCGCGGCCACCATTCGATGCCGCCGCGTTTCCCATTGAACGTTTTGCCGCAATCTCCGCAGAGCTCAATGAGGGACGAGCACCACGACACCACGTCCTCGAAGCGCATCGGCTTGGCGAAGATGATTGGAAAACCATCGAAGCATTTTGGATGCAAAAGCTCGATGAGGAAGCTGCTTTGGGAAAACACGCGCTCCGAGCGATGAACGACCAGGCGTACATTGCCGCGGTCGAGGTTTTTCGCGGGCCCATTACGCCGGCAGAGGTGGCGAGCATCGTGGCGTCGCTCGAGCGAGGGGAGGCGTATCAAACGCTGGACGAGCTGAACATTCAGCAGCCGGCGCTCATGCCCATCTTGCGGTCGTGGACGCGAAAGCCGGCCAGAGATCTCGTCATTGTATCGGCGCCAAAAGGAACGTGAGCGCGACACTTGCCCGAGCGCCGTGTCGACTCGAGATCCCCGCGCATGGCCGATAAGACCAGGGGCGAAGGCACCGCGAAGACTGTTACCGAACAGCACATGCAATCGGGCGAGCAGCCTGCTCGAAGACAAGCGCTCATACCAACGCGCACAGGCGACATTGCCGAAGGAGACAATGTACCGGGCGCATTCAGCGACGATGCTGCTGGCGGACGAGCTCCGGATGAACCTACATTCACACAAACACCGGGCGGACAAACCCAACCCAGGTCCGTTCCATACGATCGCGCTCATCCTCGCGGTCGCGGCGGACGCGGATGAAGGCAATGGTCATCGAATCAGGTTTGTCCCGGAATGCCAATCAGCCTGCGCCGCCCTCGTCGAGCGACGTGCCCTTTTCCTCGGGCAAGAGTTCTTCCTTGTATAACGGCGTTTCCGAAATCCGTTGGAATTTGCTCTCGTCACAACCGCACCGCTCAACTGATGGCTCGACACTGCCCTGCTCTCCGACGACATTCTCCATGACGTCGCCATAACCAGGTGCGCTTCCGAGCGGCGGATCGCCATCGATCAGGGGCCGTTCTTGATCTCGTAGCATTCTCGTTCGTCGAGCAAAACCAATGCCAAGACATCACAAAGCCGAATCGATCGCCTTCAGCTTTGCCACGAATGTCAGCGCATCGAGCGGTGTCAGGCGTTCGATGTCGACCGCTCGTAACATGTCGAGCGCCGGGTTTGCCTTCGTTTCAGGAGCTTTCGACGGAGCGAACAAATCGAGCTGCACGCCGCCATTTTTGGTTCGTCCACGCATCGTCGCGTGATGTCCCGAAGGGAGCGCCGCGCCCGCTTCGAGCGTCGACAGGATGGCCTTCGCACGCGCGAGCACGGGCTCGGGCACGCCCGCAAGACGCGCCACCGCAATGCCGTAACTCCGGCTCGCCGGACCTCGCACGAGTTTGTGGAGAAAAACCACGTCGCCACCATGCTCGCGCGCAGATACCGACCAGTTCGCTATGCCCGGCCCTTGCTGCGCGATCTCCGTCAGCTCGTGGTAATGCGTCGCAAAAAGCGCCCGACATCTTACGGCGTCGTACAAGTGTTCGGCCACCGCCCACGCGATCGACAAACCATCGTACGTGCTCGTACCTCTGCCAATCTCATCCAAAATCACGAGCGATCTCGGCGTCGCATCGCGCAGGATCGCCGCCGTTTCGCGCATCTCCACCATGAACGTGCTTTCCCCGCGCGACACGTTGTCGCTCGCTCCAACGCGCGAAAGAATCCGATCCACAATCCCGATCTTCGCCGACTGCGCAGGGACGAAACTTCCCACTTGCGCGAGCACCGTGATGAGCGCGACCTGCCTCATCAACGTCGACTTGCCCGCCATGTTCGGCCCCGTCAGGAGCCACAACCGCTCGCCTGCAAGGTCGAGCGTCGTGTCGTTCGGGACAAACCTTCCCGCTGCCGATGCTCGCTCGACGACCGGATGACGCCCCCCTTCGATGACGAGCGCATCGCCTGCGTCCACTTCAGGTCGTACGTAGTCGTAACGATGCGCCACATCCGCGAGCGATGCCGCCACGTCCCACGCCGCAAGTATCCTCGACAAACGCTTGATTCGCTCCGCGTTTTCCGCGACGAGACGCACGAGCCCCTCGAAAATCGTCGTTTCCCGCTCGAGCATTCGTGACTCGGCGTGCTGCAGTTTGTCGGACAGATCGTCGAGTTTGTCGTTCGTATACCGCTCGGCACCCGCCACCGTTTGCTTGCGACGAAAATCCGGTGGAACCTTGCTCAAGTGCGACTTGGATACCTCGATGTACCAGCCAAACACGCGCGTGTAACGCACGCGCAAACCCGTCGCGCCCGTCTTCGCGCGCAGGTCCGCTTCGAACCGGTTCACCTCCTCCGCGCCGTCTTTCGCGAGCCGTCGCTGTTCGTCCAGCTCCACGTCGAACTCGTCCCGGACAAACTTACCATCGCGAGCGATCGTCGGGGGCCGTTCGACGAGCGCAGCTTCGAGCCGCTCTGCAACATCAGCGACCGGATCTACTTCACTGCCGAACAATTCCGCCGCATCGCTGCCCGCGATCGATCGCACTGCAGCCATCGCTGCCGGCGCTGCCAAAAGCCCCGTACGCAGCGCGCCAAGGTCCCGCGGCGTCGCTTCCTTCAGCACCGCGCGCACCGCAAGCCGCTCGATGTCCCCTACCCTCTCGAGCGCTTCACGAAGCTCCGCCCGTGCCCGCGGATTGCTCACGAACGCCTCCACTTCATCGAGACGCCGGCGAATCGACGCCACATCGAGCAGCGGCGCGACGAGCCTTCGACGCAAGAGCCTCGCACCTGCCGGCGTCACCGTTGCATCGACCGTATCGAGCAACGTGCCCTTCCTCGATCCTTCGACACCTCGCAAGATCTCCAAGTGAAGCTGCGCCGTCTCGTCGATGCGCATCGTCGACGCCGACTCGTGCACCGCGATTCGACGCACGGGCAGGTTTCCGCTCGGCATGCACTTGCGTGCAAACCGAAGCACTCGAGCTGCAGCACGAAGCGCTGCACGCGGGAGCCGTCCCGCAGATTCGGCTGCAAGCGGCTCGGCCACGGCGCCATCGATCGCACCTGCAACGTCGTCATCGGCGAGAGGTTCGTCCTCGCGTAACACTGCACGCGGCGCCGCGAGCGAAATCGCGCTTCGAACCACGGCATCCATCGGCGCTCCCCAGAGCAGCTCACGCGGATCGCAACGAGCAAGCTCGGCGAGGATCGATGCAAGATCGGTCATCGCTCCTGCAGAAAGCTCGCCCGTCGAAAGATCGAGCAGCGCAATGGCAAGCTCCGATCGCGTCGTCGCATCTTGATCGACAGCGAGCAGCCAATGGTTTGTCCGTGCATCGAGCTGTTCGGTATCGGTCACGAGCCCCGGCGTGATCACGCGGACCACTTGTCGCGGCACGATCCCTTTGCACTTCGACGGATCGGCCATTTGCTCGCAAATGGCCACTTTGTGCCCCATCGCGAGCAGACGCGCGATGTATCCATGTGCCGCGTGAACCGGGACGCCCGCCATCGGAGGTTCCGTGGGATCCTCCTTGTTGCGGCTCGTCAGGGCCAGGTCCAGCGAGCGCGCACAGACGACCGCGTCCTCGCCAAACATCTCGTAGAAATCACCCATCCGGAAAAACAGAATTGCGTCCGGATGTCCTGCTTTCGCTTCTTCGTGCTGCCGCATCACGGGCGTCAGCTTCTTCGGCTTCGCTTGCACGGCCGACACGTACCACAGTTTTTGTGATGTGTATGTGCCAGGGCAAACCCGGTGAATGTTTTCGAAGCAGAGCCCGATTGGAGCTTGCGCGCGTGCGCGACGCGGGCTACGCGATGCTCGATAGTGCCCGCGTGCGCATCAAGGGCCGAAACGTTTGCTTGGAATCAGAAATAACGACGCGTGACGTCGAGGCGCCCTGCATTGAGCAGGATGATGCCTTCGAGCGATCCGTCGGTAATGACGACCTCACCCGTGGGCGGGACAAACCCGATGGCTTGCGGCTGGATTTCGGTCGTCGCCGTTGCGAGATTCACGAGCAGCGGCCGGAACTGGCCCTGCGTGTTGAACTGGAAAAACGTTCCACGTTCGGGCGCATTGTCCGCAAGCTTCAATAGGCCCTCGGGAGTGAGTTTTCTTTCCCCGTTCTCGATGACGATGTTTCCTTGCGCGTCGCGCACGTAATCGGTCGACAGGACCGGATTCGAGTCGAACGAATTGCCGTCAACCGGGTCGTTGATGACGAACCGGAAAAACGTATTGGTGAATGCACGCGGATCATCATCTGTGATGATGGTGCCATGCGGCAACGAACGTACGCGACCGTTTTTCCTGGCGTCACGCGGATCGCATGAATTGCGACACGCTCCAACGGCCCGATCGTTCGTCGAGCTCTCCATCGTCGTCGGAACTACGTGATGCATGAATCCAGCGCTCGTGCCAATCACCGCCCATTGGTGCCCCACGCGCACGCTGAAGCTGACGAGCGTCGGGAAGCAGCAATCGACGATATCCGATACGGGAATTGCTGTCGAGGGATCGGATAGGTCCGCGACGAACCCTTCGGGCATTGCAAGTTCGACATGATCTTGATATGCCTCGATGATTTTCATGTCGCGTGAGGTTTTTGGAATCTCGATGGGCCCGAACGCAGCTTTGCACTGGTCGAAAGAACAAACGCCTTTCGCAGTCGTCGTCCAATGGGCATCGTTCTCCGCCGGCGTGGACGACGCAATTTGTACGTAATCGGCAAGCTCCAGCGCCTGCGCTTCGGCCTCGGCTTCCGTGAGCATCGGGTTTTCCGCGAGCAGCATTTCTTTGAATGCTTTTTGCCCGAGCACGCCCTGATCACAGAATCGACTCGATGCATCCGTAAGCGCCGCGGGCACGCTCATCGTATCGAGCTTTGCTGCTTTACCGACAAATCCTGGGAGAGCCCCTTCGTAAATGACGGAAAACGATTGGTCCCTCGTGTGAGCGCGCGGATCTTCCAAATTCGCGGCCAGGGTATGCTCTGACTCGTCGTCACTCGTCACGAGCCCCGTTTTGGTATCGATGGCCCAAACGCTGGTTCCGGCGGCAAGCGTGAACTGCTCCGGCTTGATTTCGGGCTTGGGCAGAGTTGCGCGCATGACCACGCCATCGGGATCGAAATTCGCTTGTACTGCTCCCTGGTTGGTATAAAGCGTGGGGAAATTCTGGACACCAGGCTGATTTTGCCCTGTTTTTTCCGCCGAACGCATGTAATTGGCCGAGCGCGGCGTATGCGGCGTAACCACGTTGCAGGATGCTTCGCCCGAGCTCTCCCAAAATTCTTCCACGCCAATCACGCTCGATGGACAACCATTCAAGTGCGACGGGACCCTCGGCATACGACAAGCGGCATCGTAATCGTCGATGTCGACCATGGCAATTTGCCCCGTCGAAAGGACCAAGTACGCGAATGCTCCGCGCATACGCGTCGGCCCCGCGCCTCGGTCGAAGTTGGCGCTCGTGCGATACAGCGTTTCGGGGTCGCACGAGATAGATTCGGCGGTGCATACCGTCAAGTCCGGATCGGGATCGCACCGAATACCCTCCGCGGCAATGTCCGTCGCGGGAATGGGTTGCGGATTGTCGCGTTCGATGAGCACCAAGTCTTGCACGGGCACGCCGAAATCGATGCGATCCGGCGGCTGAAATGGCGTCCATTCCGTGTGCGGCCGCGAAATGGGGCGCCGCGACGTCGATGCTTGACCGACATCGAAGACCATCAGGCTTCCATCGTAATCGTCGACCGCGTACACGAATCGTTCGAGCGTCGAAGCGAGCGTTCCCGATACCGCAAGGGCATTCGTCGTCACGATTCGGGTCGGATTCTCCATCGAGGAAGGCAAAAGCGGCTCGCGTTCAATCGGTTCGCAAGGCGTCTTCATGTCGAGCACGTGAATGACCGGCGCCTTCAGATCCGCCACGAAGAGTTTGTCCTCGGTCCGGGCCATACCCGCCGGACGGGATTCGAATTCGACTTGCGGAGCCGGTGGCGGCACCGATTTGTCCACGCACGCAGGCCCCCCGGTGCCCGCAGGCGGAGGGCTCGTCACGGGCACGTCCACGGCAAGCGGCACCCAACGGTCGATGGGACACGCTTTCCACGAGCCCGGCGGGTGCTTGTACACGGGGCCGTTTTCGTCTTCGAGCGGTTTGCCATTGGCATCACGCTCCACGTCGAACAGCGTCTGCGCGTCGATCACCGCAATGGCCCCGAGCTCGGGGATTGTCGTGACAATCTTGGGTCGTCCGAGCGTTTTGTCGGTCACGTCGACGAAGTATTTGCCTTTGCTGTCCTTTTCGGGTTCTCGAATGGATTCGTAGCTACCGTCGCAGCTCGCGCGCAGTTTGCCGTCCTCGGGTGGATCTTCGACGATGAGCATGGTCCCGGGCGCTCCGGGCAGCGCACAAGCGGGCCAATCCGAAAGCGTTTTCGGTGCGCAATCCGCGCAGGGCCGGATGTCCGTCGATGGTATGGCGAAAATGCCCTGACGCCCGATCTCCGCCACGCCAACGAACGTCGCATCGCCGTCACTCGTGCTCACGATGTCGACGGGCTGCGCCGCAATGGGCAAAAAGTTCGCGCCGGGCACGCGTGGATTCTGATCGAGCACCGCATTCGCCTTGGTGCTCATGTCGATCACGGCCACTTCCCCGCGCGTCGTCTGCGTAAGCAGCGCGTAAAGATGCGGCTGCGTCGTTTCCCCGCCGAAGACGCCATAATCGTTCGGCGACTCGAACCTCACCGAATTGCATCTTTCGAGCGGCAAACCTGCAGAAGGAATGGTCCCCGGAGCTGCCAGGCAAACGAAGGAAATGCGGCCGGAATGCTCGAGCGACCGCAATGACGTCGCCACGGATTGTTGCGTACAACCATCCGTCACCAAAAGGGCCAGCGGCGTCCCCAGAGCAATCAGAGCGACTTTCCCAATGGCTCCGCGAATCGAGCGTCTCGACAAACTCATTGCGACCCCTTCGGCGGCACCGGCTGGCCCAGTGTCATGTATATCGAACCAAATGTGGCACGGTTGTTCATGTCGAGATCCACGACTCCCACGTAGGAATCGGTGAAATGCGAGACGTACATCGTCGCGTACGGGTGCATTTTTCCGTCGCTCCCCATTTCCTCGCCGCTATCGAATGCAATCGCATGCGGGCCGCGCCCCGTTCGAATGATTGCATCGACTCGCCTCGCTTCCGGATCGTATGAAAACACGAACCGAGAATCGAACGTCACCGCAAATACGCGGCGCGACAAGCGTCCCTGCGTGTCCACCACATGCCCGATCTCGATACGCGAAGCGCCGAATGCGAGGGGCACGGAGTCGTGGAACGACGGCAATTCGTATGCCCCCGTGACTTCCACACCATTTGGCCCCGCACCTTCCGCAAACTTCGTTTCGACGCGCCCAATCACGAGCGCTGCAGGCGCTCGGTTTGCCATGTACACGCCGAGCGGGTGCGTTTCGGCGCATGCCCGCAAACACGCATTCCGATCCGCCTCGCCGCATGCATCTTCGCAGGCGCGCCTTGCTGCACCGTCGACGGCCACGCCGCGTGAATCCGTCGCGCTTGCGGTCGTGGCGACTCCCGACGCCGCACCACGCGTCAAAAACGGACGCGCCCCGCCATCGTCTTCATATCGAAGCAACGTGAATTCGGGAGCAGCTCGGTACGATACGACAAACCCCGGTGTATAGTCGATCCCGTTCTCCTCGATGATGCGGGGAATCGGTAAAGAAGCGATGTCCGTCGGCCCGATGGACAAACCCGTCATGTAGTACGCGAGCATTGGCGTGCTGTCCCATCGGTTCACGATCAAGCTCACCGTCGCGTCGGACTGATGCGCCACGACGATCGACTCACCGCGATCATCCACGTCGATGCCAACCGGCTCGACCGGCAACGTCAGTCCGCGCGGGTTCTTGGACGGATCCTTACCCACGAGGTAGCTCGAAGAACAACGTTCGCCGTTTGTCGCGGCACCACAGCTCAGACACGCCGCAGGATCGTCGGGATTGCCGCACGGCGACGTGCGTTCGAGCGGCATCGCGGGCGATCCGCACGACACGTCACGATCATCGGTCACGTCGAAGTACGTCACCGACGGGTCACCTCGCACGGGCACGAACAGGCGTGCACCACGGCCGCGGATGAGGCCCTTGTCCTTGTCGACGATCTCGCAAGGATTGGTCAGCGCAAGCGTCGCCCCCGATGCGAACGCACCAATCGTGGCAACGGATTTCACGTACTGACCAAACGCCACCGGAGAGCACGGCCCTGGGTACAGCGTCGTGTTGTCGTTCGCCGTGAGCGCAGGCGATTGCGCCGCGCACGCATCCGCGGTCGCCCGCGGAGGCTGCATCGATGCGCCTTCGTTCAGCGCATCGCGCAAGGCTCGACCCTTCTCGCGGAGCGCCACGAGGTCGAGCGCCTGCACGGTTCCGCCGCTGTACTGCAGATCGAAGTCCGAGTTCACCACGTACAGGGTGGTTCGTCCTGGTGAAACCACGACCCCCGTCGGGTAGTAGAACTCGTCGAGCGGCGGGGGCACGCCTTCGGCGATCGTGAAGCAACCGGCAAGGCCCACGATGCTCGAGCCAACGAGCGCGATCGTCGCGGCGGCGTAGTGGTTTGCCGCGAATCGTACGCGGCCAAAGGTTCGATCGGACGACATTGCGCGCGCAGCCTAGTTTGACGCACACCTCCGAGCAAGGCGCTACGTGGGGAAATTTCTAGCGTACTTCGGAGACCGCGCCAGGCCGCGCAGGTCGGCGCTTCTTGGGCAGGGACGGCGCGTCGATGAACAGGTAAAAGTTCAGCACGCCGTCGTGCTGCCAACCCGATGCGTCTTCGCGGCTGCGAACCATGAAACCAACATCGAGGCGCACGTTCGGCCAAAGCTGCCTACCAATGCCGATGTTCGCACGGTTTTGGTTGAGCCCGAGGCCCGACAGGTCGACGAGCACTTCGTCCCAGACAAACGGGATCCATCGCCAATCTTGCGGCGCCAAGTTGATGCGCAATTGATTGCGGTAACGATATCGAGTTTCCTTTTCGCGCCACCGGATCTCGAATCGATTGCGATCATTCCACGTGAACACGCCCAGGCGCCCAAACAAATTCGGCTCGACCTCGAAACGAGCTTCTTGGTCGAAAACGCCCGAAGGCAATTTGTCGGCATAAATCGTTCCGTGCAGGCCGACGAACAGAAAGTCCGTCAAGTAAAACAATGGACCGACGCGTAAGAACGATTGCGCGAGTCCGTCCGATCGACGGTTCATGCGCACGTCGGCGAACGTGCGGAAATCGATGCGGGGAAAACCCGGTTTTTCCGTACGCACGATGGGCGTACGGTTTTCCAACCAAACCCATGCTTCTTCATCGGCAAGCGCCGACGTAGGCCATGCGAGTATAGCGAGAGGAATGGCAAGCCGTGCCGCGGACTTCATGAGCCTGACCGAACCACGTGCACGCGGACTGGTCAAGTAACTGGTTCAATTTCGTAAGGTTTTCTCTTCACGCGCCCTGGCATACGCCTCGAGCAACGCATTGACTTCGGCCCCCACGAGCACCACGACACCGCCGACATAGAGCCAAAGTAGCAAGATGATGGCCGCCCCCAAGCTTCCATACGTCGCTTCGTACGAACCAAAATTTTCGACGTACACTCGAAACCCCAGCGACGATGCAATGAAAAGTACCGTGGCAAGAATACCGCCAGGCGTGATGAGCCGAAAACGTTGCTTTACATTGGGCCCGAAGTAATAAAGAAGCGCAAGCGCACCAAACATCAGCACGAGAATGATCGCCCATCGCAATGCGGTGAAAAGCCATACCGTCACCGAGTTTTCCCCGATGATTCGCTCGAGGTGCTCGTGAAGGATGCCACCCACGATGAGGAGCGTGAATGCGGTTACGACCAGCGTCCCCACGGCCATGACGAGCAATAGCGCAATGCCGCGTCTCTTCCAATAAGGCCGGGTCTCTTGCACATCATAGGTCGTGCCAATACGCTGCATCATTGCCTGCAGTCCGGTCGATGCAGCCCACAACGTTCCGAGCACGCCGAATGACAAAAGCCCCCCCCGAGGCTCCGATACGACACTCCTGACCGTCGATGTGAACAGTTCTGCAGCTTGATCCGGCATCGCGCGAGACATCGAATTCAGGATCATCTGGTCGAGATTCGGAATGGGCAAATACGGCAGCAAGCTCAAGAGCAAAATGGCTGCTGGAAAAATGGCGAGCATCGAGAAGTAAGCGAGCACGGCGGCGCTATCGGTCACTTGGTCTTTTTTTATTTCCGCCGCGAGATCCTTCAAAAAACGCTTCGCGCCCACGCCTGGACGCACCAAACGCGAAAACGGGATTGCCGGAGGCAGCTCGTCCCGCCGCTTGTTTCTTCGCGGGGCCTTTCGATCACCGCCGAGCCTGTCACCACCCACGTGCACATGTCGTTCCGTCCGCGCCACCATGCCCTCCACACAAGCAAACCGGGTGCCTTTGGATCCATCGTCCGGAGAAACTTCTTGTATTCGGCGGAAAACCGGTGTACGTGGAGCCTAAGGTCGGGCCGCCTGCCCGGCGGGAGTCTGTCGCACATGAAGGCATATGTCAAAACGTTTGGGCTTCTTGGAGCGTTCCTGCTCGCTACGGCTCTGCCAGCCTGCAAGGAAGAACCGCCGACCCCCGCGAAAATGCACCTCTCGGCCGGGGACAAACACTTCGTCGCCAAAGAATGGAAACAAGCGGCGGAAGAATACGGCAAGTCGCTCGAAGCCGATCCCAGCCAGGACAAGGTATGGGACAAAAAGGCGTATTGTCATCAGCAAGATGGCGACATGGAGGGGACGGTCGCGACGCTTGCGAAAATGGCGGAATCCAAAAAGGAGCCCGCCGACAAGGCCAAGATTCATCGAAGCATTGCGGCGCTGTGGATGCAAAAGCCCAACATGGAGAAAGCCGAGGCGAGCTTTCTCGAAGCGGTGAAGGCCCTCCCGACGGACGACGAATCGCTGTCGTGGCTCGGCGAAATCCACTCGCAACGCGGTGGTGCGCGCGACGGCAAAGCACCAGCGGTACCGGCAGAGCTCGACAAAGCATACGAATATTATGACAAAGTCGCGGCTTTGAAGCCGGACAAACCCGATGCGTACATCAATCAGCGCGTGATTCTGACCAAATACATGGGTCATTTCAAGAAGCTGAAAGAAGAAGCGGAAGCCGAAGCGAAGGCCAACGAAAAGGACAAAGACAAAGCTGCCGAAGCGACCGCTCGCGCCGAAAAAAACAAGGCGTCGATGGACGAATACCAAAAGAAAATGGAAGCCGTCACGGCTAAATTGGTCGAAGCGAACAAGAAAACGGCGGCCGCGAAGAAGTAGATCGCAACTCGCCACCAAGCTCGATTGACGAAACCACCATGCGTGCCATCCGCTTCCATTCCCTCGGCGGCCCCGAAGTTCTAAACGTCGAAGACGCACCCGAACCGCAGCTCAGGCCGGGCCAAGTCCTCGTCGACGTCCGCGCCGTGGGCCTCAATTACGCCGATACCATGTTCACTCGGGGCCACTACTTCGTGCAGCCCAAATTCCCCGCCATTCCGGGCATGGAAGCGGCCGGCATCGTCACGTCCGTAGCCGATGACGTCACGGATTTTCGTATTGGCGACCGCGTCATGGCGCTCGGAGCTTCCGCTTGTGCCGAACGCATGGTCGCCAATGCTCGAAGCGTTTTCCCCATTCCGGATGGTTTGTCCTTCGAGACCGCAGCCGCCTTGCCCGTCCAGGGCCTCACGGCATGCCACATCCTGACGCTATGCGGGCGCCTCGGGCGCGGTGAAAAAATACTGGTACACGCAGCCGCGGGAGGCGTCGGGACGCTCGCCGTGCAGCTCGCCAAGCGCATGGGGGCTTCATTCATCGTAGGCACCGTGGGCTCGCCGCAAAAGGCCGATCTCGTGCGTTCGCTGGGTGCGGATCTGGTCGTCGATTATCGACAAGACGACTTTGCAACGCGCATTCGTAGCGAAATCAAAGAAGGCGTCGATGTGGTCCTCGAAATGCTCGGCGGAACCGATTCGTATAAGCGAAGTTTGTCCTGCCTTGCGCCGCTCGGGAGAATGGTCGTATTTGGCGCTGCAAGCGGTGACAGACGCGGAACGCTCGAGCCGATTGGGCTCATGCACAAAAATCTTTCCGTGATTGGGTATTACATGACGCCGCTGCTCGAACGGCGCGACTTGTGCGCCCCGCCTCTCGCGGACCTCGCCAACGCAGTGAGCAAAGGGGAACTGCGCGTCATCATTGGGAAAACGTACGAGCTCGAAGAATGCGCGGAGGCGCATCGAGCCTTGGCGGGACGAACGAGCACGGGCAAACTCGTGCTTTTGGTCTAGGTTTTACCCTCGATGCCTGGCAGCCTCTTGGCCTTGTTCGGCGCCATGTCCTTTTGAACTGTCGCGGTATCGGAATTTTGCGAGGACTGGATTGTCCACGCCTTGCAATGCATCGGCCACGAGATCACCGATCACGGTTGCGAATTTGAATCCGTGTCCCGATCCACCGGCGGCCAGGACGAGCCCTTCCATTTCCGGATGGCGCGTGATCCAAAAATGTTCGTCGAAGCTATCGCCATACACGCACACGCGCGTGTGCACGATGGGCGCGTCCGACAAACTCGGAAACGTTTCCGCTAGAAATTCGCGCAGTGATTGCTCTTGTTCCGCCGTGACCTCGCGTTCCGACGAATCGGGATGCATGCCGCGGCCGATACCGTGATTGGCGATCTTCACGATCCCTTCGGCATTCGCGGGGAAACCATAATACCCCGTGCGAGAAATATCCGCGCCGAATACGGGAAACACTTCGGGACGATAAAGCGATGGATCGTTTGGACGCAGATGAAATACGGGTTGGCCGACCGTCGTCAGTGCCCCCGCGAGCGATGGTAAAAGATCGGTCGTCCATGATCCCGTGGCCAGTACGACATGATCCGCAGCAATGGTTTGTCCGGACGATAACACGACGCCCGCGACGCGTCCGCCACGCTCGCCGAGGCGCACGACTTTTTCGCCCAGGATCAATTGCACGCCGAGCGCGACGGCTTCGTCTACGAGCGCCAGGACGAAGTTGCTGCTTTCGACGTATCCGCCCAGTTCGTTGAAGTAACCGTCGACGTAATGGCCACGCCAAGCGGGAAAACGCTTTCGAATGGCCGCTTCGTCGAGCCTTTCGAGACGGTGCCCGCGGCGCGTGAGCATGGAAAAACTCTCGTACTCGAAGGTCCCATTTCCCATGGGGTTTCGCGAGACGAACATGACGCCGGTTTCGTGGAAGAGCGGCCGAGACGAACGCGCATTGTACTGGCGAAATCGCTCAATCGCTTGCTCCATGAGCATGGTATACATTTCATCTGCGCCGTAATCGGCTCGAACGACCTTGCTGATGTCGGTCGATTCGGCGAGAGAATGCGGCAGAGGCCCAGGATCGACGAGTGACACGCGATGTCCGCGCTTACGTAACGCGAGCGCTGACGAGACGCCAAAAATGCCTGCCCCGACGACGATGACGTGACTCGACTCCACCTGCATCGCCTTTTGTTATTTCTGCTTCTCTGTTTCCTGCGCTTTGGCAGATGCAGCAGCCGCGGCGGCTTTCGCATCTTCGTCGGCCACTTTTGCCGATGACGCCGCAACGGCCGCTTGAAACTTGGGCCGCACGTTGAGACGCATGCTCGTGCCAATGCCTGCGATGACCACGGCGATGGCGATGAAGACGACGACGAATACTTTGCCAGATATCGCGCGACCGTCGGTTACGGGGGCGTGTTCGGAAGGGTTTTTCGGAGTGTCCATGAGGTCTGGTCCGCGAGCATAGCGGCAAAAGAGCGCGGCCGCCATGTTCGAGATGCGACGATCGAACGGCTGGTCGATCACACCTTGGAACAGCCGTCAACAATTTTTGTTCACGAAACAGAAGCGGGACAAAAGCAGACAGATGCGCAAATTTTGCGGGCTAGCGTTCGTGTAAACCACCCACGAAATGTCCTCGATGCAACATCTACGCAAAGCTCCACGAGATGCTTGATTCGTTGATTCTCCGTTGTATCCTCGATGATCGACATGACAAGTGTGAATCGAGGAGAAACATCGTGAGCGAGATGGGCCTCGCGGCAGGAACCCTCATCGGTGATGATTTCGAGATCGTCCGGCCGCTTGCATCGGGCGGGATGGGTTCCGTGTTCGTCGCGCGGCAACGCAGCCTCAACATGTTGCGTGCCGTAAAAATCATGAACTTGGGTCTGACGGCGAATCCGGAGCTTCGCGAACGATTCGAGCGTGAAGCGCGCATCAGCGCGCTCATCGAGAGCGACCACGTGGTGCAAGTCATCCATGCGGGCATCGATCCGCGGCTTGGTTTGCCCTGGATTGCGATGGAGCTTCTCGATGGCGCGTCGCTCAACGACTACGTCGAGAAAAACACGCCGCTTTCGCACGAGACGATAGCGCTCATTTGGTCGCAGTTTTGCGCGGCCATCATCGCGGCTCAAAAGGCGGGCGTCGTTCATCGGGACATCAAGCCGGAAAATGTTTTTTTGGCGAAATCGCGCCTCGTTGGGGTGCCCTTCATCGTCAAGGTGCTCGATTTCGGCATTGCGAAAATCGTGTCGGACAATCACAACAACACGATTCAGGCCGGCTCGCCGCTCTACATGGCGCCCGAGCAAATGTCTCGTAATGCGACCATCGCCAATTGCACTGACGTGTGGGCGATGGGGCTCCTCGCGTTTTTCCTCTTCGTCGGCAAACATTATTGGAAATCGGCATACGACGAAAATGCGGGCACGGGGCAGATCTTCGTGGAAGTTTCGGGCGGACCCATTCCTGCCGCGTCGGTGAGGGCAGCGGAATATGGGCGAGCTTCGGCATTGCCTCCGGGCTTCGACGACTGGTTTTACCGCTGCGTCGTGCGTCAGCCCGAAGCGCGCTTCGTGGATGCAGCACAAGCCGCCAAGGGGCTGTCGGATTTGCTCGATCGCGAACGCGGACCCATGAAGAGCGTGCCGGACATATCGTCGACGGTGCCGGGATTGCCTGCCGAGGGCGCCATCCACAATCAAACGGTTCCGTACGACAAACCTGCCGCGGGTTCCAGCACCGTCAAGGATGCGCCCGCGGGAGCGACCGTGCGTACGGACGTGGGCGCATCGGTGACGGTAACGGGCAAGCCGCAATCGTCGAGCAAATTGGGGATTGCCATCGGTGCCGCCTTGGCCGTTGCGGCATTGATTGGCATCGCGGTCGTCGCGACGGGCAAGAAAGACGAGGACAGCTCGAAGGATCCACCGGTCATTGCAATTGGCAACGAGGCGACGAAGCCATCGGCCAATGCAGCGGCTCCCACGGCCGCGTCGCTCGTACCCGCAGACATGAAATTGCGCCCCGGCATGGTGGAATTGCCCGGAGCGTCGTTCGCGCTGGGAGAAGATCCCGGCAAGAGCGAAACGCTCGCTCCATTTTTCGTCGATTCGACGGAGGTGACGGTCGAGGCGTATCGCAAGTGCGTTGCAGCAGGCGCGTGTACGAAGGCGGCTTCGACGATCGAATGGGCCGGGGCGTCCGCGGCGACGCAGCAAGAATGGAGCAAACTCTGCAATAGCGGACAATCGAATCGGGAAAACCATCCGGTCAATTGCGTGACGTGGAATCAGGCCGCCGACTATTGCAAGTTCGCGGACAAACGCCTCCCGACGGATGCCGAGTGGGAATACGCCGCGCGCGGCTCGGAAGGTCGGGCATTCCCGTGGGGATCGAATCCGGTGACGGCGCAACACGCCAATTTGTGCGACAAGAAGTGCGCCGATTTCGCAAGCAAGCTCGGCATCAACTGGGCCGCATTCGATGGCGACGATGGCTACGAAGGTACGGCTCCGGTCGGCTCGTTCCCGACGGGCGCGACCTCCGCAGGCGTACAGGATCTGCACGGAAACGTGGCGGAATGGACGTCGACGGAGCTGTGCAAGACGGGCGGCGATTGCGGTGAATACGTCGTGCGTGGTGGCGGCTGCCAAACCGAACGCACGGAAAACGTCACCATGATGACGCGTGCGACCAAGAAAAACGATTTCAAGTCGATGAACATCGGTTTCCGTTGTGCAGTATCGGTTCAAGAAGCAACGAGGAAATGACAGTGGACAACGGCAAAAAGCACAAATTGTCAATTGCGATCCCATTGATTGCAATCTCGGCCCTCGCCGCCTGCGGCGGCGGCAGTACGCCTCCGCCCGTGGTGCCCAAAGGCCCAACGTCGACGCAAGTCTTCGAAGAATGCAGAGCTCAAGAAAGTTACGGAGACGCCGCGTCCTGCTGGAAGTATTTCGTCGCGGAGTTCGAGTCGGGCACGAACGTTCCCGCGGCCGAGCTGGAATATGCCCGGGCAAAATCCACGGAAGGCCCCAAGAAGCCCACGTGCGCGGCCGGCACGAGCTGGGACGGGAGCAAGTGCAAATCGCTATGCAGCGAAGACAATGGCGAAACGTGGGATAGCAGCCAAGGTCTGTGTTTGCGACGCATCGCGCTCCAATGCTTCCGATTCTTCCACCAGGAAGACGGCCATTGCGTGCCGGATGGTACATGCCCAGATGGCTGGCGCCGCGCAGCCGACGGCGGTTGCGAAGAAGCGCCCGTGAGCCCGTTCAAGCCTGGCGAGCGCGTCATTTCCATTGTCGAGCAGCAAGACAGCTCGAACAAGCTACGCGTCAAAAAGGGCGCCAAAGGTACATTTTGGGCCAGCGACGATTCTCTCGCATTCGTCATTTGGGACAGCTTCGTGGGTTTGTCCCCCGTCTATCCCGGTCCTGAAACGGGCGTTCCGCAAGGGAAAAACCAATACGCGTATTGGGTCGGCATGGACGAAATCATCAAAGACGGGGGCAGCGCCGACGATACGTCGCTCATTCCACAATGGTGCGGCCAATCCAGCGCGCATCTGAGCTACGGACGCATTCGCATGGGCACCATGGTCAAGCTCGGAAAGCACCGTCCCGTCGACGGCAATGCAAACTGGGGCAGCGACATGGAAGCATACGTCGGCAAAGTCGGCCGCGTGGTGAAAATGCCCGGCGTCGATGCCGCGGGTTGCCCCGTCGTTCGCGTCGATGTCGATCGTGAACAATTCGCTTGGCGTATTCGCGATTTGACCCTCGCGCCCGTCAGTCGCCCAACGCCCACTGGCCCGCAAACCGCGCCTCCGAAGTAACCGTTCGAGAAGACACGAGCCATTTGGAGTTTCAGGAGACGAAGACCATGTTGAATGTCCACCACAAGCTGCTCGCTTCCGCTCTTCTCGTCGCTTCTTCAGCCACCGTGCAGACGAGCATTGCGCAGGATGCGGCACCGGCACCGGCAACTGCAACGCCCCCCAAGCCTCTCGCATCCGTCGAGCGCTGCGTCGCCCAAGAGAAATATGGCGATGCGTGCACGTGCTGGATGTACCTCAAAGAAAAAGCCCCGCCGAAAGGCGCCGCTGAATTGGCTCTCACGGAAATGAAATCGTCCACGTGCGCCGCCAAAGCAAAGGAACCGGCTCCGGCAGCATCGCCAGGCATTACGTTTCCGAAGCGCACGGCGGAAGATGCAACGTGTTACGTGGGGGCCAAAATGAAAGGCGCTCCAAGCGAGATCCTCAGCGAGCTCACGGACAAATGCGGGGCTCCCACGGGCATGATTCCCATGACGCCCATCATTCAAGGATACCAACGCAAAGAGGACAAACCGGAGCTTTACCGCGTCATTCTCAGCGACAAGGAATGTTACCGGTTCTTGGCCATCGGCGACGGCGCCATTGAAAACATCGTCGCGAAAGTGCTCGATCCGGAGCTCAATGAAATCGCAGTCGACCTCGACGTGGACCGGGTCAAGGTGCTCGCCCCGAAACGGGCGATTTGTCCGAAAACGAGCGGCTTGCATGCGGTGTGGGTTTCGGTCGCATCAGGTCAGGGACGTTATGTGCTGCAAGGATTCCGGCGCCCCGCCAATGCACCTCCGCCGAGCGAAGGTGGCGATCCGAAGCGTCAAGCGCTGATTGATACGAGCGGCGGAGACGCGCCGGCTGCGCCGCTACTTTCGGTTCGGTAACCGTACCTCGCTTCGCGAGGCCAGTCACGATCCACCATACCCGTCAAATTCAATGGTTCGGGCAACCGCTCATTGGCACCTCGGTACACCGCTTGCGGCGTTTTGAAAAGTGCCAATCATCACTTGTCACTTCGAATCGCCCAAAGCATGCGTAGCTGCATGGTTTCGCAACAGAATGAGGTACAATGAGCCGTGGTCGAGTCGACCATCCAGGAGGTTTGCCATGCACAATGATTCGAAACGAGGCCCCGGAGGCATGAAAAAACTTGCCGGACCAGAATCGGCGACCACAACCCGAGGTGGTGTCAAGCGCCGAGATTTTTTGAACGGCATGCTCATCGGCGCTTCGGGCATTTTTCTAGGTAGCTCCGCCATCGGATGCAGCGATGACCCCGCAGTCGCAAAGCTTCCATTGGGCAACGACAAAGTGCACGAGTACGAGATCTGCCATCAAATACGTGATGGCAAAATGTGGGACATTCCTGCAGCATCAGGCGATCTTTACGATTGCATCATCATCGGCAGCGGAATCAGCGGGCTCGTTTCTGCATGGAAACTCACCAAACGTGGCGTCACGAATCTCTTGATTTTGGAGAAAGATGCGATTGGCGGTATGTCTCAGCAAGACGGCGACCCCGCGCATCCATTCGCGCAGGCAGCGGCGTATACGGTATATCCATACAATGATAACCTCATCGAAATCTATACGGATCTCGGGGTGGTCACTGGCGTCGACATGGACGGCTATCCCATCGTCGATGAGAAATACATCATCGGCGAGCCTGCGAATAACGTGATGATGGGTGGGAAAATCATTGACGATGGATGGCAAGCGGGTCTCGATTCCCTGCCCCTTCCGGCCAACGTCATTACAGATTTGAAGGCATGTGTCGACGACATGAAGGCTTGGTACGATTACGTCGGCATGGATGGGTTGTACGCGTTCGATACTCCATCCGATGCATCGACGGCGGATGCGGATGTGCGAGCGCTCGATAATTTGACATTTCTCGATTACGTCAAGAGCAAGGGGTGGGATCCTGCCGTTTCGGAATTCTTCGATCGCTACATTCGATCGGCGCTGGGGGCGACGCACGACACGGTATCGGCGTGGGCGGTCTTGAACTTCATGGGTTCGGAGTTCCAACCGGCGATGTCGCAGCCCGGTGGAAATGCCTATCTGGCGAAAGGACTCGCGGCGAAGGTGGGCGAGTCGAAGATCAAAACGGGTGCGGTCGTCGTTCGAGCCAAGACCGAAGGCATGGAGGTGCACGTTACGTATTTGGAGAATGGCGCAGCGACGACGATTCGCGCGAAAACTGCAATTTGCGCGGCTCCGCTCTACATCGCGCGGCACCTTTTGCCCGACCTTGCCGCGGCGGGGCGAATGGAGGGCAAAGACTTCATGTATACGCCCTACATCGTGGCGCAAGTTCACGTGAACAAAACGCCCGCGGGTCTCGCGTACGACAATTGGGCACACGGCGATTACATCTTTACCGACGTCATCGTCGCGGATTGGGCCGGGCAAAGCGATCCGAAGAGCGCGTCGCTCGATCGCCCCAATGTGTTATCGATTTACACGCCCCTCTTTGGACCCACGGCAAGAACCGACTTGCAGACGAAGCCGTTCGAGGAGTACGAAAAACTCATTCTCGACGACCTGGAGCGGCTCATTCCTGGCATCGGCAAGACGGTCACTCAATTCGACATCTACCGGTGGGGACACGCGATGCTATCGGCCACGAAGGGTTTTATATTTAGCAAGAGCCGCGTAGATTCGCAAAAGCCGATCGGGCTCATCAGCTTCGCGTGCCACGACGTCGACGGCCTACCTGCATTCGAGAATGCGGTGGGTGCGGCGTTCCGGGCGCAAGAAGAAGTGGCGATGGTTCTCGGTTTGCCATGATTCTCGGAGCATAAACGCCGGCCCCAGCGGCATTTTCACGCGCGCGCGCGGGACGCCGCAAGCGCGTGAAATACCCACTGCGACCTCCCCATGTTGTCCGGATCAGGGATAAAGGCTCGATTATTCCTCGAGCACGACAGCATTTTCGGGTGCCCAGCCGACGACGACCTTCGTTCCAGGCTCCAAATACCCATGCGACGACGGCGGCTCGGTGGCCATGATTTTTGGACCGTGAGCCAATCGAACCATCGTCTTCCACGCAGCACCAACGAATACGGTCTCCTCGACCTCACCGGCAAGCGCAATCGGAAGCGAACCACCATTTGCCTTTGCCTCTGATTTGGTCACCGTGACCATTTCCGGTCGAATGCTGAGCCAAACGGTTTTTCCATCGGCAATGGCTTCTCGAGGTTCAATGGCAACCCGCCCGTCACCAATGCCAAGATGGTGCGTTTCGCCATCGCGTACGACGCAGCCGGAAATGAGATTGGTTTCGCCGATGAAGTCTGCGACGAATTTTGTTTTGGGCCGGTTGTAAATCGCGACGGGCTGGTCAATCTGCTCGATTTTGCCCGCATTCATGACGGCAATTCGATCGCTCATCGTCAGCGCTTCTTCCTGATCGTGCGTGACGTAGATGAAGGTCATCTCGAGCTTTCGTTGCAGCGTCTTCAATTCGAATTGCATTTCCTTGCGCAGCTTGAGGTCGAGCGCACCGAGTGGTTCGTCGAGGAGCAGAATGCTCGGGCTGTTCACGATGGCACGAGCGACAGCGACGCGTTGCTGCTGTCCGCCGGACATTTCCCGCGGCTTGCGCCCAGCAAATGCCTCCATGCGCACCGTCGCGAGCACTTCGTTCACTTTGCGCTCGATCTCGGCTTTGGGCAGGCGCTTCTGTTCCAATCCATAAGCCACGTTTTGCCGCACCGTCATGTGCGGGAAAAGCGCGTAACTTTGAAACACCGTATTCACATCGCGCTTGAACGGCGGCAGCGCCGATACTTCTTTACCTCCAAGCCATATCTCGCCGGACGTGGGCATCTCGAATCCGCCAATCATCCGGAGCGTGGTGGTTTTTCCGCAACCACTCGGCCCGAGCAGCGTCAAGAATTCGCCTTTCTCGACCGACAAATCGAGCGACTTGACGACTTCGACGTCCCCAAAACGCTTGACGACTTTCTTCAATTCGGCAAGAGCCACGCGTTACTCCTTGTCGCGACCGCCAAGGGCGGTGCCGAGTAGGATGAGGCTTATCGATCCCACAAATACGAGCGTCGAAATGGCGTTGACCTCGGGCGATATTCCCGTACGCATCATGGCCCAAATCTGAATGGGCAGCGTATTGTCACCCGCAATCAGAAAAAACGTTACAGGGATTTCATCGAGCGACAGCGTAAACGACAAGAGCGCCGACCCAATGATGGCCGTGCGAATGTTTGGGAAAACAACTCGCCAAAACGTGGTCAAAGGCGGCGCGCCAAGATCGGCGCTAGCTTCTTCGAGCGACGGATCGATACGCTTCAGGCGCGCGTACACCTGCGTGAGCGTAATCGCGATGAGAAACGTTCCGTGACCAATGAGCACGGCAGTGAGCGAAACGGGCACGCCGATGAGCGGAAAAAAGCTGAGCATCGCCACGCCCGTCACGATGCCGGGAAGCGTCAATGGCAAAAGCACGATGCGCTCGAATATGCGTTTTCCAATGAAATCATGTCGAGCGAGCGCGAGCGCACCCGGAACGCCGAGCAAGAGGCCGATCAACGTGCCTCCCACGGCAATGCCGAGGCTGATTTTCAGCGCCTGCAAAAGCGTGGCGTTCTCTGCCATGACTCGATACCAACGGAGCGAAACACCGCGCATCGGAAATACGTTGACCGAATCTGGATTGAACGAATACACGATGACGACGAGCATCGGCAGGTATATGAACGCCAACACGAACGCCGCCGCAGAGCCCACGGCAAACGTGGGTAGGTCGAATCGACGCTCTTTCACCGCGCGCCTCCAAACCGCCCACGCCCCGATTCCAAACTCGCAAATGACTTCTCGGTTCGCGCCGTCATTTCGAGGACGAGCACCACGACGACGAGCATGATGATCCCCACGACGGATCCGAGCGGACGATCGTTCGACGTGCCAAACAGATTCTGCACGATGTTGGAAATCATCATGTTGTCGGTTCCACCGAGCAACACTGGCGCGAGGAAATCGCCGAGCGTGAGCACGAAAGCGAACGTAGCACCCGCAATGATTCCCGGGAACGACAGCGGCAGGACGACTCGATAAAACGTCGTGAATCTGCCTGCACCAAGGTCCTTCGAGGCCTCGATGAGGGGTCGAGGTATGTGTTCGAATGCGGTGTACACGGGCATGAGCACGAACGGCGTGTAAATGTGCACGAGCCCGATGATCATGGCCCACTCGCTATAAAGAAATGCATCCACCGGAGCGCTGGTGAAATGCGCCCACTGGAGAAATGAATTCAGAATTCCTTCTCGCCCCAAAATGATCTTCCACGCGTAGGCTCGAACGATGTAGCTGACCCACAAGGGGACGATGATGAGCGTGTACAGGAGCTGCTTGCCGCGCTGCATTTTGAAAGCAATGAAATATGCAAGCGGAATGCTGAGACAAACACTGAGCGTGGTGACTTTGGCAGCGACGCTGAACGTATAGCCCAACGTGTCGCGATAAAGGTCCTTCGAGAAAAATGTTTTCCACGGAGCAACCGTCGGCTCGAAAACGACGTTTCCCAAATCATCCGATCCGAGAAAGCTTTGGCCGAGGAGCGCGAGATAAGGTGCGACCAAAAAGAACGCGAGCCACAAAAGAGGTGGCATTGCAAGAAAGTACAGCGCCCGCCTACGCGGCGCGCGCTCTGGGGTTGCCCGATCGGCAGACGCTGTACCCATTGCAATTCCCTCGACTACTTCGCGCTCTTGACCTCGTTCCAGAGCTCGTTGTACTTCTTGCGCTCCTTGACGTATTGCCAGAAGTTGAGCTTCTGGAAGTACGTCTCGCCCTCGGTCACGCACGGGCTCTTCTTCAGCTCGTCCGACATGTGCTCCTTGGCTTTCGCATTGGCGACGCAATAGCCACCGGTCGCGTCGAATACGAGCGCCTGCGCCTTGGGCGTGGTGACGTAATCGAGATAAAGCAGCGCCAATTCCTTGTTCTTGGACGACGACGTGATCATGAGCCTGTCAATCCAGCCCGTCGCTCCTTCTTCCGGAATCACGCCCTTCAAATTGAGCCCTTCTTTGTTGAGCGCGCCTACGGTGAGCGGCCAGCCGACCGCAAGCGCAACCTCTTTGTTCTTGAACAGATCGTTGAGCTCACCGGCCGTCGCCCAATACTTACGAATTTGCGGCTTCAGCTCGACGAGCTTTTTCTTCGCTTCCGCGAGCTGTTCGTCGGTCATGTTGTAGAGCGCACCGGGGTTTGTCTTGTCCAGACCCTGAACCTGCCCGATGAGATAGATGTTGGAGATGTCGTCCCAAAGGCTGACTTTGCCCTTGTACGCCGGGTCGAAGAAGACCTTCCAGCTCTTTGGTTCTTCCTTTACGACATTGGCGTCGTAAATCAGGTAATCGGGTCCCCAGGTGAAAGGAACGCCGTACAGCTTGCCGTCCTTTTTGACGTCATCGAGCTTGGTCAAGGCTTCGGCCAAGTCCCCGAAGCTCGAAATCTTCGCCGTATCGATGGGATCGACGAGGCCGCCTTGCACGAGCGTGTAGGCAACGTCGGACGAGGGCGAAATGACGTCGTACACGCCGGGGCTTGCCTTGAGTTTGGCAACGAGCTCGTCGCTCGAACCGAAATACGTGTACTTGACGGATACGCCGTACTTATCCTCGAAGCCTTTGGTGAACTTCGGGTCGGCATAACCTTCCCACGTCAGGAGCTGCAAGGTTTGTCCCTTGAATTTCGTTGCGGGATCCTCGGGTTTTGCGGCCGACGGTGCGGCTGCCGCGCTTTTTTCCGGCGCTGGAGTTGCCGCCCCGTCAGGCTTCTTTTCTTGCGTACATCCAAGCCCTGCGAACACGCAAAGCGCCCCAAGAGATACCGAAAGAAACAACCGCGTCATTACACATCCTCCCAATTCATCAGCTTGCCCATGCTATCGCCATGGGGGTTTCCGTGGCATGGTCCATGCGGCTCATGCATGTCCGCTAATCACTTCCAGGCCGCTTTCGATGATCGAAAGCCCCTCGTCCAATTCGTCGTCGGCAATGACGAGCGGCACGGCGAATCGGAGCACGTTTCCATGCGTGCCCGCGCCGAGCACGACGACTCCATGCTCGTAACAATATTTCGCCAGCGCATTCGCCGCGTTTTTATCCGGCTCTTTGGTTTGACGGTTTTTCACGAGCTCGATGGCTCGCATGGGACCGAGACCGCGCACGTCGCCAACCATGTCGAAATGGTCTTTCCACGCGAGAAGTCGCGATTCGATGCGCCGGCCGACTTCGGCAATACGCTCGAAAATCTTTCCACCATCGGCCTCGAACCTGTCGAGTACGGCGAGTGCCGCTGCCACGGCAACCGGATTTCCGCCGAACGTGCCGCCAATACCGCCTTCGACGGGCGCATCCATGATTTCCGCGCGCCCCACGACAGCCGAAATGGGCAAACCCGACCCCAAACCTTTGGCAAGCGTCAACAGATCGGGCTCGATTCCGTAATGTTCACACGCGAAAAGTTTGCCCGTGCGCCCGAATCCCGTTTGAATTTCGTCGACGACGAGCAAAATGCCGTGCTCTGCGCAAAACGCCGCGAGTTCCTTGACGAACGCCGGAGGCGCATCGACGAACCCTCCTTCACCGAGCACCAATTCGATGACGACCGCGGCCACATTTTTCGCGCCCACGTGATGAAGAACGAGCTCACGAAGCTCGCGCATCGCCCACGCCGAAACATCCGCTTCGGGACATCGATATGCATACGGAAATGGCGTTCGATACACTTCCGCGCAAAACGGGGCAAACCCTTGTCGATACCCAAGCTTGCTCGTCATGCTGAGGGCCATGTACGTGCGGCCATGAAATCCATGTTCGAATACGACGACGGCTTGCCTGCCCGTTGCCACACGCGCTATTTTTACCGCATTTTCGACGGCTTCGGCGCCGCTGTTGGCCAAAAACGTTTTTTTGGCAAAACGCCCCGGGGTCACTCGATTGAGCCGTTCGGCAAGCTCGATGTAGCCCTCGTACGGCACGACATTGATGCTCGTATGCAAAAATCGGTCGATTTGCGCATGGGCTGCCGCGACGACGTCGTCGGGACAATGCCCGAGGTTCGTCACGGCAATCCCCGATGCAAAATCGAGGAGCTGATTGCCATCGACATCTTCGATGACGGCTCCGCGTGCGCGCGCGACGAACACGGGCGTCGCGTGAAACGGGCCGCGCGCGACGGCAGCGCGGCGCCGATCCATGAGCTGCCTGCTACGAGGCCCCGGGATCTCGGTTTTCAAGTTGATCCGCATACTTGGACACTCCTCGACGAACCCTGACAAACACTTTCAGTACCAACCAATCGGAGCTTCGTCCAAGTTGATGTTGACTTGCTTGGTCTCGAGATACGCCTCGATGCCGTAAAGCCCGAGCTCGCGACCGGTGCCGCTTTGTTTGTATCCGCCCCACGGCATCTCGTTGAACGTCGGATGGTATGTGTTCACCCACGTGATGCCTGCACGCAGCTCGCGAATCACGCGATGCGCTCGGTTGATGTTCCGCGTCCAAACGGCCGCAGCAAGACCGTATTCCGTATCGTTTGCAAGCGCGATGGCTTCTTCTTCCGTGTCGAAGGGCAAGACGGAGAGCACGGGCCCGAAGATTTCTTCGCGTGCAATGCGCATGTTTGGCGTGACGTTCACGAAGATGGTCGGTTCCAGGAAAAACCCATGGGCGAGCGCAGGATCGGCAGGTCGCTTGCCGCCGCAAACGAGTTTGGCGCCCTCGTCGATGCCGATCTTGATGTACGATTCGACCTTGTCGCGATGCGCGGCCGAGACGAGTGGTCCCATTTTGCAGCCGTCTTCGAGGCCATGTGAAAGCTTGATGCGCGGGATTTTCGCGAGCATCGCTTCGACGAACCCGTCGTGGATCGTTCGTTCGACGAGCAGGCGAGATCCAGCCGAACACACTTCACCTTGGTTGGCAAATGCGCCGAACAGAGCGCCATCGACGGCACACTCGAAGTCTGCGTCTGCGAAGACGATGTTGGGGTTTTTCCCGCCAAGCTCGAGCGTGACCTTCTTCAAGTTGCCGGCGGAGGCGTGAAGGATCTTGCGTCCGGTGACGGTTCCGCCGGTGAACGCGACCTTGTCGACGCGCGTGTTTTCGGCAAGCTCTTCGCCACAACCCGCTCCAGGACCCGTGATGATGTTCACGACGCCAGCGGGAAAACCGACTTCGGTGATGAGTCGACCAAGCTCGAGTGCGGTGAGCGGCGTGAGCTCGGAGGGCTTGAGGACGCACGTGTTGCCTGCAGCAAGTGCGGGCGCGAGCTTCCACGCAGCCATGAGCAGCGGGTAGTTCCAGGGGATGATTTGCCCGCAAACGCCGACGGGTTCTCGCACGACGTAGCTCATGCTGTTGGCGGGAACGTTCATCGTTTCGCCATGGATTTTCGTCGCGAGGCCCGCGTAGAATTCGAAGCAGTTGGCAGCGTCCGACACGTCGAACTGCGCTTCGGCAAGGGGTTTGCCACAGCTTCGAACTTCGAGTTTGGCAAGCGCGTCGGCTTCGCGATTGATGGCTTCACCGAGCTTGAAGAGAAGTTTGGCGCGATCGAGCGCGGAGGTCTTGCGCCAAGGACCACGATCGAAGGCTTCGCGAGCCGCGTCGATCGCGCGGCGAGCGTCTTGTCGCGAAGCTTCGGGTACCGTCGCAACGAGCTCGCCACTTGCAGGATCGCGAAGTTCGCGCGTTTCTCCCGATGCGCTGTCGACCCAGGATCCCCCAATGAGCATTTGAAAACGTTTCATACGGCGCCCCTCTGCTGGAAAGGGGCGTAGTCTACGAAAAAACGGACCAGGATCGCGAGAGAAAAATGTGGGAGGTTGATTCGGGGCCGGGTCTAAAGGGGGCTGAGCAGGCTCCGACGCATCCGCGCCTCACCCCCCCCAACCCCCCTCTCCAACTACGCTTCGCTCCGTGGAGAGGGGGGAGCCCGAAAAAAAGCGGCGAGTTCCCCCTCTCCACGTAGCATTGCGGAGCAATGCGGAGTTGGAGAGGGGGTTAGGGGGTGAGGCGCGAATTGCGGACGAACCGAGACCGAGTCATTATTCTTCGAGCACGACCGTGTACACGAAATCGTATTCGACCGTGGGCGGCTGTGTTTCACGGAATCCGAGCGCCATTTCGCCCGTCGCGCTCTTGAATGCACCGGTTCCGCCGGTAATGGTGAGCGTCGATTCTTTTGCATCGAAAAACGGCCCGGCCACGCTGATCTGTCCGTCAGCAAGAAACGCGGTCCATTCACATTCCCATGAAACGCCGGCAGATACGCGTATGCAGTAGCCCTGATCCGTACCAACTTTGGTCGTATTCGTCTTGTCGTAAAGCGAATTGGCAAATGTGAGAATGTCGCCGACCGAATCCCCCATGGCTCCGGTATCGGTCACCGATTCGTTTTCCACATGCTCGACGAGCTCGATGACGCGAACCGTGGGAGCTCGAGCGCCTTCTTCCTCCGCACACCCGAAAAGAAACACCGACAACCCCAGTGCAAGCACCCATCCTTGACGCATGTGATTCCTCCGCGATGATCCACACGGCGCGCGAGCCGCAAGACAACGAGCCTACTTCCTTTTGCTACACGTTGTCCATCACGAATGTGAGCGTGCCGCACGTTTACGCGTGCTCTCCATGAGCACAACAAGCGGGCTTTTCCGCCGGTGCAAGAAGATTGCGAATGGGCGGCGCGACGACCCACGCAGCCGCCGCGACCAATACGGCAGCCCCAAGTTTTCGCGCCCATGCGCTGCGCAAACCAGCCCCCACCTTTGCCGCAGCAAACGCCGGCAACATCAATAGCGGCGCGCTCGCCAGTGAAAACACCGCCATCATCGCTGCGCCCGCCAAAGCCGACCCGCTCGAAGCCGCGGCGACGACTGCTGCCAAGAGCGCTCCACAAGGGAAAAACGCAGTTGCCAAGCCAAGCCCAAACCCGCGACGCGGGACGAATCGAACGAGCGTCCGGAAAAACCCTGCGTCGCTTGGACTTCGACCCAATTTGACGAGGCGCTCGCTCACCCCGGGACGAACGAGCACGATTGCTCGATAAACGAGTAAAACCGCGACGACGAGCGATAGAACGAGTCGCACAGCTTCACCCGCTTCGCCGCCTGCAAATGGCGCCGATACAGCTCCGGCGGCACCACCGAGCAGTGCATACCCTATCGTGCGACCTCCGAGGTACCGAACAACGAGGCTTTTGTCGAGTTTTCCGTCGGCGCTGGTCCCAACGGCTGCAATCGGGCCGCACATGGCTGCGCAATGCAATCCGCTCGTCGCGCCGAGTGCTGCTGCCGTGCCCATCGAAAGCAACAACATGTTCATGGCCCACTCCCGGCTGCTCGAGATTTCCCGGTTCCCGCGGTTGGCCCGACGAACGTTCCTTCCACGATGCGTTCTTCAAACGGGCTTTTAATGCGAATGCGGATCGGAACATTTCCCTTCATTTCCGACCGCTTGGCCGTCGCCGTGATGGGAACGGAGAGCCCCGCGAGGCCCGCGACATCCGGCTCGTTCATGGGCACGACCCATGTAATTCCGGGCGCAGGTTGCGGCTCCACGAGGAACGTGGCTGCATCCGGTCTTTTGTTTACGAGGTGAATCGTGAATGCATTGCGAACATCGTCGCCATCGAGCAAAAATGGCATACCTGGCACTCGCAGGAGGTTTGCCTCGAACGATGTCCGCGTGCGCGTCGCAACGGTTGCGACAATCAAACCCACGAGGCCCAGCGCGAGATAGAGCCACACGCGAGGCCGCATGATACGCGTTTTTTCGCCTGCGAGACCATTTTGAGAATCGTACCGAATGAGACCCCGAGGCCGATCCAGCTTGTCCATGACCTCGTCGCACGCATCGATACACGCCGTGCATGCAATGCAATCGAGCTGCAAGCCATTGCGGATGTCGATGCCCGTCGGGCAAACGGCAATGCATCGTTTGCAGTCCACGCAATCCGCGGCATTCGGATCCGTCGCTTTGCCGCGCGGTTCGCCGCGCTTTTTGTCGTAGCCGACGACGAGCGAATTCGGATCGATCAGGATCGATTGTAGCCTGCCATAAGGGCAGATTCCAATACAGAGCTGCTCGCGAAAACGCGCGAAATTCCCGTAAAAGACGGCCGTCAACGCAATGGCCCATGCAAAAGCTTCCGGATGCGCCGACGGACGCTCCTTCATCATGTCGAGAAGCCGCGGCACACTGACGAAATATCCAACGAATACGTGCGCAACGAATGCCGAAAGCATCACGAAGACGATTTGCTTCAAAACCTTGCGAACAATCTTGTCCGCGTTCCACGGCCCCTTGTCACGGCGAATGCGGACTTCACGGGAGCCTTCCAAAAGCCGCTCCACGGGGCGGTACAGCCCTTCCAAAAATACCGTTTGCGGACACGCCCAACCACACCACGCGCGCCCGAGCGTCGATGCCAACAAGACGAGAGCAAAGCCGACACCCGTCAGCAAGAAAAACAAGAGCCACAGATCCTGCGCGTTGAACGTCGCGCCGAAGAGGAAAAACTGCCGGCGTTCGACGTCGAGCATGAGCGCCGGACGACCATCGATACGAATCCACGGAATCACTGCCCATATGGCGATGAGAGCGAGAAAAACGAGCTTTCGCGCGCGGGAAAAACGGCCTCGAACATCGGCCGGTTGCACCCAATTTCGAGAACCATCGGCACGAAGCGAGCTTTGCATTTCGCCTTCGTTCGGTGGCAATACGGGCAGGTGAACTCGTGACATATCGCATTCGTGGGTTTTTCCCACGCTCCCCGAGCGAGCCTCGACACGTGCTGCGCCGAGACTCGCTCGAAACGCTGCTTACTCCTCGGGTACGCCTTGCGGCGCTTTGCCCCCCGGCACGTTCGTCCCTTTGATCGACAGCACATAGGCCGTCACCACACGCACCTTTTCTTCGCCCACCAGGTTGCCCCACCCGGGCATGCCATTTTTGGCAAAACCATCCTTGATGGTCGAATATATATGCATGGGTTTGCCCCCGTGCAACCAGGCATTGTCCGTCAAGTTCGGGCCGATACCACCACCACCCGTGGGACCATGACAAGCCAGACAATTTTTCTGGTAAACGTCCTGCCCTTCCGCTTTGGCTGAGTCATTTTTCGCCATCGCCGAAAGGCTATCGTCATTCGCTTCGCCCAATGCCTTGAGCTTTGCAGCCGCGGCCTCGGCTGCCTTCGCCTGCTCGACGGCAAACTCAGCGCCCGGCGAAGGCAGCGTTTTCAGGGCCTCGTACGCCATCCAATATACGGCACTGAAAGCAACTGCCGCATACAGCGTAAAGAGCCACCACCGAGGCAAATGGTTATCGGCCTCGAGAATTCCATCGTATTCGTGGACGATCTTTTCGCCGCCACTATCCGGCGGATGTTGTTCATTCGACATGACTCACCTCCCGAACATCATCGGTAGGGTTTTTCCGAAACGCGCGCGGGTCGTCGTCGCAGAGCGGCAGCGCCGCGAGCTCGGCGTATGCTTCCGGTCGCTTTGCGTAAGTACGCACGATCCAACCCGCAAAAACGACCAGGAACAGAAACAGTGCAGCGAGCGGCAAGAGGAGCAGCGGGCTCTGTGCAATGGGTGCAAGAAATGCTTGCTTCATGGCCCTTTCCTTTCAATTCCCAGCCGGAGTCGGGTTCTTCATCGTCACTGTCGCTGGTGCAGGCGCGGGCGGCGGAGGCGCGGGCGCTTTGCCAATGCGCTGCAAGTACGCGGTCATCGCCACGAGCTCGCTCGCGGGGTCCGCGGCAATGCCCTGAGATTCGAGATCCGCAACGATTTCCGCAGCTTGCGCAGCCGCATCTTTCGGAGCCGCCGCAATGTCGTCCGGCGTGTACGGTACGCCCACGCTACGCATTGCACGAAGCTTGTCCGACGTTCCATTGAAATCGATACGCGCGTGCTCGAGGTGCGCATACGAAGGCATGTTCGACCCGGCCGACACCGAACGCGGATCAATCATGTGCTGCCAATGCCACACGTTGGGGTACTTGCCGCCGAGCCGCGCGAGATCGGGCCCCGTGCGCTTCGATCCCCATTGGAATGGATGGTCCCAGCGCGAATCGTCGAGCTTCGATACGTCACCATAGCGCGACGTTTCGAAGCGGAATGGCCGAATCATTTGCGAATGGCAAGTGTAGCAGCCTTCCTTGATGTACACGTCACGCCCCTCGAGCTCGAGTGCACGATAAGGCGGATTGGTCTTCTTGGCGATTTCACCGTCCGTTTGTTGCATGACGATCGATGGGACGATTTCCGCAACACCGCCGATGAGGACCGCAATGACCGTGAACACCGTGAAGAGCAGCGCGCGACCTTCAATGATCGCATGCCACGTGGGTTTGTCCGGGCGCTTCGCCAACGTGATGAAGTAGATCCCCAAGTACCCGACGAGGATGGCGAGCACGATGAATGCAGCCGTGTCCACGCCGTTCGCGAAGCCGGCCATTCCGAGAAATCCGAGGCCGAGCGTCGTGACGAGAACGGGCGGGCCGAATACGATGTTCTTCCAGTTGACTTCCTTTTCGGGCTTCACCTCGACGACGATTTCGGCTTGGCCATCGACAGCCACGCCGCTCTTTGCGGTCATCCACAGGTTCCACGCCATCACGATCATACCGATGAGATAGAGCGTTCCACCGACGAGGCGGGTCCAGTACATCGGTTTGATGGCTTCGAGGGTTTCGACGAAATTCGGATAGAGCAGATTGCCCTGCGCATCGACGGCGCGCCACATCATGCCCTGCGTGATGCCACTGACCCACATCGAAATGATGTAGAGCAAAATGCCCAAGGTGCCGATGTAGAAATGGAGCTCGGCAGCGCGACGCGAATACAGCTTCGTGCCGAAAAGCCGAGGTACCATCCAGTAAAACATGCCCGCCGCCATGAGACCATTCCAACCGAGCGCTCCGGCGTGTACGTGGCCGACGATCCAATCGGTGTAATGCGCGAGCGACGACACGCTCTTGATCGAGAGCAGCGGCCCCTCGAACGTGGCCATGCCATAAAACGTGATGCCCGCGGCGAAGAACTTGAGCACCGGATCTTCACGGACCTTGTTCCACGCACCTCGCAACGTGAGCAGCCCATTGAGCATGCCGCCCCAGCTCGGAGCCCAGAGCATGACGCTGAAGATCATGCCGAGCGTTTGCGCCCAATCGGGGAGTGCCGTATTGAGCAAATGGTGCGGGCCGGCCCAGATGTACACGAAAACGAGGGCCCAGAAGTGAATGATGCTCAGCCGATAGCTGTACACCGGACGCTCGGCCGCTTTGGGAAGGAAGTAATACATGATTCCCAAAATCGGCGTCGTCAGGAAAAACGCGACGGCGTTATGGCCGTACCACCATTGCACGAGCGCATCCTGCGCACCGGCGAACACCGAATAGCTCTTCAGCAGAGAAACGGGGATCGACAGCGCATTGACGACGTGCAACACCGCCACGGTCACGATGGTGGCGATGTAAAACCACACGGCGACGTACAGTTGTTTTTCGGCGCGTCTTGCGAGCGTCCAGAAGAAGTTGACGGCGAAGACGATCCACACGGCCGCAATCGCGATGTCGATGGGCCATTCCAGCTCGGCGTATTCTTTGGACTGCGTAATGCCCAGCGGAAGCGTCACCGCCGCCGAGACGATGATGCCTTGCCAGCCCCAGAAGTGAATCCGCCCCAGCAATTTGGAGGCAAGCGTGGCTTTCACGAGCCGCTGCGTCGAATAATAGATGCCGGCAAACATCATGTTGCCGACGAACGCAAAAATCGCGGCATTCGTATGCAGCGGCCGAAGACGCCCGTAACTCAGCATGGGCGCAACGTTTGCCTTGAAAAACGCGAGCTGCAACGCAGCAAGCGCGCCGACGAGCATCGCCACGATCCCCCACGCGACCGATGCGAAAATGAACCATCGCGCAATCTGATCATCGTACGTAATCGTCCGTTTTTGGACGTTCGCACGATAGGGGCTCGCCGCCTCTTGCGAAGCATCTGCGAGCAATGCACTTGCCGTCATGACTTCCTCTTTCCTCCACGATGGGGGGTGGAACTTTCCTCTTCAATCGGCAAAAGCGCGAGCCGATCCGCGTGCTCGTCGTCGCGCTGACGTGCGCTGTAGGCAAACGCCAAAAGCGAGCCCACGACGAGCAGAAAACTCACGAAAACTTGCAAATGAATGGCTTCCATATTGCACCTCACCCCCTGGCCCCCTCTCCCCGGCGCCTTGCGCCGCGGAGAGGGGGAAAGAAGGCGAAACTTGCTCCGAAAACTCCCCCTCTCCGCGGAGCCGCAGTGCGGCGACGGGGAGAGGGGGTTGGGGGGTGAGGTGCGAGATTTTGCAAGCGCACCCGTTCACCACTCCTTCGCTCGTCGAGCGATACGATGACCATTGCAATCGTGCTGAGCGACGAGAGCGGCATGAGCACCGCGCAAAGCAGCGGCGTCATGAGCCCCGCATACGCCAAACCGACCGTCACGACGTTGTACGCAATCGCCACCGACAACGTGAATCCAAGCACGCGACGCAACCTTCGCGCATACGCGAGCGCAAGTCGCAATGGCGATAGCCCCGGCGTGACCAGATAGAAATCCGTGCGCGCCGCGAGAAATGGCCGATCGATGGCCGGTGTGCCGCTCGCCGTCGCTTCGGTCGCCACGAGCGCGTCATTGATTCCGTCGCCCAAAAACAACAGATCGCCCTCGTCATGCGCGCTAACCCATTCCGCCTTCGCTTCGGCGCTCTTTCCTCCCACGGTATTCTCCGGCGTTATGCCACACGCTGCCGCAACTTCGAGAGCGCGCTCCTGAGAATCCCCACTCAAAATTCCAATATCGTATCCCATTTCCCGCAATGCACGCACTTCGGCACGCGCATCGAGACGAAGGTCCTCGACGGTGCGAAACGAAGCGAGAATCCGACCGTCGACCCCAAATGCCACATCCGATTCGATGTCGCTCGACGGGTCAATCCACTCGCGCGCGCCAAGACGATACGAATGCCCATCCACGCTCGCCTGAACACCACGACCCGGAATCTCTTCGGTCACGAGATCCGGCCAAAAGTCGTCCGTTCCGAGCGCGCGAGAAAGAGCAGCACTCTTGGGATGCGTGCTGCGAGCGGCAAGGTTTTTCAGGACGCGCGATTCGAGAGGCGAAAGCATCGCCGCGGGCGAAACATCCTCGATTGCAAGCTTTCCCGTCGTGAGCGTCCCCGTCTTGTCAAAAACGATCTTTCGCACGAGCGCTGCACGATCGAGAAATGACGCCGAACGCACGAAAAGACCAGCCTTGCGAAGCCGCGCACCGACGATTTCGTACGCGAGAGGCGTCGCAATACCGAATGCGCAAGGACACGTGACGATCAATACCGCCGTCACTCGCTCGAGCGCCGCGCGCGGATCGAGCGTGAGCGCGTATCCAACGACGAGCGCAAAAAACGCAATCACGAGCACGGCGGCTACGTATACGCGAGCAAAGGTGCGCCAATACGCCGTCGCACGTCCATCGCGACCATCGCCGGGCGGAGCGCGAAGCAAGTCGACGAGACTGCTCGCAGCAAAATCATCCGCTGCACGAAGCATTTTAGCTCGCGCATCCGCAAGAAATGCCCCCGCGGGAATGGTTTGCCCAGGCTCGAAGACGCGTGGCGCGCTTTCCCCATTGACCCAATCGAGCGAAAACGGCGCGGCATCTTGCCCAAGTAGATCGGCCGAAACGGGCACCACATCGCCCGGCGCAATGACCAAGGTATCGCCTTTGCGAACTTCCACGGCGCGTCGCAAAACGACCTCGCTCCCCTCGAGCCGCCGCGTGTAAAGCCCTTCGGCACCGTCACTCGCGAGCAGCCGCTTCTGATTGCGCTCGATGAGCCGCATTTGCAGAAAACGCCCGACGAGCATCAACGCAATGAAGACCGTCAGCGTATCGAAATACGTCGTGAGCCCATGCGCAAGCCATGCCCACGTCGACGAGGCATACGCGAGCAGAATGCCGAGCGCAATGGGCAAATCCAGATGCAATACGCCGCGACGCAAACCGGCGATCGCGCTTTTTCCGAAATACGATCCGCCCACGAGCACGCTTGCCGTCGCGAGCCCGAACGAGAGCGTGAGAAAGAGCCGATGCAGGGGCCCCTCGGTGAGACCCGCGTACATGGAGATGGCCAAAATCATGCCATTCATCGCGATGGCAATGGCGATTCCCATGCGAAACAGAAGCCCATTGGACGGGCTCTCGTCGCTCTTCAGCTTGGGCCCCAACAAATAGCCGCACGATTCGACTCGCTGCACGAAATGGCGCAACGGGAATTCACGCGACGCCGTGAGCCGAATACGACCAAGTGCCGGATTGACGACAATGCCGGCAGCTCCAGCCTCGCGGCGAAACAACTGTTCGATGAGCCAAACGCACGCGGCGCACGACAAACCTTGGATGTCGAGGTCAATTCGGAAAAGTCCGGCACTCTTTACAAGCTCGGCTTCGATGGGTTCGAGCCACTTTTGATCGCGACCTTCCACAGTCGTCGTGACAGGCTCACCCTTGTCGCCCCGAAGCGCGTAGTAACGATCGAGCCGTTCGTCTCGCAATAATTCGTATACGAAGCGACAACCAGCACAACAGAATGCCGCCGTGACGTCCGCTGAACACGGACCACCACAATGCAGGCAATGATTCGTCGAAGGCGCTGGGTCCACGAGCGTCGTCCGACAGCAATTTGTGAGCCGAGCGGATTTCCCGCGATTTTTCCCTCGAACGTCAATCACTCGGGCGCAGCGATTGCGGTCGCGGCGCAAGTTCTGCACTTCGACTCGATAATCAAATCCGCCAATCCACCGCAAACGCGAAAGTTTTGCCGGCAAACCCGTGACCCATGACCGTACGCCGCCGCTCGTACCACGACGCATGCACAATCACAAATTCAGGCAATGCCCGGCAGGAGGAAATCTGACTCACCATCGTCCTCATGCTGCCTTAGCCGCTCGAGATGCCAGCACGTTGCGGATCGTCTGCAGATCGACTGGTTTGACGAGATGCGCGTCGAATCCGGCTTCTCGCGACAATCGTCGATCATCGTCCTGGCCATATCCCGTCGTTGCGATGATGACCGCATGATTCAATCCGCCGTGCCGCATCGCGCGACAAGCGTCGAAACCACTCATGTGAGGGAGGCCAATATCGAGCAATATCACATCGGGCCGCGTTTCAAGAGCATTCTCGACAGCCCCTTTACCATCGTACGCCCGCAAAACTTCGTGCCCCTCGACTTCCAGCAATTGCGCGAGCGTATCCGCCGCATCGCGGTTGTCGTCCACCACGAGCACCCGCAAGCCACTGCTCGCCATTGTCCGCGGCGCACCGCCGTTCGGCTTCCGCGGCGCCACATCGTCGACACGCACCGGAAGACGCACGACGAATTCGCTTCCTTTACCTCGTCCGGCGCTATGCGCCTCGACACGCCCGCCGTGCATTTCGACGAGATTCTTCACGAGCGACAGCCCGATGCCCAAGCCCCCCTCGGAACGGTCCAAATTCCGGTCGACCTGATAAAAGAGTTGAAACAAATTCCTCATGGCTTGAGGATCCATTCCTCGACCATTGTCGGCTACTCGAATGACAGCCTCCATCTGGCCATCGTTCATCACCCGATCCACATTCAATTCAATGCAGCCCCCTTCGTCCGTATACTTGGCCGCATTGTTCAGCAAGTTGCTCACGACCTGCGCCAATCGAGCGAAGTCGCCATCCAAAAGAATCGGATCCAGTGGCACGTTCACCGTCAAATGATGATTACGTGCATCAATCAGTGGGCGGCTCGTCTCGATCGCTTGTCCTACCACATCATCGAGATGAATGAACGCTTTTCGGAGCTGAACTTTTCCGCGCGATACGCGCGATACGTCCAGCAGATCGTCCACCAACCGGGCGAGTTGATTTACTTGCCGTTCGAGCACGTCGTGAAGTTTTTGCTGCCGAAGAGGCACGGGTCCAATCAAACGAAGAAGCTGGACCGCATTGAGAATCGGGGCGAGCGGATTGCGCAGCTCGTGCGCGAGCATGGCCAAAAATTCATCCTTTCGTCGATCCGCTTCTTTTAGCGCTTCCTCGGCGCGCTTGTGGTCGGTAATATCATGCGATATACCAACGAGCCGCAGTGGGCGGTGGTTTGCATCGAATTCAACGCGCCCAAATTCACCGAGCCATCGGACTTCACCATTCGGCCTGATGATTCGGAATTCGGATTGGTAAATACCGTCTTCCGATTCCAGCGCTGACCGAGCGTTCGCTCGAAACACGTCCCGATCCGACGGATGAACCACTTGTAGAACGCCCTCGAGCGTGTCCGACTCGGTTGCTGGCAATTCATCCACGTTGCTTTGCAGCCGTCGCACACGGTCACGCACGACATCCCACTCGAACGCAATCGCCAACGATGAAATGACGGCAAGCGCCCAATAGGTATCGTCGCACAGCCGAGGCCCATGGTCTGCTCGCAGCGTCGGATCATGCTCGTGCTCGACGGTCATTCATTCCTCCGATTGCCAACTCGCTTCCGATTGCCAACTCGATGTACGACCTCCCCGGGTTCGAGGGTCCCCGATTGGCACGTTTACGTTGGCACGCACAGCGCGACGACGCAATCATACCCGCGCACAAGCGCACGCAATGCACCCTCGCGCAAAATCGTCGCGCCCACATGCACCGCTCGAACCTTGCAGACTCATCCGCAGGCAATTCCGGCAGCGGCACGCTTCTTGTTGATTGTTGATGAGTGGCCCTTCTTCCCCATCGGCGCGATTTCCGATTCACGAGTCACTCCAATGAACATCCTCACCAAACTTGGCATTCGGCTGCATGTGCTTCACTGGCGCCTGACGTGGGCAAAACACGATTCTCACTATCCGCCACCCGTAAAGGACAACCCGAAATTCATGACCGCATGGCAAGCCGCTCGCCTCATCCATGACGGCGCCATCATGGCCACCTCGGGAATCGGCGGCAACGAACGCTGCTCGCTCATGTATTGGGCCATGCGCGAGCGATTTCAGGCGGAAAAACGCCCCTCGAACATCACCATCATTTCCGTCGGAGGCCAAGGCGGTCGGGGCAAAGTCCCCGGAACGCTCGAAGAGCTGGGCGTCGAGGGGTTCAATACGCGTCTGTTCACGAGCCATGCGGAAACGTACAAGGCTCAGCTCGCATTGGCCCAAGCCGGTAAACTCGAACTGCAAATCATCCCGATGGGAATGCTCACCCGCCTCCTGAAGGCTCAAGCCGAAGGTCGTCACGACATTGCGGATCGCATTGGTCCAGGCACGTTCATCGACCCTCGAACGGGCCGCGGAACTCCGCTCACCCCCGGCGCCCCCCAATACGTCGAAGTATTGGACGACGGGCAATTCAAGTACCACATCCCCCTCATCGACACGGCCGTGTTCAGCGCTCCCGCCGCGGACCGCAAGGGCAACATTTATATTAAAAATTGCGCCGTGGTCTCCGAAAGCTGGGAAATTGCCAAAGCGGCGAAACGAAATGGCGGCAAGGTCATCGTGAACGTGGGATTGCTCGTCGACGAAGGGTACGACGAAGTTTGTTTGCCGGCGGAGGACGTCGATGCAATCGTGTATTGGCCCGGCGTCGAACAAACCGTCACGGTCCCGCACCGCAAATATTGGGACATCTTTACGACGAATAGCCGCACGCCCATCGACGAGGGCATCATGCGCGTGGGCGTCGTCAATGATATGCTGGGCGTGACTCCGCATCGAAAAACCATCGACAACGTGCTCGGAAGGCTCGCTACGCAAATCTTCATCGATCACGCCCATGCGGGCGATCACGTCGACATCGGCGTCGGCCTTCCGGAGGAAGTGTCGCGCATTCTTTTCCAGCATGGAGCCATGAAGCGCCTGACGATGATCAATGAAAGCGGCGTCTTCGGTGGAATGGCCGCCCCTGGCGTTTTCTTCGGCGCCGCCATCAATCCCACCGAAATCGTCTCTTCCGCAACGGCATTCGAACGCGTATTCAAACGGCTCGATTGGGCCATTCTGGGCGCCTTGGAAGCCGACAGCGCAGGCAACGTCAACGTCTCCAAGCGCGGCGAAGGCCCCATGCATTACGTTGGACCCGGTGGGTTCATCGATCTGACCACGAATGCCAAGTCCATCATCTTTTGCAGTGCCTGGGGTGAGCACGCGAAAATCGACGTGCACGGCGACCGCGTCCACGTGGCCGATCCAGGCACGCCCAAGTTCATCGATAAGGTGCACGAAATCACGTTCAATGGGGCCGAAGGACTGAAGCAGGGCAAGCGTATCTATTACGTGACCCACGTGGGCGCCTTTCAGCTCACCGAGCGCGGCATGGAGCTCATCTACGTCATGCCCGGCGTCGACCCACAGAAAGACATCATCGACGTATGCCCCATGCGCATCGTGCTGCCGGAAAATGGAAAACCGGCCATTGCAGCAGCGAATGTCGTGACCGGGGATGGGTTTACGTGTGAAATCAGACCGTAGGGGCCGATTCCTCGTCCACCTCGACCACGTCCGGCAATGAAAGCGTGAACGTCGACCCCTTCCCTTCTTCGCTCTCCACCGTAATCGTCCCACCATGAGCTTTCGCAATTTCGGTCGCGATATAAAGCCCGAGGCCCAGCCCACCATAATGCTTGTCGGAAACGGCACGCTCGAAGCGCTCGAAGATTCGCGCACGCATTTCAGGTGCAACTCCAATTCCCTGATCCCGCACCGAAATCTGCGCCATGCCTGATTGACCCTCCACGGAAATTTCAATGGGCCTGCCGCTACCGAACTTGATCGCATTCGATATCAAATTCGCAACGATCTGCTCCACCCTGCACCGATCCCAACGGCCAATGAGATGGCGATGCGCCGAAATCGACACAAAGATGCCCGCGCGTTCGAATTCAGCCTGAAATTGACCCACGACATCGTGTACGAGCGCCACGCAATCGACCTCTGCCCGATCGAGCCGCAAGCGTTGGGCGTGAATCCGCGACACGTCGAGCAGGTCGGCATTGAGCCGCGACAGGCGCGTGCATTGCCGTTCGATACGATCGACCGACTTTTCCATCGATGGATTTCCGGATGGGCACCCCCTGATGTCTCGACGGAGCCGCTGAAGCGACAAAAGCAGCGATGCGAGCGGCGTATTGAGCTCGTGGGATGCAATCGAAAGGAATTCGTCACGCGCACGAAGTGCCTCCTCGGCCCTCAGCCTTTCGGCCTGCTCGGTCGCGAGCGACCGCGCATGCTCGAGAGAAATCGCCGCCTGCGACGCGAGCAGCTCGAGCGCCGCAATACGCTCGGTCGTAAAAGCTCCCGTCACGAGATCGTTTTCCAAATAAAGTAGTCCAATCACTTCCCCCTGCCGCATGATGGGAAGCCATGACAAAGACCTCGGCTTCACGCTGGCAATGAACGGGTCTCCCATGTACCTCGCCATCTCGGCATTGTCATTCAAAATCACCCGCTGCTTCGTTCGCATGGCATATCGAGCAAGCGATACGGGCACGCGCGTGGACGACCACAAAGGCTCCGACTGGAGGACTTTCGTCTCGACGTCCTGGCCCTGCAAAAACGCCTCGGCCTCGATCGATGGCTGCGCATCCCGAACGAGCACCAGACAAGCTCGTTGCGCCCCGCCCTGCTGCAAAACCACTTCGAGCAGCGTGGGCAGCAACTTGTCGACGGCAATCTCACCCGAAATCGTTTGCGATGCCTTCACGACCGAAAGCAAATCGAGCTGCTCGGCGCGTGCGGAGAATGTCGCCGAGGATATCGTGGCCCCCCTGGATTGTCCCCAAAGCCGAGGGTACCGAACGTCCATTTGCTTCACCTTGGCGGCGGCGCCCCAGCGACCATAACGAATCCGAGCTTCCTGCGCATGCGCATGTGCATTGAGGTCGAACCCACGCGATTCGTAAAACTTGGCAGCGATTTCGTACGCGAGCGCCTCCTGGTGAACGAAACCATTGTCGTGCGCAGATTGAATCGCTTGGTCGTAAAGACGCATCGCGTCCATATCGCGGTTTTGAATGCGCGCTATTTCGGCACACACGAGCGCGTGGCGGTTCTGATAATTTTGCGGGCAATTGTCTGCCCAAAGTGCATGCTTTTGTCGCAAATGGTCGAGCTTCGACAGGATCTCGCGTTGCTGCTCTTCGGTCCTCTTCGGATGGAGCGCCGCGAGCGTGAGCGCCAAATAAAAATGATACGTCGCTTCGATCGGCATCGCCATGGCCGCCCCGAGGTTTGCTGCCGCTCGCATCGCGAGCTCGAGCGCCGCTTCGTGCTCGCCCGCATGAAACGCCATGATCTGCTTCATGATGTCGTGAAAAACGATGCCGCAGCCGAACGTCGCCCTCGTAATGACCTGCAAACTGGATGCTTCGTCGAATTCCCCATCCTCGAAGCTCGATAACCCCTGCGTCATGCCTTGAAATGCCGCCACGAATTGTTGCTCGAAACGAATCGTCTCATAAACCGCGTCGTTGTGGCTTTGCCTGGCAAACGCCGCATACTTTCGTGAAGATTCGAGCACGTCGTCGAGCGACTCGCCGTTTTCGATGTATTGCCAAACCGTTTCGAATGCGAGAAAACCAGCGTACACCAAATCGCCGACGTCGAGGCACGCGCGGAATGCTTGCTGCAAAATGGGAAAACCCGTGGAAAAATGCTTCCGCCAGAAATGAATGTGATCGCCGTGCAAATGCAAAAGCGTCCCGCGAAGTTTCCGGTCGTCGAGCTTCTCGTTGAGCCGCAAGGACATTTCAGAAAACTCGTAACCCGCAGGAATGTCCTCGAAAATGGACACGAGCATCAAACCATACACGCTATAGGCAAAGCACGATTCCTCGGTGTTGCCGCGCTCGAGCGACCAGCATACGGCCTCGAGCGCGATGAGTGGGAAGATGCGCGGCCGGCCGATATATGCGCAGGGCGCTGATTCGACGAGAAGCGCGATGATCGCTCGCGCCTCCGGATCCGTCGCCATGGGCGCATCGATGAGATCGGCTATCCGGCGACCATGCATGAGCTTCGCTATCGTCGCAATGACGTCTTTGGTCGCGCGACGAATTTCACTTTCCTCGTCCGGCAACGTCACACCAAATAGATGCAATGCCGCAAGCGCAACGGTCACCCCTTCGTCATATCGACCCGACACCTGGTACAACCTCATGCGGAGCCGATATACCCGCACGCAGTCGAACTTCGACCGCGCGTTCTCGAGCAGCACGTTGAACAGCGCATCGGCCTGCGAGAAATGCCCCGCAAGGTATTCACACTCCGACCGTTCCAAATGAATCTCGAACGTGTCGTCGTAATTCGTCGTCCAAGCGTCCGGCGCGAGCAGCGTCGATGCCAGGCTCAAATATCGCAAGGCCGATGCATGAGCAATCGAGCTCTTTGCTTTCCGACCGGCTGCAAAATTCAGGCGCCACAGAGCTTCCCTTTCGCGCTCGTCCGTAATGAGCTCGACGCCGCGGTTGAGGTGGTTGACGATATCGAAAATTTGCTCCGCAATCTTCGCCGGCGGCACGTGCGCCTCGAGAATCCGCCCGATGTTCAAATGAATCGCCGCTCGAGACGCCTCCGGAATGAGCGAATACGCCGCTTCTTGAACGCGATCGTGCGTGAACTTGTACGTATCGCCCGTGCGCGACAATAGCCCCGCATGCAGCGCATCCCAAAACGCCGCGTGCACCTCTTGTTCCGAACGCCCGAGCACCATCGCCAAGATGGCCGCATCCGCAGTATTTCCAAGGCACGCTGCGAGCTTCACCGCGTCCAGCGTAGCGGGCGAAAGGCGGCTCAACTTCCCTATCATCAATGCCACGACATTATCTGTCAATCCCTTGGCCCGAATCTTGGCAATGTCCCACTGCCACTCCCCAGCATTCGGATTGAATTCCACGAGGCGTTCTTCATAGAGCGTGAGCAGAAATTGAATCGTGAAAAAAGGGTTGCCAGCCGTCTTTTCGTGCAAAAGCTCCGAAAGCGGAGTCGCGCGGTCCGCACTGCAGCGAAGAGCGTCGGCGAGAAATGCCGTGAGATGCCGTGGAGACAGCGGACCAAGAACGATGTTCGACGTCTTCGTTCCCATTTTCCGCACATTGTCGATCGCCAGCATCAGCGGATGCGACGGGAAAACTTCATGGTCGCGATATGCGCCAACGAGGAGCAAGAACTGAGCTTCGGTGTGCGTCACGAGGTCCTCCAGGAGCCCGAGACTGCCCGAATCGGCCCATTGGAGGTCGTCGAAGAAGAGCGCGAGCGGGTGCTCGCGTGTCGTGAATACACCAATGAACTCGCGAAATACGATACGAAACCGATTCTGCGCTTCCGCCGGCGGCAAAACGGGAACGGGCGGTTGCGGCCCGATGATGAGCTCCACCTGCGCAATGACGTCCACGATGAGCTGCCCATTGACGCCCAGCGCTTCCCGAAGACTTTTCCTCCATTCCGCAATCCGATCCTCGCTCTCCATCAGCAAGTCGAACACGAGCTCTCGGAAAGCTTGCACGATCGTGGCGTAGGGGCTCTCGCGGCGATGTTGATCGAATTTGCCCGCCACGAAAAACCCTCGCCGCTGCGCAACGGGCTTGTGCAGCTCTTGAATCAACGACGACTTACCAATGCCAGAATAACCGGACACCAGCACGATCTCCGGCCTGCCCGTCGTGACGACGCGATCGAAAGCGCTGACGAGCGATGCGATCTCTTCTTCTCGCCCATAAAGTTTTTGTGGAATTCGAAGGCGATCCGAAAGATCGTACCGACCCAGCGAAAATGCATCGATACGCCCGCATTCGGCCCACCTGACGATGCACTCTTCAATGTCGTGCAAAAGCCCCGCGGCGCTCTGGTATCGATCGTCCGGCATTTTCTCGAGCAGCTTCATCACGACGCCCGATAACCCCTCCGGCACGCCCGGTTTCACTTCGGCGAGCGGCGGAGGCGCATGCGCGATGTGGCAATGAATCCACGCGAGCGGATCGCGCGCTTCGAAGGGAAGCTTGCCCGTGAGCAATTCATAAAATATCACGCCAAGCGAATAGAGATCCGTGCGGCTATCCACCGGTTGACTCATCCGACCCGTCTGTTCCGGCGACATGTACGGCAAAGATCCCTCGATTTGCCGTGGTCTTCGCGGAGCCACGTGCTCGCGAGAGAGCCGCGAAGCAATGCCGAAGTCGACGATTTTCACATGGTTCATCGTCGGATCGACGAGAATGCTCGAGGGCTTCAGGTCCTTGTGAATGACATCTTGCCCATGAATTTGAGCAATGGCAGCCGCAAGGCGGACGGCAAGACGAAGAAAGCCGCTCGTTTCCATGGGGACTGGAATATGATCGAGCGGTCTTGCATCGATGTCCGGCATGACGAGGACAGGCAGCCCCTGGTACGATTCGAGCGCCAAGGGCTTGACGACCGCCGGGACGTCGAGCGACCCTGCAATGTCGAATTCATGTTTCAGCCGCTCGATGTCGTGCGCGCCGCTGGAATTCGGGCTCAGCACTTTGCACACGAGGCGCCGCCCATCGGCGTTGCGCACGGCGCGGACGAGCGTCGACTCCGGGCCTTCGCGAAGGGTATCCATCACGCGATACGGTGACGTTTTCAGTCTCTTCATGGTTACGACTCATGGGGAAACCACATCCGCCGGGACAACCCCTTCGACCCGTTCCGTTCGCTCGCAGAATCGGTACAACCCCCTCCCTGAACCTTCTAACACACAATGCAGGTCGTTGCTGCCCAAAAGACGTACGAACGATTTCGACAGACGCGGCGCGAGGGCGCGCTGGTCGAGCGTATTGGTTGGCTGAACGATCGAGACGGCGGCGTCGGCTCCTTGATCACTCGGCGTGCGCGACATTTTTCTCGCGGAGCAAGGCGAGTCCGGCTGGTCACATGGAGCGGGCTGATTCCCATATCGAGGTCGTCGAGATTGCTCGGATTCGTTTTATGGCTTGACCCCCGTTGAAATTAGGAAGAATAGTTAATGTCATGTACCGACGGCTTCGCTTCCGCACGCGATCTTTGGTCGTTGCCCCGTTTCTGATGCTGTCCGCGGTCCTGTGTGGGTGTTCGGCTTCGATGCCCGAGCCTGAAGTGGCATCATCCGCTACGGAGCCCGGTTATGCCCAGGATTACCCGGCGACGGTCGAGCAAATCGTGAAGGACTTCGGTCGCGACGACGATGATGCCCAGACACTCGCCATAGGGCTTTCCGTGTATGCCAAAGACCTCAAGGCGCCCGATTGGAAACTCGTCGCGGATGTTTATCGCAGCGCGAATGATGCGGGGCGGAGCCGAGCGTATGTGGATCGTTACGCAGAAGTCGAAGGGGCACGCGTATTCTTTTCGGAGGAACAAGGCGAAATCGCCAAAAAAGTCGGGGGCTGGGCGTCCTACGCGTGCATGCAAAAAGGCGCCGATGCGGATTTACGGGGCACCGTATCGCGTTCGCTCTCCGAGCTCGTCTCGAAGCGGCTCGAGGAGCGCCTTCGCGAACGAAATGCCGCGCATGCGATGATCAATCGTCATCGGCACGAGCTGACCAAAGAAGACGCCGTGGCGCTCGAAGTGCTGGCGGATCAAATCAGCCGCGCGAGTTATCTCGTGCATATTGCCATGGTCAAAACCCAAATTCGCATGCGCGCGGTACTCGAAGAAGCCGAGCAGGTGAAAAAGACGCTCGACGATTACATAGCCGAGGAGCGGGCCATTGGAGGCAAGTCCGACAAAGAGGCCGACAAAATCGGGAGTGAAGCGCGGATCGAGCGAGCCACGCAAGTCAAGGCGCGGATTGATGGGGTTCTCTCGCATGGGCGCACCATGGAGCAAAAGATGGAGCCGCGAATCGCGGCAGCTCAGAAGCGGCACAAAGACGCGCTCGACGCTCTGCTGGCCGATGCAGAGAAGAGGAAGTGACGCAGCGGTTACTTCGGAGCCTTCAGCACCCACCTATACTCGCCGTCGACAACCTGTATCTCGTAGGGGTGTTCGACGTCCACCACCGTGCCCGACCACAGAAACTCGTCGGGGTGGGCCCGGATGTACGCTTCCATCAACGCCCAGACTTGGTCATCCACACCGTCGTAGAATCGGCGATCCAGGTCATCGAATACCTTGTCGGGAAGCTTCTTGAGCGCTTCCTCACGCTGGGAGTATTCAACTGATAGCGGTTCGGGAAAGCGCTGCGTCGCCTCCAGCAAGATCTCCCACGCCGCCGTTGCTCCCAGCATCTCGAGTCCCGCAAGAGCGTCAGGCCAAACCAATCCGGCTGAACAACCGAAGAAAAACTCGTGGCCCCCGCTGTTCACCTCCATCACATACCACTCGACGGCATAGAGCCTCCGCTGCCCGAGCGAGAATGAAGCCAATACGGCTTCCGCTTCCGCGCCTGTGCTGACTTCGAGCATCTCACAGAATACAGGTTCGAGAATGTCTTGCACATACGCGGTCTCCAGTGTCTCGCGGGTGATGGTGACCTGACGCGGCACGAGAACAACGGGTTCGGTCGTGGCGAACTCAGCACGACGCGCCCACTCTGCCAACATCGCCATAACCTCGGCAGCCTCTGCCTCTTCGTCCTCAGGAGCTTCTGTCATCGCGCATGTCCTTCGTGTATCAACGGTGCGACGGTAGATGGCCAGGACAATCAATGCAAGAGGTCGCATCCATGACTTCTGGTCTCATGTTCGCGGATGTCCTTCGTTACTTTCCGAAGTACGGCTTGATGGCATCGAGCCAGTGCGGGCGGTCATTGTACACTGCTTTGTAGATCTTCCACAAATCCTCCGGGGTCTTCGGCTTGTTTTTCCGGATCCACGCGTTCAGCTCTGTCGTGATCCGCCTATGCTCAGCCTTGTCCAAGATCACTGATGGCACGAGGTCGGTATCCCCAGAGAAGAGCTTCTTGTCGCCCTTGAACCACCTCTGCTCGAGGATATGATGCACCTCTATCTCTCCTTCGTGCCCCAACGTGAATTCCTTCAAGGTTCTGTACGGCCCGATCGTACCCGCGTCCTTTAGCCGCTGCGCCGATCCAGGCTGGCTCGCGAGCCACTTCGCCGCGTCGTCACTCAGCTCTTTCGTTTCGACGACCACTGGTGTCTTCTTCGCGACCGATTTGTTGACCTTGTTGATGAACGCTTTGATCTGCCCTTGCATCGCGGGCGTGAGCTGCAAAAACGTCGCGATGGCCTGAGTCAGCGCCATATCCGGGCCATTCGCATTGCGCCCGCCAACGACGCCGTGCTTTTTGCCGTCAGGCCTATTCAAATCCTCGTCGAGCTGCAAATTCACCGCGCCTGCAAAGAGCGCGAACTCCTTCAAAACCTCCTCGAACGCCGTCCTTTCGTCGACCGGTCCTTTCTCGCCCCCCGTCTTTCGCTTGCATCGCGTTTTTTCAGCCTGGCAATTCGCAGCGAAATGGTCGAACGACGACCGCGGCAAGGGCGGCGCCTCCTCCGCCTTCGGCAGCACCTTTGCTTCCTCGGCCTTCGGCAATACCTTTGCGTCTTCCGCCCTCGGTAGCACTTTTGCCTCCTTCGCCTTCGGCAATACATGCTCGCTTCGTGGCAAAATCGCCGAAGGCGGAGGCAAAATAGATGGGGCCTTTTTCTTCGGCCGCTCCGCCATTGCATTGGGCCCCTGCGACGAACGCGCACTTGCTTTCGGCAATGGCTTCGGACCGTCCTTCTTGCCCGAGCCCCCACCCTTGACCTTTTCAGAACCTTTTTGGGGCGCCTTCGGCTCGGGCTTCTTGGGCGGCGGCGGCTTTGGCGGAGGCGGTGGAGGCGGTGGAGGCGGCGGGTCTGCAGCCGGCGGGTCGGGCGCTTTGGGAGGTGCAGGTACGCAGTGCCTTGCCTCCTTGCGGATATTTTCCGGAAGCCTATCGAGGCTATCGGCTCCGAGAGAAGGATTGTATTTATAAACGATTCGACTGGTGGCGATGTTCCAAAACCGACGTGGATTGGACAACTCCCATTTATCCATTTCCTTGACGATGAGAAACGTGTCCACGTCCGGCGGAAGATGCGGAGGCTTCCAGCAAACCTCGACCGGCGCCGGTTCGGCCGAGGCGTCCGTCGCCGACACAGCGAGCAGCAGCACACAAGCCGCCCAAGAAACCCGGCGCCACCGCTTCCACGTCGCCATCGCAAGCTCCCTCCACCTCGGCACCGCGTACGCGGCGACGCAGCAGGCAGCCTAGAGCATGGAAAACATGGAGGTCAAGAAAACACCTGGTAGGCGTCTTCATGCTCAGGACGACCCGGCGACCGTCGAGCCAATCGTCAAGGACTTCGATCGCGACGACGATGATGCTCGACATTTTTCTTGTCGAGCTCGCTCGCTTTCCGTTACCTTCCACTCCATGGCAACTCATGTTCGTGAAGACCGAGACATCAACCCGGTGGCGGATGTTTGCGCCGCCATTGCCGACGCGCTCGATAGCGACCCGGAGACACAACAGCTCGCGCCCACCTGGGAAGCGCTGACGGCCAAAGCCGATGCCCTCGTGGCGGCACGGCGCACGGCGGACCGCAACCTGGCGCGCGCGAGGGCAAGGCTCCAGGTCGCGGATGCCAAATGGGATCCCGAAGTGGGCGCCTTTGGGCGGGCTTTGGTGGACCAAAGCGGCGGAAAACGCGACCGGCCTCCCTATACGCGATTTTTCAAGACCGTGACGCCCTCGGACGCCCAAACGTTCGGCACCGATCGCGAAGTGCAACATGGCAAAGACTGGATCGCCGAATTGGCGCGCGATCCCAACGAGCCGCTCGCGAAAGAATGGACGCCGCGCCTTTCGGCGGCCACCGAGAACCTGGATACGTGCTCCAAGAATCGCGGCAGCGCGCTGCAAGCGGTGGCGTTGCAAGACACGGCCGAAGAATTGTTCATTGGCGACGTCAATCGCGAAATCGACATCCTCGAAGGTGAACTGTTGAAACTGTTCCCCGGACAGCCGAAACGCGTGGCGGCGTTCCTCGAAGCGACCAAACCTCGCACGAGCAGGCGAAAGCGCTCCGGAGGCGGATCGGGCGGGGACGAGGATTGAGGGGACCTCACGCGTCTGCTCCCCTGCCATGACGACTCCTTCGGGTGGCGCGGCGATCCAAGGTCGCGTACCGCCACAATCCCGCCCGATTTCTCGCAATGAGCCCATAACGTCAATCCGAGCGCGTTCGTAGGCAATGGCCCGCGCTTCGTTCGGCGTTGGCGCCGTCATCGTCGTTCGGCATGTACCCATAAGGAGGGCTTTTGTCGACGGGGGTCCACTTGCTCAGCCGGTCCCAGAAGTACTGCTCGACGGTTGTGTGTAGCAATTCTCGCACAATATACGCTCCACCCATCAATGAGGAAGCACTTTCATGATCCAAGACGAGAAGAGATATGCTAGCAACTGCGTCACCCACGATAGAATCAAAATTTTGAGAATGGTCCATCTCGAATAACGGGCAACGATACGCGCGACATCTCGCGCAAGCACACCGAGCAATAGTGAATATACCATTGCAGAGAAAAAACCCACCAGAGGATCCTGGATCATCAGAATATCCTGGATCGAATCAAGACAACCTGCATAGGGTTGATCATGGCCAACGAGCAGGAGCAGCACCGAGGACGTCGTGATGATGAACCCTGCCAAGGGAGCGAAGAGGGGCAAGGTTATGGTGATGGGCAAGAACAGGCCCCGGGACGGCGGTGCGATACCTGCATCCGTCCGCCGATCGACCATACAGACGAACGCGATACAAGCTGCAGAGCCAACCGCCACTTTATTCATTTCACGAAATGCAGATACCGCGACGATACCCGCGACACGCCCCTCGGCGCTGAACGTCTTCAACGCATAGGTCGTCTGTAGGGTCAGAACTGCACCGACAAAGATCGACACGGCCACGGTGGCAATGGCAAAAACCTTGGCCACGAACCTCCACTCGGCCTTCGTCAAGTACGCGCTATCCGCAGGAGGCTCATCGAACTTGGGGGAGTGATAATGATCTTCAGCGTCGTTCATCGTATAGCGCGAGGGTTCTTCATGATACCGCGTCGTGGTCCCACGCCTTCTTCATCGCGAATATCGCGCGTTCAATCTGACGACCATAATTTCTTGAATTCGAGGCCTCGCAACCCCGACGCATTCCACAAGTCGACGAATCGATCGCTCAGGAATGTCGGGCCTGTGCGCCAATTGGCAAGTCTGAAAATGTCAACCCCAGCTACGACGTCGACACGAAACACGTGTTTGTCGATAAGGTAGATACCTCCGTGAATGGATCGCGATGCAACGGATGCCTGTTCGTCCAATGCATCGAGAACAACCGTCGGGTTGAACACCCACAATTCGGCGTCTGGACATTCCAAGGGCAACAACTCACCATGCGTCGCCAGGATCGGCTTCATTTTTTCGATGGCGGACGTCCGAAAAATGAGGTTGCTGGTCGAGTGCCACGGGGCATCGGAAGAAAGCAATTTGTGGCGCGACGTCTTCCGCAACAATTTTACGCGTACGGGCTTCCACGTCTCGCGTCGCGGCGTACCATCGAGCTCGACGCGAAATTGCTCGGATCCTTCATCCGTGATGGGATTGCACCACTCGGTTCTTTCCGTCGAGCTGGCCTTATAGACACTTCCCATCACAAGCCTCCCTTTTTCTCGAGCCTCCACGCAAGCTCTTGGAGTCTGTTGATCAGATCTTGCTTCGACGCTGAATCCTTGATTGCCTCGTACACGGCTTCATAATACGCGTTCGTATGCACTGTCGAGTGCACTGCTTTGCCTTTGGGGTTCGGCACGGTGGTGTTCTGCGGCAAGAATACCCCATTCTCTGCCGTGTCAACGCCGACACCAAATTTTTGCAAAATCTTCCGCGCTTCTTCCGCTCGCCAGTCCGAGTGTGACACGACATGATGCGGCACTTCGCCCGCTAATGGTTCTTTCTTCGCTTCGAGCAGTGCCTTCAACAAGCGCCGCGACGAACCGTTCACCACCCGCGGCGGAACCTTCATGAAAAACCCAGCACCGCGGGCCGCCGCTGGCACGAAGATGGGCATGCCGCGCAAACGCATGATCGCGCGGTCCAAGAGCTTCGCCCCCGCCGACTCCAAAGCACCGGCAATATTGCCGATGACCATGAAGTACACATCCACGCCGATGTTGACCAAGAACGCACGCCGATGGGCCGCGTCGATTCCTTCCCCATACCCTTTCTGAAATCCCGCCAGCGCCTTGCGCGCCAACGCGGGGTCGCTGTATGTCGGCAAGTCGGGAAGCTCGCTCAAGTCCTTTGCTGCCCCCGCCAAAAAAGCTTCTCGCTGCGCCGGATTCGCCAAAATTCGCTTGAGCGATACCCCAAGATGCGGCCACCCCTGCAGCATCTCGAGACCGGCTTCGATCCGACCGAGCTTTTCACCGAATTGCTTCCCAACCTCTTCCCCTACCTCTTGCGCTCGTCGCTCGTCCTCCACCGACGTCGCCCATGCGGGATTGGGTGCGCATTGCGGTACGGCCCCGCCAAACCGCGGGCTGCGTATCGGCACCTGTTGGCCAATCAACTGCTTTTGCGCCCGAGCTTCGGCCCGTTGACGCGCATCTGCAAACCACGAAACGTCGTCACTCGACGGCAACAGGCGATCGTTCGTGAGCACATATTGACTGCTCGGTAAATGCAGCGGATACCCAGGCGCTCCGCCCGAATACTGCACCTCGCCACAATCGCGCGCCGTTCGCGTATGCATCGGCTCCGATGCACACGCCACAGCGAATAGCGCCATGATCAAAAACGCACCGCAAAGGTGCATTCGTCGAAGCACGATCCAAAGCGCGAGCAACCATCGATACCCCTCCATGCAGCCTCCGATGTGAGAAAAAAATTTCGCATCGCGAAGTTACGGGAGTGGGCAACGCAGTGTCAATGGCCACGAGTACCCTGCAAACGCATCGAATTCGATCTCGACACCCCAAATCACCCGGCCACCTCACGAACTCAGTGCACTCGACACCTCGAGTGCACCAACCCCGTCACGAACTCAGCGCACTCGACATGCCAAGTGCACCAACCCCGTCAGAAACTCAGCGCACTCGACATGCCAAGTGCACCAACCCCGTCACGAACTCAGCGCACTCGACATGCCAAGTGCACCAACCCCGTCACGAACTCGGCGCACTCGACATGCCAAGTGCACTGGCCCCGTCACGAACTCAGCGCACTCGACACCTCGAGTGCACCAACCCCGTGTGCTGACGTGAGAAACCCCACACGAAGAAAGCTCTGGACACGGCCCCCGGTGCATGGAGTACAACGCGCGGCACGATGCCGCTCCCTGCCGACTTCGAGAAGAGCCTTTGGGCCGCCGCCGATCAGCTTTGGACCAATTCGGGTCTGCAACCTTCCGAATACGCGACGCCCGTGTTGGCGCTCATCTTCCTGAAGTATGCGGACCACAAGTTCGCGCAGGCCGAGCGGGAGCTGTCGACGAAATCGCGCCGGCGCGGAGGTATCGGGCGGGACGATTACCACGCGCGGGGCGTCGTCTACGTGCCGGAAAAGGCGCGGTTTCGGGTGCTGCGCGAATTGCCCGAAAAAGAGGACATCGGCAAAGCCATCAACGATGCGATGAAGGCCATCGAGGCCGAGAACGACGATTTGAAGGACGTGCTGCCGAAAGCGTACGGGCGCTTCGATTCGAAGACGCTGAAGGAAATATTAAAATTGTTCGGCACGATTCCGGAGGACGTCGAGGGGGACGTGTTCGGGCGGATTTACGAATACTTTTTGGGCAACTTCGCGCCGCGGACATTACAAAAGGGCGGCGAATACTTCACGCCGTATTCGGTCGTGCGGCTCATCGTGGAGATCGTCGAGCCGTACCACGGGCGCATTTTCGACCCCGCGTGTGGATCGGGTGGGATGTTCGTGCAGAGCGCGAGTTTTGTCAGTGCGCATGAAAAGCGGCCCTCGGACGAGATATCCATTTACGGGGTGGAGAAGATTCAGCAGACGTTGCGTCTGGCGAAGATGAACTTGGCGGTGCACGGGCTTTCGGGGGACATTCGCGAGACGAATACGTATTACGACGACATTCACGATCAGGTGGGCAAGTTCGATTTTGTCATGGCGAATCCTCCGTTCAATCAGAATGGAGACCCGGCCGCTTGCCTCGGTCGCATGTTGGACGGGTTTTAACATGCGGTTCACTTACCAGGCAAACCATTGGGCGTGGCCCCTAACTTCTCAAGAACCTTGTCCCTTTCCCGAATGCATTCACCGACGAACGATAAAAATTCCGCATAGCTGACATCCAGCCGTTCACGTTCCGCATTGGCGACATCTTCTTCGAGAGAAACTGCTTCAAAGGATCTCATCGAGAACGTGCTCGGATCCCAAAATGACGCGAGATCTGCCCCTAGCCTCGTGCTCACAAAATAGCATGCCCTATATAGGCCAAAATCGCTGGGAAACACGAGCACCGTCATAGCGCAGATAGGAAATGTTGGCGACGGAGGGCATACCTCAACTCCACGCCCGCCTCAGGAGGACCCTTGGGCGAACATACACCGGTCAGCACCTGCACGGTGTAGCTTTCGGTCCTTTCGACCGGTTTTCTCGTTTTCTGAATAGAAGGGCTCGATCTAAACGATGCCAATGTAAACGGACTCCGGGGAATCTCCACCTCAGTCTCTTCGTACACAGTCCGCGTTCGCAGCTTTTCCTGCTCTTCATGCGTAAACTCGACATTGAGAGCCGTACTAACCTTGGAGTTCTTCAGATATTGCGCCAATTCCTTGTTGAGCGCAACCTTCTCCAATGGATGTCGATATGCAATCAGCCGGTGTCCCTCGGGTAGGCGCGAGCCATCGTCTTTGACACGTTCCGTTGTCCATGAGATCATTTCGGATACTAACGTTTGCGCAACCTGTGATCTCTGCTCAACGTTGGCTGCAACAAACTTCGCAGTAGGTCTAGGTGTGCGAATAATGCTCGTCAGGCCTGCAAGGATTTCGTTAGTGCGGCTCGGCTTCGGGGCGAGGTCAGCAACGTTCATGTTTGTGATGGTTTCTAAAACTGGCGGGAGCTTGTCTTCGGGCTTGCTTCCGAGTGCCGCCGTCGCCTTAGCAACGAGACTGAGAATCAGATTGCCTGCTTGCTCGCCCCGAAATACAGGCGTTTGGGTCATTCCACGTTTCTTCGTCAGCTCGATCGTCTGATTCATAACGTAGACCTTTAGGCTGTCCAACGTAACTTGGCCGCTGTGTGGCACAGCTGCTTCCCCGCGCAAACCATTGACGATGAAATATGAGAACACGCCGTGCCCGATCTCCTGGAGTTCGTGTGCAGACTCGTCTTCCTTGCACGCCGCGAGCGTCGCCCAACCGGCAGCATTGATGGCGAGATGCTTTTCGATGCTTGGATTTGGCATCCCGCGCATTCCCATACGCCCTGAATGGCACGCGTCGAATAAGCGAAGTTTGAATTTGGCTTTTGAATTCTCAAAGTAATGGTTCACCTTTGCCATGAGATTGAAGAGTCTGCGAGTACGTTCTGACGAAACTCTCGAGTCAACAGATAGCTGTCGTGTTCATCCTTGGTGCCATGTCCGGCAAAGAAGAAGAGGATCATGTCCTCCTCAGTTGCTTGATCGCACATATCTTTAATGGCGGATAGGATATCGCTGTAGTTGGGAACGCGTGCGCCGTCGCCATGCCCTTCGCAGAACAACGCCACATTATCGCGAGCAAACTGCGCGAAGTGCGTAAGTCCCGCTGCGATTGCCAGAGCATCGTGCGAGCAATATGACAACCTCGGAAGGTTAGAGCCTGAATAATCATCGATCCCGACGATAACGGCACGACGAACGGGAGAAATCTTGGAATCACTCATATACGCTACCTTTCAACCAAACTCCGGGCAAACGCAGGAACTGCGCGAGACGCTAGCATGCGGACAGATGTTCTTGCAACTGCAAGCATAAAGTTGAGCTTCACGTTCCGACAATTCCTGCAAATCATCGCGCGGGTAGATGGTTTACCGCGAGCCTTCGCAGCTTTCGAAGTCGGCCTTGTGCCCGGTATCGCAGACATAGCGCTGGTCAAGGCAACAGCGGGTGCACGCCGGACTTGCCTTGCGTGCATTGCAACTTCGATGGCACTTGTGCGAAGGTTCGCTGCACTCGGGGCGCATGACGATTCCTCCGTCCGCACCCTCCCCCCTTTTTGAGGGTTTTTCAAGTTCGCGACAATCGCTGCCGACCATCACGAGCAGCGACGCTGCAATGTAAAAAGGGAGTATCCTCACGATCTTACTTCGCGTCGGGGCAAGAGTAGAAGCTGTAGCTTCCATCGCTGTCGCATGACCTCGCGTTACGCTCACAGCACTCCATACACGCTGAGCCGAGATCCATGCACTTATTCGTACATGCTTGCGCCTTCAACGTGCAGTGTTCCAGCTCCGGAGCCGCGTCCGACCCCGCATCCCCCTTGTCCGGTCCGAACGGCGACCACGTGCAGCCGCCAAGCACGAGGAACATGCCGTAGCTCGCAAGGAGCGTCTTCGTAAAAACGCGGTGGATCAAGCGCGAAGTCGTCGAGGCGGACACCATGGGCGCATGCTACCGAACGTGCGAGCGGGGGGCAAGACAACTGCGACGTGATTTACCGCGAGCCTTCGCAGCTTTCGTAATCGGCCTGATGTCCGCTGTTGCACACGTAGTCCTGGTCAATGCAGCACCGAGTGCAGACGAGACTTGCATCCCGCTCAATACAGCTTGTCATGCACTTGTCGCCGGGTTCACTGCATTCGGGCCGGAAGACGATTCCTCCGTCCGTCTCTGCCCACCTTCTTTTTGGTTCTTCCCGGTCACTGCACTCGCGGCACATCATCAGCGTGTTCGACGCGATCAACGCAAAAGGCAACATGCGCGTCATGGCGACACTCATGACGCGCACCCTACCCAGCGGACCGGAGTTTGGCAAAGAAAAACTCAGGCACGCAACATGGCCACCCGCATGGCGATCTTGGGACTACGGCGCTAACGTCTAGCCGATGACGCGCAGGGCGAACGATCCCATTGATACAGTGCGGAAAGCTCGGCACGAAATTTCGCGAGAGCATGGTCACGACCCCGAGCGGCTCGTGGCCCACTACCTCGAACTACAAGCACGGTTCAAGGGGCGCATCATTCCCGGCCCCGAAAGCGATGAGGAGCTCGAAATGCCCTTCAATGCGGCATCCAGCATGAAATCCGTCCCATAAGTTCGTGTCTTCTCGATCGCGACCGATACAATCGCCGTCGACCATCAAGAGCAGCTAAGCCGTAATCGCAATGGGCACGTGAGTCACCGCGAGCCTTTGCAGCTTTCGAAGTCGGCCTTGTGCCCCGTGTCGCAAACATAACGCTGGTCACGACAGCATTGCGTGCAGGCAGGACTCGCCTGCCGGTCGTAACAGCTTTTGTGACACTCATAGCCAGGCTCGGAGCACTCTTTGCGCTGTATGTGGCCCCCGTCGACATCCTCGTACTTCTTCTTCGGTTTTTCGCGTTCGCGACAATCGCTACCGACCATCAGGAGCAGCGACGCGATGACGATGACCGGTGCGTGATTCGCGGCGTTACTCCTCGTCGTCTGGCACGAGCATTTTGCACCCAGCCGGCCCGATGTAGCCGTCATTCGCGAATACGAATCCGATCGGCTTCCACGATCCACAATCGGCGTTCCAGCGGCTCGATTGAGAACAATGGAAGAATCCGGCGAATGATGCTCAGGACGAAGATCTTGTCCTGCCGAACGAGACGCAAGACCACAAGGCCGCAATGATTGGATGGTGGATATTGCCGCATGTTGGCAAAATCCACATCCAATGTGATCAGCGCCCTTGCCTCCTCGATGCATACTGCTGCAATGTCAGGATCGGGCCGCCCGCCGAGGCGTTGCTCCAATACAGTAGCTGCGTCGTGCCCAGCCCCCTCAGCAAATCGGCGACTTCAACGGGAAGATTTTCGTCGACTTTGAAGCGCATGTCATGACGCCGCAGGCAAGACGATGATTCGCTCGCGGGCGATTTCCGCGGCATAAGCCATCGACGCGTGGATATCGTCAACGCTCAGCGATGGTATAATCGCGCAAAATCTCGTCAATCGACAAGCCTGCTGCCAGGTTGTCGAGCACAACGGACACGGGAATGCGCGTCCCGCGAATACACGACTTACCGTGGCAAATCGTCGCCTCTGTGACGATACGTTCGCGCCAATCCATGATCATCTCCTGGGTTGTGCGGTATCCTCCGAATCTCCGCGGCCGTCAAGGAGAGGACCCTCCCCATCGGTAGAATTTCGTCTCCCGTCCGGATCGTCGCAACCTGGGCAACCACGAGCACCCTGCAAACGCATCGAATTCGATCTCTACACCCCAAATCACCCGGCCACCTCACAAGCTCAGTGCACTCGACACCTCGAGTGCACCAACCCCGTCACGAACTCAGCGCACTCGACACCTCGAGTGCACCAACCCCGTCAGAAACTCAGCGCACTCGACATGCCAAGTGCACCAACCCCGTCAGAAACTCAGCGCACTCGACATGCCAAGTGCACCAACCCCGTCAGAAACTCAGCGCACTCGACATGCCAAGTGCACCAACCCCGTCACGAACTCAGCGCACTCGACATGCCAAGTGCACCAACCCCGTGTGCTGACGTGAGAAACCCCACACGAAGAAAGCTCTGGACACGGCCCCCGGTGCATGGAGTACAACGCGCGGCACGATGCCGCTCCCTGCCGACTTCGAGAAAAACAAATACACGGCCACCTGACGCCCGCTTCACTCAATCGCTTTCCCACCCTGTTTCACGTTTTCCTTCGTGAACATGCGCGATCCGAGCGTCATGGTCTTCGGCGGTTTTTCCCCGCGCAGGATCTTCCCAGCCGTTTCAATGGCTTCGCGACCACCCGTCGGATACTGGAACGTCGCATCGAGCAAGCCCTGCTCGACATACGCAACACCCTCGTGCGGCAATGCATCAATGCCGACGAACTTCATTTCCTTTTCGCGGCCGGCCGCTTTTGCTGCCAAGTAAGCTCCGTGTGCACCTGGATCGTTGTGCGCATACACGAGGTCAATCTTGGGCAAGCGCGACAAGGCAGAATCCATTTCCTTGCGCGCGTCGGGCTCGAGCCACTTCATGTCAGCCTCGAATGCTACTTCAATTTCGGTACCTTGCAATGCCTCGCGAAACCCCGCATTGCGATCCTGCCCAGGCGTGGACGTCATGAGGCCCTTCAATTCGACGACCTTGCCCTTTCCACCAAGAACCTGCTTGACCCATTCACCAGCCGCTTTGCCAATCTTCTTGTTGTCGGCACCAATGAACGTCGTGTACTTGTCGCCAAGGACGGCTCGGTCGAGCACGATGACGGGAATGCCGGCATCGAATACTTTGGCGACAGGGTCAGTGAGCGGCTGGGCCTCCTTGGGACTGATGATCAATACATCGACCTTGGCCTGCGCCAATTCCTCGACGTGCGCTCGCTGCTTGCGCGTGTCGTTTTGCGCGTCACGCCAAACAAGCTCGAAGTCGGGATGATCTTTCGCCGCCGCCGCAATGTCCGCGTTCATTTGCACGCGCCAAGGTTCACCCAAGTTGCATTGCGAAACGCCAATGGTGAATTTCGCCTTCTTCGCAGCGCTCGCCGCGGGCGCGGGACCCGCATCGCCCCCACCCTTGCAAGACATGATGAATGCGAGGGCGAAGATGCATAGTGCATAGAAACCGGGCCAGACTTGGGACGCTCGCTTCGCGCGCGTGGGACGCGCGCTTCGCGAGGCTGGTCTACGATGGGAGGGGCCGAGGCTCGCCTCCCGGTGCTTTGGACTGCGTCCAAAGCACGGCGAGGCTCGGCCCCCCCCATACCCCCCCGAAATGGCCTCGTCCCACCCCGAATTGGCCTCATTACGATTCTGTTGGCTCATCCTAATTTCTCCCGGACTTCTGTGCAAGCACGGCCAATACCACGATGACACCGGTAAACATGAGGCGACTCGCCTCGGGCACTGCATTGATGCTGAGAATCTTGTCCAAATACCCAATCGTGAGCACTCCGAGCAGCGTCAAGCCCATTCCACCTCGCCCGCCCGAAAGGCTCGTGCCGCCCATGACGACCATTGCAATGGCCGTGAGCTCGTAGGTCGCGCCAGCCTCGGGATCGCCCTGCTGCTCCTCCGCTGCATGACAAATACCCGCGACGGCCGCGCATATGCCGCACCACACGTACGCCGCAATCTTTGCCGCCGATACAGGCACGCCGGATAGCCGCGCCGCTTCCTCGTTACCACCCACGGCAAGCCAATACCGACCCATACGATGAAAGCCGCACAATACACCGACAATGGCCGCCATCGCCAAAAAAACGAGCGTCACGACAGCCACGCCACCACCAGCCAATTGCGTGTCGATCGCCCGAAATAGCGCCGGCACCTCGACATACCGCATCACGCCGTCCGGACCCGCGACCGCCGTGGCCACCTTCATCCCACCACTCGCGGTCTTCGCCAATCCTCGAGCAAACACCATCATCGCAAGCGTCGCGACGAACGGCTGCACACGCGCAATGGATACGAGCGATCCAGAAACGGCTCCACATGCCGCTCCGGCAGCAATGCCAAGAATACTCCAATCGCTCCAGATAACCCCGCATGCATGACGAGCTTCGCCACGACGACCGCGACGAGCCCCAGAATGCTGCCGACGGCCAAGTCGATACCGCCCGTCAAAATGACCGGCAATAGGCCCACGGCAAGGATTCCGTGCACCGACATTTGACGAAGCGCACCGAAATGCGTGCCCGAGCGATAAAACGCACCCTCGGCAGGAAATACGACGCCGAGCGCAAGCACGAGGAGCAATGCAAATACCGCACGAGCGAGCGGACTGCGTACGGAATCCGCAAGCTTGCTCGATTTCAAGGACAACGATACATCCGTCATGCGCTCGCCTCGATGACTGCACCATCATGTTCACTCATCGCCAATGCGAGCAGCCGATTCGCATTGCATTCACCAGGACGAACGGTGGCGACGATTTTCCCTTTGCGCAAAACAAGGATTCGATTACACAATTCGACGAGCTCCTCCGCATCCGAACCGGCAACGAACACGGCAGCTCCACCGCCCGCGAGCGCCCGCAAACGCGCGTATATCTCGGCTTTGGCGCCGACATCGACTCCTCGCGTGGGATCGTCCAATAGCAATAACCGCGGATCCGATACGAGCCATTTGCCAAGAACGACCTTTTGCTGATTGCCACCAGACAACTCAACCACGGCCCGCTCGAGAACCGCCGGACTGAGGCCCGTTCGTTCGGCTGCCTGCATGGATACGTCTCGATCCTTCTTGTTGCGAATCCATCCAAGTGGCGAAATCGCAGAAAGCACAGCGAGCGTCGCGTTGTGAGCGCTCGTCATGAGCGGCACGATGCCCATGGTTTTCCGGTCAGCCGGAACGAATCCAATCCCAAGCGCGGCCGCATCCCGCGGCGAGCCAATGTTCACGGCTTGCCCATCGAGTCGCACGATTCCCTTCGTTCGATCACTCGAGGCCCCGAACAGCGCGGCGACAAGGTCATTGGCGCCAGCTCCAGACAATCCAAAGCAGCCGACGATTTCCCCCGCGGATACGGAAAATGAAACGGCATCGACGAGCAAACGCTGACTGTGGCTCGACGTGATGCTGAAGTTTTCGACTTCGAGCCGCGCCGCCGCAGGCACGTCCGTCAATTCGGCACGGCCCGATGGATCCGCCGAAACAGCAGCAGCTCGCGGGCCGAGCATCCACGCGACGATGTCTTCGACGGTCGCTTCACCGACGAGCGCACGCCCAGCAACTCGGCCGTCACGCAAGACGGTCAAACGATGCGCAATCCGCGCGATCTCGTCCATGCGATGCGACACGTACACGACAGCAACACCTCGCGCACAGAGAGACCGTACGAGCTCAAAAAGTCGGTCGACGCTTGGAGCGGTCAAAGCACTGGTGGGCTCGTCCATGACGAGCACCGAGGCGCCAAAACCGAGGGCTTTGGCAATTTCCACGAGCTGCCGCTCGGCGAGCGAGAGCTGTTCGACTGGTTTGTCAGGGTCGATGTCGAGGCCGACTTCGGCGAGACGCTTTTCAGCTTCGGCGCGTTCTCGTCCTCGCAACAAGAAACCCAGACGCGACATGGGACGGCCGAGAAGAAGGTTGTCGGCAACGGAGAGCGCCGGAACGAGCGAGAGCTCTTGATGGATGACGGCAATGCCCAAGCGAGCCGCATGAGCTGGCGAACGCGGCGTGATGGATCGATTCGCAAGGTGGATCGAGCCTTCGTCACTCGTATGCACGCCGCCGAGGATCTTTAGCAATGTGCTTTTTCCGGCGCCGTTGCAGCCAAGGAGCGCGTGCACTTCGCCCGCGTGAAGCTCGAGCGATACACCATCGAGAACAGTCTGACGCCCGAACCGCTTGGTGATGCGATCCATGCGGAGGAGGGCCTCACCCCCTAACCCCCTCTCCGCAAGCGGAGAGGGGGAACAGGCCTCACCCCCCGACCCCCTCTCCCTGTGAGGGAGAGGGGGAGGAAGAGCGTCGTTGTGAGGGACTTCGTTCACGCGGATCCGAGAGCAGTTTGGCAGAGCGCTTTGCCGAGCGGCAAGACGATGTCGTCCATAGCCCGGACGAACGCCGCGCGCGAGACGTTCGATGCGACGAACCCATGGGCTCGGGCGACGTTGGCTGGCAAAGCGACGTCGGCGGGAGGATCGGGCAATCGCGAAGAAGCTTGGGCAAACGCGCGCGAGACGGCATCGAGGACGGGTTTTCCGCCCGATGCGATGGCAAACGCAATCACGCGGAACGCAAGCTCGGCATGACGAGATTCGTCGTCGGCAATCGCAAGAAGAACGCGACGCACGGCGGGATCTTCCGCAACGGCGGCTTGTTCCGCGGCGAGAACGGCGGCAAGCGTTTCACCAACGGCACCTTCGACGACACTGGACACGGCAAGCTCGGTGAGGTCCGCGCCGAGCGGGAGCGCATCGGGGAGCGGAAGCGCACGCGGCGCAACCGATTCACCTCGATACGCGGCTGCAAGGGACAAGGAAAGTTTGGCATGCCGAACTTCGTCGAGAGCCGCTTCGTGCGCGGATCGAACGAGATCGGCATCGGCAGAAGCGGCCAGAAGCGCGAGCGCGAGGCGGGAGAAAGACGCGATGGAGGCATGTTCGAAAAGGCCGTCGCGAATCCACCGCCCGGCAATGATTTCCCGATCGGATGCCGAAAGCCCGTCGATACACGGAAGGAGCTCTTCGTCGGACCAACCGCGTTTGCCATTGTCGATCGGAGCAACGAGCGGGCCGTTTTCCGATGGAAGCGCTCGGCCCACGACGCACACGAACTCGACGAGCGCACCGTAACAACACAAGCCAGTGCCGCTCGGATCGGGCGAAGGTCCTTTCTCAACGGAGCTCAAGCACGTGCAGAAGTCGAGCGATGCCTCGATAGGGCCCGCCGCGTTTTCCAGCGCAGGACAATTGCCGGTCGAATCGGGCTGAATACACGCGAGGTATTCCGTGACCATGCCCGTGAGCATCGTGCAATTGGGATTGCCAGAGCTGCTCGATACGCTGGAGCTCGAGCTCGTGGTCGTGGACATGCCTCCGGTACCGCCCATTCCACCGATGCCACCGGCACCTCCGGCACCTCCGGCGCCATCACCCCCCGCGCCGGATCCACTATCGACGACGACCTTTCCGCCGCAAGCTGCGAGCGCAAACGATAAGCCAAGGGCGCCCGCGACACGCGCCGCGAGTGCCCTACGAAATTGAAAAGAATGATCCATGCATGGATGATACGACGGAAAACATGTCCGAACCCGTTCTGGTCACGATCACGTTCAGTCACTACTGCGAAAAAGTCCGGTGGGCTTTGGATCGAACGGGCATCGCTTATCGCGAATCAGGGCATTTGCCGATCTTTCATGCGCTCGCCGTGCGTCGTGCCGGCGGATGGCGCAGCGTCCCGGCCCTCGTCACGAACGATGGAGTCATCAACGATTCGACGAACATCCTGGGTTGGATCGACAAGCGCGCTCCGGAAGGACACCTGTACGGCCGCAGCGATGCCGAGCGCCGGGAAATCGAGCGTATCGAAGATCTTTGTGACGAACAGCTCGGCCCGCATACCAGGCGCTGGGCCTACTTTTACTTATTGCCGATGCGCGACCTGACACTGCGCATGACGCGCGACAGCGCACCGAAGGTTGAACACGCCGTGATGAGCGTGGTTTTCCCAGTGGCGCGGAAGATGATGCAGCGCGCGATGAAAATCACGCCCAAGGGCGCCGAACGGTCGCGTCAGAAGATCGACGAGGTGTTTGACGAAATCGCCAAATTGCTCGCGGATGGGCGAAAGTTTCTCGTGGGCGATGGTTTGTCGGCGGCCGATATCACGTTTGCGTCGCTCGCGGCAGTGGTCGTTTTGCCAGAGCAATATGCCGCCACGCTTCCTCGCATCGACGACCTGCCCGCCGAGGCTCGCGCTGGGATCCGGGCTTGGCAGGAACATCCGGCCGGTCAATTTGCACTGCGATTGTTCAGGGATCATCGCCGCTGACGCTCGTGGACGTACAACCCCTTTTCCGATTGCGTTATCCTGCCGGCGCTGATGCCCCCGCAATCCGTACGCGAGCTAGCCGAGCGCCGAGTTGGCGCGACGCTGCGCGACAAATATCGAATCGAACGAGTGCTCGGTGTGGGCGGCATGGCCACCGTGTATCTGGGGGTTCATCGAAACGGCCACAAAGTCGCGGTGAAAATCCTTCATCCGGAGCTGTCGAAGAGCGCGTCGCAAAGAGATCGCTTCGTCCGTGAAGGATATGTGGCCAATTCGATCGAACATCCGGGCGCCGTGCGCGTGCTGGATGACGACATCGCCGAGGACGGCTGCCCGTTTTTGGTCATCGAGCTGCTCGATGGCGAAACGCTGGACGAACGACGCCGGCGCGCCGGGGGAAAACTCGAAGCACGCGAAGTTCTGGCGATTGGGCATGCATTGTGCGACGTGCTGGCGGCCGCGCATGACAAAGGCGTGATCCATCGGGACATCAAGCCCGAAAACGTGTTCGTCAAAGACGACGGAACGCTGAAGATCTTGGACTTCGGCATCGCGCGCGTGGCCCATGAAGAAGCCGCTCTGGGGGGTTTGGCTGGTACGCCTGCGTTCATGCCGCCCGAACAAGCGCTGGGCGACATCATGGGTCCCATCGACGCTCGCGCGGATCTCTGGGCCGCAGGCGCCACGATGTTCACGCTGCTCACGGGACGATTCGTTCACGACGCAAGTCGTACGACCGAAATTCTGACGAGCACGGCGACGAAGTCGGCCCCACTGCTGCAAGAAGTCGCGCCCGACATGCCGCATGCGATCGCAACCGTGGTCGACACGGCGCTCGCATACGATCGCGAAGAACGTTACCTCGACGCTCGAGAGATGCGCGATGCCATCGGCGCCGCATACGTCGAGCTCACCGGCGAACAGCTCACGGTCGCGGCCCCTCGTGGCTCGGCAAGCGTGCTGTCGATACCGCCGATATCGATGTTTCCCGCAGCGCGACCATCGATGAGACCAGCGGCACTCGCGAGCGGCATGCCTTCGGTGCGCAACCTGCAAGTCGCCATCGAAACGCTCGTCGACGTTCCCCCGACGCTTCCGTCAGACAGCTTGGACAAGACGCTGGTGGACGATGCGCCGGTGCATGAGGAGTCGCCGCCTTCGGTATCCGGTTCGATCAACACGAGCGGCCCGGAGAGCACGATTGCTCCGCCCACGCTTTCAGGCGCGCCGCCGCCTCGAACGGCGCGCACACGAGCCGTCCTGGCGCTCGCCGCGGGGCTCGGGATGGTGCTGACATTGGCGGTGCTTTTCGGCGTGCGCGCTGCGCGTGAACGTCGAACGAGCGCGTCCGGGACGAGCACACAGCAAGCGTGCGAAGGACCGAATTGCGCGGGGCCGAGGTGCACGACGAACGCGGAATGCATCGCGGAGAGCGGCGGCGCGGCTGCAATTTGTCGCAAAGACAGCGGCGCGTGCGTGAAGCTCGAGACGACCGAATGCAAGGTCATCGCGGACAAGAGCGAGATAGAGAACGACGCGACGATTTGGATCGGCGCGATGTATCCGTATGGGGTCAAAGGAAACTCGTACGGAAAACAGGCGGTGAAAGCCGTCGAGCTTGCGCGCAAAGACTTCGCGGACATCACGGGCGGGATTCCACCGGTCGCACCTGGCGACAAGGCGCGACCCATTGGCGTAGTCGCATGCGACGACAGCGAAGCTGCCGAAGGCTTGGCGACGCATTTGATCGATGGGGTGGGCGTGCCCGTGATTTTGGGGTTTGCCCGCAGCAAAGAAGTGCTCGATCTGGCAAACGCGTTCTTCCTGCCGAAAGGCGTGCTGGCGCTGGCATCGAACACGGCATCGATGCTCGCGGACATTCCTCGGCCGGCAGGCGAGCCACGGTTGGTTCTGCGAGCGACGGTCAGCGCTGACATGATCAACCGTCCGAAAGCCGTGGTCGTCGAAGAGATGCTCGAGCCGATGCTTCAATCACGCGGTGTGCTTCGACGGAACGAGGCGATGCGGATTGCGCTCGTGCGAGCGGACAATGCGTCGGGCATCAGCCACGCGGACAAACTTTTGTCGCAGCTTCGATGGAACGGCAAAAGCGCGGCCGAACATGGGGATCTCGTGCGCCAGTTCGTCGTGCCAGACCAACTGGCGCGCAAAGGCGGTATCGAAGCGCTCTACACGATGGCGGATTCCGTGGCAGCTTTTGCGCCTCATGTGGTGATCGAAGCAGGAGCGGATCAAGCGCCTTTTCTTGCGATCGAGCGCCGGTGGCCAGCCAAGTCGAAGTTTCGACCAAACTACTTGACATGCGGTCAGCTCGGGGATCCCAACTTGGAAAAACTCGTGAGCGAACGGCCCGACGCGCTGCGAAGGCTCTTCAGCATCAACACGACGATTCCATCGGCGCTCACGAAGTTCATCATGCATCACAACGAGATCTTCACGGACGAGAAGATCGACGCGGGCAACTCGACGAGCGCTCCGTACGACGCGTTTTACGCGGCTGCGTATGCGATGATCGCGCTCGGGGACGAACCCATCACGGGCAAGGCGCTGGCGCGATCGATTCGTCGCCTGGTTCCTCCGGGCGAACCCGTCGACGTGGGACAAGCTGGAATTTACGCGGCGACGCAGATGTTGCGTCAAGGCAAGAACATCGATCTCGCAGGCGCGCAGACGACGCTCGACTTCAATCCGGAGACGGGTGATCCGACGGCGGACATCTCGGTGAGGTGCATCGATCCGAAACAGCGAGTGACGGTCGAGTCGGGGCTCGTGTACCGCGCAAAGTCCGGGAAGCTCGAAGGCACGCTGAAGTGTCAGTGACCGTTGCGTTCTGCACGGAGATGCAGGTACGTTGCGTGTCTGCCTTTCCGGTCCCCATGCGAACCATTGCCGCCCTGTTTTGCTCGGTTGCCCTCGCGACGGTTACTCTCGCGGGTTCGGCGAATGCCCAACAAGAAGCCTGGTCGGATCCGGATCCGAAGGCTCCCAATCCGCGTTACGCGCTCGGACACCTAGGTTTCCGCGCCGGCGCCGAGTACCGCGCCAACGCGCTCTACGTCGACCCACTCGCGGTCAACAGCGAAAGCGGCAGGCGCGTCGGATGGCTCGAACATCGCCTGCGCCTCGATCTCGGCATCGACTACCGCGACAAAGTCCGCATTCAGGCGTCCGCCGATGTCCTCGACGGCGCACTTTGGGGCGACAACGGCAGCCTCGTTGCCGGCCCGCGGCCCAACTTCGGCACGAACATCAACGCGCGAAGCCCGAACATCGCCGTTCCTTGCGTCGCCCTGCGCGGCTCCGATGCGCTCTCGCAAGACAGCTACGGCTACGGCCTTTGCTCGCAGGAGCAAGTGCGCTTCCGCAAACTCTACGGCGACGTGTCGCTTCCATTCGGCTTGCTGCGCGTCGGTCGGCAAGCGGCGAACAACGGTCAGGGAGTCCAAGCGGCCGATGGTGACGGTCGTCCCAATCGATTCGGATTCAGCCGTCAGGGCAACCTGGTCGACCGCATTCTCTTCGCGACCAAACCTCTGGAAGCCTTCAAGCCCAAAGCCGAGCGCGACGTATCCGAAGATCGCGGCATGATCCTGGCCCTGGCCTACGATCGTTGGGTTACCGACGACGTGCATTTGTTTGGCGACGACGTGCAGCAATTCGACGTTGCCGTGCGCTACATGGCGCCGAAATTGGGCCCCATGCGAGACCTGTTCATTGGTGGCTATTACGTGCACCGCTGGGACAATGTCAATGCATCCCGAGTGAACAGCTTTGGCGCGCGAGCGATATCCAAAATCGGCGACTTTCACGTGACCGTCGAAGGCGCGATGAACGTGGGCTCGACTCGAGAAATTGCGGCTGCTTACAAGTTCATCACGAACGATCCCGTGGTGGATCAAGAGGTTTTCCAAGGGGGCGCTCGCGCGGTCGTGCGTTACGACAAACCGAAGTTCACCGCCTACATGGAATTCGATTATGCGTCGGGCGATACGGATCCCAACAATCGCACGCCGCTCACACAATTCACGTTCGCCGAAGATTCCAACGTGGGCTTGCTCCTCTTCGAGCATGTCATTTCGTATCAAACCGCCCGCGTCGCTGCGGCGGGCAACGAGCTCATCCGGAGGCTCGGAGCGACCAGTTTCCCGCCGGATGCCGTATGGACGCGCGGATCCTTCACCAATGCCGTGGCGCTCTTTCCGCAATTCGACTTCCGGCCCGTGAAAGGACTCCTTTTGCGCGGCGGCGTGCTTTTCGCGTGGGCGGCTGCTCCCGTTGCGGATCCCATTGCATCACTACTCGCGCGCGATGGCGTCACCATTGACGACGATCTCGTCAACTTCAATGGCGGTAAACCTGGCAATTATTGGGGCACCGAGCTCGATGCACGCATTTCGTACAGGTACCTCGATCACTTCCTCTTCGACCTCGAAGGCGCCATCCTCTTCCCCGGCAATGCGCTGAAAAATGCCGACGGTTATGCCGCTCGAAGCGCTTTGGTTCAGGGACGCACCACGTTCTACTTTTAGGCGGTAAACGGCCATGACACGTCTTTGCTCGACAATTTTCGTCCTTTCGGCCGCCTTGCTCACGGGTTGCGGCGACCTTTACGATGCACCTCCAGCGCCGTTCATCGAAGGCGCCGAAGACGGTACGCTCGACGATCCCAATGCGCCCATCATCTTGTCATTCGCGGAACCCGTGGATCCGACGACGATTGACATCAAGGTGATTCGCGTCGTCACGGACATCGAAGGCAATCTCGCCGATGAAGACGAGGATCTGACAAACGAGCTCGACGTCATGTTCAGCTCGCATCCGGTCGACGGTGACGTGGGTGGAATTGCCGAGCTTCTCGACAACAATTCGAAGTTGCGCATCGTTCCTGCAGCATCGATGCCCGTGGGTCCGAAATTGGCCATTTTGGTCGAAAAGGGACTCAAGGATTTGGCGGGAAACGTGACGACGACGCGCAAGCGGCTTTCGTTCGGCTATACGTTCAAACTCGAATGCAACGCACCGTCGACGGTTTTCGATTCGGGTTATTATTTCATGCTTGCCGACATCAAGCAGCCGCTCAAAGTGCAAGTGCAGCTTTGGACTTATTTGGAGGTCGATCCGATGACGGGCAAAGTGCGCGGTCAATGCACGAACGCTGATCGTATCAAAGATCCCAATCGTTGTCCAATGCCATGCGCCTCGTCGGAAGTTTGCCGATTGCTTCCCGAGCCGGCCTGCGTGCCTCCTTCCGAAAAAGCAGGCACGGTCGACGAATACAGCGATTACGAGCCGAATGAAACACCACCCACGGGATACACGTTCAGCGTCGATGGGTGCGTACAGGACCAACCCGATGGTTCCGCCATTTTCGTCACGGCTCCGACGGACGTCGTCGTTCAATCGCCTCCGGTTACTTTGCGCAATGTCACGCTGGGCGCGTCGTTTGCCAAAGACGCCATGGGCGCCCTTCGAGGTTCAGGGTCGCTCGCCGCAGGTCAAGTGCTGCTCGGCACGACGGCGAGTGGTAAAGGCGAAGGAGGGCTCGACGCGCGGAAAGTAGCGGCGGACGAAGCTCCGATGAACGTACCGATGCCCATGCCTTGATATGGTAGGACAAACCGCGCGACGAACGGCTTCTCCTTGGCGTCTGATGAGGCAAGCGATCGGCGGTCCCGTCGATTTTGCCAAAAAACTCGAGCGGCTTGCACAAACGCTCCGCGGATACGCGAACCCTGCCGAGCTCGAGCGGCGTCTCGAGCGTTTGATTGCCGCGGGAATCATCGACCAAGCGCCGACGAACGTGCAGCTCTTCGTGGGCGCCGCAGACATGCTGCGATTTTGGATTTCGCCCGCTGCGGCCGAATATTACGCATCCATGGGGATTGATTATGGGTTTCACCAAGTATTACGATTTTTGGATGAACCATCGAGCGTCACGGATCCGGTCGGTTTTTTTAGCACGAAGGATGGGATCATCGGTCATTTGATGCAGGTCGTTCACGCCAATCCCCATTACGACTTGGAGCTGCTTGGAATGTGGGACGACGGTCTGGACGAGCTCGAGCGACAGATTGAAGCGATGCTGACGGGCACGCATCCGCGGCAAGCATCGATTGGCGCGGTCGTCGAAGAACCCGATTATCACGCGCGACTTTTGGAGTACACGCGGTCATTCAGGAAGGACCCCCACGCGACGCCTCCGGTAAGGTCCAACGTTGCGGCACATGCGCATTGGGCAGACGTCGAGCGCACGTTCGGGTCACTGCGCACATCGATGCGGTATTTCTGTCGATTGCCGACGAATCCCGTGGAAGGCGCGTGGCATTTGCTCGTGGTGAAGCAATTCCCGGCGCATTTGGGGGAAGCGGCGACGTAATTACTGCGGCCTACCCTGCGCTATCCACGTCTCGACGAGCTGAATGTCCTCCATCGTCACCGACGGCAAACCCATCGGCATGCCTCGAATGGTCGGATCCTGCTGCCCCGCTTCTTCACGATAACGCGCCAGCAGCGCATACACGAGCCTCGGAGTGCCGTCGGGCATTTTCGTAAAAATGCTGCGCCGCTCGCCCTTGTCGTCCACATATCCCGCTTGAATGCCTTCGTATTCGGCCAGGTTCAGCCCTCGCGGCTTGAACCCGAATCCCCCCGTATTGCCCGGACCACCATCACCAATCGCATAATCCGGTTCGGCATGACAATGCCAACACGTATTGCGGAAAACGCGCTGACTCACTTCTTCGTAGGTCACTTTACGCGTGAGCACGGGCAATCGAGCTGGAATGGGCTTGTCGACCTTCGCCGCCAAGTTCTGCTGCACCAAAAATGCCGCCAGATCACGCGTTTCTTCGGGCGTGAGCGGCGTCTTCGGCATCGCCGTCTCGGGATTGACGGCGGCCGGATCTTCCAGCCACCGAATGATTTCCCCCGCATTCATGCGATCTCGCACGTATCGAAGATCCGGCGCGAGCGAATGCCCTCGGCGTTCCCCCGTCCCTTCCACCTGCGGCATTCCCGCGGGAAGCGCCGCCCTTGGAGCCCCCGTGTATTCGTGGCATTGCCGGCAACCTTTTTGCTCGAATACTGCATTCCCCCGCTCGACACTTGCCCCATCCAGTGAAATTGGTTTGGCGGGGGCGGATCCTGCCGTCAAATACGTGGCAATGTCGCGCGCTTCTTCGGCGGACAATTCAAGGCGCGGCATCGACGTTTCCATGTGCGGCCGCATGTCGCGCGGGTCGAGCAAAAACTGTTCGATGAACCCGCGCCGGAGCCGTCCTCCAATACCCACGAGCGACGGCGCATCCCGAAAATGAACGATTGTTTTCTGCCACTTCGCAAGCGTCGATGCGGACGCTTTGTACGTGCCACCATGAATCTGCTGATGACAACGAACACAATCCTTATCGAGCGCTGGAGGCTCAACGTCGGCCAGTGAGTGGCAGCGATTGCATTCGAATTTGGCGACGAGCGCTTTGCCGCGCTGCGCATCGCCGAGGGGCGGTTCCGCATACGCCGTTACAGACGCAGCGGAAGCGGAGGCGGAAGGAGCGGGTTTTGGGGCTTCCTCGGCGCGCTCGTTCTTGCGACAGCCGACGAGGAGAAGAGCGAAACTGGCAAGAACGAACGCGCGAAACACGATGGATCACTTTCCCAATCAGCTTTGGCCCCCCGACGAGGCCGCGACCTTGCAGATTTCAGCATCTTTGGCCATCGCATTGCAACGCTGAATTGCAGCATCGCGCGCCGCGGCATTTCCGGCTTGGTGTTGGAGACGACCAAGCGCCGCGTAACCCTGCGGGGTCGCCATGAGGTCACGGTCGGCCAAACTCTGCAAAATCCCCCGAGCCTCTTCCTGTCGCCCGTCGACCTTCGCCAACGCCTCGCCAAGATCCGTGTCGACGGCGGGGTCGTTTTTGCGCTGCGTGCGGAGCCGCTCGAGGGATGAGACGGCCCACGTTACGTTCTGCGCCCGCTGCTCGGGCGTCTTGGCTCGCCACGTCGGGTCGAGATCGATGGCGCCATCGGTCCTGACGAGCGCCACGGCGAGCGTGCGCTGAGCGCGACCGAGCATCCCATCCTTGCCGGGGTTGATGGTGCGAATTTCGGGGAACATGCGAACGATGGATTGAGCAGCGGCAACGATTTTGCCGTCACGGAGGGCCTTTTCGGCGTTGGCCAAGCCCTGCACGCGGTGGTCGATCTCGGGAATGAACACGTCGCCACACGCGCGGGCATCATGAGTAAACGCGGCAGCAGCAGAAAGCGTGGCGAAAGCAAGAGCGAAACGAGCGGCGAGCGTCCTGAGCGTGTTCATGTCTATCTCCTCATCCTCCGAGCGCGAACGGTTCATTGGACGTATCGGGCGGTCTGGAGCTTCTGTGACAACGACGAGTTAAAAAAGTTTTGTCGAAGTTCGGTAGCTCGATGGAGAAAACGCACGGTGGCCAGGAACGCTTTCAGGGTTCGTCACGTCCCCGTATAAATTCTTGCGCCCGACCTGGACGAGAGAGCAATCTTGCTCGAAACCCCGCGCTCCCCCTATGCTCAGAAAGTAGGGACCTCCACGAACATGTACGCGTCCTTGGCCGAACACATCGGGACCGCTCAAATGCTACGGATCGAAAGGAGTCTGTCCGCAGAACCCTCGCTGCACGGCTACCTGCTCGGTCTGAGTCCTCAGCTCGGGCTGATGCACTGTTTCGATGACTTCGATCCGGACGGATACACGATCTTCCGCTTGGAGGACGTGCTGGCATACGAGCGGGGCCCGCACGAAAAGCACTGGGATCGCATGCTCACGGGCGAAGGCTTGCTCGGGGGCATGCACCTCCCCATCGAGATCAACCTGGGCAACTTGCAAGCGGCGCTCGGATCGCTGCAAACACACTTTTCCGATGTGATCATCGAATGCGAAGACGACTCGGATGAAGAGGGATCGTTCTATCTGGGTCGCATGCTCGACGTCAGCTCGGAGACGATTTCACTGCTCTACGTGGATGCTCTCGGGCACTGGGACGACATGCCGTCGACAATCACGCTCGACCGGATCACGAAAGTGCAGTTCGACACGCCGTATTTGCGGCGTTTCATGCGGTATGTAGAGGCGTTTCCGTCGCACTAGTGCGTAGCGTCGACCGCACCCGGGCCGAGCAGCGTGCCGCACATCGTCTTGCACAGGATGTCCTTGTCAGAGCACGTGCACTGCCCCTGCTTCTTCAGCTCGAGCTTCTTCTGCATGTCGACGATGGTAAAACCGGCGCGTTTTTCGACCTTCTCGATGGTCCACTTGTCCCGCTGCTGCCAGGGCGTTCGGGGATCGGTGGGTTTGCCATCGGCCTCGGCGCAGCAGCGGAAGCTGAGAAAGTAATAATAAAAATCTTCATCGTGCGTGTAGACCTTGGGCCTGCACTGATTTCGCACGCCTCTGTACCAGGGGCCGCCCGTGTGCACGCTGTCGAAATGGGCGCGGCGGCTGTTCTTGGGCTGCTCACTGGCAACGACTTCGTCGGCATTTGCCGGCATGTCCGCGACGCCGAAGTCGCTGATGCAGTTCGGCTGCGATCCGCTCGGAACACCACGCCATAGTCGCGCAAGCTCGTCGGGATCACGCTTGGCGACCTTCTTCATGTTGGGACCATCCCAAGGATGATCGCCGTTGCACTTGGCAGCGTCCCGGACAAACCCATGCGGAAATGGCTTCATTTCGGGGCCTTCGCACGCAAAGTTCCACTCGGACTCCGTGCACATGCGCTTGCCCACGGCCGCGCACTTGATCTGCGCCTGATGAAACCGATTCATCACCTCGGGCCGCACGCCCTTCTGATTCGGCCATTCGTACGTGTCGACGCAGTAGCGCTTCTTCACTTTCTCACCGACGCACGTAGCGACCGGCTCGAACTCCTCACACACGACCTTCTTGTTCGACTTGTCGAACCACTGCTTCTTGCACTTGTGCTCGACCTCCGTGCAGTAATCGCCATCGACGAGCTTCATGTCGGGCGGGCACGCTGCAGGCGCTGCGGGAGGAGCTGCGACGACGTTCGCTTCGTTTGCAGGTTCCGGTGCATGCGGCGCAGGAGGCTCTTCAGAGATGGCAACGGTGACCGCGGGTGGAGGTGGAGGCGGCGGTGCGGGCGGAGGCGTGTTTTTCGGCGGATCGATGGCCGCGGCAGTGCACGCGAGACCAAAAACCGACGACGCAACGAGGAAGGGCAACAAGGAGGCGTTGATGCGCATGGCCGCATCTCCCCCATAGCCCGTCTATGTCAGAGCGCCAGTTTTTGACACGTGAACGCGCGTCACTTGGGCGGAACGGGCGGGTCGTCGTCGGGCTGAACGCATGCCGAGAGATCGAAGAGCATGAACAAGAGTGCCTTTTCTTGCGGCGAAAGATCGGTCGTCGTGCAGCCGCTCGGGAAAGGCGTGTTGACCTTGTCGCCGGACGACACGTGAATGTCGCTGAACACGACGCGACCACATTGCTGTTCTTCCGGAACGCCGATGGGCGTGTTGAACGTGAGGTACTGAATGGATTGCGGCGAAACGCCATAGATCCATCGGCGTGAGATGCCGGGATTGACGGCAGCGACCGTGTTTTGCCCTTCCTTGATGACGAGCTTTCCGGACATCGACGACGCGCCTACGTTGACGAGCCAGTCACGAAGCGCGGCTCCTTTCGGAAATGAAGAATCGATGTCTGCCGTGAAGGGATTGGGCAAGTCGGGTTCGTCATCCCAAACTGCCGTGTCCGGAAATGGAGCGGGGCCCTGCTGGAGCCAGTAGTTGTGAAAGTGCGAGGCGAAAATGCGGCCGCCTTTGGAGGCGTAGTCGAACATGGCCTGACGCGCCTCCTGCGGCTTGGAGCCGGAATTTTGTCCGCCTTCGCAAGCAAGCAGCACGACGTCGTACTTGGACAAACTATCGACGTTGGCCCATAGGCTGGTCGAGCCATCGAACGACGCGCCTCCGTTGAGCGTCGTGTCGTATTTGTTCGTGCCGCCGACACCCGAGAACAGGTTCACTCGGCCCGCGCCGCTGGGTGGCGTGAATTCACTGTCGTCGATGCCGATCTTGCGCAAGAGACACTCGAGCGGATCGGCGTTGCCCGTGCTCAACGCAATTCGCGGCAAGTCGCCTTCCGTTTGGTTCCGGGGCAAACGCGTGAGCGACGCGTCGGTGATGGGGTTGTCGACGCAGGCCTCGACTTTGGGAATGACGATCTGGCGGCGCCACTTGCCGACTTGAATGACGAGCGGAATGTTTTCGCCAACAGGTACACGCTCGAGGACGAACTGGCCCTGCGTGTCCGTGATGGCCGTGACGACGGGATCGCCGGAGAGCACCGAGCCGCATTGGTCGCAGCTCGCGCCTTCGGGCAAAGGCTTGAGCGCGGAGTTGGGAACGTAAACGGTGATGTTGTAGAGCGGGGTCTTGCCCGCAGGATCGTAGACCTTGCCGGTAACGGTGGTTTCGGAGCCGGGGTTGCAAGTGACTTGCTTGCATTCGAGGTTGGAACATCCGCTGGCGCCACCGGCGAAGTTGCCGCCGATATTGTCACCCCCAGCACCCATTCCGCCGGCGCCACCTTGCGCGGAACCAGACCCGTTCGTCGACGACGAACCGCTCGCACTTTGCGAGCCTGTGTCACCGCATCCCACGAACAACACGACGCCCGCATACGCGACGCCGACGATTCCAATCCCTAATGCGCGTCGAGCCTTCATACGCATCGCCCTCTGATGACAAGCAAAGAATCCGGCCCGCGCATGCAGTGCGAAGCACACGCGGACGGTTCGTATGATGCACCAGGCGCTCTTGTCTTGCAGCGGGTTCGCGATGCGAGAGCAAAACATTCGGCAGGGCGTCACGCGTGACGCCAACACGAATGCTGGGATTCGATGGTGCCCAGGGCCAGAATCGAACTGGCCACACGCGGATTTTCAGTCCGCTGCTCTACCAACTGAGCTACCTGGGCGGTAGCGACGCACCTCGTGGCGACGCGGGCGCAACGTTACGCGAGGCGGCGAGCAAGTCAAGCTTCCGCGGATCGATTGTCTGCCGGATCCGATTTTTCTGTCGCTGCGACATCCAATTCCGCGGACGGATGCGCTCCATTCGACCGGTTTTCCTCTGCATGTTCCGCAGGCTCGGGCTCTGTAACGACCTCGGCCGCGGGCTCTGCGACAGCCGGAGCCGCAAATTCCACGACGGCTGGTTCCTCGGGTTCCGTCACGGCGTTGACGACTGGACGAGCAGCATCGACGTGGCGAATGGCCGACGCGAGCCACGAAGCGCGCAAGAAGAGCGCTCCGATCACGGATGCTTGGTACACCAAGAATCCCGCCGCGACCTTTGCACCCGTGTCGACGCCGACGCGCGACCCTATCGAGAGGCCCGCAAAGAGCATCACGGCACCGAGCGTCGCGCGCGCAGCCCACGCGCCGAACACTTTCACGTGCGACTTCTTGACGGTTTGCCACGCACGTCGCAACGACGCGCGAAAACCAAGCTCGTCACGCACCGCAGTCACGCGCGCAAGGTCGTGCACGACGCCGATCACGAGCACCAGCACGACGGCCGCAATGGCAAAAGCGAGCTTCACGCGATCGGCCCCGGGCGCATCGAACGAAGGACGCCGAGATATTGCGCCGCCAATGGCCATCACGATCGCTCCGAGGATGGCTTGGACCACTGCAAATGCGCCGAAGAGCAGCGCAAAGGTGCCGACGGGACGAAGCGCGAATGCTCCGAAATCGCGAGCCGTAAGGCGCCCCTTTGCTGAAAGCGCGCCGATGAGCGCCGCAAGGGGCACGATGCTCGCGAAGGAAGCGACCACGAGCAGCGCGAGCGCGCCCATGGTGACCGGAGGCATCGCAGCGTTCGAGCGCCGAATCGCTTCGATGAAGAGCAAGCCACCTTCATCGAAAAGAACGGCGTCCCTGCGCGGATATCCACCCGTCGCCGCGCCAAACATGACGGCAAACGGCGTCGCAACGAGCGATGCGACCACGAGCCGGTAGGCGTACATGACAAACACTGCACCAGGACGACGCCAGGCGGCAGGTGCATGTTCGAGGCGTTCTTCGGCGTGTTGCATCGTCGTCACGGGGCAAAGAGTTGCATGAAGAGCTCGGCGCCCATCACGCCACGAGTAAAGACGCGTGGCGCAAATGCGCACGGTGATGTGGCTCGAGCGTTGTCGAGAAGGTTCGAGTCCAAATAAACGCGGTGCTCCGGATCGACGACGGCATAGGCAATCTTTCGGTCACCCTCGTAAGGGATCTCGAACGTGGTCCCCTGCCCGTCCCACTGCACGCGTTTGACCGTGCCGTCATCGGCGACGATGTCGATGTCCACGGGGAACACGAGCGTTCCGCGACGACGGACCATGACACGCCCGTGGTAGCGCGTATCGACCTCTGGAGCAGCGCCGGGTTTTTCCGGATCACCGAACACGCCCTTCAAAGGTTCGCGCTCCGTAGAAACGACGTCCCCGATGCCGTAGTCGACCCACGCACGGTCGAAAATGGCGGCGCGCAAGTTGTCGGCAACGACGGGGCTGAGCTCTTCGCGAAAAACCGCGATCATGTCGTCGGGCGTCGGATGCGCGTACCGATACCGCCTCGTGTACACACCCACTGCGCGACGAACGCGTTCTTCGCCGTAGACCCGAGCAAACGTGTTCAAGATGGTCGCCGTACGCGAATAGACGAGCGCGCCGTAGTCACCACCGCTCACGAACCGAGCTGCCGATTGAGCGACCTCTTCGTTGTGCTGCACTTCGATCGCAGGAAGTCGCGACACCGCTGGTACCGAAATCCCCAGGCCTCCGAAGAGCCGCGCTCCGGACGCTCCCGGCCACAGCGTTTCTGCCGCAATTCCTTCTGCGTACGAATTGAACCCCTCGTCGAGAAACGGATACGCGTGCTCGTTCGTCGCGACCATCCCCTGGAACCATTGATGGCCAAGCTCGTGCAGCGTGACGAGCTCGACGTTGCGCACGCCTGTCTTGTCGGAATACCACTGGCCTCCCGTCGTGATCAGCGTCGGGTACTCCATGCCGCCCGCTTCTTCCGCGCCGCGCGGCGGATGCACGAGCGTCAGCGTTGCATGCGGGTACTTGCCGTATGCCGCCCCAAAGTGCGTCAGGCCAAACTTGGCTGCATCGACCTGCGCCTTGGCGACGTTGTCGTAGCCCGGTGGAAACAAGCACCGAATGTCCACGCCATCGTCGGACTTCGCGGTGATCTCCTGGAACTTGTCCCACGCCGTGAAAACGAAGTCGTGAACGTTTTCTTGGACAAACCTTCGCTCGACGCGCCCGTTCTCCGTTTTTTCGCTTTGGAGTTTGCCCGTGGCGCCGACGACGTACGCTTCGGGCACGTCGATGGTGACGTCGTACGCGCCAAAATCCGCGTAGAACTCCGAGTAACGGTAGAACGGAAAGTGAGCCCATCGGCCGTCCGGTTCGAGGCGCGCGAGCTTGGGGAACCACTGTCCCACCATGTGAAACGTGCCCTCGTATCCCGTGCGCAACGTGACGGTGGGCAGATCGGACAACCACGCGACGTCCAACGTGAGCGTTTGTCCTGGCTCAATGGGACGCGGCAGAGGAATACGAATGTCCGTCTCGTCGTCGGGATCGCCGGGTGAATGAGCTTCGGCGGACGGCCACAAATCCTTGTCGAACTCGCGCGCAAAGAGCTTGGAGACTTTGATCCAACCAAAATCGCTCTTGCGCGGATCGCCTCGGAATCCACGCCCGAGGTTGCGCATGTAGATCGTCTTCTCGTTCTTGAACGCGTTCAAGTAGAGGTGGAGATAGATCTCGCTCTGCGGAACGTTCGATGCGTTTTTCCAGACGATCGTCCCTTCGCCACGCACCTGATGCGTCGTGGGATCGAGCGATACGCGCAGCGTGTAGTTCGCGATGTGCGTGGCCTTTTCGGGCACCGGGACATCACTGAAGTTTGGCAGGGCGATCTGCGCAGGCGGCGATTCGGCCTCGGCAGGAGCAGCCGCCGACAGCACGAGCGCCGCCGCGAAGGTCATGCCGAGACCTCCGAACACCGAAGCAATGGTCGTGAATGCCGAACGTCGCGGCGACCGCGAGCCGACACGGTTTGTCGTTTGAGGTGCAATCATCTGCGTCCCGGTGCGTGTCCAACGAGCTCGACGAGGCCATCGACGACCAAGTCGTGAACGACGCGCAAGACATCGAGCGTCGAGAGTCCCGATGCCCCCACAATCTCCTCGACGGACATGACGCCATCGATCGCATCGACGACGAGAATGTCCCGCGCATCGACCCCTACCCGCGCAAGCTCGATGGCCACGTGTTTGATGCGCGGCACGACCGTCATGTCCCCGATACGCGCCAAGTACTTCTGCCGAAGCATTTGCCTCGAGCTCTCTGCGTAACCGAGCGCGGCAAGATGATCGGGATGCTCGCGAAGAATGCCCTCGGCAACACGCAGAGCATTTCGATGATCGCCGGCTTCGTAACGCTCGCGCACTTCGAGCAACCGATCGCTGACCGACACGTTTGGCTGTTCACGCCGACTGCTCGGCGGAGGCGGCGTATCGATGGGGCGAGTGCCGGTTTCCGAAATGCGCCGTCGCGCAGGGGGACTGCGCCCTGTGGAGCTCGAAGGAGGAATCACGTCATGGGTTGGACGTATGGGCCGCGGCGGTGTGAGCCGAGAATTTGGCACAGGACGCCAACGATCTTCCGGAGCCTTCGAGCGTGATGGATCTTCCGTCGTACGGACGCGCGGCGCCTCTTCGGCAGGAGCATCCTTCACGCTCGGTCGTCCCTTGAAGAACTCGACACCAAACTCTTCGAGCACGGCTTCGGCCGTGTCGATGGCCGACGGCGGAGGTGGCGGCCTGTCGCTCATCATAGGGCGAAACCCCGGCTCGGTGTCGTCCGCGACGGTCACTGGAGGCAACGTATCCGCGTCGTCGGGATACGGCGGAACCGTGGGCACGTCGTCTTGCGGTGCGCTCGTTGGAGCTGGCGACAAGGGAACTCGATTCATGTCCGCCATGCGCGTGCGCACGGTGTCCACGTCGCTGCCTGGAGGGTTCGAGTCACCCGATGGGGCACGAATGATTGGCTTGATGTCCGGCGGTGGAGCTCGGTCGGAATCGGCGAGCATCATGTGCTCGACGAGCTGCTCCATGGGCACGGGTGGAGGCAGCGTTCGGCGCTCGTGCTCGGGTCCCGATGGCCTTGTGTACGTGACGCGCATCGAAGCGACCGCGGCATCGGTGGCGATCTCGATGTTGCGCGAAACGACAGGAATACCCTGCGGAGCAGTGGTGTCGTTCGCGTCGCGAGGAGCGTCTTCCGCCGGGTCTTTGCCGGCAGCATCACGAGGTGGATCAGGAGGTTTCTTAGACATCAAACTCCGCGTGCTCGGCCGTCGCGATGCGCCTCGTCGGGCTCATCCCTGAGGCCTCGCAACGACACCCTTGAACATGCGATGCGTTCTCGCAAGCGACTCCATCAAGCCACGAAGGCCGGCCACGTCTTTACGGGCCACGGCATCTTTACAACGCTCGAGCACGCTCCGTGCCTTCCCAATGGCGTCGCGTCCGAAGTCGCTCGAAGCCACGACGAGCTCGACGCGAGGAAACATTTTTTCGATGTCGGCGACGAGTTTGCCCGCTTCTTGGCTCAGCGACGCGAACTCGTCGTTGCTCGGCCGGTCGACGAGAAAATCTTTTGCGGCCTCCATCATTTGACCGACTTCCTCCTTGGTGAGACCGCTGGAAGACGTGACTTGGATGGATTGCTGCTGGTTGGTCTCCATGTCCCGAGCGCTCACGGAGACGATGCCATCGCCGTCGATGGAAAACATGACCTCGATTTCCACCTGTCCTCGCGGCGCACGGCGCAAACCGGTCAAGACGAATTCGCCAAGGAGATCGTTGCTTCCGGCATTCGCGCTCTCGCCTTGCATGACGAGGATCTTGACGGCGGTCTGATTGTCGCGGCTCGTGGTGAAGATTTTCGATCGGCTCGTCGGAACCGTCGTGTTCATGGGGATGAGCTCTTCGAAGTTCTCACCGTAGGTCATGATGCCGAGCGCGTGCGGGGTGACGTCGAGCAGTACCATCTGCGCGGAGACATCGACGAGCGCTGCGCCTTGCACGGCAGCGCCGAGCGCGACGACTTCGTCTGGATGAACGCCCTTGCAAGGCTCGCGACCGAAGAATTGCTGCACGGCCTCTTGAATGCGCGGCATGCGCGTCATCCCACCGACGAGAATGACGTCTTCGATTTCATCGACCTCGATACGCGCGTCTTCGAGGGTTTGGCGGCAGATGTCGATACACCGATCGATGAGGTCGGCGCACAGCGATTCGAGCGTTTCGCGCTTGAAAGTACGCTGCAAGTGCGTCGCGCCCGTGTGCCCAGTCGAAACGATGAACGGCAGGTTGATGTCGGTTTCGCGCACCGCCGAAAGCTCGCACTTCGCTTTCTCCGCAGCGTCCTTGAGCCGCTGAAGCGCCATGCGATCGCTGCGCAGATCGATATCCGTTTGAATGCGAAACTCTTCGATCAGCCAGTCGATGATGCGGGCGTCGAAGTCCTCGCCACCGAGGAACGTGTCGCCTGCCGTCGCGATGACTTTGAAGACGCCGCCCGAGCCGATCTCGAGCAGCGAGATGTCGAACGTGCCCCCGCCCAGATCGAAGACTGCAATCGTTCGCTCGACGTTGCGCTCGTAGCCGTATGCGAGCGCCGCGGCGGTTGGTTCGTTCACGATGCGGATGACGTCGAGCCCCGCGATTTGCCCTGCGTCTTTCGTCGCCTGGCGTTGACCGTCATTGAAGTACGCCGGCACGGTAATGACTGCCTTCGTTACGGGCTCGGACAGATACTCCTCGGCAAAGAGTTTCAGTTCCTGCAGCACCATCGCGCTGATCTCGGGAACCGAATACGTCTTGTCGCGTAGCTGAACGCGCACATCGCCGTGCGGCCCTTCGACGATGCGGTACGAGGCCGTCATCATCGCGTTCTTGACCTGCGGCGATGAAAACTTGCGACCGATGAGGCGTTTGGCCGCGTAGACAGTGTTCTCGGCGTTGGTGATCGCTTGTCGCTTCGCGATGTGCCCGACGAGTCGCTTCCCTGCCTCGGTGATCGCCACCATCGACGGCGTGGTCTTGTATCCTCCGCGGTTGGGGATGACCGTAGGGACGCCTTCTTCGACAATGGCTACGCACGAGTTGGTGGTGCCGAGATCGATTCCGATGACGCGCTCCATCGCTTCAATATGCTCCGTGGAGGGGGTGCGAATGCGACGCCACCGATGTGGCGACTAGGGATGATACGCTACGGTTCGTTGCTGTCCGCCTTCTTGATCTGCATGCGAAGCTGAGCGATCGCGTCGCGCATCTTAGCATCGTTCGGTGCGAGGTCGGCGATGCGGTCGACTTCCGCGCGAGCGCTGGTTTCGAGCCCGGCGGCGATGTAGGCCCGCACGAGCGTAATCCGATATTCGGGCACTTGCGGAGCGAGCTTGACGGCGCGGCGCGCATAGTCGACCGCGCGGCGAGCGTTTTGACCCGTCTTGAGCGTCGCGAACGCAACGCGCTCGTGCAGCCTCGCGTCGTCCTGCCGCGTGCGACAACCATTCGCGAAGCTCGCTGCAGCCTCTGCCCAGCGCCCCTGACTCGCCTCGTACTCCGCTTGCTTCAGAAAGCCTTCCGACAGCTCGCTCGATGCCGTGCGCTGCACCTCGAGGGCCTTGCGCACGAGCGCTTCGTCATCGGGTGCCAGCGCGGCTGCCAAGCGGTACGCGTTCGCCGCTGCCGCCAAGTCTTTCCGTTCCAGCGCGACTTTCGCCGCCAAGAGATACCGTTCGAGCTGAAGCCTTCGCGGATCGGGGCGCGCCGTGTCGATGCGTCGACCGGCATCGCCCCCGGCACTTGGCCCGGACGCACCGGACGGTTGTCCTTCCAAACTACGACGCGAGCTCACCATGGGAGCGGGTTTCGGCATCACGGGACGGCGACTTCGCGCGCTTTCGGGCCCCGGCGCGTCGCCATCGCTCGAATTTCTGCCCCGCGCGGTTGGCGGCGGGCTCATCGGATCCTCGTCGGCAGCCGCCACGACCGCCGGAATGATCGCAGGATCGTGTTCGAGAAGCGCAGCCATCGTGCGGTTGCGACGAAGCTGCTCGAGGTACGCGTCGTACTCGGCGCGACGCTGTTTTGAGGTCAAAACATCATGCGCGAGCGTGAGGCGCGCAAAAATGGCCTCGATCTTCGCCTTGTAGTGCCCAAGCCGCTTGCGGAAGTATTTGTCCGGGTGAAACTCGGGAGCGATCGAGTAGTACGCACTCTTGACCCGCTTCTTGTCTGCATCCATCGGAAGCTCGAGCAGCTCGTAGTGCGTACGCGATTCGAGAGCTTCGTAAAGCTCGAGAATTTTCTTTTTCTTCGCGTGGTCGATGTCGAGCTGGTCGTCGACTTCGACGGGAAGAATCCGCGGCGGCTCGATGGAGATTTCCGCTCCACGTCGAGTGGGCGGAGGCGGTTCGATGACGACTTCTTGCACCGCAGCCGGCCGGCGTTCGATCACGCGCTCGACCACGGGCTCGACGACGCGCCATTCAGGCTGAGCATCGAAGCTTCGCCGAGTTGGCGGCGGCGGTTGGTCACTGCCGTGCTCGAATCGACGGCTTGCGGGAGGCGATTCCACGGGAGCATCGACGAATCTGCGCGATGGCGGAGGTCCGCCGCTCAGCGGTGGATCGAATGCCCGGCTCGAGGGCATCTCCGATCCTCGTGTCGATGCGACCCCTGCAGCCGTCATCATCGTGGAACCGCGACGCGATACGGGCGGCCGCGCGTCGCCAAATTCGACAGCCCCCAGCACCACCAGACGATCGAGCGCGATCGATACTTCTGCCGGCGAAAGCCCCGTAATGAGCGACAACTCGCGCTCGCTGACAACCCCGTCGATCCGCGACAACAGGTAGGCTTCTTCAGTCTTGAGCGGGAGTGCCTTTATGTCACATCCCGCCACCAGCCTCGGAACACGCATCATGGGGAAACCGAAATCGCGAGCAGCGCCCGAACGACCAGTCTAACGGTGTTTGCTGCCGTTTCGCAATTGACCTGCAAGAGTCCGGCATCGCATTGGCCGCACGATAACGGATGCATCGTCGTGAACGTGTTCGTTACCGCGGTCCCCCATCGCCTCCGAGCGCATTCATGATGACCTGGTCTTGAATGCGTACGGCCTCGTCAAACGCTTCGATCGCGGTCTTGCGAGCCTCGCGCGCACGATCGGTCTCGCCGCGCTCGTCCAGCGCCTTCGCACGCCGTTCTTCGACGAGCCCACGAACCTCGAAAAGATGACCACGGAAATACGTCACGTCCGTAGCGAGACCAAGGCCCATTTGCACGTGTTCGAGCGCCGCGTCGAACCGGCCTCGTGCGCTCTGCAAGTCGGCGATGCGCGCATGCGTGTCCGCGAGAACCTCGCTCGCCTCGGGCAGAGGTTTGTCCCCACCCGGCCTCGGCCCGCGCGTGAGCGTTTCGAGCGCCGCGATGGCAAGCGTGACGTCACCCGTAGCCTCGGCAGCGTCGGCCTTGTGATGCGCAGCTCGCGCCTTCGATAGAAACGCAAGCAGCACCGGATCGACGACAGCGGCCCCAGCCGGCTCACACGCTGCAGGCTGCTGTGCACCTGCTCGTTCACGCTCGGAACGCGCGCAACTGGCAAGCGACACGCTGCCCAAAACGAGGCTTGCGACGACCGCAACCACGGGAAAAGCGCGGCGATTCACCGAACCCCCCAGAGCGCAAAACGATTGTCACGCAAGTCCGCAGCACGCGCCGACGCAATACGATCGACACGAGCCGACTCGCCTCCCACGCGCGGAAACGGCGTCGTTTGGTCGAAGAGGTCCGCGGTCGATCGCGATCGCTGCAGCGATGGAGCGGCTGCTACGGGTTTGTCCGACACGGGACGAAGGTACAGCGATAGCCCCGCTGCCATCGCTGAGACGCCAAGAACGGCCGCCGTGACGATGGGCCACACGCGCCTCGCTGCGGTTTTTTCCGACGAACTCCGCAGCGCCCGCGTGATGAGCAGCTCGTTGCGTAGCGGATCGATGTCACGCGGCCGATATGCCGAAACGAGCGCATCGAGCACCTCCACCACGGGTTCGTCGCGGTCGTCGCTGCGCGGATGCGCAACGGCTTCGCGCAATCGCTCCGCAGCTTCCCGCTCCGCAGGCGCGGGCGGTGCGTCTGCTACGCCGATCCCAAGCGCCCGATCGATGAGCGCATCGTTGTCCGCCGCATCGAGCGATGCGGGCACGTACGCTGCACGCAGCGCCTCTGCGAACGGGTGGTCACCGCGTTCGAGCAGCGCTCGCAGCTCTTGCGCCTCGGCGACTTCGCGCGCGGACGGCGGCTGTTCGCCCAAGGGACCAGGTTCGTCTTGACCAACGACGGGCGGGACGAGCCTCAATTTTCGATCGCCGCTCATCGGGATGCCTCCTTCACGAGGGCGCCGTCGGCCGATCGCGACGTTTGCAAAGCCTTTTTCAACGCGGTGAGCGCGCGATGAAGCACGACGTCGAACGTTGCAACCGAAACACCGAGCGACGAGGCGACTTCATCGCGCGATCGCTCCTCCAGCACACGCAGCCGAATCGCTTGCGCGTACCGCGGGTTGATCGCATCGAGCGCCGCGTCGACACGCGCCCTCGCATCGGCGAGGTCTCGCTTTTCACAAAGCTCGGCTTCGCCATTCGTTGCAGGATCGTCTTCGGATGCATCGATTTCGCGTTCGAGATCCGTTGGATCGTAAAGCAATTCCCTACGGCGAGCGCGAAGGATGTCGAGCGCGATGCGCAGCGCCACCACGCGTAGCCACGGGTAAACTCCAGCGTTTTGCCACTGGAATTGATGAAATCGTTCGACGACGCGAGCGTACGTCTCGGCAAGCGCATCTTGCGCCAGCGCTTCGCGACCAAGACGCGGCAAGAGAACGGAGCGATAAAGAATCGGGCCGTAACGCCGTAAGATCTGCCCGAGAGCAGTCCGATCTCCAGACTGTGCTCGCATGCAGAGCTCACGCTCGGCTTCCAGATCCGTTCGCGCTTCGACGACGGCCACGGGCGGCACGATACCCGCATGCGGTCGAGACCGCACCGTCGGTGCACTGGATGTGTGTCGCACGGGCGGTCGCGATGCCGCCGGATCGAGCCCAACCGCGGACAAGAGAACCGCGATGGGGTCGTACCCGGATGACAAGGGCGGATGCAGTGCAACGGCGGCTATGGTTTGCACGCCCCAACAACGCGACCACGCAGCTCGACCTTACGGCCAATCACCATCACATTGGGTCCGGGCCCGGCCGTGCCCACGCCAAGCCCAAATCAGGAAACCATGATGCCCCTGGCGAACGCTGATTCCCGAGGTTGTTCGTGAGTAACGACGCGCAAATGAAAAGCCGCAAGGCGTCCACGTGCCCGCGTTGCGGAGCTCTGAACGGAGCCGGCTTCGATCGCTGCGTCCGCTGCGGCCAGGGACTGTCCCCGAGCGCTCAATTTCGCGAACGACTCGGGACCTACGTCGACGGCGACGCCCTGTGGGCCTCGAAGACCATCATCATGCTCACGGTGATCGTGTTCGCCGCGCAGGTGTACATCGGCCAGATCCGCAGCGGCCAAAACGCCCTGCAAGCACTCATGCGCCCCACGACCATCGACGCGGTCCGCTTCGGTGCGCTGCATTCCGTCATCGTCATCGCCGAGCCCTGGCGGCTCCTTTCGGCGGTTTTTGTGCACTTCGGCACGTGGCACCTTCTGGGAAACCTCCTTTTCCTCACGTGGCTCGCACGCGCAGCCGAACCTGCCATCGGTTCGGCTCGGTTTGTCCTGGCGTATGTCTGCACCGGGATCGCCGGGTTTGTCGTGTCAACCGGCTACAACATCTTCGTCGAGGGTTTCGGGGGCGGACTGACCGCCGGCGCGAGCGGTGCGGTTTTCGGCATCACCGGCATGGTGGCCGGCATGCTCTATCGCCAGAAAAACCCGCAGTGGAAGGGCTTCGCCGTGCAAGCGGTCCTCTTCCAGCTCCTCATCGGCTTCGGAATCAACCAGGCGCAGGTCGGGATCATGATCAACAACCTCGCGCACCTCGGAGGACTCGTCGTCGGCGTCGCCTTCGGATTCGCTTACGCAACGCGCCAAAGGCCGTCGCGCAAACCGACACGCAGCGAATCATGGGTAAACATCGGAGCCTTGATCGGTCTGATGGCGTGCGTCATATCGCTCGTCTTGGCGCAGCGATCGCCCATCTGGCGAGAACTGGAGACCCGCGTGGGCGGCAGCTAGTCTAAAAATGTTCGCGATCTCGACTTTTTTTTCGTCGAGGTGATTGCAAACGCACCGCGAACCGTCTACCGCCCGCCATCGATTTTACTTGCCCCTACGAGGAGACACTCATGTCGTCGCAACGCTCCTTCAAGCTCGCCCTCATCCCTTTGGCGCTCATGCTCGGCGCCTGTAGCTTCAGCCTCCAAGCCGGAACGTCTGCCGGCACGAACAACCAGCAAGGTCGTAGGGCGGCCCAACCGAATCGACGTGTGTCAACGCCGACCAGGACGAACACACCGAAGCCCGCGAACACGATCAGCACCCCGACGAAGCCTGCGGTCGAAGCTCCGCGGATCAACGGGAAAAACGCATTTGGAAACGGATCGCTTGGAGCCTTCAAAGGCAGCGCGTACGTGATTCCAAACACGACGCAAAGGATGCCCGACCTGTCGAAGATGGTCCCCTTCGCGACGCTTTTCACCGATAGCTTCATCGTTCAACCGCAAGAGTTCACGGGCGGATTCCCCGGCGTGCTCATGCAGGAAGAGTGGTTTGCCATTCGGTACGAAGGCAGGTTCAACATCCAGGCGGACAATACCTACATCTTCAGGCTCATCTCGGACGACGGCGCGGTCCTGTACATCGACGGTGAAAAAGTGGTCGACAACGACGGCATTCACGCGTCGAAGACCGCCACGGGCAACAAGATGCTCCGCGCAGGCCAGCACTCGCTCCGCCTCGATTACTTCCAGGGCGCGCGAGGCCCGGTGTCCTTGTCGCTCGCCATCAGCGATGCCGCCACCGAACCCCGGCCTCTCGTCGGCATCCGCTGACCTGTCCAAGACGGCCCGGCAGAAGCAATTCTGCGGGCTGCGCCCACGCGAAAAACTGCACCGCATCCGCCAAGGTGACGGTCGTGCGCCTAATTGAACGCACGCGCTCGCGCGAGGTGGTATCGTCGCGTCGCTTATGGCGTCCGTAAACCCGCTGTCGCGGGAGCTCGTTTTCAAAGTCGTCTACTATGGGCCGGGGCTTGGCGGAAAGACGACCACGCTCGAGTACATCCATGCGACGGCCAAGCCCGATCATCGGGGCAAACTGGTCTCGCTCGCAACGCCCGTCGATCGGACGCTGTACTTCGATTTTCTGCCGATGCGCTTGCCGCCGATACGCGGCATGCACGTGCGCCTGCAGCTCTTCACGGTTCCCGGACAGGTTTACTTCAACGCGACTCGCAAACTGGTGCTCACCGGCGCCGACGGCATCGTCTTCGTCGCCGACTCGCAGACGGCACGCGCCGACGCGAACCTCGAAAGCCTCGACAACCTGCGAGACAACCTGGCGGATCAGGGACGCAACCTGTCCGACGTCCCCATCGTGTTTCAGTACAACAAGCACGATCTGCCCGATGTATTGCCGGTGGAAGAGCTCGACAAACTGCTCAATCGCTGGCGTGCGGCATCCCTCGCGACGTCGGCCAAAACAGGCCTCGGCGTGTACGAAGGCCTCGAGAAGATCACGCACGCGGTGCTCGCGTCATTCGAAACGCAAATGCCGGAATCCGTACGGGTTGCGGCAGCCGCTGCGTTCGATCCGAACGAAGAAGGTCTTGCCGCAGCACTTCGAGGTGCATCGCAAGCCGAAGATCGTCCACCGACGAGCGGCGCAATCTTCAATCGCGTTGCATCGAGTCGCACGGCGCTCGGTTCCATTCCGCCCGAAACCGGCGTCGAAGATGGACCATCGATCGAAAAAGCAGCGATGCGGCCCGCCGCATTGCCGGTGATGACGTTTCCTGAAAACACCGACGATGGTTCGAGCTCAAAGGACAAACTTGCGCTCGCTGCCGCGTCGGAACCGTCGATCCTCACGAAGCCCGATTCGATTCGTGCACATACCGGCCGAGGACCCGACTCGCGTTCTGGCGAGTCACCGAGGAGCCGCAGTCGCCCATCGGTTTTGCCTCCCAAACCCTATGCGCCGATCATTCCTCATGCAGCGCAGCGAACGAGCGTTTCGCATGCGTCGCATGCACCTCCGCCTCCGCCCAACGCGACCACGACAGCCGTCAAAGAGCCTGCGCCGCATGCAGCCGCTCCTGCACCTCCGCCCAACGCGACGACGACGGCGGTAAAGGAAGCCGCTCCCGCCGTCGCAAAGGCACCTTCGGCCTCCGCAGTGGCGAGTGCTTCCGCAAGCTCAGCAGCACCTGCTGCAACTGAGGAAAAGGCGCCGAGCACCGAGAAGACCATCGCTGCTCCGGCGAAGCCTGCGGCGGCTGCCAGCAAGGTAGAGACCGCGCCGGCGAAGGCTGCACCTGCCAAGGCAGAGCCTGCGCCTGCCAAGGCAGAGCCTGCACTGATCAAGGTCGAGCCAACAGCAACCAAAGCAGAGCCTGCACCGATCAAAGTCGAGCCCGCCAAAGCTCCGCCAACGCCCATCAAGGCAGAGCACGCGCCCATCAAAATCGAAATTGCTGCAGAAAAGACGCAGCCCGCAGTCGCAGCGTCCACGCCCGCAAAAACGCCTGCACCCTTCGAGAAACTCGATCCCACCGAGCTGTTCTCGATCGCCGATTTGCTCGAGCCCGCGCCCGAAGCCGTGCGGCAACCGCCGACGGAAACACCGCAAGCCAAGGCTCGCGCAGCGGAAACGCCCGCGCCTGCCGACGCGCCGCGTGCCCAAACGGAGCCGAAGGCTGCAGAACCCCTACCCGTTGCCAAGAGAATCGCGGCCGAGCCAGAACCGGCGCCCGCCGTCGAAGCGCCGAAGCCCATCGACCTCGAGCCGCTGCCGATACGGAAGTCGACACCGCCACCTGCAGCAGTTGCCAAAATCGAAGAAGCAGCAGCACCTGCCGCAGCGGTCGCCAAGGCCGAGGCCGTCGCAACGCCGCCTGCGCCGCCACCTGCCGCAACGGCAGCGCCTGCACGAGCCACACCGACTCCACAAGCGCCCGCACAAGCCAGCACAGCTGCCGCGACGACTGCATCCGCCCCAGCGAAAGAGCAGCCCGAAGCGCCGCTGCCGCCTCCACCTCCGCCACCACCCGCTCGGCCGCTTGGTGCGATTCCTACGCAGCACGCGCACGTCGAATCAAATCGACCCGACGCGCATGCAGCGGTTCCTTCGACGTCAAAGGGTTCTTCAGAGACAAACCTCGTCCCTGCCCCCGCTGCACACGTCGAGAAATCCGAAGCTCGGAAGACACACGAATTGTCCTTCGGCGAGCTTTGGCCCGAGAGCGACCGCGCTTTGGTGCACGAGGCCGAAGCCGCCCTCGCTGCCGGGAGATGCGCCGAAGCCATCGACCACGCGGATGCGCTCGTCACGCGCGTGCTCACCGGAGCCGCAACGCTCTTTGGATCGAGCGATCCGTCGCGCGACATGACGAACATGCCGCTCATGCTCGGCATCGATGGCCGCCGCTATCTCGCGTTCCGATCGATCGTTCGCGCATGCCGCAGCGGCGCAAAACCAAGCATGCGCGACGCCCTTGCCGCTTATGCGTTCGCCATCGAAGCTCGCATGGCGAAAAGCTCCGTTCGCTGAAATTGTCGCGAAGGCCCCCCGAACACCGCTCCTGGCACGATCACAGCCTGTCTGGAGCCGGTGCGACGGAGTAGCGGCGCATGGACACGTTCATGAGCATCGCAACCGCCATGAGCATCGTGGTGATGCTGGATCCGCCGTAAGAGAAGAGCGGAAGCGTCACGCCGACGACGGGAAGCACGCCGCTCGTCATGCCGATGTTGATGATGGCGTGCCAAAAAAGAATCGCGCCGCAACCGACGGCAAGCACTGCACCAAAGCGATCCTTTGCGAGGGACGCAATTCGGATCGACCACACGGCGAGGAATGCGTACAGCAGCACGAGCAAGACCGAGCCCACGAAGCCCCATTCCTCGGCGAAGATCGGAAACGGAAAATCCGTGTACTGATCCGGGATGAAGTTGAACTGGTTTTGCGTGCCCTGCATGAACCCGCTGCCAAAGACGCCGCCGTCACCTATTGCAACGCGCGAATGATGTGCGTGCCACCCGCGGTGATGAATGTCGTCCTCGGGACGCAAGAACACCGTGACGCGATCGCGCTGATAGTCGTGCAAGACGTACGTCCAGATGATCGGTAGAGCCGATGCGACGGTCACGACGAAGAGCACGACGCTCTTCCACCTCACGCGCGTGAGCGCTGCGATCGTCAAGAACACGAGCATGTGGATCGTCGCGGTGCCGAGGTCCGGTTGCTTGAGGATGAGCAGCGCCGGTACGGCCGTGAGCAGCGCGGGGATCAAGAGGTCCTTGAGCGTTCGTCCTTCATTGCGCGGATCATCGTGGAGGAACTTGGCGAGTGCGATGACGAGACAAACCTTGGTGTATTCGCTGGGTTGGAAGGTCAAACCACCGAACTCGATCCACCGGACGCTGCCGCGGATGTCCTTGCCGAAGACGAAGACGAGCAGGAGCGCGAAGATGCTGCCCGCGTAGACGATGTACCCGAAGCGTTCGAAGTAGCGGTAGTCGATGGCGACGAGCACGCCGCCGAAGATGCCTCCGAGGACGAGCCAGTAGATCTGGCTGATGTAGAGCTCCGAACGCGTGGAAAAACCTTGGTAGACGCTCGTTGCGCTGTAGAGGTTGACGACGCCCAAGACCGCGATGAGCGCGACGGTGATGAAGAGCGGCCAATCGAAGTGGTCTTTGGCTCGCGTCGATACGTCTCCTCCGAGGATCACGGCGGGCCTCCTGCTGCCTTTGCTGGAGCGCGTCCCGCCGAGCTCGTGCCAGCTCGTGGCCCGCTTCGTTCCCTGAAAATGCGGTTGTAGGCGGCGACGACTTCCATCGCGACGGGAGCGGCGTGCTTACCACCGGCGCCACCGTGTTCGACGAGCACGACGACCGCGACTTCGGGCGCGCGAGATGGCGCATATCCGGAGAACCACGCGTGCTCGCGGTTGAAGTACCACACGCGTTCGGCTTCGGCGCCGCGTGCAAGCTTGTGTGACACCTGCGCAGTCCCGGTTTTACCTGCCACGTCGACGCCGACGAGCCTCACCTTGTGCGCCGTTCCTCGTTCTTCGTTCACGCCTGCGTACAGAGCCTTCTGTACGAGCGCGAGGTTCTCCGGGCTCACTTCGATCTGCCTTCGCACGCGCGGCGTAAACTCCTGCACGACCGTCCCGGAGCTCGTTTCGACCGCGCGAACAATTTGCGGTTGATAAAGCGTTCCGCCATTCGCAAGCGCGGCGTACGCGAGCGCAAGCTGAAGAACCGTCACGGTCGTGGCACCTTGACCGATCGCTGCATTCAGCCCGAAACCAAGACGATATTGCCCTTTGTTGCGCAACGTCATCCATGCGCGTGTCGGCATGCGCCCAGAGGCTTCGGCATTCACACCCAGACCCGTGCGTGAGCCCAAGCCAAACCGCTGCCCCATTTCGGCAATGACATCCATGCCGACGCCAAGCTCCGAAGCCAGCCAGTAAAAGTAGACGTTGCACGACTGCGCAATCGCCTTGTGCAGCGCCACAGGACCGTGCACGTGCGTGCATCGAAAGTTGCGCTTGCCGAACGTGATGCCTCCGCGACATTGCGTCGCAGCGCGCGGATTGATGAACCCCTTCTCCAGCGCCGCGAGCGCCGTGAACGGCTTGAACGTCGAACCCGGCGGATACGCACCAGCAATCGTCTTGTCGAGCGCCGGCTTCAACGGATCCGAATACAGACGGCGGAACGCATCACGAATGACCTGCTTGCCCGAACCACCCGAGAGCGCGTTCGGATCGTAACTCGGCTTCGAATACAGCCCGAGGATGCGGCCCGTGCGAACGTCGACCAGCGCTACGCCTCCCGCAAGCTGACCACGCATCGCATCGCCGATCGCCTTCTGCAAATCGGCATCGATCGTCAGTCGTAGATCGCGACCGGGGATCGGATCGACACGTCTCGGCTCTTCGATGACTCCGTCCACGCGCTGGCGTCTTCGCCCCTTCGCGTCGACGAAGACTTTTTCCCAACCGCGCGTGCCATGAAGGTAGCTCTCCCACGCGCGTTCAACACCCGTTGCACCGATGCGATCGCCCTCCACATAGCCCGCGCTGCGTAGCTGGTTGAGTTTTTCCGCGTCGACCTCGGCCATGTAACCGAGCACGTGCGCGCCAACTTCTTCGTACGGGTAATAACGCACGGGCACCGGAACGACTTCAACGAATGGAAGCTCGGCTTCGTGCGTTTTCAGCGTGGCAACCACATCGCGAGAGATGTCTTCTTTCAGCAGGATTTGCTGCGTCTTGCGCTTGCTGTCGCTCTCGCACAAGTTCTTGAGCATCGTCTCCAGACGCACCCGCTCGTCGTCCCCCAGTCCGAGATAGTGGACGAGCCGTGGCCAGACATTCGGGTCGACCTTCTTCTTCTTCGACGGATCGTCCTTCCGGTAAAGGTCGCAAGTTGGCTCGATCTTCTCGGGAACGACGTAAAGGTTGTACGAAGGACGGCTTGCAGCGAGCACCTTGCCATTGCGATCGCGGATGATTCCTCGAGTCGTGGCAAGCGTGATGCGACGAACGATGTTTTCTCGTGCAATCGCGGCATTTTCGGCTCCTTCGAGAATTTGGAGCTGAAACAATCTCACGATGAGCCCCAGAAACAGGAGCACCATGCCGAGGCCGATCCACCGAAATCGGCGGCGAAATTCGCTGACGTCTGATCGCTGAACGACGAGACTCATCGTTGACCTCCTTCGCCGGGCCTAGGTGCCGTAATCGTCGCTTGATGCACGCGTTCGGCAAGGTTGAAGATAAACGGAGCAAAAAACGCCGTGCCAATCGCGTGGGGAAGCACGAGTGACGCGAGTGCGCGAGGCCTGGCCGTGTCCGTCGAAAAGATTGCCGTGAGCACGATGATGAGCACGCCCTCGAGCAGCGCGAAGGCAAACGCGAGAGCAATCTTGGTCAAGAGCGTTTGCGCTGCGAGACGCACGCCCGCGGCACGTGCCACGACAAACGTTGCGACGGTGATGAACGTGAAGAGCCCGATGGGCGCCGCCGAGAACAGATCGAGCAAGTAGCCGAGCAAAAATGCGAGCGCGGCACCACGCGCAATCGAGTACTCATGCACGCCCATGAACACGACGAGCGGCAAGAGAAGGCTGGGCGTGGCGCCTGAAATCTGAAGCCTGCCGATGAGTCGAAATAGGTTCGACTGAATGATGAGCAGCCCGATTCCGATGGCGAGGAAGGCGGTGTTGCGCATCGATCACTCCACGCTCGTCACCTTCGCGGTGGCGACGCTCCGGGAGCATCGCGTTGGGCCTGAGGTTCCTCGCCGGGCGGAGCCGTCACGATGAGCACTTCTTCGAGACGCGAGAAGTCGACGGCGGGCGTCGCGAAAACTTGCTGATAAATGCCGAAGTCGCGCTTGACGACTTTCGTGACGGTGCCGACGGGAATGCCCTTGGGAAAACGCCTTCCAACACCGCTCGTCACGAGCAAGTCACCGACTTCGATTTCATCCGTGCGTTGCACGTATTCAACGCTGCATAGGTACTTGCTTTCGTCGCCGGTTCCGCGGACAAACCCTCGCGCGCCCGTGCGTTGAACGACGATGTCGACGCCGCTTCCCGCGTCGACGACGAGACGCACGTCAACGGTATCGCCCGAGACTTTCAGCGTCGTACCGACGATTCCATCGGGTGAGATGACCGGAAGGTTGAGCCCGATGTTTTTCGCGTCGCGATCGAGCGTGACGCGCGCGATCCGGAAAAACTCATTCGTGTCCTTGCCAATGACCTGCGCGCTGACGACGTCGGTCCGAACGCTCGTACGCATGTCGAGCAGGCGCTTCAGCCTCAGGTTTTCCTGCTCTAGCTCCTCGAGCTTGCGGACTCGTTCACGAAGGCGAGCGTTTTGCGATGCGAGCCGCGCGTTGTCCTCTTTGACGTCGACCAAGTAGATGTACTCGCCCCAGATGTTGGACAGGGCCCGAGCGAGCGTCGCGGCGACGAACTGAATGGGCGTAGAGATACGGACGATGATCTTGTCGGCGCCGGTGACTTGGCGCGGGTCACGCATGCTGGCGCGAAGGAACCAAAAAGGAACCGCGAGAGCGAGCAAAACAACGGCTAGGTCGCGATAGCGCTTCAGGTTCATGACGTTGCCGGAAAAAGCGGCTCACCCCGCATGGATCGAGATCAGCAGCTCGTGCGCGATGTGGACAAGAAACGGACTCGATTCGATGCCACGACATGACCGCGAGCGCCACTTCATGGAGCGTTTGGCAACGCGGGAGGTGGGAGGATCGTGCAGCGCGCTTGAAATGTTCGGGATTCGCCAGCGTTCGTTAGGACAAACGATCACCCGATGGTGACTTCTTTCAAGAGCTCGAGGTGGTCGAGGGCTTTGCCGCAACCAAGAACGACAGCGCTGATCGGGTCGTCGCATACCATGACGGGCAAGCCGGTTTCCTCGCGCAAGAGCACATCGAGATTCTTCAGCAGCGACCCACCACCGGTCAGCACGATGCCCTTGTCGACGATGTCAGCCGCAAGCTCGGGTGGCGTTCTTTCGAGCGCGACGAGGACGGCGTCGACGATGGCGTTCGTCGGTTCGGCGAGCGATTCGCGGATTTCATCGGAGTTGACGACGACCGTTTTCGGGATGCCGGCGACCATGTCGCGGCCTTTGACTTCCATCGTGAGCTGTTGCTCGAGCGGGTACGCGTTGCCGATGGTGATCTTGATGCGCTCGGCCGTTTGTTCACCGATGGCCATGTTGTACTTGCGCTTCATGTAGGCCATGATCGATTCGTCCATCTTGTCGCCGCCGACGCGAACACTTTGGGAGTAAACGATTCCGGCGAGCGAGATGACGGCGACTTCGGTGGTGCCCCCGCCGATGTCGACGACCATGTTTCCGGACGGCTCGGTGATGGGCAAACCGGCTCCGATGGCAGCGGCCATGGGCTCTTCGATGAGGTAGACCTCGCGAGCTCCGGCGCCTTCTGCGCTTTCTTTCACGGCGCGTTTTTCAACTTCGGTGATGCCGAAGGGAACGCAGATGATGATGCGCGGCTTGACGAGCGTGCGCCTGTTGTGAGCGCGCGCGATGAAGTACCGCAGCATGGCTTCGGTGATCTCGAAGTCGGCGATGACGCCATCACGCAAGGGTCGAACCGCCTGAATGTTTCCAGGGGTTCGTCCGAGCATTTCTTTCGCCTCGCGCCCGACCGCGAGCACCTTTTTGCCGCCGCGGTTATCGCGCTGCACGGCCACCACGGAGGGCTCACAGGAGACAATTCCCTTGCCCTTGACGTAGATGAGCGTCGTGGCGGTGCCGAGATCGATCGCGAGATCGTTCGAGAACAGGCCGTATAGCCAGTCGAAGATCATCGCATCGTCCTGAAGCTACTGCCCGACGCATGCCGAATTGACAACGCGGGCGAAGACGGTTCGTACCACCAGCGGAACGAAGCCGCAAAAAAACGGCAACGACGGGACGGAATTGCCGACTCGTGATCGGGCATCTCGCCCCGTCGACCTCGAAAACAGACCATGGCGTACGCGCAACGCGCGTCGCGCCATTAGCCTTTCGAGATTTTTCCTTCTTTGTGCTCGTGATGCTTGCGGCAAGCCGGACAGAACTTCTTGATGACGAACTTTTCCGTCATCGTCCGCTTGTTCTTGGTCGTGTGGTAGTTGGCCCGACCGCAATTGGCGCACGTCATCTTGATCGTGTCGCGCATGGCTATCTCCTCAGAAAACTTGCACGTCCCCACCACGACGGCGGGGCGTGAAGAGGGCGGTAACGTACGGGATTTCCGACGGCTGTCAATGTTTGAAGTGTGAAACTGGGCGTGGGGATCAAACCGAAGCCGGCTCAGTAATTTGAACCGAACGAATCGGAACCAGGCCTGGGCTTGCACGCTCGCTCTGCGTGCCGGATCGGAGCCGAGCCACCGCTTGTACGCTCGCTACGCGCGCGTGGGACGCGCGCTGCGCGAGGCTAGTTTACGATGGGGGGCTCGCAGGCGGCTCTTTGAGTCTTTTGGGTCTACGACCCAAAAGACGAGCCGACTGCTCCGCCCCCCATACCCCCCGGGGACAAACCCGAGCCGGGTCAGGTCGTTGCGCGGGACAAACCTTGGGTCATTCGTCCCAATCGTCTTCGCCACGCGAACGGGGATCCCAGTTCTTGTTGCGACGACCGCCACCACCACCACCACCGCCGCCACCACCGCCACCACCTGGCGGACCATCATCATTCGCACCGCGGCGACGACGATCGTCGAACGTGCGTCGCTGCGGAGGAGGCGGCGCGGGAGCCGCATTGTACGAACCCGTAGGACCTCCGCCGTAACCACCACCGCCGCCACCACCACCGCCACCGGCGTAACCACCGGGGCGTTCTTCGCGCGGAGGACGTTCACCTTTGGGATGCGCAAGGTTCACGACGAGGCGCCGGCCGCGAACGTCGACACCACGAAGGCCTTCGATTGCGCCTTTGGCTGCTTCGGCGCTTGCCATCGTGACAAACCCAAAACCGCGTTTGCGCCCGTCGGCATCCATGGGCAAGTGCACGCGCACGACAGGCCCGGCACCCGTCGAAGTGATCATCGCTTCGACCTCTTCGATACTCGCGTCGTACGGCAAGTTGCCTACGTAGAGCGTGCGATCGGGCGCGCCAGCAGGGCCTGCAGCGCCGCCGAAGCCAACGCCACCTCCCATGCCACCACCACCACCACCAGGAGCACCGCCACCACGGGGACCACCAAAGCCAACACCTGCCTCACGTCGGGGCGGTTCGGCCTGGAACGGTCGCACAGAGATCGACTTGCCTCCCTGAAACGACCCATCGAGCGACTCACGCGCTGCGTTCGCCTCTGCACTCGTCGCGAGCGTCACGAACCCGAAACCGCGCGGCCGCCCAGTCGCGCGATCCTTCGGCAGACTCACTTCGACGACATTGCCTCCCGTGGCCTCGAAGAGACCACGAAGAACATCTTCGGTGATTGAATCGGGCAAGCCTGCGACGAACAACTTACGAGAATCTTCAGCCATCGAAAAACCTGCACACCCACGATATCCGGTTGCGTCGAAGTACCTTCTGGATACTTGCGACTTCGAGGCGCGCGCCCTGCTGCTCACCTCGAATGCTTTTCCTCGAAGACCTGCCGGCGCTGCATGTACCGGAGCCAAATCTTCTAGGACCAGCCCACGATATATGGCCCCTTTGCCGCGTCAAGGGAGCCCCCAATCGCCCTTTCCCACGAGGACGTCGACCCTACCCCCCGGGAACGTCCAAAACCGCACCAAAACAAGCTTCTGTTCACCTTACGACGCGTCAGAAATTCCCGATCCATCCCCACAAGTGCCCAGGACGTTCGGACGCTCCTGTTCCACATAGCGCAAACCATGTTAGGAGGTCTGTTCGAGGTAAAAAAGGCGATGGCTGAGGAGTTCAACATCGATCGTTTGATGAATTCGTCCGGGCGCGTCGAGTTCAACGACCTGGACTGGTCCGAAGTGCCCAAGCACAAGCTTACTCCCGAGGCACTCCGCACTTTGCGGTACTTCCTGCGTACCGAAAGTTCGACTTTCTTCTACGTCAAAGGCCTGATGTCCACGCGCGCGGTTTTCGAAGAACCGGAGCTTGCGCCGTTTCTCTGCGTCTGGATGTACGAAGAAGAATTTCATGGCCGTGCGTTTCAGAAGTTTCTCGAAGCGTACGGCGAACCCGTCGGCGAGTCGTACCGCTCGAACATGTACAAAGAACGCGGCTTCGGTGAACGGTTCGACGAATGGGGCCAAGACTTGCTCGGCGCCGTCGTCCCCGATCATTGGCCCGCCGTGCACATGACCTGGGGAACCATCCAGGAATTCACGACGTACCACGCGTACCAAGCTCTCATCGAACGGATCGATCATCCGATCCTGAACAAGATCTGCCAACGGATCATGAAACAAGAGCTGCGCCACTACGTGTTTTACCGCGAGCACGCAAAGAGGCGCCTGGCACGCAGCCCCATCACGCGCATGGTCAACAACATCGCGGTCAAAGCAGCGTGGACGCCCGTCGGAGATGGTATGTGCACCAAAGAAGACGCCGTGCACGCCATCCGATTCCTCTTCGATGGCCTCGACGGACCGGTGATTCCTCGCGTCGAACAGAAAGCACGCGAGCTCCCGGGCCTCGAGTGGTTCAACCTGTTCACGCAGTTCGCCGAACGTCACGACATTCGCCGCGCCCCCGATAGTTGGTTCACCAAAGACTTCCGCGAAAATGCGAAGAAGTCGGGTGCTGCTGCGGCCGCGGAAATCGACGCGCACTGAAACCAGGTCTTGGCTCGTACGCTCGCTTCGCGGCGCAAGCGCCGCTGCGCGAGGCTTGTTTACGATGGGGGAGTCCGCGGCTCGCCTCCCGGTGCTTTTGCTGCGCAAAAGCACGGCGAGGCGCGGACGCCCCCCATACCCCCCCGGCATCAGGTTGAGACCGGGTTAGCAATCAACGTTCAGCTCTCCGAACTTGTGTTCGTCGGCTCCTTGGCCACAGGAGCAGAATCGTTCACCGCCGTATCATTTTGCGCAGATGCCTCGGTTTGCGCCGGAGCCTCCGCAACCGGTGACTCGGCATTCACAGGCACAGGCGACACGGGGTTTTTCTTGGTCACATACAGCAAGAAATAGAGGCCGATCGCAAGCAAGCCAAACGACTGCCACTGCGCAGGCGTCAGACCCCCATAGCGGGGATCACCCGGCACGATGCCAATGTCTTCCTCGCGCAAAAAATCCAGAAAAAACCGCACTGGCGCATACGCGGTGCAAATGAGCCCCACGTAAAAGCCCCACGGACGTGGCTTGCCACGCCACAGCAGGGTGACTGCAATCGCGAGAGGTATCGTCAGGAAAAACTCGTACAGCCCGAGATCGTAGCGACCGATGACCCCGTTGCGAAACGGGTACCGGACGGCAAACCATGCATCCGACAAACGCCCCGGATGGTCGTGCACGACGGCACATCCAGCTCGCCCGAACACCCAACCCCACGTAAACGCCGACCCACCAACATCCGCATACGGAAGAATGTTCTCGTTCTTGAGGTACTTGAACGCAAGGCCCCCGATGATCGCTCCGACAAACCCACCGTAACTGGACAAACCATCCCAGAGCATGAACAGGTAAAATGGATCCTTCAGGACGCGCTGCGGATGGTAAAAAAGCGCGTCGAATACGTGAGCTCCGACAAACCCGATGCCGACGACCCACACGAAGAACTCGCTCATCTTCTTCGTGTCGAGCCCTCGCTGCTGAGCTCGCTTCACCGACAAAATCGAGCCGATGTACACACCGAGCGCGACGAGCGTTCCGAACGGCTTGATCGACGGCTCGATGTGCCCCAAGTAGGGTAGGTCGAGCGATATGCCGAGCGGAATTTCGGGAATCGTGATGTAGGGGATCAGCGGCTCTGCCACGCGAACGTGCGTAGCTCAGCACGCGTGGGAGCGCTATCGCATCGCGGCACTTTCTCTTCGTCACGTGGCTCGGCGCCGCTCGCTACGCGTGCGGATGCGTGACGAACGCGCAGGCGTTTGATAAGAGCGGGGTGTGCGTGCGCTGTCGTTACCAGGCTGCGCCTGCCGAGGCGCATTTCAGATTGCCGTGATGTCGCGCCTCGTTGCCGCAGGCGAACGCTTCGACCTCGTTGCAGGCGCATCGTCAGGGTCGCTCACAGGCGCAACCTACGTGTCAGGTCTCGCATCCGTCGGTCCCGACATGTGGCGCTCGATGGCCGGCACACCCGTCGTGTCGAGACGCTATCTGCGTAGCGAAAAGAGCGTCTTCGGCATGAGCGTCGTGCTTCGCGAAGCGCTGGAACGATTTCTCCCCGAGGACAAACTCCATGGCACGAGCACGGAGCTGCTCGTCGCGACGACGCACGCGCGTCGTTTCCTCACGGGCAAGCAGAACGCACTCGTGGTGCACTCGAATCGCACGCGACGCGACATGCACGATGTCCTCGTCGCGTCGTGCTTCATCCCCATCATCTACGCCCGCCTTCCGGTGCTCGATGGCGAAGTGCACATCGATGGCGGAGCTGCCGACAACACGCTGATGGATGAGCTCGTCGGTCGTGGCGCGACCGACATCACCGTCATCACGCCCTTCCCCGAAGGCCGCATCGCTCGCACGATCTTCGCCAAGGAAGCACCTCCGATAGCTCCACCTGGCGTGCGCTTGCGGCTCATTTTCCCCGAACGAGCCCTCCGGCAAAAACACTTCGATTTCGCCCCAGAACCGCTCGAAGAAGCCCTGTCGATGCCGCACCGAGAAGTCGTGTTCGAGCCGAAAACCACGATCGACACACGCGTGCAGATCGCTCGCTAATTGCATTCCACTCGGAACGGTTTCGACCTACAACGAAAGTATGAGCACCAATCATATGTCCGAAACATTGCGTATTGCTACATTCACGCTGAGCGACACGCGGACGCGCGTCGATGACGTCGGTGGACGCCTACTTCGCGAAAAACTCGAGGCCGCCGGATTTGCCATCGCGCTGCACGACATCCTTCGCGAAGACAGCGATTCGCTACGCGAAACCATTCACCACACGTGCGATTCCAACGTCGCAGACGCCATCATTTTGACGGGTGGGACGGGCATCGCTCCGCGTGACCGCACCATCGAAGTGCTCGAGCCCATGTTCAGCAAGACCATCGACGGGTTTGGCGAGGCATTCCGTCGTTTGTCCTGGGACGCCATCGGCCCGCGCGCGATCCTGTCGCGTGCCACCGCCGGCATCATCCGCGGACACGTCGTCGTGGCGCTGCCCGGAAGCCCACAAGCCGTCGAGCTAGCGATCGACACGCTGATTGCCCCGATGCTGCATCACGCGGTAGCTCTGGCGTCGGGTCGCGGCGGCAAACACGCGTCCCACGGACATCACCACCACGCTTCCGAAAAGAAGCACTGAACTTGCAATGCTCACCTACGAAGAAGCTCTCGCCAAGCTGCTCGGCAGCGCACGACCCATTGCAGCCGAACGTGTTGGCGTCGATGAATCGACAGGTCGAGTGCTCGCGGAAGACATCGTCGCGCACGTTCCCATGCCGGCGTTCGACTACAGCTCGATGGACGGCTACGCCGTAAACACGGACGACCTTGCCGGCGCGGGTCCGTGGGATTTGCCGGTCATCGGCGAGAGCGCGGCAGGCGGCGAATTGCCAACGTTTGCCCCACATTCGGCCTGTCGCATCTTCACGGGCGCACCGACGCCGCAAGGGACGAACGCCGTCATCCCGCAAGAAAACGTGGAGCGCACCGGCGACACGATTCGCATCACGCACGCGCCAAAACCGTTTGCATGCATACGAATGCGCGGCGAAGACCTCGCCCAAGGTGCGATCGCTTTGCGTCAAGGTACGCGCATGAACCCCGGTCACGCGGCCCTCGCGGCGGCGCTCGATCATGCGTTTGTCTTGGTCGCACGCAGGCCCGTCGTGACGATCCTTTGCTCCGGCGACGAACTGCGTTCGCCGGGTACGCCTGGACGGCCGGGATCCATCGCCGAATCGAACGGTATCTTCGTGGCCGCAGCCGCTAGGCGTGCGGGCGCGATTGCGCGCGTGGGCGCGTACGTGCCCGATCGCGCGGACGTCGCGCGCGATGCCGTCGCCGAAGCGCTGCGCGGAAGCGACCTCGTCGTGACGATCGGCGGCGTCAGCGTGGGTGATCACGACGTGATGCGCGGAGCCTTCGAAGCAGCCGGCGTGACGCTCGACTTTTGGCGCGTGGCCATCAAGCCTGGCAAGCCCATCGCCGTCGGTCGTGCAGGACAAACCCAAGTGATCGGTCTCCCCGGCAACCCAGCCAGCGCATCGCTCACTTGGTATCTCTTCGGCGCTCCGCTCGTTCGCGCCATGCAAGGCGACGGAAGTCCCCTACCACGCCGCGAGCGCCTCGAGATCCTCGGAGCCATTGAACGATCACCTGGCCGTGAAGAGTTCGTACGGGCCAAACTCGAAGCGAGCCCGCAAGGCACACGCGCCAGAATCCTCGCCAATCAAGCATCCGGGGCCGTCACGAGCTTCGCGCGCGCCAATGTGCTCGTCGTGGTGCCGAAAGACATGGGCCGTGTCGAAGACGGCAGCACGCTCGAAGCCATTCGTATTGATGAGTTTTGACGAGATGACCGGGCACTCTGCGTGAGGCCCAACTCGGGGGGTATGGGGGGGCCGAGCCTCGCCGTGCTTTTGTGCGAAGCGCAAAAGCACCGGGAGGCGAGCCTCGGCCCCCCCATCGTAAACTAGCCTCGCGTAGCGCGCGTCATACGCGCGCGGAGCGAGCGTTCGAATCTGGCCCGGTTTCAACGATGGTGATGCTCGTGCTCGCCATGATCCGGTGAGCACCGCGCATCTTCCCAGCCCACCCAATACGGACCATCGGGGCCATGTTCACGCTTCCATATCGGCAAGCGCGCCTTGATGCGATCGATGAGCTCGCGGCACGCGACGAACGCTTCGTGCCGATGCGGAGCACTTGCAGCACAAACGACCGCTGCATCGCCAACCGACAGCGACCCGATGCGATGCGTCGCCGCAACGCGAACTTCGGGCATTTCGCGCTCCATCTCCTCGATGATGCGCGCGAGCTCCGCTTCGGCCATCGTTCCGTACGCTTCGTACTCGAGCAACGTGACGGCACGGCCATCGTTCATGTTGCGCACGACGCCCAAAAACGTGGCGATCGCACCCGCTTCGGGACGCGCGACGAGACACGTCACTTCATCCAACGAAAGCGGCTCGCGACGAATACGCCCCGCACTCATGTCGACCTCCGGAAATGTCCTGAACGTCCGCCACTCTTTTCCACGAGCATCACCTGCTCCACCACTATCTCGCGATCGATGCCTTTGAGCATGTCGTACATCGTCAGCGCTGCGATCGATGCAGCCACCATCGCTTCCATCTCGACGCCCGTGCGATCGACCGCTTCCGCGCGCGCCGTGATGAGCGCCGTCGCCGAAGGTTTGTCGATGTCGATCTGAATTTCGACATGCGACAGCGCGATGGCGTGACACATCGGAATGATGTCCGGCGTGCGTTTGGCAGCCATGATGCCCGCAATGCGCGCGGTCGCGAGCACTTCGCCCTTCGGCGTATCACCGCGCAAGAGCCGCTCGACGGTCTCCGCGCTCATGCGCACGCGTGACGTAGCCACCGCACGCCTTCGTGTCGGGGCTTTTTCCGCGACATCCACCATACGCACATCACCCGAAGGACCGATGTGCGTCGACAGTTGCTTTGGTTCCGAAACAATGACCGGAGCGCGGGACGAGACCGGTTCAAGCGCTCGGGCCAAAACGGACTCGATCGCAGTCGTGAGAATCTTGGGCTTTCCTCGTTTCAGCGCGCGTTCTGCAGCATGCGCCAAGGCGTAACGCTCCAAGCCTCCGAGCGTCGCCCAACGCTGCGCATCCATGCCTCGCCTCGAAGACAATCCCACAGGCAAGAATTCGGGCGTGGGATCAGCAATGGGATCGATCGGGCGCGCGGGAGGTTTGGCATATGAAACGATCGTCGCAACGGTCGACACATCGACCGCGCTTTGCCCGCCTGCACGCGTGATGCGTTTCCGCTCATCGACCGACAAAGATCGCCAACCTTCGAGTGGAAGATGCAAGCCCGCATGATCGAGGGCGCGGCGTGCAGCGAGCGGCATGAGATCCAAATCGGGCCCCGCTTCGTCTGCTTCGAACGAGAAGACGTAATCCATGGCGCCGGAATGCTAGCCGCCAATGGCCCGCATCGATACCCGAGCTGCCGTTTCTTCGGTGCAACCCTTCCAAACCTTGCCGTCGGGCTTCATCGACCAGGCTTCGTCAATCTGCCGCGTGATCTCTTCCGCATCGCCGCTCCGCGCAGCACTCGACGCGTCAACGCCATCGTCCGTCGCCAAACACGGCCGAAGCACGCCCGTCGACGACACTCGAAGCCGGTCGCACGTTTCGCAAAACGTGTCGCTCGTCCCCGTGATGAACCCAACGCGAAGCGTCGGATCGTGCCGCGCGTGAACATACTTGGCCGGACCAAGCCCAGGATCGACCACCGCGTCCTCGTCGACGAGGTGATGCGCAAGCATCCGGCGTATGTCGGACGCCGTCACGAGATGCTCCGCAACCAGCTTTGCTCCTTCGGCGATCGGCATGATTTCGAGAAATCGCGGCACGAGCCTCCGCTCCCACGCCCAAAGCAAAATCCGCTCGATCTCGTCGTCGTTCACGCCGCGCAAAACGACCGTGTTCAGTTTGATCGGGACAAACCCAGCTTCCACCGCTGCGTCGATTCCCGCGAGCACCGGGGCAAGCTCGCCACCTCGCGTGACCGCGCGAAAACGGTCTGCATCGAGCGTGTCGATGGAGATGTTCAGTCGATGCAAACCCGCTTCTCGCAGTGGTTTTGCAAGACGCGCAAGCTGCGAAGCATTGGTCGTCAGCGCGACGTCTTCGAAACCAATCGAGGACAGATGTTTTACAATCGAAACGATTTCCGGATGCACGAGCGGCTCGCCGCCCGTGAGGCGCACTCGACGCACGCCTGCATGCCGCAACGCTTCGAACATCGTGCGCCACGCCGATGTCATGAGCCGCCCGTCGGTGTACCCATCACTGCGCGACGGCCGGCAATACGTGCACGCGAAGTCGCAACGATCCGTCACCGAAAGGCGCACGCTTCGCGGCGGCGGCCCAGGCTCCATTCGCTTGGGAACACCGAGGCGCGAAGACACGATCGGCAGCGATCGCCTTGCATTGCCTTGCGTGTCGTGCGTCATGGCCATGCATCAACCTCCCGCAACCGGCGGGATCAGCGCAACTTCATCGCCCGGTCGAACCTCATCGTCCGAACGCGCATACGTGCCGTTCACCGCAACTCGAATCGATCGACGGTACGGCTCGAGTCTTGGAAATTGCTGACATACGCGGGTCAAGAGCTCGTCCGCCGTACACTTTCCATCCATTGGCAAGAGCAACTCGGACGTCCCAAGGACGTCACGTGCCCCCGCAAACGCGAGCACTCTTACCATATTTGACATCTTCCGTAACGTAGCATTTCAACGTGGTCGCGACAGCACCGTACTACAGGAACGCGCGCGGTGGCTGTCTTGCGTCGGGCAAAGGCACGATATAGTGGGCCGCTGAATGAGCGAGCAGACCGGCGCGGTTGTCGGCAAGATTTTGGCCGGGCGTTACCAGGTGCGGCGCGAGCTAGGGCGGGGTGGCATGGGGGTCGTGTACCTCTGTCGCGATCTCGTCGACGATGATCGCGTCGCCGTCAAGGTCCTGAGCAAGCCTGGAGCGCGATCTCGTCAGGAGGAATCCTGGTGGTTTTACGAGGAAGCGCGAGCGCTTGCGGGGCTGAGCCACCCGTGCCTCGTGCGAGCGCGCGACTTCGGTGCGCTCGCCGATGGAACGCCGTTTCTCGTGATGGACGCGGTGCCCGGACGATCGCTGCACGAATGGTTGTACCTCGCGCAAGACACTGGAGGTCTGCCATGGCCGCTCATCTGGAAGATCACCGACGACGTGCTCGCAGCGCTCGCACATGCGCACGCTCGCGGCGTCATTCATGGCGACTTGAAGCCATCGAACATTCTGGTCGACCTGCCGACGGATGATCCTGCGACGGCAACGGTGCACCTGCTCGACCTGGGTCTCGCGTGGCTCGTGCAGGACCGCGTCGATCATCGCTTGGACGGGTCACCAGCGGCCAAACCAACGATTCGTTGGGGCGCAGGAACGCCCGGGTGGATGGCGCCCGAACAGATTCGATATGCCGCGCCACACGTTGGACCAGCAACGGATTTGTACTCGCTCGGATGTGTCGTCTACACGATGATCTCCGGACGCGAGCCGTACGAAGGCACCGACGACGAACTCTTGCAGCAGCACAAGAGCGCGCCCATCCCGGACGTACCTCTGCGAGCTGGCATTCCCAGCGATGCGGTCGCGTTCGTTCGGCGCCTCATGGCCAAGCGGCCCTGGCATCGATTCGATTTTGCCGCGGATGCACGCAAGGTGCTCTGGCCCATGCGTCCTCGAGGTCAGGGGGCGACGACGACGCCGCGTCCGACAGCGGGTTCGCCGTTCAGGACGTCGCTCAGCAGCTCGCCGATGGGAATGAGCGCTCACGCGGAATCGCAAGTGACGACGACGGGTCTGCTCAGCTTGCGCCCGAGTCCTTTCATCGCGCGTACGAGTGAACGAGCTCGGCTGATCCAGTTCGCGACGGAGATCGCGCAAGCGCCGGATCCAAGGCACCGCTTCATCTTGCTCGCGGGAGAAGCCGGCGTGGGCAAGACGAGGCTCGCGGAATGGCTGTGCGAAGACGCGCACGAGCGAGGGCTCATGGTTCCGTTGCGTGCGCGGTATCGAAAGATCGCAGCGCCTCTCGACGGGTTTGTCGGGGCCGTCGTGCAACATTTCCGCTTCGAACGCGAAGGTCGCGACGTCATCGAAAAAGTGCTCATGAACCAGTGGGAAGTGGGCCCGGATGACGAGGATGGCAAGACATGGGTCGCGGCGACCGCGGAATGGCTCAAGCCTTCGTCACCAGGCGATCCGCTCGGCCCCACGGGCAAGCGTTTCGCGCTGTCGTCGGAGACGCGTTGGCGCGTCATGCAACGGACGCTCGAGAAGATCGCTCGAGGTCGCCCGCTTCTTTTGATGCTGGACGATCTGCATCACGCAGCGCCAACTACGTTCGAAGGCGTGGCGCGGCTGCATCGTGAAACGCCGCGGCTGCCGATGTTCTTCGTGGGCACCGTGCGCGACGAAGCGCTCACCACGGATCCCGTCGCGCGCGAATGGGTCGATTGGCTCCTACGCGAGCTCGGCGGCGATCGCGTGACGCTCGATCCGCTCGATGCAACGCAAACGCAGGCGCTGCTACGAGGCACCCTGCCGCTCGACGAAGCAGCCATCACGGAGGCCGTTCAGCGCAGCAAAGGCAACCCCCTCTTTGCTTTGCAAATCGTGCACTCGTGGGCATCGGGTGGACACATCGAGCTGCGCGATGGGCGTTATGTCGTTCCCGAAGCGAAGCTTGCGATGCGCGCCGCGACCACGGCCGAGCTGTGGGAAGAGCGGCTTCATGCGATTCCGGAAGACCTTCGCCGCGGCGCTCGAGCAGCCGCAGCACTCGGCGGCGACATTCGCGAAGACGTCTTGCGCATCGAGCTCGGTTCGCTCGGCGTGGATGCAGATCGCGCCGTTGCCGCAATGAAACGCGCACAAATCCTCCTCCAGTCCGGCGAAGAGCGCCTGCGTTGGCCACACGCTCTCTTGCAAGAGCACCTGCTCGCGCAGCTCTACGCGCAATCCGATGCGCCCATGATCCTCCGCGCCGCAGCAGCAGCCCTCGAGCGTCATCCGGATGGATCGAGCCGCCGCATCGTTCGTCACCGCGTGACCAACTTGCTTCGCGCCGGAGACATCGACATCGCCGCGGGCATCTTGCACAAGTCGATCGCTCGCTCGTGGGGCCGCACGCGCGATGCGCAAGCCACACTGCGCGACTTGTCGCTTCTCGACGGTCGCCTCGACGGACTTCCCCTCGCAACGCAGAAACGTTGGCGCGCCGAAGCTCTCCGGCACGCCGGACGCCTCGAAGAGTCACGTCGCGACGCCGAAGAAGCGCGCCGCATTTTTCACGATGCAGCCGACATGCTCAACGAAGCTCACTGCGTCCGGCTCCTCGGTCACGTGGCGAGCGATCTGTCGGCGCCGGCCGAAGGCAAAAAGCTCCTCGAATCAGCCCTTGAAATGTTCCAAACGCTCGGCCACTCGCATGGCCAGGCGCTCTGCGAAGTCATCATCGGTGAAATCGATTACCTTCTTGGAGATCATCCGGACGCCTTGAGGATTCTGGAAAGTGCTGGAGGCAAGTTCCAGGCTGTCGGGGATCGTCTTGGGCATGCTCAATGTTTGGTGCTTCACAGCTTCGTCGAGCAAGCTGGTGGAGCGCCGGAGAAGGCGCGGGAGCGGCTCAAGGTTGCCCGAGCTGAGTTTGACGCGATTGGTTATCGATTGGGTATGGCGCAATGCGACATTTCGCTTGCGCATTCGGATCATCGTGAGGGGCGTTTGGATGAGGCTCGTCGAGTGGCCCTCATGACGCGGCGCAGCTTCCGGGATCTTGGGACGCCGCGTGGGGAGGCTGCGTGTGAGCGGCTTTTGGCGATGATTGCATTCGATGCGGGGCAGCTCGAGATTGCCGAGGCGCATGCGCGGGCGGCTGGAGGTCTGTACGATCGGCTGGCGGATCCGTGGGGTCAGGTGGAGACGAAGGTCATTAGCGCGCAGATTGCGCTCGAATGTGGTCGCGTCGAATTTGCCCGTGCGGAATTGGCTGAATGTGAGCGTCTTCCGCTGCTCGAAGCGGAGCCCAAGCAGCACTTGGCGCTGACGCGTGCGTGGCTTGCCTATTACGACGGTCGATTTCAGGACGCGGCGCAGGAGGTTTTGCGGGCGCGCGAGGCATTCCAGGATCGCACTGGCGCGGGAGATCACACGCCGGAGCTATTGCGTAAGTTTGCAAAAATGGGCTGGCCAGCTCCGGCGGGTCCGCTCATCGACGCGTGGTTGCAAACGCACGTCAAACCGGCTCTACCGGCGATCTGAGCTCGCTTCGCGAAGCGTATTTCCTCTCGATTTCCAGAAACGCTTCGTTGTGCTTCCGTGGTATCTTGCGTCTCATGACGCGCGAGCTTACCGGGTTTCAGGCGATAGGCTTACTCTTGGCGGCTTTTGTTTTAGGGGGAGCGTGTACGCCGACAGACCGCGATTTTGCATCGGGTGGGGCCGGGGGACAGGGCGGTGGATGTCCAACGGGATTTGCCGAGTGTGATGGAGATCCCACGACGGAGTGCGAAACCGATACGACGACGCTCGAGCATTGCGGAGCGTGTGACAATGCTTGTGCCGCGGCGCCCAATGCCAATGTTGCGTGCGAGGGTGGGAAGTGTTCCATACCGAGCTGCACGGATGGGCGTGAAAACTGCGACAACTTTTATGAAAACGGTTGTGAAACGAATCCAAGCGTGAGTTTCGAGCATTGCGGAGCGTGCGGTAATTCCTGCGAGGCGCCTCAGGCGATTACGGCGTGCGTGACGGGCACTTGCCAGCTCGCGCAATGCGTCTTGGATTACCTCGATTGCGACATGGATCCGAAGACCGGATGTGAGGTGGATCCGAAGGCGGATGCCGAGCATTGCGGTGGATGCGGCAACACGTGCATGGCTCCGAATGCCAACATGGCATGCGCGGAGTCGCAATGCATGATTGCGAGCTGCATGGATAACTTTGGCGATTGCAATGGGAACCTCGCCGACGGCTGCGAGACCGACCTCACCACGCATCCGGACCATTGCGGAATGTGTGGCAATTCATGCCAGGGTGGCCTGTGCAATTCGGGCATCTGCAATCCGCCGGTGCTCGTATCGAAAGCCGGCTTTCCGGCCGGAGAGCTGGCCATTTACAACGACGAGCTTTACATTGGCTCGCGTTCGGGGGCGGGCGAGGTCGCGAAGGTAAAGCTCGCGGGCGGAAGCACATTCATCATGAATACGACTGGCGCAGCCGCCAATGCCATTTTCGTTAGCGACGCGGGTGTTTTCGTTGGAGGTGGAAACGTCATGGCGCGCATGAATCACGACGGCTCGAATATGTTCATGTATTCCGGCATGAATGGAACCGTGCGTGGCGTCGCCGCGGACTTGAAGAATGTATACTGGTCGTCATTGTCCAACATTCGTTTTGGACCGGTCGCTGGAGGGATATCCAATACCTTCGTCTCGACACCGACATCGGCGTATGGTGTCGCCATCCACAAGGATTATCTGTACTGGTCTCTTAGCGACGGCAGCATCTGGCGCTCGCCGGTCGATACACCCAAGCCCGACCAGATTTCCCTCGGCCCGACAGTGCCGACGAACATGGTGGTCGACGCGTCGAATGCGTACTGGAATTCCTACAACGGGATGCACTGGGCGCCGCATTTGGGAGGTTCCGCCAAAACGATTGCACCTGCTACGTCGGCCGTTCGAGCGCTCGCCGTCGACGATACATACGTTTATTGGACCGAGGAAAGCATGGGCGAAATCCGCAAAGCTCGCAAGGACGGCTCCGAGCCCTTCGTCACCATTTACAAAGGTCCACCGGGGCCCTGGGGCATCGCGGTCGATGCTCAATTCGTTTATTGGAGCAACTACCAATCCATGGAAATATGGAAAGTGCTCCGATGAGCCTGCCCATCGGCAAGGGAGCATTCATGTCCGAACACAAAGCAACCATCGATTGGCAATTTTCCGGCGGCGACTTCGTGCACGGCAAGTATTCGCGCGAGCACTCGTGGTCGTTCGATGGCGGATTGACGGTGCCCGCATCGCCGTCGCCATCGGTGGTTCCCCTGCCCCATTCCAATCCGGCAAACGTGGATCCGGAAGAAGCATTCGTGGCGGCCCTATCGAGCTGCCACATGCTGACATTTTTGTGGCTCGCATCGCGTGCCGGGTTTCACGTGATCAGCTATCGCGACGAAGCCATCGGGCACATGACGAAGAACGAAAAGCGCATTCCGTGGGTGAGTCTGGTCGAATTGCATCCACGCATCGAATATGGCGGGGACAAACGGCCTTCGGCGGAAGAAGAAGACCGATTGCATCACGACGCGCACGAATTTTGTTTCATTGCGAATTCCGTGAAGACGGAGATTCGCGTGGTGAGCACGTAATCACTTCATGCACCACGGTTCGGCGCTTTCCGAGTTGATGATCACTTCGCCCTCCCCGGCGCTCGTATCGATCGTGCCTTCCCAAGCTATCTTGGAAGGAGGAGCGTCCGTCACGTCGCGGACGACGCGGATCGAAATGCTCCCCGATTCCACCGGGATGATGTCAGCCGCATAATCGAAGACGCACATACAATGGCATCGAGCGCCTCCGGCCGCCGCCTCGGGAGCATCGACTTCCGTGAACACGAGCGTGTCGCCGTCGCGCGTCACGTTGACGGAATGATCGCCGCAACAATTGAGCATGATGCGAGCATTGGTCAGACCGAGCGTTTTGGTGGCCGCGTCGTAGTTCCACAAGAGACGCTCGGCGTCGCAATAGGTTGCTGCATCGGGCATGGGAATTTTGGCGCCCGAGTTGATGAATCCGCCGCATTCACTGATCGACGGCGCGACATCGAACTCGGCAGGCGCAGGGTTTCCCCCGGATGACGAGTGGCCGCTGTTTTCGCCGCTGCAGGAAGCGATCAGGATGGCGGTCAGAAAAGCTGCACCGATATGCTTCGAAGAAAAGTTCATGGGATGACTCCTGGTTGCATCCATGAGATACGACCTGGGCGAGGATGTCAATTGCGGAGTCGAATACTGAAGACATTGACGCCAGCAATGTGGTAGCGTGCGCGAACCAGGGAGAAAACGACGTTGATGGCCCCCGCATCCGTCGGGATCACTACCATGCAGCAAGCCACGACACGCCAGTTTCTTGCAGCCGCCATCGTCGTAGCCGGCGTCATTGCATCAGCCGGTCACGCCTTCGCGCAGCCCGCGCCGCCACCAGCATCCACCGCTGAAGCGGCCCCCTTGCCACCACCGCCATCGCCACCTCCTGCTGCCGCTCCCGATGCGCCCCCGCAAGACCCGGCATTGCCAGCACCTCCACCACCTCCCCCGATTGCGCCGCCCGTAGCAGCGCCGCAAGGTGCTGCCCCATTGCCACCACCGCCAGCGGCTCCTCCGGGCGCAGCTCCGCCCCCCCGTGCTCAGCCTCAACCGCCTCCCTATACGGGTCAGCCATATGCGCCGTGGAAAGAACAAGCTGACGATCGTCCCAAGGAAATGGCCTACAACGGCTTTGTTCCAATGGGATACCACAAGGTGGAGCGCTCGCGCAAAGGCCTCGTCATTGCCGGAGCCGCAACATTCGGTGGCCTTTATGGAATTACGCTGCTCGGCGCGCTCAGCGGACCGTCCAATGCTTATTCCTTGGCGATACCGGTCATCGGTCCGTTCACGGTGATGGAAACAAGCCCGGGAGGCAGTTGGTCGGGCCTCTACGCAATTGCCAATGCACTCCTGGTTCTCGATGGATTGGGCCAAGCAGCCGGCGTCATCATGTTCGCCGCTGGCTTGTCCAGCAAGAAAACCGTCCTCGTGCGTGACGACGTCACCGCGTTCGAGCCGGAATTCATGGTCGGCCCGGGATCTGTGGGAATGCGGATGAAATTCTGAGGTTCCCAAACGAGCAATCCTTGGAGTAGCTCGTTTTCCAGGCACAATTCGACCTCGCCTCCCCCGGACCAGCTTGCAGGCCGCGCTTTCCATGGCGAAACGTAGGGAGTGGCCACATCGACTCCGAAATTGCTCGACCAGCACGAAGCAGCGAAAGAGCTTCTTCGAACGCTGCGCGGGCAAGGACAGGATTTCACCATTGCCGATGCATCTGCGAAAAGCGGTTTGCCTTTTCGCGATGCCGAGCAGGGTCTTCATGCGCTCGTCAGCGAATATCGCGGGCACTTGCGCGTCACGGAGGACGGCGAGCTCCTATTTCGTTTTCCTCATGGTTTCACCAAACCTTGGGAAGTGCCCACACGCGCCAAGCGCTTTGCACGTGCCGTAGGCAAAGCATTTCTCGGAATTCTCCGATTCGTCGTCCGCGCGTGGATAACCATCGTTCTTCTTGGTTACACCGCCATTTTCGTGGCGATTCTCCTCGGATTCATGTTCGCCCGAGGCTCCTCGAGCGATTCCCGCGATCGCGACCACGGGCACGGCTTTCTGCCAACGTACCTGTTTTTCCGAATCGTGAGCGATGCGCTCTTTTGGACGTTTCATCCATTTTCGCCCGTCGCACTCTCGCGCACGCACCAACGATATCGCTATGTCCAACCGTACGAAGGATCGGCATACGATGTAACACGCAAAGCAGCGAGGGACGACGAGGAAAACGGGCCGCGGTTTTATGACAAGGTCAACCGGTTCTTCTTCGGACCACCTGCGCCCGAAGCGGATCCGCGTGAAACCGAACGCCTCGTGCTCGCTGAAATTCGCGCACAAAAGGGCCGCATTGGACTTTCCGACGTAATGCGCGTCACAGGTCTGCCGCGTGAACAAGCCGATCCCATGATGGCTCGGCTCATGCTCGATTACGATGGCACGGTGGAAGTCTCCGACGAAGGAGGAATCTATTATAAGTTTCCGGCGGTTCGGCGCACTGCGGGGGATCTGAGCGGGTGGGACAGGCCGACACCCATATGGAAACGCCTGGAAAAGCTCCGCCCATTTACCGGAAATGACGTAGGCACGAATTTGCTCATCATGGGGCTCAATGGGTTCAACCTGTTCATGAGCGCTTGGGTGATGCAACATGGCTTGACGCTCGCCAATTTGCGCCTCGCCATGATGGGCATTCCGATGAATGAATTGCCGTTCGATGGCACTCCGATTGCGCTGGGGCTCGTGCCGCTGTCTTTTTCGATTCTGCTGTTCGCGATACCGCTCGTACGCGCCGTATGGCGCCCCATCGAAGCTCGGCGCATTGCACGCGAAAATGGCCGGCGCGCGATGCTGCGCGAAGTGCTGGAAAAACCGCAAGGCGTCGAGGAAGATTCATTGGTCGACGCATACCGAAAAGCAGCGGGGCGAGACATTGATTCGAAGGAATTGACGCGGGAAATCGTGGCGCTCGGCGGAGACGTGGACCTGGAAACGGCGGACGGGATTCGTTATCGCTTTCCGGACCTCGTCGTGGAAAGGCGCGCGCTCGAGGCCGAACGCGAAACGGCCTCCGAGGAAGAAGCGCGCGTGGGCAAGATCGTGTACTCGTCGGAGGATTGATTGTTCTCGGGCGCCGCTGCTGAGACGACAATCGACGCAGCGTGTCGTTTTTCATTGACGACCGCACGCTCGGTCGACTAGGGTGATTGGCGCCCCACGTCAACGCCTCGAGAGAAGCTCGATATGCCTGCTGTTACCATCGAACGCTCGACCGATGAAACCGTTGTCGTGATGTTTTGGCACGACATTCTCGCGGTTTGGATGAAGGGCCCGCCCACGATTGCCAATCAGCGGGATGCTGAACGGATTGCATCGAAGCTGCTCGAGCAGTGGACGCGCGGAATTGCAATGATGGTCGTCATCGGCGTTGGGCTTCCCCTCCCTTCGGCGGAAGTCAAGCGGGAGCTCGATGCCATTTACCGCCGCCTGGCACCGAATCTGCGCGCCCTGTCGTATGTGGTGCTTGGGAGCGGGTTTCATCCAACCATGGTCCGCAGCCATCTCATCGCGTCGAATTGGGTGATGCGACGGCCCTATGCGACATCCACCACCGGTGACGTAAAAAAAGGTGCGACGTGGCTGTTTTATACGCTCGGAGAAGACGCCGAACGCGGTAGCGTCGATCAATTCACGCAAGCTTTGGCGGCCGCCGTTCGCGGTGAAGCGCCCACGACGCTGCGCACGCGAAGCTGATCTATCGCGCGGTCAGAATCGGAAAACGCCATTTTCGAACACGAGCCCCGCATTGCCACGGCTCGCTTCGACGATTTCCACACGCGTTTTCCCCGCCGACAACATGACGAGGCCCACGGCAACGCCCACCAGCCCCACGCCACCAATCGCGAGCCCGACGGTACGCACTTGTTCTGCCGTTTTTTTCGGATTGGGGTTTTCCTCGGATGGCGTTTCGTTTTCGGCGATGTAACTCATCCCAAAAAACATCCCGCCCCCAAGCGTGAACATGCCGCCAGCCGCAACCGCGGCAACACCTCCCGCATACCTCGAGAAACTCACACCCTCGACGCGTGCGGTCACTGGTCCCTCGTACCCTTCCAAACGGAAATGCGGCGACGGGTACATGCCAGGTGCTGTAATGAAAAACCGATGCCCATCGCTGCCGTCGACGGGCTTGTTGCAGGGCGCTCGACAGACGTAACGCGACAACGTATGCGCAGCACCCTGATTTTGGCCGGCCGCCGTGCCAACACCGAGCTCTCCGTCGACGCGATGCAGCTCCGTCTCGGCCCAGTTCGATTCGATGTGAACGACGGGCATGCCTTTCGCGGGAGCCGGTACGGCCGCGGGAGCCGGCGACGCAGGCGCGGGACTTGGCGCCGCCTGGATGACCGTGGGTTGCGATTCTTTTGGACCACCAACGATCTTCGCAACTTCGGCCCATGGAATTACGCTTTGCTCACCGGCAACGATGATGATGACGCGTTGCCCGGGTTCGACGGAAACGATGGTTCCGCGTTTGAACGTACCGTCTTTCAATTGGATTTCGGCAGCTTCAGCGGTCGCTACCGGAGCGGCTTCCTCGGCGTGTGCCAATTGGCTCGACAAACTCGCGCACAGGATCAAAGCGACGGGCAAGTACAGATTCGTCCCCATGTGGCAGTCATAGGGCAAGTTTCAGAACAAGAAAAGGCCCATCCTCATGTTCGTGAACCTTCTGCGGTAGCCAGTTCTCCCTTGACGTGCCCGCGCGTTCATGATGCATCAGGCGACCATGAAGTCCCTACGTACGCCCTCGTCGTATGCATCCCTTTCGCTTTTCATGGCCCTTACACTCCTGCCGAGTTGTTCGGGCGATGACCCGCAAACGTCCACGGGCTCCGGATCGACGTCATCGAGCGGCGGGGGCAATGCGGGCGCTGGAGGCGAAGCGGGCACGGGAGGCAGCGGCGGCGGCACTGGAGGCATGGGCGGCGGTGGAATGGGCGGCGCAGGCGGGGGATCCTCGTGCACGCCTGGAAGCACGGAATTTTGTTATTCGGGGCCTCCGGGGACCGAAATCGTAGGTGCCTGCAAGGCCGGCGTAAAAACGTGTCTCCCAGATGGAACCGACTTTGGTCCGTGTGTGGGCGAGATCACGCCAAATGCCGAATTGTGCTCGACGATGGTCGACGACGACTGCGATGGAATGGTGAACGAGGAAGGCGCCGATTGCGCGTGCATGCCGAATTCCACGGCGCCTTGTTACACGGGTCCCATGGGCACGCAAGACGTCGGCGATTGCAAGGCCGGTGTTCAAGCATGCAATGCTCAGGGTACGGCGTACGGGCCTTGCGTTGGCGACGTCGTTCCGCAGATGGAGACATGCGCATTGCCGGGCGACGAAGATTGCGACGGCCAGATCAACGAAGGCGGCTTGTCGTGCGTGTGCATTCCGAATAGCATGGCGCCTTGTTACACGGGTCCCATGGGCACGCAAGACGTCGGCGATTGCAAAGCCGGTACGTGGACATGCAATGCGCAAGGAACGGCGTACGGCCCATGCATGGATGAAGTCCTGCCGCAAATGGAATCGTGCGCATTGCCGGGCGACGAAGATTGCGACGGGCAAATCAACGAAGGTGGTCTCTCCTGCGTGTGCGTGCCCAATACCGTCGAGGCGTGTTACACGGGTCCGATGGGCACGGCGGGCGTGGGTGAATGCAAGGCGGGCACGCACGCATGCAATGCGCAAGGAACGGCGTATGGGCCATGTGTTGGCGAAGTCCAGCCGCAAGCCGAAAATTGCAACACCATGGGCGACGACGATTGCGACGGCATCATCAACGAGGCGTGCAGCGCCCTTTGGGCCAAGTCGTTCGGCGATGCAGCGTTTCAGGACATCTTCGACGTCGCCGTCGATCCACTCGGCAACATCGTCATCGTCGGACAATTCATTGGCACCGTCGATTTCGGCGGCGGCCCGTTCACGACGCCCACGAGCAATGGTGACATCTTCATCGCCAAATACGATCCTCAAGGTAACCATCTCTGGAGCCAACAATATGGTGCCAATGGCACCGACGGCGCGCGCAGCGTTGCAATCGATGCTGCCGGCAACATCCTCGTCACGGGCTTGTTCCAATCCACCGTCGATTTTGGAGGCGGTGCGCACGTCAGCGTCAATGGCACGCACGACATTTTCGCCCTCGCACTCACCTCGACGGGCAGTTTCCTCCTCAGCCGCGCATTCGGTTCGCCCGGTGGCGACGAAGGATTGGCCGTATCATTCGACCCCGCCGGCAATGCCATCATCGTCGGGTACGCCGCGGGCCCCATCGACTTCGGCGGAGGCGTTCTGCCCTGGTTGGGTGGCGACGACGCATTCATTGCCAAATTCTCTATGCTGGGATCTCACCTGTGGAGCAAGGGTTTTGGCGATGCGTCGGGTCAATACATTCGCGACGTCGCCGTCGATGCCGCAGGCGACATCTATTTCACCGGATCTTTCCAGGGTGTGGTCGATTTCGGTGGCGGCGCCATAACGAGCATGGGGTCGACCGATTCCATGCTCGTGAAATACTCGGCCGCCGGCAACCACGTCTGGACTCGTCAAATTGGTGCGCCGCTCATTCAAGACGGGACGAGCGTTACCACGGACGGCGCGGGCAATGCGATTGTCACTGGCTACATCCACAGCACCGTCGACTTTGGCTTGGGGCCCCTCACGAGCGCCGGCGCTGGCGATATCTTCGTTGCCAAGTACAGCTCGACGAACGTGCCTCAATGGGCCAAGATTTTCGGCGATTCCAGTGATCAGGCCGCGCTTGGAATCAAGACCGACGCGCAAAACAACGTCGTGCTCGTCGGCCGCATGACCGGATCGGCCGATTTCGGCGGCGGCACGTTGACGTCCGCGGGCGGAAATGACATGTTCCTCGCCAAATTCAGCGCGGCTGGTACTCATACGTGGAGCAAACGCGCCGGCGATACCCTCGAACAATCTGCCCGCGCAGTCGCCACCGACAGCATGGGAAATGTTGTTGCCGTCGGGCGATACCAGGGCACGCTGGACTTCGGTACGGGCCTGCTCACGAGCGCCGGGGGCCACGATGGGTTCGTCGTGAAGTATGGACCGTGACGGATAACCGACCAAGCGCGTCAAGTATCGAACTCGGCTGAGAAATTTCCCTTTACGTGGCCGATCGTCTTTGCTACACGACCGCTCCCTCGCGGCTCAGGGAATGACTTCGTGAAACAATCGTTTGCCATCTTGTTCGGGATCCTCGTGCTCTCCGGCGGCTACACCTTTTGGTATGGCCAAGGCGCGTCGTATCTTTCGAATGATCCGGCCGCTTGCAAAAACTGCCACATCATGAACGACCATTATGACGGGTGGCTCAAGGCGAGCCATCATGCCGTCGCCACGTGCAATGATTGCCACACGCCGACGTCGTTCATTCCCAAATACCTCGTCAAGGCCCAAAACGGCTTTCTCCACTCGAAGGGTTTCACGCTCCAGGACTTCCCCGAACCGATCCGCATTCGGAAGAGCAACAAGGCCGTATTGAACGAGAATTGCATTCGATGTCACGACACCATGGTGAGTGAAATGACCGCGCCGCGCGGACATTCGGACGAAAAAATCGATTGCACGCATTGCCACATCGTCGTCGGACACGGACGAACTCGCTAACACGAGATGAACGCATGAAAAACCGCTACACGATCCTTACCATTCTGGTCGCCGTCGCCATCATCGGCGTCATGCTCGTGCACCAAACCATCGCCGACCGCAAAGCTGAAGCTCAATATACGGTGCTTCGCGTCGCGAACATCGACGAGCAGACGGTCGATCCGGCCGAATGGGGCAAGAATTACCCTCGGCAGTACGACGCCTACAAACGCACCGTCGACATGGAGCGCACGCGTTATGGCGGCAGCGAAGCGGACCCGTTTGCCATCGGCGAAAACAACGTCGCCAAAACGAAGAGCCACATCGAGCAGGACCCGCGTCTCGTCACGATGTGGAACGGTTATGCATTTGCCATCGATTTTCGCGAAGAGCGTGGTCACGCCTATATGCTGCACGACCAGCGGGAAACCGAGCGCGTGCTGAAGAGGCCACAGCCGGGCGCTTGCGTGCATTGTCATGCCAGCACGACGGTGGCGTATCGAAAAGCCGGCATCGATGCAGGTGCTGCGGGGTCACTCGCGGATCCCTTGCTGAGCGAATCGGGCAAAGCGCAGCTCATGAAAGGATTCGAAATCGTCACGGCGGAGCCTTATGCGAAAGCAACCGAGCGCGTCAAGCACCCGGTCGCGTGCATCGATTGCCATGATCCGCAATCGATGCAGCTTCGCGTGACGCGTCCCGGATTCATCCGAGGCATCGCGGCGCTGGCAACGAGCGACGATCCGGTCCCGCACATTCCATCGATTGCCACGTGGCGAAAAGGCAATCGCAAAACGCCCTACGATCCGAATACGATGGCGAGCCGCCAAGAAATGCGTTCGTTCACCTGCGGGCAATGTCACGTCGAATATTACTGCGGGCCCAAGACGACGCTGTTTTACCCGTGGAACAATGGGCTGAAGTTCGAACAAATCGAAGCCTACTACGCCGACTACAAATTCCCGGACGGCACTCCATTTTCCGATTGGAAGCACAAGACGACCGGTGCCGACGTCATCAAGGCGCAGCATCCGGAATTCGAGCTTTGGAGTCAGGGCATTCATGCGCGTTCGGGCGTCGCGTGCGCGGATTGCCACATGCCGTACACGCGCGAAGGGGCGCTCAAGTTCAGCGACCACCAGGTCCGCAGCCCCATGCTCCAGGTGGCTCGGTCGTGTCAGGTTTGTCATCGTTATGAAGAGGCCGAGATCAAGAGCCGCGTGGCCATCATTCAGGACCGTACCAAGGGCCTGATGAACCGAGCGCTCGATGCGCTGGTCGCATTGATTGCCGACATCGAAACCGCAATGGCCGTGGGCGCGACGGATGAAGAGCTGAAGGCCGCGCGCGACTATCAACGGCGGGCGCAGTTCCGGGTCGACTTCATCAATGCGGAGAATTCGATGGGGTTCCACGCGCCACAAGAGGCGGCGCGCATTTTGGGCGAAGCGATCGATTATGCGCAAGAAGGGCGCATCGCCGTGGCAGGGATAGCGGGGCTACGGTGAGTGCAGCACCGGGTGTGTGCGCGCTATTCGTCCCGCCCATGGTCGAATGTCGCCCCAACAGCACGCCGGTGCACGTCTTTCAACACCTCATTACGATCGGCTGACTTCACCAAGTTGTCGAGATCGCCAGCCCCCATGAGCATCACGAGCTGATTCCCTTTCGCCCCTTTGGCCAGTTCCAGACGCACGGTATCGGCAAATCCCCCCACGGCGACGAGCACGGCAAGGCGACAACGTTGGTACCGATCTTCGATTTTTCCTAGAAGATCCCGAACTTCCTTGGTGCCCACGTGCTGACTCGACCAGTTCTTGCATTCGACGAGAATGTACGGGCTCTCTTTTTGCCAAAATGGATCGGGCGAGTTGTTCTGCACCAGAATATCCAATTCCTCGGTTTCGTTTTTCATTCGCGAACCGAGACGGTTGAATCCTGGAATCGTCTTGAGGATCAGTTCCATGAGGTGCTCGAGAAGGAGACCTTTGCGTTGACGATCCTTTTCGTTTCTCACGGCGTCCCAGGTGTTTCGAATGGCCGTCTCCGTAGCGGATTGGTCGAGTGACCCCAGCCATCGCTCGCGCACGGCTTCCATCGCGTTTCGCACCTTGACTTGCAGAAGCGCCGCGAATACGTCCCGCTTTTCGAGATAATCGTATGCGCCGTCCCTGAATGCCCGTTCGACCGCCACCTTGGATGCATATGCCGTTGCGAGGATAGCCTTGGCCCCCGGAGCCCGGATGCCGACTTCGGCAATCAAGTCGAGGCCATCGTCGGGACCGCCCGGACCATTGAGCTTCTGGTCGACGATGACGACCGCCCAACCGGGTTCGTCCAGCCGCTCGAGCGCCTTGGTCCGGTTCGTCGCCCGCTCGACGATGTACCCTTGCGCAGATAGGAGATCCTCGTATGTCTCCAGGAACGCCACGTCGTCATCGATGATGAGAATCCGTCCGAAGTCGTTCATGTCGTCCTCGATTGCAAGGGGATCCGAAGCGTGAATCTGGCGCCGCTGAGTGGAGCATCCGTGCACATGACGAAGCCTCGCATCTCACCTTCGATGACTTGACGCACCAGTGCAAGTCCTTGGCCGCTGCCACCCGTGCGGAATGTGATTCCCGGTTCGAAGATGGCGCTACGCTGCGCCACGGGTACGCCGGCTCCGTTGTCATCCACGTGGATCAGAATGAAAGACTCGGCGACTTCCGTCGATATGGCGATGCGCCCGTCTGCCTTGCCCGCTATGCTCTGGGCGGCATTTCGCAGGAGATTCGTTACGGCAAGAACAAATCGATCGCGAGGGCCCACGACCGATCCCTCGGAAATAGCCATTGGCTGCTGGAATCCCCCGTTGAGCTCGCGCAACATTGCGGCACATGCGTCGCGCAATGCCGTTGCAACATCGAACGTGGTCGGCTGTTCGACGCCGAGATTGGCTACGCGCAGCATGCCATCGACGAAATCGAGCGCGCGCTGAATACCGCCCTCGACACGCGCGCGCCTTTTTTGCAAAACTTCGTCGTCGTCAGATATCTTCGATACTATCGCATTGAAAGCGATCTGTGCAGGAACGAGAGCATTGCGTACTTCGTGCACGACCATGCGAGCTTGAAGTGCGGTTGTCGCGGCCGCGCTTTCTTGCATCATCCGGGCGTCTGGATGCGCTCGTTCGACGAGCCCCATGGTTTCGTCCCGCAAGAGCGCGTCGGCGAGGATGGCGTAGGGCGTCGATTTTCGTTGGCCGATTTCTTCGAATATGGGCAAGTGACGCTCCACGACCCAATATTCCGAGTCGGTCCTATGCTGAGAACCAAGCAAACCAAATGCCTCGAGCCGTTCGAGGGTGGGATCAATTATTTCGTCATCCGTTCGCACCTGACGTTCCCGAGCCAAATAGGATGCATATTCGGGCGACAACCGAAAATCGTCATCCGAGCCAATCGATTGCGCCGCTTCGAGCGTGACCAACCATTGGATTGCCGCGATGCCCGTCATTTCGAGAAATGTACTTCCACAGCGAGACAGCACGACCTTGTCGGCGCGCCTCTGAACCAGACGCACCTCGAATGCATAATGAGGCGGAAATTCCCACGCACCCGATGAATATTTGCGATCGAACGCATGGGCCGCAATCTGATACAAATGCCGGTCCGCCGGTGGTACACTGATGGTCGCCGGATGCCCACTTGCCCGGATCGTGCAGAAGTAAATCGCAATACCCTCATTGATAAGATTTGCGAGCCGACTCGTCGTCACCGTCGGATCTAACTGGTCGACAATGTCGCTTGCCAAGCCTCGAATCACTGCACTGGTACGGAGTGCATCCCATCCGTGGTTCACCAGCTCAGCTTCTCGCCACTCAACAACTCCCCATTCCTTTTCGATCGTCTCCAGCAAGAACCGCCTGTGCGCAGCGACGTCCACGGTCACGTACGGAAGCCCCTCGGGGGCTTGCCCTACCCGCTCCAAGTAGCGGCGCAGACGCATCAGAAAGTCCATCGCCGACCATCTACACCCACCTCCGCACGCGCGTCAAGAACCCGGACAAGCCGGAGCGTCGTCATACGTAGTCAGCTATCACCATGAATTTCTGGGGGCCATTTCCACCGCTGTTTCCTCGCCCTCATCACTTGCGAGGTAACCCATGCTCACCGACGAAGACCGTTAGCGTTTGCTAGAATCGCGGCACGACGTCGACGGCCCGATTCCCGTGACACCGAAATCAGAAACGCCTGCGTAGTTCTCCCCACCCACGCAAGATCCGTTCCGCAATGGCGATCTTTTTAAAAAAATCGACCTTGCAGACGTCCGATGTGACGTTTTGTGTGAGCAGAAGGGCAGATCGGACGAGTGATCTGGCGTTTTGTGTGAGCAGAAGGGCAGATCGGACGAGTGATCTGGCGTTTTGGCGATGCGCTTCGCCGATGCGGACGGGTGATGAGGCGATCCGGGGACGGAGATCGGCGGATCGGGAGAGTGATTTGGGGATGTGCCGAGGCGACCACGGCGGATCGAACGTTCGCAGGGGCGATTTTGCGGGAATTCGCGCCAAGGCAGGCACCGACCAAGATACGCTACGACTCATGCTTGGAACGCGCTTCGATGCTGGCGCGTATTTGCTCCGAACTGACCGTGCGCCCAGCCCGAATGTCCGCCATACCGACTTCAAACGCCGCCATCTCCTCGGGCGTCGCTTCTACAAGCGGAGCATTTCGACACGCGGCAGGAAGATCGAGCTCGATACCATCGGCAGCAAGCTGTTCCATCAGCATGCCGCCGAGCTTAACCGAAAGCGCATCCGCAAGCTAGAGGTTTTTACGGACGCACGGGAAAACCCCCATGCGCCCGTAGCCTCGTGCCTGCCCTCACTCGAAACACGCCACGATATCGTCCCCCGCAACCGTATCCTCTTCCAAGAGCTTCTCTGTAAGCCGATCCACGCCACTACGCATGGATTCGACAATCTTGCACGCGCGCTCGAGCTGCGACTCGACGAGCTTCCGCGATACCTCGTCCACCCGCCCGATGAGCGCCCCGCTATGAGCAGCCGCGTTTGGATGATCCGTCAGGCTGATCGGCCCAAGCTCGCTCATTCCAAGCTCGCCCACCATCTTGCGCGCCAGCGTCGCCGCTCGCTGTATGTCGTCCGCAGCGCCCGCAGTCATCGTCCCGAGCATGACCATTTCAGCAGCACGTCCACCCATGAGCATGCAAATCTGATCCTCGAGGAATTCACGCGTGTGAAGTAATCGATCCCGCTCAGGAAGCGCTTGTGTCACGCCGAGCGCCCTGCCCCGCGGCAAAATCGATACCTTGTGCACCGGATCGGCATGCTTTGCCGCGAGCGCAACCGCGACGTGGCCCGCTTCGTGAATCGCCGTCGCCCGACGCTCGACGGGATCGAGCACCAGCGACTTGCGCTCGGCTCCCATGAGCACCTTGTCGCGCGCTTTGTCGATATGCGAAAGCTCCACCGCCTCCGCTCCTTCACGCGCCGCCAAAATGGCCGCCTCGTTGAGCAAATTCGCCAGCTCCGCACCGGAAAAACCCGGCGTGACCTTTGCCACGTGCGCCAAGTCGACGTCGTCCTCGAGCGTAATGGGCCTGGCGTGGACTTCGAGGATCTCGCGACGCCCGCGTAAATCAGGCAATGGCACGACAACCTGCCGATCGAATCGCCCCGGCCTGAGCAGCGCAGGATCCAATACATCGACACGGTTCGTGGATGCAATGACCACAATGCCAGTCGTGTGATCGAACCCGTCCATTTCCACGAGGAGCTGATTCAACGTTTGGTCGTGGTCCATCGACGCGGAATCCCCACTGCGACCACGCGATCGCCCGACTGCATCGATTTCGTCGATGAAGATGATACACGAGGATGCTCGCCTGGCTTCGGCGAATAAGCTGCGCACGCGAGATGCGCCCACGCCGACGAACATTTCCTGAAAGCTCGATCCCGATGCCGACAAGAATGGCACGCCCGCTTCGGTCGCGACGGCCCGCGCGAGGAGCGTTTTGCCCGTGCCCGGCGCGCCCGTGAGGAGCACTCCCCGCGGAGGACGGCCTCCGAGGCGGCTGAATCGTTCGGGGCTGCGCAAAAACTCGACGGTTTCGCTGAGCGCCTCTTTGACTTCGTCCATGCCGGCGACATCGGTGAAGCGCACAGGAGGGCTCGATGTGCGCGTACCAACCTCGGCAAAGTGCGCTCGGTTCTTGCGACGATGCATGGCGAACGCACCACCGGCGAGGAGCAGGATGACGACAATGGGCGCGATGGCAGCCACGGCGCGCGAGCCGGGTGCTTCTTGCAATGCGCCGTACTCGACAGTCGATCCTGTCGCGACGAACTTGTCGACGAGGGCTCGGCGGGCTTGTTCGTCGCCCACGATGCCGGTGCTCTCGCGGCCATCGGTGAACTTGACTTCGAATCGCTCGCCTTCGACGCGCACGTGGCTGACCGACTTTGCGTCGGGGAGACGCACGAGGTCGGTGTAGGAAAGCATCTTATCGGGCGTCCAGGAGCGCACGACGAGCGCCAGGATCGTCATGACGGCAATTACGGCCACCACGATAACGGGTCGTACCTTTTGCTTATCGAAATTCCTCAGCCATCGCATGTTCGCGTCGCACCTCGTATCCCGGTGACGAGCTACCGGGGCCGAAGAGGATAGCGTCGGGCTGGCTGTGTGGTAGGGACAAACGAAACGAATTTAATCGGGAAATAGGGATGATGATGAATTGCGAGTGTAGGATTTTCAGTTTTTCCGGACGATTCGAGGAGGGGTTGGACCAATAGCGCTAACTTGCGGCGAAAATGCCACGCTCTTGCGCGCCTCACCCCCTAACCCCCTCTCCAACTCCGCATTGCTTCGCAATGCTACGTGGAGAGGGGGAAAAGAGGCTCGATCTGTTCCTGCTCCCCCCTCTCCACGAAGCGGCAAAACCGCGGAGTTGAAGAGGGTCGGGGTGACCCTTTCAGAACGACAGTCCCGCGTTCAGCCGTACGCCCGCAATGGACGCCGAGTGCGCGCCGCCAATCGGGCCGCTCACGGGAAGAATGACACCAAGCCCCGCGCGCACGGCCATCGCCTTGCCCACGGGAATCGTGCTGTTCACGCCAGGCTCGACGACGAACTGCGCGCCCGAATAATCGCTGCTGCGCACGGATTCGGGCAAACGCGAGACCGCAAGCCACGCACGAAGCCCGGGGGAAACCTTGCCGTCGAGGAAGTCGTAAAAGAACGATGCTCCCGTGACCCAGTTCAGCGCCGGGTTGTGCACCGTGCCGTCGTTTTCCGTCGCTGGAAGCCCGCCCGCCGTGCGGATCATCAGCTCGAGCTTCGTGCTCGCACCGAAGTGCATGTTGCGCGTGTCGTACGTGAAGCCGACGCCCGGTACGAAGCTCAAACGCTTCGGCGTAAAGAGCGCTTGTTCTTCCCATCCGCGTGCGGCCCCCGCGGCGTGGTTGAGCAGCGCTTGAGGCTTGGCACCCGTTTCATCCGCCGGCGGAAACATCTGGCCTTGACCCGTCGGGATCGCGACAGCCAGCGAGATGGGCAGACGCATGAAGCGCCTCAGCTTGATTCTTGCCTTGACGTGCCCCTCGAAGTTGCCCGTCGCGAACGGGCTATACGCGTCATTGTCGACCGGACCGTCGATGGATCCTGTCGAGAAGGGCAAACGCACGCCCCACGACCATCGTTCATCCATGCGCCACTCGAAGTAGGGCACGAACGTCACGAAGGTCGTTTTCGTCGGGTTCGAGTCACTTCGTATGTCACGGATGTCGCCGACGCCGATCACGGTGTCGATGCCGACGTCACGCGGGGGAAGCGGACGATAATCCTCGGGTTTTGCAGCCTCTTTTGCCGCTTCTTCTTCCTCCTTCAAGTGACCCGTCTTGCCCTGCGGAGCAAACTTGCCTTCGCCTTCCTCTTTGCCTCCAACGCCCCATGCATTGGGATCTGGCGGCGGAAGCTCGGGCGGGGGCTTCGGCTCCGCATCGGGATCGACCACGGTGTCGACGCCTTTGGGCACCGGCTCGTCGGCGAGCACGATTCTGGGAAAAGCGAGCGCACCGAGCAAAAATGAGACGCCGGCGAGCGGCACCATCTTTTGCAAGCGCGCGCGATGAGCGGAGAGGCGGAATCGAGGAGGGAGAAGTAGCATCGTTTTGTTCCGGGACTCGTGACGCGACGCTACCATGCGACCGGACCGTTCGTCTTCAGCAGCGCGTTATGGCGATGCACCCTGACCAACTTGCCGATTTCGAGATCCTCCGCCGCCTGGGTGCCGGCGGCATGGCGGAAGTGTTTCTTGCGAAAAAACGCGGCGCTGAAGGGACCTACAAGCTGCTCGTCGTCAAACGCGTGCTCCCGGCGCACGGTTCGTCACGACGCTTCCGAACGATGTTCGTCGAGGAAGCGCACCTGGCCACGCGCCTGAATCACCCGAACATCGTGCAGGTGTACGAGTTCAGCGATCATGGCGATGATGGGCTGCTCTTGTCGATGGAGTACGTCGAAGGCTTCGACCTCGGCAAGATCATGTCGAACGCGAAGCGACTCGGCGCGCGCATCCCGCCGTTCGTCGCGGCGTACATCATTTCGGAAGCCGCCAAAGGGCTGCACTACGCGCACGAACGCAAGGACGAAGGCGGCGTGCCGCTCGCGATCGTGCATCGCGACGTGTCTCCGCAAAACATCCTGTTGTCGTACGAAGGCGCGGTGAAGATCGCCGACTTCGGTATCGCCACGGCAAACCTTTTTCGGCAAGAACAAGGCGTCTTGAAGGGGAAATTCGGGTACATGTCGCCCGAGCAAGCGCACGGGGAACAAGTCGATCGCAGAAGCGACATCTACGGGCTGGGCGTGGTCTTCTACGAGATGCTCACGCTGCGATCGCCGTACGACAAGAGCAACGACGACATCCTGCTCGACGCCGTGCGAAACGGGACGTTCGAACGGCCTTCGTTCTATGTGCCGGACGTTCCCCCGGAGCTCGAAGCGATCGTGCTGAGAGCGATGAGTCGTTCGCGCGAGGATCGCTTTCAAACGGCGCGCGAGATGAGCGCGGCGATCATGCGCACGCTGCTCGCGAAACAAGAGCTGGTCGATTCGGCGTCGATCGAAGCGATGCTGCTGGAACTGTTCGGGCGTGAAGTTGATTTGCCGGCGGACAATCCACAGGACGCGCCAGAAGCCGCGACGATGGCGGCGGTGCCGCTCGCACGCATGCCCGCGGAAGACACGCGTGGCCCGGTTCCCGTGCGCGTTGCGCGAGAAGTGCGGCACGTCGCGGTCGTCACGCTGCGCATCGACGACGCGTCGCATGATCATGCCGAGCCCGCCAATCAAGCGGTGCGGCGCATGGCCGTGTCGATACGACAAACCCTCGACGACATCGCCTTCAAGCACGGCGCCGTGTGGTCGTGGGAATCCGCGTGGTCGGCGCGAGCCATCGTCGGGTTGCTCGCCAATCCGTCGAGGTCAGCCGTGGATTCCGCTTCGCTCGCGCTCGACGTGCACGAAGCGTTGGCCGGTGCGAGCGAAGACCTGCCTGCACCGCTGAAAGCGTCGATCGGCATCGTACGAGGCATCGCCGCGGGTGAACGCGACACGCAAGGTCACCTCGTGCGGCACACGCTGCAAGCGCCCGCCGACTTCCTCGCCGATCGCGTAGGTGCAGCGACTCCCTTTGGCAAAACGTGGGTCGCAGGCGGCGTTTATCGCTTGGTGCGTCGCGATTTCCGATGGGGCGACGCGCCCGTGCTGACGCTCGGCGATACATCGGGCTACCGCGTGCCTCCGCAGATGCGCCTGTATTCGCTCGAGCGGCCGCTGACGCGCGAAGAGCGCACGGACGAGCTTTCGATTGGGCAGAGCGATCTCGTGGGTCGCGACGCCGAACGCGCGGACTTGCACGCGGCGTATCACCGCTGCACGTCGGCAGCGCTGTCGAATCCATTCGGCGGAGCGGATGAAGCTCCGATGTCACGCATGACGCGTGGCGAGCTCGTCGCACGCGTCGTCGTGGGCGAAATGGGCATTGGAAAAACCGCGCTCGTGTCGGCGTTTCTGACGGATTTGCCGCGAAACGTGCGCGTCGTGCAGATCGAATGTTCGCCCGTGAAGATCGAGCTGCCCTTGGCGACCGTTGCGGACCTTCTTCGTGAAGTCACGGGCATGGGCCTCGACAGCGCGCTCGACGATGTGCAAGCAGCCCTGCGCGACATCTTCGGCCCGTTCATGCGAGCCATGAGCGCGCCGCGCGAAATCTTGCGCCTCGCAGAGCTCGTCACGGGCACGCAACACGGCGATCACCAGGAAGAAGACGCCAGCAACTATCGACACGACTTGGTCGTTCAAGGCATTCGCCGGCTGCTCGTTGGCCTCACGCGTCGCAATCCGCTCATCATGATCATCGACGGCCTTCAATGGGCCGATCGCGCAAGCCTCGAGCTCTTCAAGGAGATCCTGCGCCGAAGCGAGCCCATCCCGCTCCTCTGCGTGCTCGTGACGAGGCCCGATGAACGCGTGCTCTCGTTCGTCGAGGGGCTCGTGCACATCGAGCTCCGAGGGCTCGCGCCGGAAGAGCAAGTGCGTTTGGTCGAAGCGCGTCTCGGCGTGCGCGACGGCGTGGCCGCCATCTGCGGCGAGCTCGTGCCGCGCGTTGCGGGAAACCCGTTTTTCTTGCTGGAAATGGTCGACGCGCTGCTCGAGCGCGGCACGCTCGAGATCGTCGAAAACGAAAACGGCGGGCACGAGCTGGTGCGCCACGAACGACCAGGGGAACGCGGTGAAACGCTTCCATCGACGCTGGAACAGCTCATCGGGGATCGCATCCGCGAGCTTCCGGCGGCCGAGCATGACGTCGTTGCGTGGCTTGCGGTTGCCGGCGGGCCACTTACTGAAGCAGATATTTTAGCGCTGACGCGCCTGCCCGATGGCGAGCCGATCACGCGGCTGTGTGCGCGCGGATTGTGTGACAGGCGCGCGGATTCCGTCGATTTTCGGCATCCACTTGCGCGCGACGTCGCCTACTTGGCGCTCGATGCCCCCAAGCGTGCACGTCTGCACCTTTTGCTAGGTGAGCACTTGTCACGCACGCCGCTTGCGCGCGGCTTGTCCGCGGCCATCGTGGCGCGGCACTTCGCGCGTGGAGAAGCGCCGGTGCAAGCTGCCGAGATGTACCTCGAGGCTGCGGCTTCGGCGCGCGCGACGCATCAGGAGCAGCTCGCGCTGCGGTATTACCAGCGCGCGTTGAGCCTCTTGCCGCCGACCGATCCTCGGCAGATGACCGCGCACGCGGCGCTCGAAGCCATCTACAGGCACCTCGGCCGGCGCAGTGAACGGCGCAAACACCTCGAAGCATTGCGCGACCTTGCAAAGCGCAGCGGCAAGGCTCGCTGGGCGGCGCTCGCGCTCGTGCGAACGGCGCGTATCGACTGCGACGACGGCCAGCTTGCGCGGGGATTGCCGGTTGCCGAGCGCGCAACCGAAGCGGCGCGCATGTCGAAGCAACCGGCGCTCGAGGTCGAGGCGCACACGATCCTATCAGAAATCCTAGGCGATCTCGGTGATGTACGCGGCGCGATCGAAGCTTGTGAACGCGCTCTTCACGTGGCCAAAGTCGCAAAGCTTCCGCCACGCATACGAGCCGAGGTGTTGCGTTCGAAAGGCGTGCTCTTGCGTCGAGTGGGACGCGTGGACGAAGCTGTCACGGCGCATGCCGAAGCCATCGCGGTGTTCCGCGTCGTGGGCGCAAGGCGCAGCGAAGCGAGGGCCAAAAATGCGCTCGCTTATGCCATGTTCGTCATGGAGCGGTTCGAGGACGCCATCGCGCTCGGGCTCTCGTCGATCAGCATCGACCTTGCGATCAGCGGTCGTTTTCAGATTGCCAAGACGCTGAGCAACGTCGGGCAAGCGTACGCGCGGCTCGGCGACGTCGAACGAGGCCTCTCGTATTTGAAGCGTGCTCGCGAAGCGCACGAGCGATACGCCGATCAAGATTCGCGCGCCGACACGCTGCTTTGTTCGGCCGAAGTGCTGCTCGAGCACGGATCGCTCCCCGAGGCTGCAACTTTGTGCGGCGATGCCGGAGCGCTCGTTGCGGTCACGGGCAGCGCGTACGACACCGTGCACGAGCGCATCGTGCGCGCGCTCGTTGCGCGAGCGGAGAACCACGCGGCCGAGGCGATTCAGTACGCGCAGGCCGCACGCAAGCTCGCCGAGCCGCAGGGCCTCTTGAGCTACCACATCTACGCAACGGCCATCGAAGCTGCCGCGCGCATCGATGCGCAAGAGCATCACACCGGGGTTTTGCTTGCACGCACCGCGCTCGGGGCGATCGAGTCCACGAGCTCCGAATACGGCATCGAGGTGCGAGCGCTTTGCACCGACGCCCTAAGGCGAGCTAGTCCGCTTGGTTTGCGTGACGCCGTCTTTCGCTCGGCGAGCCACATACGATCGGTCGCGGCGCACGTTCGGGACCCGCGACTGCGCGAGCTGTTCTTGCGAAGGGCCGTGGTTGCGCGCATTCTGTCGGAGGCGGACAGCCTCGGGTTCGAATCAGGTCGATCGGACTCCGGGGCTCGCGGCGAGTTGGCATGACGGTACGATCCACGAAACGAGCAGGCACAGGGCGTCGCAAAGTTGCGCTGATTCTTTCGGGCGGCGGAGCGCGTGGCGCGTACGAGGTCGGCGTTCTTTCGTACGTCCTCGACGGGTTTGCCCGCGTGCGCGGTGCGGCTCCGCGGATCGACATTCTGTGCGGCACGTCGGTCGGAGCGATCAACGCGTGCTTCTTGGCAGCGCACTTGGCCGATCCGACGACGGGCATACGGCGCCTGGCAAACTTGTGGACCGAGCTCGACTTGCCGGACGTGCTGGGATTTGGCTTCCGTCAGGCGTTGGGCCTGCCAAAGGTGCTCTTTGGTGGTGGGACGGATTCCGTTGGCGTGTTCGACGTAGCGCCCATGGCAAAACTGGTCGAGCGGGAAATTCCGTGGCGAGCGGTCGCGCGTACATTGCGGCACGGGCATCTTGGAGCGCTCAGCGTGTCGGCGACCGAGGTTGCGTCGGGTCGTACGGTCATCTTCATGCAGACGGGGCCGGATGGCGCATTGCCGACGGTCGCGCCGCCGCGGACGATCATTCGCGGAGCGCACATCGGGCCGCTTCATGCGCTGGCATCGGCCGCGATTCCGATATTGTTTCCACCGGTGCGAATTGGTCGCGAGCTGTTCATGGATGGCGGCGTACGTCAGAACACGCCCATTGCTCCAGCATTACGATTGGGTGCGACGCACGTATTTGCGATTGGATTGTCGCGAGACATCTCGGGCGTCAGCACTTCGCCGGAGGACGAGAAGGTTCCTGGGGCGGCATTTTTGCTGGGCAAGATCCTCAATGCATTTTTGCTCGACCACATACAGACCGACCTCGAAGTGATGACGCGATTGAATCACATCATCGACGATGCCGAGCGGATGTATGGTTCCGAGTTTTTGCGTCAGGTCAATGGTATGGCCGAACGACGCGGAGCGATGCCATACAACAATATTCGATCGCTGGTGGTACGGCCGTCGGAGGACATTGGCAGGCTCGCGGCGGAATACGTTCGTCGAGGTAACATTCGTGGAAGTCACGCGTTCATGCGGCGCCTCTTGACACTGGTGGACGTGGGCGAAGGGACGGAAGCGGATCTAGCGAGTTATTTGCTCTTCGATGGAGCATTTGCGCGTCGATTGATTGATTTGGGTCGCGCGGATGCGGAAGCGCGCAAGCACGAGATTGCGGAGTTTTTCGGCCACGCTGCGGAAGACGCCGCGCCCGTCGAAGCGGAAAGCTCGGTGTGGAGCATCCCGCCGCATGTGGAGTAAAGGGCGCGATTACGCGTCCTTTTTCCCCTCGGGCATCATAATCCACAGAACCGCCCCCGAACGGATCCCCGCTTCCTCCAAGCTCATTTTCCCACCATCACGCCCCGTATCCGCGACAAACTTCTGGGTGCGCGGTTCATAGAGCACCCATTCCGTACCGTACGACATCGGCGGCACTTTCGCCCCGGCGCGACGCATGGCTTTCCAAATCCGTGACAACAGCGTCGAAATGTCGCGATGCACGTCGAGCGACAACGTCCACAGCTCGCTTTTTTCTCCGAGAAAACGCCGCGGATCCACCGTCACATGCTTTCCCGCTACGTGCGTACCCAGCTTCGGCACCGCCGATCGCTCGATGACCCGCGGCTGCATTTCGGTCTCCGACAATGCCTCGTGCCTCGGCACCACCACCGTCGCCTCGTCGCCTCGAATGGGCTTGTCCGAGCTCGGCCCCACCACCACACGCGATACCTCGGCCGGTGCGCTCGGCGGCAAACTCGAAAGGTATACCGAGCGAAACCCGTCACGCGATGAAAGCAGGTCTTCTTCGCGAAGCTCGCCTGCCGGGACGAGCTTTTCGATATCGGCCAGCATCGCCGTCGCGCTTGGATAACGCGCAGCCGCATCAATTTCCAGCGCCCGATGCACGATCGCCGCGATTTGCGCCGGCACCCAAGGTGCAACCTCGACGAGCGGTTTGGCCGGGTGCACGCAGATTGCGACGAGGAGCTGCCCCATGGACGACAAATGTTGATGTGGCGCGCGTCCTGAAAGCGCCGCATACAGCACCGACCCGAGCGCCCAAACGTCCGTGCGAGCATCCACGTTTCGGCTATCTTGAATTTGTTCCGGCGACATGTACAGCGGCGATCCCACCATGCTCCCCGTCGCCGTCACGTCCGTCGTCGTTCCTTGCGAAAATGGTTCCCGATGCACTTTGGCGATGCCGAAATCGAGGATCTTCACGGTGAGCGTCCCGTTTGGACCTCGAGCCAAAAAGAGATTGGCCGGCTTGATGTCTCGATGCACCACGCGCGCCCCATGCGCATCGCAAAGGCCGCGCAATGCCTGCGCTGCCATCCGCACCACCCCGTGAAGCGACAGCGGGCCAATCCGATCGATCCAATGCTGCAAATCGTTGCCTTCGAGCAGCTCCGTGACCAAGAACATGCGCCCCGACGTTGTGCACGTTCCCGCCTCCACGATGCGCACGATGTTGTTGCTCTTGATGCGCCTTGCAGCTTCTGCCTCGCGCTGGAATCGCCGCGCCCCATCCCCCTCGGCGAGGTGACCATGCAGCACCTTCACCGCGACATTTGCGCCGGTGCCTTCGCACTGAGCCTCGTACACGGCGCCCATGCCTCCTTGACCGAGCAAAGAGACCAGCTTGTACTTGCGATCCAGGATTTCGCCGATCACGTCGGCGGAGCGTAGTCGACGAAGTGGGTTCTGGGCAAGTGTTCAGTGACTGGACGTGCGTTTTTGTGCATCCTCCACCTCCCATCCCCATTCACGTCTTCGGCCACGCCCGGAAAAACACGTCCTTCACGCCCACGAACATGAGCACTCCGGCCTTCAAGAAGTGGCCCCGCGTGAGCATCGCGACAAGGTCTTTGTCGGCCGTGTATTTCTCGATTTGCGCGAAACCTTGTTGAATGGCAGCTTCGATTTCGTTCTCCGTGGCGTCGGTCTTGACATATTTCGCTTCGATGATCCAAGCATGTTTCGCGGCGGTGCCAATACCGCGCAAACCGAGCAACAAATCGCAATATCCTTGGTTGAATTCTTTCTCGGTCATCAAATAAAAAGCTTGGGTTTGCGCCACGTAGGCGAAAAGCATCAGCTTCATCGTCTGCTCGTCGAACTTCAGCAATTCACGCAGTCCAATCCGCTTCACGACTTGATCGTGGAAAATCTTCACGAACGGTTGGATATCGCCCGTGACCGACATCTTTGTCAATGCATTCTCCACGTAGGTCATGTCGATCTTGATGTGATCGTGGTCTTCGAGCGCGAGAGCGAGGTACGACCATTGCAGCTCGCGCATGACGCGGTTGGGAACGACGAGCTGTGGCTCGACCGTCTCGACGGCATTTTCGGAAAACGTCAGCATACCCATGTAATAAAACAGCGACACGAGCCGGGCGCGATCGAGCGAGATGCGGGTCCCGAATTGTTCCACCAGGGGACTTTGTACGGACTCGTTCGTGAGTATTTCTTCGAGCAGCTCCCGCATTTCGGTGTCCCGCTCGGTGGCCGCTCGAGCGATGGCGTGCAGACGTCCATAATCGGTGCGGACGTTCAAATCGAGCATTTGGCGCGGGTATCCGCCCGTCGACGATACGGCGGCCAGGAAGTAGATCACGAGCGTCGAATTGTAGAGCCTTTCGGACGCGACGGGCGAGAATCGATACCCATTGTAGTACCGTTCGAGCGCACCCATGAGCTGGTCGCGATTTCCCAAACGTTCGTCCGTCGCCAACTGGGGTTTCGCGCGTAACAAGTCATCGACGGCGCGTTCGACGTCGACGCGCGTGAATCCCGCCAGCGCGTTGAATTCACACAGTTGCGAAATATGCGCAATGATGTTGAACCCGCTCGACAGGTCATCCAGCATGATGGGCGAGACCCCCGTCACGAACATGCGGACGAGTGACGTGCGCGTAAGGGCTTTCAGGGACCCATAAAAATTGCGAATGTACCCGTTGGTTCCTACGAGCGTACGGTAGGTGGATTCTTCGCCGTCGCTGAGCAATCGATTGCCAAAATGATCGTATTCGTCGATCAACAAATAGACGCTATGTCCCGCGGCTGCGACGATTTGCAATACATCGGCCACCAACGCACCTGCGTCGTCATCGTCGGATCCGACAATCGACGACGCCATCGTCAGGTCAGGAACGACGGTTTTGTATCTGTTGATGAACGAGCGCAATGCAACTTTGATTGTGCGGGCGAAGCTCGTGCGAATTTCAGCTACCGTGCCGTCCGAACGAACGGGCGAGAAATCCAACGAGAGCACCAGATATTTGTTTTTTTCGGGCGTGGGATTCTGATGAACCCACAAGCCGCGAAAGAGCTCGTCGAATCGATCGGCATGGTTGATGTCGTAATAATGTTCGAGCATGCTGAGCAGGGTGGACTTGCCGAACCGTCGCGGGCGCAAGAAGAGCTGGTAACGTCCGCTGAGGTTCTCGAGGAGCGGCAAGAACGGGGTCTTGTCGACGTACAGAGACCCTTCGGTACGGATCGTGGCAAAGTTGCATGTGCCGTAGAGAATTTTCATGGCTCGGGGTGCTCGCGAGGCGATGGTAGCGGACGTCCGTAGGCAAAGCAAAGAGTTTACGCCGCGTGAGGTTCGTCGGAGTTTGCCACTCGAGAGGCTCCGTCGTGCTGCGAAACGTGGAGGTGACCCCCAGAATGGACTCCTCCACGCGTAGGAGACCGCGCTCGGACCCCCGGAATGCACCTTTCGACACATCGAGAAGCGTCCGCTGGAGCCCAGAACGCACCTCCCCACGCGTCGAAGGGCGTCCCCAGCGCCCCTGAAGACGCTTCCCAACCTGTCGAGGAGCGCGTTTGGCGGTCTGGAGGCCGATTTCGCCCAATAGCACAACGTGACGCTTTGGGAGTTGCTTGATTTTACGGCGCCGCGGCGGGGCCCCGCTGTTCGAGCCCGCGAAGCGGGCGAGTTTGGGGTGCCGTGGTGCCGTAAAATCAAGCAGCTTCCAAAGCGCAACCAACGCAGATGGCAAAGTAGGATTAACGCCCCCTCCACACCTTGTCCCTTGCCGCCGGCCCAGCCGACGTCATCGCAACCCGCACCCCCAGCGCCGCCTCGAGCTGCTCGATGCGCGTTTCCAATCCCGGCGCCGCATCCTCCCAAATGGGCCGCACCTCCCGCAATGCATTGCCCAGCCGCTCCTGGCGCGCCAAGTCCCCCTCGCGCAAATCCATCGCACGCCCCTGCCCATCGTGCACGAACAATGCTTCATCGGACGCATTCTCATATGCCACCGCAATCCGATGCATCAGCTCGATCCGATCGCAATGCGTCACCGCAAGTGCATCCACGCCCCCGCATACGCGCATTGCATACTTAGTCAAAACGAAATCCGGATATCCCACGCGAAACGCCCCCTGCCATCCCAGGCTATCGTTATGCGGCTCGGGAAGCCACGGACCCAGGTCCGGCGTTTCCGTGGGAAACGGCCCCTCGCCATGACGCGTCAAATACGTTCGCAATACGCCAATTCGGCGCACTTCACCACAATGACCGTGCGTTCGCAACAACGCCAGCGCCCCACGCGGCGTGCAATCGCTCCACGTCGTGTGCGGATGAAACCCAACATTCTCGTCGAGCAATACTCCTTGCGCACCCTCGAATACGACATCACCAGATGATTCACGCAATCGCTCGAACAGCCATTCATCGGGCACGACGCAACCAGCTACGGGCCGAATGAATTCCACCCAGCGCGCAGGCAAATCCCAATCCAAAAATCCCGCGAGCTCCCGATGGTCGTCCCCCAATACCAAAAATTCTTCCTCCAACGTCGCACGCAATCGCTCCCGCGCTCGCCCGAGCTTTCTCAGCAATACGCCAGCATCGTTCAAATCCCGCGCGTAAATCGCATCGTCGGGGTTTTCCATTGCATCCCGCACGGTCTCGCCCACCCCCACCCCGCACGTTCCATGCCTCGCATTGCCACGCGCAAGCTCCCGCGCACGGTTTGCCGCTTGATGAAACGGCGTAATGACACGCGCGCTCTCCGCAATCGTCAAGCGATCCAATGCATCGTGCACCAATACCCGCTCGAGATGCCGCGCCTCCACCAATAGAGCGCTCGGATGCACAATCACCGGCTCGGCCAAATGCGTCCTCACCCCCGGAACGAACGTGCCTGCACCGAATTGCGAAAACGTGTGCACGCGCCCGTCATCGGTCACGACCGTATGTCCCGCTTGCGCTCCACCATTGAAACGCACGACCAGGCGCGCTCCCGTCTCGCGCACCAGAAAATCAGTTATCGTACCCTTGCCAGCATCGCCGAACGCAAGATCGACGACGACCCACGTTTTGCTCAAGATCTTGTTACCCGACGATGTCCCGAAGGCTCGGTATCATTTGGCAATGGGGCACGTTCATCGATCACGGGCCACGGTGCACCGTCTTTCTCTCGCGATGCAGCCCATGCCGTGAGCGCTCGAACGACCGCACCAATGCGCTGCCGCTCATGCCCGCGATCCCCAAGCCTTCGCGCGAATGCATCGAGGTCCGACACGGCACCCTGATCCATTGCAACGATGCCCGCAATGCACGCCGTCGTATCACGCGGACTCTCCATGCAAATCACCCGGTCGCCCAAGAGATCACGCCATACACGTTCGCACGACGCCCGCCTCTCGATGTCCGGAATCAAAAAGAATGGCTCGACCACCCGCGATGCCTCGTCCACCACCACGGAAAGGGGCAAATCCTCGTTGAGCTCGTCGCCCAATACGGTGCGCACGGCTGCGCGAGACAACTGCGGATACGGTTTTTCATCGCCCGTGATGAACATATACCCGCGTTGATTGCGCAGCCGCAAACAATCCATTTCCAGGTGCCGAGCTGCAAAATACATTGCAAGCTCGTACGATTCGTGCCCCGGCGTCCCGCCCTGCCCTTCGAGCCACGTCCAGGTGAGCCATTGATCCATGAGCTCTCCGGTCGATTCGAATTGGCCGATTTGAAGCGGAGCGCGATCATGAAATGCATCGCCAATCGCGAGAAAAAGCACCTGCGGATCCAATACGCCGTGATCGTTCAGCATTCGCACGAGGCCCGGCAATTCTTCCTTCGCAAGACGCTCGGGAATTTGCCCCATCGACCCGGTCACATCGAGCGCCATCACAATGGCCAGCGATCGCGGATGCCCCGCGCTATCGCAGCTCTCCCGCGCTTTGATGCCCTGCGGACGCATGAGCGGGTGCACGTCGCGCTGGCGAAACACCTGCTGCACGGGCACATCGCGCCGCGCCTGCGTGATTGCCTGGTGCGCCTCGAAGCTATAGCCACCGTAGCCCATCTATTAAACATCTCCTCCCCCTCTCCGCTTGCGGAGAGGGGGCTGGGGGGTGAGGCCCTCAGGATTTGCCGATGCTTTCGGCCCAAGGTTTCATTGCATTGAGCACGCGGGCAACACGCGCGCGGTCGAGCCCGCCGCCCGAAAGCTTCGCGCCCACCGCTTCGAGGTTTGCCGCGCATCCTTCGGAAAGCGCCACGATTCCTGCGGCGACGGCACACGTGTCTTCGGGATCTCCCAAAATGATCGTTTGCTCGCCGAGGTATTCTCGCCAAAATCCGGCAACCTGCCGGCCACGCCCCGGATCGGGCACCAAGTAGAACGTGTGGTACAGCGCCGCGCAATCCGCGATGACCTTCTTCAATGGCACGTTCGCCGACAGATCGTCTCCAATGAATTGCTTTACCCAATGCGACTTGAGCTCGTCATAACAAGGCTCGTCGCCGGTCATGAAGAGATACCCCTTCTTGCCGCGCTTCTCGAAACAATCGAGCTTCGTGTGGTGTGCGGCGAAGTAAAATGCCAAATCGTACGACTCGTATGCGCTCATGCCGCCGCCCATCAGCCAGCACCACGTGAGCCATTGATCCATCAGCTCGGCGGTCGATTCGAATTGCCCAACTTGCAACGGCGAGACGCCGCCCGCGCAATCCTGAAGCGCCATGAATAGCACCTGAGGATCGGTCACGCCTGCATCGAGCAGCGCTTTCATGAACGTCGGCAGCTCTTTGCGCGCAATTTGCTGCGGAATTTGACCCATCGAGCCGCTCACGTCGAGCGCGAATACAATGCTCGTCGTACTCGGATGCTCGGCGCTGTCGCGCGATTCGCGAAACGCGACGCCGAGCGGATTCATCAGCGGATGGATCGTGCGCTGCGTAAACACTGCCTGCGCCGGCAATTTGGCTCGTGCCGATGTAATTGCTTGATGCGCCTCGTAGCTATAACCACCGTGCCCCATTTGAATCGTGCCTCCATCCGTGCGGTTCGTCGTTATCGTCTCAGTCAATCTCGAGATTTCCACCCAGGCATGGCAAACGGTATGAACTTCGGCGGGCCGAAAACCCGCCGAGCCACCTGGTCGAGCTCGTCACGGACAGCCCATGCGTCGTCCGGGAGCCTCGAATCACCGCGCGCGTGCCCTTCGAGCAGGTGTGCAAGCGGCCCGGGCGTGCTCGAAGGCGCACGATCCACCGCGCCGCCCAGCGCTTTCAGCAGCAGCCGAGCGCTCATGGCGATGTCCGTGCGTGCTGTCGCGGGTGCGCCCTGCCAAACCCCGTCGGGGTAATGCGCGCGAAACTGTGGATTCGTCGCTGGAAGCGGTTTTCCCATCGGCACCGAGCACGACCAGCCCACGAAAACGATGCCATGATCGCGCGCGTGCACGAGCGTATGTTGCGGCAAAATCGCGCCATGAACAAAACCGCTCTTGTGCACCCACCCGAGGTTTTCGAGCATTCGTTTCCACATCCATACCGCGGCTTCCGGCGCAATGCCGGACGAATGCGCCGCGAACACGTCGGCGAATGTATGGACAAAACCGCTTCGCCAGCGCATCACCGTCGCGCGGCGCTGCCCTTCGTCACCCCGCAGCCCCAAGCGCGCGGAGCTCGATGCAATCCGCTGAGGCAAAAGCCCCGTAAAGTACGGTGCGCCTTGCGCGGAGCTTTTTTCCAGCGCTTCGAGCACGCGTTGCTCGTTGTCCAAAAGGTCCGCATCGTCGTGTGAATGCAGCACCTTGATGAGCACGCGTTCGGTCAGGCGCCCGTCGCGACGCGCGAGAAACACGTCGCACGATTCACCTCGCGCGATACGGCCGAGCATGGCGTAGCGTTTGCCGCCCACCCAGAGGCGCTGAAAATGCGGGTCGGCAAGCGGCTCTTCGCCTGCGTCCGCAGCGGCGGGTCGCCATCCGCCCGGTCCTGGCGCGAGCAGAGCCGAGCAATAGCCGCAGCGCTGCGAGCGCGTCGCAGGCGGAGGCGGCATCGGAGCGCCGCAGTTGGGGCAGCGATGTTGAACGTAGCTATCCAAGCACGGAAGGACATATCAGCACGGGGCCACGGTGTTCAACACTTTTTTGAGTACATCACTTCGGGATGATCCGTCGCCCCACGACGCTTGCCGGATACGCGGCAGCCCTGACCATTTGAATCGGCCCCACCGGCACGATGGCTCGACCCGTGCGAAATGGATTCATGGCGAGCGATTCTTGGTCGATGTCGGCGAGCTCCTCGATTTCGACGGTCGCGAATTCTTGCCATCGCGCCTCGTTTTCGTCTTTTTTCACTTCGAACCGCATGTTGGCCGATCCTGCTGCAACCCGAGCTGCAAGTCTTTCTCGTCGGCTCGTCGCTTCGGATCGCAAGCGCACGGGCGAGAGGCGAAACTTTGCACGACCCAAGCCCGGTACTTGGAATGGGAGCAATGCGTAATAATCATTTGCCAAGAAATCGTTGACGTTCGTGACGAGCGGTGCAAGGGGGAGCGTCAAGACTGCCCGTACCGTTGCAAAGAGCAAGTCCTGATCGCGTGGCGATGGAATCAGCGTATTCCGTCTGGTCATGCTTTGCGTGTCGATGAATCGAATAGCGATTCCCAGCAAATCCGGGAGCTCTTTTTCATTGCGCCACCACGCGCTGGAAAACCGCACGATCGCGGGTCCTTCGAGCCGCTCTGCCAATGCTCCGAGCGCTCCTTCCATTCCCACGGGGCGCACGCGAGCCCAGTAAACCACTCCATCCGGGTGAAAGAGCCTGGCATTTCGCGCCAAACCACCGATTGCAACAAGTGGGGAAAGCACTCCACCCACCATTCTGCCCAAGGCTTCCAGCACGCGCATGCGATACCCCCGTCCGGAGAATCTGAGTGTGCAGCCCCATCGGTCGCAAGGTCTGGGGCAACCAGTCCTTGCCCCTCGGCAAACCTTGCATGTCGGAACATCCCGAAATTTTGTCTTGCACCGCGGGCAAACCCATGGTACGAGCGCCGTATGGCTCAGTTGGCGCAGGACCGTAGTTTTAGAAGTGCGCAACGTCCATCGTCGTATCCTGCCGACTGGTATATCGAGGATGACGAACCGGTGCCTACATCGACCAAGCACGACGATTACGCGGATCGGCTGAAGAGCACGCTCCGAGCGTGGAATGAGCGAATGGGTCATGATTTCCTCGTGAATCGTGAGCTCGCGTTTCGGTGGGACGAACGACATCCGAGGGTCGGAGTGGATCCGGATGTATTCGTCACGGAAATGCCCCCACGGGAGCCCGATGGCGATATTCGTCGGGTTCGGACGTGGGAAAAGGGCAATCGTCCACCACTGCTCGCCATCGAGATCGTGAGCCGCTCGAGACCCAAGAAAGATTATTCAGAGTCGCCCGAGAAGCACGCTTTGCTGGGCACATACGAATTGTGGGTGTTCGATCCGCATCTGCACGGGTACACGCCGAAGCAGCCACCGGTGCTTTTGCAAATTTTTCGACGCGAAACGAACGATGAGCTCGTGCAGGTGTATGCGGGAGCTGGCCCGTATCGTTCGGAGGTGCTCGATGCGTGGGTGATGGTGATCGACGGGGAGCTCGTCATTGCAAACGATCGGGAAGGCAAGGACCGCTGGCCAACCCTCGAGGAAGTCGAGCAAATGCGCGCGGACGAAGAAGCGAAGCGTGCCGACGAACAAGCGAAGCGCGCGGACGAAGAAGCGAAGCGCGCAGACGAAGAAGCGAAGCGTGCAGACGAAGAAGCGAAGCGTGCAGACGAAGAAGCGAAGCGCGCAGACGAAGAAGCGAAGCGCGCGGACGCGCAAGCAAAGCACGCGAACGAAGCAGCAAAGCGTGCCGATGCAGAACGAACCGAAAAGGAAAAGGCACTTGCACGCATCGCGGAGCTCGAAGCATTGCTCGCTGCGCGGAAATAGCGGCAAGCTTCACGAATAGGGCACTCAGCCCTCTTCCACATCTTCTTTGAACAATTCTCGAAAGAATCGATCGCGGTGCAATAAGAAATCCCGCGTCAAGCAATAGTGATCCGTGTCTTCGTAACGGACCGTGGTCATGCCTTTCTCCGTGAGCTCGTACAGTGTCGCATTGGGATATGCGAGCAAAATGGGTGAATGCGTTGCGATGATGAATTGAGCGCCCGCCTGCGCGAGCACGTGCAGATGCCCAAGAAAACGCAATTGTCGCGCTGGCGAAAGCGCGGCTTCGGGTTCATCGAGAAGGTACAAACCATCGGGGCGAAACTTCTGCTCGACCACCGTCAAAAATGCTTCACCGTGGGATTGTTCGTGAAGCGACCGGCCGCCCCACCACGGAGTCACGCCAATATCATCGATGTACGTGGCAACATTGAACGTACTCTCGGCACGCAGAAAATATCCACCACGTTCGCGTCGCGCATTGCGAATGGGACGCAAAGCCCTGTGCAAATCGGATTCGCTCCGGCGCGTCGAAAAGTCGCAAGCCTTTGTGCCTCCTTCTGCGTTGAACCCCAGAAGCAATGCAATCGCTTCGAGGAGCGTGGATTTGCCCGAGCCATTTTCACCCACGAAAAACGTCACTCGAGGATGAAACTCGAGCGTCTCGAGCGCACGAATGGCTGGAATGGTATACGGATAAACATTCGGATCCTCGATTCGATCGCGAAGTACCGTGATGGCTCGAATGAAGCCGTCCGACGGGGGTGGCTTCGCGGAAGACTTGCGGCGCGGCATGAGATCCTTGTGTAGCAGAGATCGCGCACTTGCGTCACGGTCAAAAATCAGGGGGCGCGGCAAGCACGTACACGCACCTTCGCGGATGTGTGCCGGCAGGACGGGTGCGCAGCGGACAGACATCTGTTACACGGCGCACCCGTCACGCAGCTCCACCGGCGAGCACTCCTGGACTACCCACGATTCCCTTGACGCTCGTTGACGTTCATGGTTTGCCCGGGTCACGCATGGCCTACTGGTGGTATTATCTAGCGATGGTTTTTCTGAGTTACGTGCTGCACCGGCCGTGGCTCATGGCGGGTATCCTCATTTTCTTTTTGCTGCGGCCGTTTTTACCCGATCCAGGTATTTTGCTGCGCACTTGGGGCCAGATCCAAACCTTGACGGCGCAAATTCAGGCGAATCCGGCGAACATCACCGCGCGCCGAGACTTGGCCATCGTGTGGCTCGAACGACTGCGCCCACGCCGTGCCCTGGAATTGCTCGACGAAGCTCGCACGCGATTCCCCAACGATGCGGAATTGCTGTACCTGACGGGGGTTGCTCGATTGCGATGCGGTGATGCGGAGGGCGCGCTGGAACCGCTCGTGCAGGCGGTTGAAATCGATCCCAAGTTGCGCAGGGGGGACCCATACCTGACGGCAGCCGAAGCGTTGTTGTCATTGGGGCGCATCGAAGAGGCCGAAGATGCACTCGAACGGTATGTGCAGGCAAATTCGTCATCGATGCAGGGATATGTGCTTCTTGCGGTAACACGGCAAAAACGTGGCAATGCCGATGGGGCGCGAAAAGCCCTCGATGACGCGTTCCACACCTGGAGTACGATTCCATCCTTTCGGAAGAAGGGGCAATGGTATTGGTGGGCAAGGGCGTGGTTTCACCGGGTGGTGGGATAGATGATCGCCTGGCGCTCATTGCCGGAAGCACGTCAAACGTGCTTCAGCGCGGTAGATGTGTGCGCTACGACGAGCGCCTTCAGCATGAGCCCGCCGCGTCGCCTTTCGGCAATGCTCTTGTAGGGTTCGAGGAACGGATTCAAGTAGTTCGAATCGTTATCGAAGAGGATGTACGGTTCCCAGATGCCGCCATGCACTTCATTGAGATGCCAATGGCCTCCGGTCAGTTTACGCCCCACTTCGCCGGTATACGCGATGATGCTGGCGAACAGGTTGGGTATTTCGAGAATGCGGCTACGTGGCCGAATTTTTTTCAGGAGCGCCTCTTCGACGACGTCGAGGCTATCGAGCGAGCCATCGAGTGATTCCCGCGGAAGTTGCAATCGAACGGCCAATTCATCGACGAGGCCGGGGACGGCTTCGATGAATTGCGGGCCTTGGGGGAGAAGGCCTTCGAGGACGTGGGTGGCGGGGGACTTGCTGATTGCGTCTACAAATGCCTTCTCTTCCGCGCGTGAAGCGTAAAGAACGCTTCGACCTTGCTTCAGGAGCATGAGTAACTCACCCCTCTCAGAAACGAACGCGTCGCAAATCGTGCTGGAGAAGTCCGGATCCGGTGTCCAGTGACCCTCCGCCAAGAGCGCCTTTGCTTCGGACTTTTTGATTGACCAGCCCTTCGGTGTTCCTTTGGGGCTGGACGGGCGGCGATTACGCGGGTCGTTCTCCATACGTCGATCCTATGGATTTGGCGCGGTCAGACCCGGCAATCCTGGATGACCAATCAGGCCATCGTCAAGGATGGGCGGGTCGAAGAGCACTGGCACGCTGATGCCTGGCGCACCTAGCCGGAATGTCAAGCCTGGGATGACGACGCCCGGCGTCCCAGGGCCAATGAAAATGTGCGCGCAATTCAGGCATGTTGGAGCAGCGACTTGAAGCCGATCGTCGGGGAACACCGTCACATACGACAACCACACTAGGATCTTGAGGCGTGTTGCCTCTTGCGTGACGTCCGGAGCGATGCTCGTGTCCCCCGTGATCACGAAGTACAAACTCGGATATGCACGGCTCGATCCCATGGATGATGCTGCTTGCGATCTCGACAGCACATCGAGCATGCCTTCGATCTGATACTGCCCGTAGCTGCGTGTAATTTTTCCCTTGACAGCCTTGACCTCGATGAAGGTGCTCTCTGGGTATGTCGTGACCGTGGCGCCGAGGGGGCTGTTGCTACCGATGGATGCACCTGCGACGCCGTCCGGGATGACCGATCGTAAACGGTTCCTCGTGCTCGCCGTGCGCACCGGCGATGGATATGGCTTCGTGTTCGCGAAGCTCATCTTCGGTCCCGGCATGTGCGCCAAGACGAACTTCTGAAACGTCAAGCCTACCGCCTGGTTGTACCGAATCCCCCTGAGCCCATTGGGATTACCGATGATGCGCCGCAGTTCACGCGTGGTCAGCGGCGTCTGCGCCTGCACGTTGGGCGCGCCCAACGCAGTGAACACAATCACAGAAATCGCTGCAGCGACCCACGCTTTCGCGCGTCGCAAGGATTGTCGGAACCCATGACGAGAATGCATCATTGCGCGTCCATTTCTGCCGCGCCGTCCAATAGCGCGACAATCGTTCAGCGTATGGATACGGCTTTGCGTGCATCAACGGAAAACCATTATCGACCCAAAGCGTTGAGGTTTAGGATCCCCTTGCGCGAGAGGCTGAAATCTGTTTCTCGGCGCACTCGTCTCGCGACGCCATGCGCTCGACTCCAGCCGCGAGTACAGTACCTCAGCGCCCCAAGTCGGACGCCCAAAGCCCTCCCGGATCTCTTTTTTCTTGCTCTCCTCCCGGTCCGTCGTGTACCGTCCACCACGTACGCCATTCCACCTTGGAGCATGCCATGGCCGATCCTTACATCGATTACCGCGAAGTCTCCGAATATGGCCGGCAATTCGTAAGTGCAGTGACGCCGCTTGCGGGCCAATCCGAGCTCGTGGATGTCGTCAAGCTGGCAGCGCTCGTGTCGAGCGCCGTCGACGCCGTCGAGGCGGAACTGCAAAAAGCGACGAGCGATCGCAGCGACTTGCGCGGTGAACGCACGGATACTTCGGAAGCAGCAGAAACCGTGCGCGACACGGTCAGCCGATTCTATTATCACCTGCGGTCCCTACCGAAAGCCACCGTCTTCGATTTCGAGGCATTCTATCCGGGCCAAACGATGGGCGACCTGTCGAGCATGAAGCCCGCCGATTTGAACGCCAAAGCTGGCGAGGTGTTGCGCGGTTTCGATACCGACAAGAATAAAAACGTCGCCGCATTTTCGACGTGGAAGACCGAGCTTGCAACGGCGCACCAAACATTGACGAATGCGCTCGCGGGCAAAGGGAACGCAACGGGAAAATCCTTCGTCGCCACCGCCGCATTGGTCGAAGCGCGCAAAACGTTTCTGCACAGGTACAACAAAGTCGCAAAACCCATCATGCGCGGACTCCTTGCGCAATTGGGGCGCGAACATGAATTGCCGCTCTACTTCAAAGACCTCGCCGTCAATGAAGGTGGCAAAGCAAAAGCTCCCAACGAACCGGTAGAATCGAATACCGCCTTGCCACCAGCCACTCCATAAACGCTTCGACCCACCCCTACATCGCGCAGAATACCCACCGGACTTGCCTGGATAGGCACCTGCGTCACTTGGATCACCCCGCCGGTACGCCCGGATGGCCTCCTGCGCTGCTCAGATCGCCATCAACGAACGCCAGATCACCTTCTGCATCCAACAGCACCTTCCCCGGGCGCGCCCGCACAGGCACCTGACAAGCCGAGGCCCCCACGTCGACTCGCCGGTAACCCCCTCTGCGTCACGTAGGTGCCCATCCGTGTGCGCCAGGCAACGAACTTGTGGACACAGGTGCAAATCCGGACCCACCGGCATGTACACCTACCTCGCTCAGCTCGTCAGGATCCCCCCTACACGCAAGCGTCCCAATTGAAGACCCACTCTTGGGAAATCCCCCGACACACACCCACACATCCCGCATGTCAGCATCCATGTGATGCACCACACGGTCGTCATCTCCGACATCCACCTCTGCGAAGTCGAACCCGGCGCCGGCGCTTGGATGCGATATCGGCAACGCCCTTGTCTGCCAGACGCCGAAATCGGCCGGATGCTCGATGCCCTGTGTCAAAAGCTCGGCGCCGACCGCATGACGCTCATTCTGAACGGCGACATCTTCGACTTCGATGCCCCTCGCGTCATCGGCGGAGTCAGCGAATTCCACGACTTGCCACGCACCGCCGAACACGCCGTGCCCGCGATGGCCGCCATCCTCGACGATCACCCGCTCTTCGTCAGCGCGCTCGGCCGCATCCTCCGCCGAGGTCACGACATCGTGTTCATTTCCGGCAACCACGACGCAGCGCTCACCTTGCCCGAAGTCCGATCGCTCGTCACAGCACGCCTCGTCGACGCCGTGCTCGATGGAAACCCACCCTCCATCCGCGCTCGTGCCAACATCGTGGCGCGTATTCACTTTCGCGCCTGGTTCCACCTCACGCCGGACCAGATCCTCGTCGAGCACGGCCATCTGTACGATCCGTACTGCGCCTTTCGTTACCCGATGTTGCCGTACGTGGATGGTGCCAGGGAGATTGCGCCGACGATCGGGTCGATTGGCACGCGCGTGCTGGTCGCGCGCCTTGGTTACTTCAATCCGCACGTCGACCGTTCGTTCAACATGACGAAGCTTGGCTACGCGCGGCACTGGGTGCGCTACTACCTTTTCACGCGTCGATCGATCGTGTGGATGTGGATCTTCGGCATGACGTGCCTCATGTCGCGGATCGTTCGAGCGCGGCAGCGTGCGTGTCGCCAGCGTGCTCGTAGCAACATCATCGAGTGCGTTCGAGAGACCGGCGCGAGGCTTTTTGCCACGGCGAGGCACGCGCGATTGCTGCAGCCTCCGGCGGACGATGTGTACGGGATTGCGCGGGATCTGTGGTTCGATCGGGTGCTCGTGTTCATGAGCACGCTGGTGTTGAGCGTGTTTTTTTGCGTGAAGCAGGGTTTGCCGTGGGGGCTTCCGTGGCTGCTTTTGCCGCTGGCGGTGTTTCCGCTGTACAACCGTTTCGCTCCGAAGCCACGGCTGACCGAATCATGGGAACGCGTGACGGAGGTGATGCATCGCATCGCGCACGTGCATCGCGTTCGGGCGGTGATTTTCGGGCACACGCATCATCCGTTCGGCAAGTGGAACGATGGGGTGTTTTACGGCAACAGCGGGTCGTGGTCGGCGGCGGTGAGCACTGAACATGGGGAGCTATTGGTGAACGAGCGGCCGCTGATTTGGCTGACGACCGATGATGCGGGCAACGTGACTGGTGGGCTCTACGCATGGACGCGTGGCGTTTTCGAAGAACGCGTGACGCAGCCTCGACCCGCAACGGCGATGCCTCACGCGGCAGAGGCCGCGAACAACGTGCAGTTCGAACGGCAGGCAGTTTAGGTACGGCGTTCGATACGACCCCGGGGGGGTATGGGGGCTGTTTGAGACCGGACCTGGGCTTGGACGCTCGCTTCGCGCGCGTGGGACGCGCGCTTCGCGAGAGTTTTATTTACGATGGGGGGGCGCGCGGCTGGCCTCCCGGTGCTTTGGACTTCGTCCAAAGCACGGCCAGACGCGCCGCCCCCATACCCCCCCGATTCGAATTGAAGCCACGCCTTAGCGAGCTTCGTCGGCGCGCTTGGTCGGAACGAAGAACGACAGGATCATGCCGGGAATGGCCGCGGCAAACGCGATGAGGAAGAACGCGGGGAAGCCAACGCGCGCCGCGAGCTTGCCGCTCACGGTGCCCATGATGGTCGCGCCGACGGACATGAGCGCCGATGCGATGGCGAAGTGCGATGCCTTGTAAGCACCTTGGCAACTGCGCATCAGGTAGACCATGAGTCCCGCGGTTCCGATGCCCGCGACAAACTGCTCGATGAGAACGATGGCAACGATCGCGGTGAACGACGGTCGTGCATGAGCGAGCCAGGCGTAGAGCAGGATGGCGAAACCTTGAGCGAGCACGATCGGGCGGAGCGTACGTTCCAAACCCAGCCGTGACACGATCATGCCGCCGACCATGGCGCCTCCCACGGAAGCGATGGTGCCCCACGTACCGCTCACGATGCCGCGCTGCGTGAGTGACAAACCGAGATCCTTGAGAAAGGGCGTGCCCATGGCGAACATCAGCGCGTCACCTGCGCGGTACGTCAGGATGAACGCGAGGACGAGGATGACTTTGGGCTGCCGAAGAAACGATAGGAACGCGCGGATGAATGCGGCGAAGGCATGTTTGTCGGTACGCGCGGCTTTCGCAGGACGGGGCAGCAGAAGCGCGTGGCCGACACCGAGCAGGAGCATCATCGCAGCGGCTGCAAAGAATGCAGCTTTCCATCCGCCCGCGAGACCTGCGAGGACGACGAGGCCTCCTTTGCCCACGAGGAGCGCGATGCGATACGCACCAACGCGCAGACCGGAATAAGCGGCCTGGCGTTTGTCCGGGAGGGCTTCGAGGTAAAACCCATCGACGGCGATGTCTTGCGTCGCCGCCAAGATCGACACGGGGATGAGCAGCCATGCGACGGCTTTCAAGTCACCGACTTGTGCAGGCATGGCGATGGCGAAGATCACGAGAGCGAGCGCGATTTGGGTGCCGACGACCCATGATCGTTTGTGCCCGTAGTGATCGACGGCGGGGCTCCAGAGGAATTTGAAGTTCCACGCAAGCCCATAGAGCGACGTGTAACCGATGGCTGCGAGGCTTGCGCCGAAGGCCGTGAAGAGCTCGGCGCTGACCTGGTGCACGATCGAGTAAGGCAGGCCCTCGCCGTAATACGTCGACGCGACCCAGGGCACCGATCGAAGCCCGTTGTCCTTGCGTTCGCCGCTGTGTTCTCCGGAGTCTCGAGCGACCTCCGGCGCGGCTACGGGTGCTTGTTCCGATGCGGCGCTCGAGGGAAGAGCGGCCGAGTGTGTGAAGACCTGCTGAACACTGGTCACGATCCGAGGCCGTACTACATCGAGCTGCAAATGGCCCAGCTTTTGGCGCACTTGGGAATCTCGCGCGACGCGGCGCCAAGAGGTAGCGGTTTCGGGCCATCTCGGGTAGACGTGGAGTTTGCACGTCGGGCCACTGCTTGCGCGCTCGTGCGGCAGAGATCTCCACGGCATCGAGGGAACCGCGGTGAACGTCTACACACGACGCGAGGAAATGCGCTGGACGCTGGTGGCGCTGGTGGTCCTCGTGCTCACGACCGGTGGGTCGGTCGCACGGCTGATGACAGCGAAGGGTCCGCTCATCCCGGATCCGGCTGCGATCGCGTCTGCGAAGAACGCCGACGCGCGAGCGACGCAGGCGAAGTCGTGCAACCAGGCTGCGGACAAGTTGAACACGGAGGTTCCCCTTTTCCGTGCGTCGGCCAAGGCGGCGCGGCTCGCAGCTCCAGCGCCGAGTGCGCCGCTGCCGCGTGGTCGCAAGCCGCCGCCACCGAAGGAAAAGGAACCGGACATCGAGCTTGCGTGGCCGACGGCGATGCCGGCGTGGAAGCAAGCGAAGCTCTTGGCTCCATGTCGCGCGCAGCTCGAAGGCGTCGTCGAAGCGAATCCCGACACGACGAAGGCGTGGGATGCCGTGGCTGCGGCGGCGGCGATATCGCCTGGAGACGATCACAAGTCGCAAGTCGATGCTGCGCGGCAACTGCTCGGAGCGCTCGAAAACGCGCCGACCGACAAGCTGCTCGAAGCGACGAAGGCGGCGGAAGCGACGTTGAAGAAAGCGGCGGACGTCGAGGCAGAGAAGGCGAAGACCGCCAAGGTCCGTGAACCTTTGCCGCCGGGACTTTTGCCGCGACAACTCGCCATTGGGCTCGGCGTGCTCATTGGCGTCATCACGCTGCTAGCAAGTTTCCTCAGTGTGCGAGCTGCGGCGGCGCGGCGTTTGGCGACGCTCGTGCCTCTACGTGAAGCTGCGAAACAGGGCCAGCCTGGTCTACAAGCTGCGGCCATTCTCTCGCTTGCTGCAACGCACAACGGAGGCGAGCCGGGGCTTGTGTTTGGCGCAGGCTTGGGTGGACTTGCCGCGGCGATCGCGTTCCCGGTCGACGCGGACATCTTCGTGGCGGGCGTGATGGTGGGCCTCCTTCTGGGCCTTGGTATCCAGTGGTCGCTGCGCCTCTCGCAAGGTTTGTCCGCGTGGCGACGGCGTGCATCGGAGCTTGCTGAGATCGAGAAGCCGGCCACGCCGATCGTGCTCGTGCTGAGCGCCGTGCACCTGGGCCGCGAGGCCGAGTTTTGGAACTTCTTCAGCAACCTTTCGCCACCCGAGCAATCGAACACCGTCCTGCAGCTCGCGTCGCAGGCCGAGGAACAAATCCTCGCAGCGGCCGAAGCAAGCAACAGCATGCCTACGGCGCAGTTGCACGGCGGCATGCCTCCACAAGGCGCTCCTGGAGCCGCTCCGAGTGGTCCTGGCGGTTATCCGCAGCAGCCTGGATACCCGCAACAACCGGGGTACCCGCCGCAAGGTGGTGGATTCCCGCCGCAAGGTGGTGGTTTTCCCCCGCAAGGTGGCGGGATGCCGCCTGGTTACTGATTGCCCGCCCAAGCCGCTTTTCCCAGGCGAAATTCAACCGAAAAGCAATAAATTCGACGCTCCAACGTATCCATGGGAAGTGGAAACGACCCGGATGCGCTCTCTTCCCTTTTCCTCACGTGGGCTCGCTCGTTTCGCCGCGCTTCTTTCCCTCGTCACGGCCGCGTCGCTCCTACGTGCGATCCCCGCCGCTGCTGACGATCCGGCGCCTGCTGAAGCGGAAACGAAGCCTGCCACGGTCGTAACGACGCCAAGCGCGACCGATGCAGGCAGCACCACGACGGCGCAAGTTCCAAAAGCGGCATCACCTGAAGCGGCTTCACGGGCGCCAAAGAAATCAGCGCCTGCCAAGAAGCGTCGCGGCGGCATTCACCCGTGCATGACGCCCGACCCTGGCTTTGGTCTGTACGATCATTGGTCTAGCGCGCCGAGCGTCGGGCAAATGATTGCCCCTCGCAAAGGCGGCATCACCAAGAGCGGCGCATTCGACCTCGTCGTGCACTTCCACGGGCACGAACCCATCCGCAAAGAGTTTGTCAAGACAGCCAAGGGTGCGGTCCTCGTTGGCATCGACCTCGGCATCGGATCAGGCGCGTACGCGAGCGGCTTTGCTTCGCCTCACACGTTCACGCAGCTCATCAGCAGCGTCGAAGCGGCCATGGCGAAGAAGACGGGCAACAAGAAAGCCCACGTCCGAAAGATCGCGCTGAGCGCTTGGAGCGCGGGTTATGGAGCCATCGAACAGATTCTGCGACAGCCCGCGGGCAAGCGTATCGACTCCGTCATCTTGCTCGATTCGCTGCACACGGGATACACCGACGAGCGCGCCAAGACGCTGAAGACGGTGCAGATCGAACCGTTCATCGACTTCGCCAAGCAGGCGGCGAAGAAGCAAAAGTTCATGTTCCTGAGCCACTCGTCGATCATCCCGCCGGGCTACGCATCGACGACGGAAGTTGCGACGCACGTGATCGGCGAGCTTCGCGGAAAGCCGAAAAAGGCCAAGCGTGCCGACGTGTTGGGGCTCGATTTGATCCGCCGCTACGACAAGGGTGATTTCCACGTTCGTGGATACACGGGCGACGACAAACCCGATCACTGCGCTCACATCGGGCTCATGGCGGACATCATGCGCGTGCACCTCGAACCGCGATGGAAGACGCCTCGAGCGAAGAAGTGATCGAGCGAAGCGCGTAGATAGATCCACACTTCCGCAAAGGCGATTTCGCAGCCGATATGAAGGTATTTCGCACGTCGCGAAATGCTTGACGTCTCGTCACGATTCCGTCACGGATGGTTGCATGGCTGGTATTGGCGTCGTCCTGAATCCGCGTTCACGCCAGAACCGTCGTGACCCCGCAGCCGCTACGAGACTAGCGAAAGCGCTTGGAGATCACGGCGTCGTGCGCACGGCGCAAACGCGCGACGAGCTTGCTCGAATTGCGGAGGACTTTCGAAAACTCAAGATCGACGTGCTTGGCATCTCGGGTGGAGACGGCACGAACAACGTCACGTTGACTGGGTTCCTCGAAGTTTATAGTGACGAACCTTTGCCACCGATCGCATTTTTGCGAGGCGGCACGATGAACACGGTGGCCAACGCGATTGGCGTACCGAAGGGCCGACCCGATGGCCTGCTTGCGTCGCTCATCGCTCGGTACAACGAGCGCATGACGAATCCGCTGCGGGTCGTCGAGCGCAACGTGATGCGTGTTGGGGACAGGTACGGGTTCATCATCGGCACGGGCGTGATTCACAGTTACATGTCCGTGTATTACCAACATCCCGAGCCGAATCCGCTTCATGCGGCGAAGACGCTCTTCGATGCATGCAAGTGCGTGATGCTGCATCGGCCGACGCCGGTGGTGCAGCGTTGGGAAGGTCGTGTCGAGCTCCCCAATGCGACGAGTTTTCCCGACCGCGATTACCTGTGCATCGCGGCGGGTACGGTCGATCAGATTGGGCTCGGATTTCGGCCGTTTTACCGCGCCGATCATGTTCCGCATCACTTTCACATCCTGGGCATCCACACGACGCCTATCGGGTTCGTCAAGAAGCTGAAGGATGTTTGGCGCGCCAGACCCATGGGTGCCGATCACACGTACGAGTGCGTCGCCGACCACGCGATCCTGCACGGGCGCGATGGCGTCGTGCGGTACGTGCTCGACGGCGACATTCACGAACACCGTGGACCACTCGAGCTGCGGGCGGGTCCTCGCGTGAAGCTCGTGGTCGAGCACAAGCTTGGCTTCCGGCCGCTTGGCACCCGCCCACTTGCGCTTTCGCCGGCATCATCCTGGTCGCAGCGGAGCGACCCTTCTTGAGGGTCTACGCCTTCGGCATCTCGTCCGGGTCCATGTGGACCGTGACAAACGTTCCGTAGCTCATCACGGTCAAACTGTGATCATCCAGGATGAGCACGCGAATGGACTGCAGCGGCGATGGCTCCATCAGATCATCGTACGGATCGAACGGAGCATCCTCGGCAGCGGGCAGCATCGAGTTCAAGAACGAGCGCACCTCGCACCTGTGGCCAACCAAAATTGTCGTCCCGCAAGGCTCACCTTGTCGAAACAAGAGGTCGTGAGCCGATGCGTCCACGACGAGCACCGCCACGTCCGTGACATCGATGTCGCCCGTTGCGCACATCTCTTCCACGCGCGCGCAGACCACGCCTTCGAGGTTGCGGAACAGAGACAAGCGACGTCTTTGACCATCCGACAACGATGGATTGTCGAGAAAAACATCCATGCTGGCAGGATCTTCGGGGATCTCGTGTCTTTCTCGCTTGATGTTGTCGCTCATGGTGCCGATGTCGCGACGGGCTCGGCCTGCCGCATCCCCCTTCGGCGATGAAGCAATGCAGGAGCGTCGCCAACGAAGCGTGGCACCAAGGACGGCACCAGCGAGCGGGCTCTACGCAGGCCGTAGAGCTTGGGCGTGCGGCGTGTGACGAGCTTGCTCGTCAGGGTGTGTTGCTCAGCGCGGCGCGAACGTCGGTCTGGATCATCAGCCGCTGACCTTGCTGCTGCTGCGGGGACGTGAGCATCGATTGCATCACGATGTTGATCTGTCCCTTCGCGGGCAAGAACGGGTCAGGACCAACGGAGATTTCGCCTTTGCCCTGCGATTCGTACTTGTCGAGCGAAACCTGAATTTCCTTGGGCAAACCTGGCAAGCCGAACGCCGTGTTCGCCGCGTACTGACGCACGTCGAGCGACAGCGTCGCGGTCTTGTCCTCGACCTTCACGACCTTCGCCACGCGATAGCGCACGACATCCACGCCAGACGATCGTGCACGATCCGTGACCATCCAATACGCGCCCACACCCACGGGTTTGTCCGGTACAGGCACCGTCATACCCATGATCGCATCGACGAGGGAGGTTGCCAGGAGCTCGATCGTGTCGGACGACTTCTTCGGATATTCGATGGTCATGTCCGCCGGAACGCCTGCCGGCGTGAGCCGATAACGAAGGACGACGTCTTTTATGTTCGCAAGGTCGTCTCCGAGATCTCCACCGCGAAGCGGTTTTGCTTCGGCAATCTTCACCGTGACGGGAAGCGAGGTCGGCTCGGCGGGTTTGTCCGCGTCGTTGTCCTTGCCGGGCTTCTTTTCGTCCTTGGGTTTTTCGGACTTGAACACGAGCGCCACGGTGAGCGGCGTGAGCGCAGATTGGGCCGCGCGCACTTGCAAGAGCACCGTGGCTTTGCGTTCACCGCCAGGCGCGAACGTGTACGTCAAGGGAAGCTTCGGATCGCTGCCTTCAGCGAAGAGTTGAAGCTTGGGCGGTGCGGACGGTGCGTGCGATGCATCGGCTGCACCAGGAGCAAAAATGCCGTTTGCCGGCGGGCCTCCGTCGGCGTCGTTCTTCGGCTCCGCAGGGGCCGCCGACGCAGCGGCCGCAACAGCCTCGCCCAGCTTGCCACCGAGCACAGGGCCGGACATCGATGCATCCGCAGCGCCAGCATCGGCCGCCTGCGTATTGTTCCGCTTATCGTCTTCACATGCAGCGAGCGCAGTGGCCAATAGCAGCACGGCCATGCCTGCGCGCGGGGATACGTGCACGCGTTTCAGCATGGCGCACGATGTAACTCGTTTTGCCCGTGCTGTCAGGCGTTAGCGTCGAGAAGCCGCGATGCCCTGAATGACCTTGAGCAGTTCGAGAGGCCGAAACGGTTTGCCGAAAAAGTCCGTCGCACCGGCGGCTTTCGCCCGAGCACGAGACACCGAATCGTCCATCGCGCTGATGACGAAAATAGGCAGCGTCTTCGTGGCGTCCTGCGCTCGAAGACGTTCACACACTTGGAATCCATCGAGCTGACCGGGGAGCATGAGGTCGAGCAAGAGAATGTCGAACCGCTCCGCGGTGGCCAGCTCCACTGCCATCGCGCCAGTAGAGACGCCGACGACTTCGTGGCCGGACGAACCGACGAGTGTCGTGATCATCTGGCGAATGGCGTCCTGATCTTCGCAGACGAGCACTCGCATGGGTTTTACTCGCTAGGACCCCAACCCATGGGATCCGTTTCTTTCACCTCTTCTACATCGGCTTACCCCGACGGGCCAGATCGAGGCGCATCGTCAAAGTGTTTGACCGAACCACATGCGACCACCGCCTGGATTTTCCCGCACGCTAGGGCACGATCGCGCACCCCGATGCCGCTGCCGATCGAGCCCGTTTTGCCAGAAATCTGCGCAACTCTCGCAGAACGACGCCGCCTGGTACTCGAAGCTCCCCCAGGTGCAGGCAAGACAACCCGCGTTCCTCGAGCGCTCTTCGAACATGGCTTCGCCCACCAAGGAGAAATCCTGGTCCTCGAACCTCGAAGGCTCGCCGCTCGAATGGCCGCACGTCGCGTCGCGGAAGAGATGGGTCAGCGCGTGGGTGATTCGGTCGGCTACACGATGCGTTACGAGGACGTTTCGAGTCCCGCGACACGCATTCGATTCGTCACCGAAGGCGTCCTGACTCGCAGACTCGTGCGCGATCCGCTCCTCCAAGGCGTCTCCGTCGTGGTGCTCGACGAGTTCCACGAACGACACCTGCATGCAGACGTCGCGCTCGCGATGCTCGAACGCCTCACGCGAACGGCAAAAGACCTCGCCATTGTCGTCATGTCGGCGACGCTCGAAACCCGTCCCGTGTCCGTTTTTCTCGACTCACCCGTCGTGCAATCGATGGGGCGCCTTTTCGATGTGGACATCGAACACCTCGATCGCTCCGACGATCGGCCACTCGAATCGCAAATCGCATCGGCACTGCGGCGGCTCGTGCGTGAAGGCTTGGAGGGCGACGTGCTCGTGTTTCTCCCGGGCTCGGCGGAAATCCGCCGAGCAGCCGAAGCGCTGCGCCCCATCGCGGAATCCGAGCGCCTCCTCGTATTGCCGCTGCACGGAATGCTCACGCCGGCCGAGCAAGATCGCGCAGTGAAACCAGCATCCGACCGCAAGATCATCCTGTCGACGAACGTGGCGGAATCGAGCATCACGATCGACGGGGTCGTCGCGGTCATCGACAGCGGCTTGGCGCGCGTGGCGTCGCATGCTCCGTGGTCCGGTCTGCCGACGCTCGAGGTAGCGAAGATCTCGAAGGCTTCGGCGATTCAACGCGCTGGACGCGCTGGACGAACGAGGCCCGGGCGTTGCTTGCGCCTCTACACTCGAGGCGACTTTCAGGCGCGGCCCGATCACGAGACGCCCGAGATCCTACGCATGGATCTGGCCGAAACGTTGCTCGAGCTTTACGCGTCGAATGTTCGTTTGGACGAACTACGCATGCTCGACGCTCCACCTCGCGCCGCCATCGACGCCGCGGAAACACTGCTCCGGCGGCTCGACGCCATCGACGAAACGAGCACGTTGACGAAGGTCGGGCGGCGGATGCTGCGGTTCCCTGCGCATCCACGGCAAGCACGGATCATCGTCGAAGCGGAGTCACGCGGCGTTGCAGCAGAAGGGTGCACAGTGGCAGCGCTGCTCGGTGAACGAGACGTGAGCCTGGCAAGCTCGTCGTCGCGTCGTCACGGGCAAACGGGCATGCATCGATCGGATCTGCTCAGCGCGCTCGATGACGTGGAGCGCGCGCAAGGAGCATCGCCGGATCGTTTACGTTCGTATGGATTGGATCCCACGCGGGTCGCATCGGTCGAACGCGCATCGAAGCAGCTTCTGCGTCAGGTCGATCGACAAGCAGCGCCTCGCCCGCCGAACCCCGATGCTTTCGAACGCGCGCTGCTCGTCGCAACACTCGCGGGCTATCCGGATCGCGTGGGGCGCTTGCGTCGTCCCGACACGTCGACGGGTCGAAGCGGTCGCGAAGTGGTGTTTGCCTTTGGTGGATCTGCGGTGCTTGCAGACACGAGCGTGATTGGCGCGGAAGAGTTTGTCGTGGCAGTCGACGCGGAAGAACGGTCGGAAGGAACGAGAAACCGCGTGCTCGTGCGGGCTGCGAGTGCCGTCGAAGCGGACTGGCTGCTCGATTTGTTCACCGACGCGATCACCGATGCCGTGCGCGTTCGATGGAACGACGAGCAAGGTCGCGTCGATGTAACGCGGCAACTGGCTTACGGGAGCTTGGTGCTCGAAGAAACGCGCGTCACGACGTTCGACGACGATTTGTCACGACGCGTGGCCGAAGAGTTGGCAAAGGCGGCGTGCGCCCGGGGCATTGCAGCGTTCGTCAAGGGCGACGCGCTCGAGCGATGGTTTGCCCGCGTAAGGTTTGTCCAGAAGCACTGTCCCGAACTGGGTTTGCCGATCGCCGACGACGAGCTGCTCGAACGCGCAGTGCGCGACGCCTCCTTCGGTCGGCGCAGTTTTTCCGAGCTGCGCGAAGCCGATCTGGACGGGGCAATTCGAGCCACGCTCACGCCCGAACAAACGCGCAGCCTTCACGAGGCGGCGCCCGACGCGATCGTCCTACCTGGAGGAAGAAGGCTCTTGCTCGAATACGGTCCGGACGGGACGGTTTTGGCGTCGTCGCGCATGCAGGACTTTTTTGGGATGGCAGAGGGGCCCGTGGTCGCGAAAGGCCGCGTGCCCGTCGTGCTGCATCTGTGTGCGCCGAACCAGCGGCCCGTGCAGGTGACGACGGATCTCGCGGGGTTTTGGCAGCGACACTATCCAGCGTTGGCGAAGGAGCTTCGGCGGAAGTATCCGAAGCACAGTTTTCCGGACGATCCGCGAACGGCGCAGCCGCCGGCGCCTCGAGGTCCACGTCCGCGCTGAAAGGCGCCAACCACTTTTCAAAAAAGAGCGCCTGTTGTGCTTGACATATGCGTCTGCTTCCGCCACTTTGCCGGCCCCCGAGCGAGCAAAGCGCGCAAGCGAGCGCGTGGGCCATCCGAGGACGTCATGGCAAGAAGCGAGATCACTGGAAAGCGCAAGCTTTTGGCGCAAAACGTCTCCCACTCGAACATCAAGACGAAGCGCTGGCAGAACGTGAACATCCAGACGCGCCGTCTGTGGGTTCCCGAGCTGAAGCGGTACGTAACGCTGCAGCTCACGACGCGGGACATCCGCAACATCGACAAGCTCGGCGTGATTGCATACGCCAAGCGCTACGGCATCGCGCTGTAAAGAGACTTCGGTCAATCTGGAGTCATCTCGAAAACCGTTGCGAGCGCCCTGAACGACGATTCGGGGCGCAAGCAGCTTGCTGAGATGATTTCAGTCCGATTGCCCGGCGTCTTCGGTCGTTCTCAACGCCCGCGCATCACGCGCGTCGCGCAAGAGCGCCAAGACGGACCGGGCTTTCGTTTGTGCTCGTAAGTCTTCCAGCGTCGCGTCCGTCGGCCATCCTTCGATGACACCCGACAGCGTGCTCGCGTCCACGCTCGACTTACCGAGAAGCGCAATCGCTGCCGCCGCGCCTGCCCGCGTTGCAATCGCAATGGGAGCGCTCATGTCGAGCGCCGTGCCCGGTTTGGTGCGCGGAATCCCTCGACGCACGGGGTGAGCATGCATGCCGAGTACGAGGCCCAGCTCCGGAACGGGCAAGCCGTCTTCTCTGCGCGCGGGCACGTACGCGAGCGCTGCAACGAGCCCGCGACCATCACTTGCAAGGATGACGTCCGCTGGGGCGAATCTGCCAAGCGGCCCATCCCACGGCAGGCCCAGCACGGCGTAATCTGCGCCCATCGGCATCGACGTGGCGGGCACATCGTCGGGCAGCGCGCTGTCGAAATCTTCCGCGGTAAGGAGTCCACCCACGACCGGTCCTGCCGCAGCGAGCAGTGCTCCGACAAACTCTTCCGAACGCAGCACGGTTTGCCCCGACGCACCGAAGCGTCGCAGAAGTGCCGCACGAGCCGCCGCACCCGCATTTTCTGCGGCCGCAACACCCGGTTTGACCAAGTCGTTCAACCTCGAACGACCTCGTGATGCGTGCATGAGCGCCACGAAGCCAAGCGATCGCGGAACACCCACGCGCGCCGCTCGAGGCACTTCCGCTTCGGTTTTGAAACCGCGAGGTCGAGCGGTGCCTTTGCCAGGTTGAAGCGCGCGGCCATCGAGCACGCGCGCCCCCGCTCCCACACCCGCAACGATGGCCACGACGGGCGCGAGGAGCACGCCAGCCTCGGCCCCCGCATGCGCCAGAAAGCCCGCAATCACTGCATCCGCCGCGGTGCCGACATTGTCGAGCGCCGCGGAAGCCGCTTGTGCAGCGGCCGTGTTACTGGCGATTGCAAGCGCACCGCGAATCACTGTTCTTCATCCTCTGCAACGAGAGGCCGAGGAATCGCGGTAGCCGCAGGATTGATGATGCCCGACTCACGTGCGGGATTCTGACGTGCAAGGGCCGCCACGAGGCCACTCTTGACCCGAAGCGCGGCACCTCGTGTGCCTTCGAGAACGACGAAGACTTCACGCCTCCCGTGAATGCGACGTGCAACTCGTTCGAGTGCCGCTGCGCTGGGCGTCGTCTGCGCGCCGAGCGCACGCAGACGCGTGTACACCACCTGGCCGCTGGCCGGCTCGTCACGAGAAGCATCGAAGACCGGAAGCGCACCCGCCGAGCGCGCCGTGTCGATGACGTCTTCGCGCTCCCACATGCCGTGTGGCTCCCAGAACCGCAACGTGCCTTCGGGCGGAATGCGCGCAAAGAGCGCGGCAATCTTCTTGCGATTGGCAGCCGTGGGGCGAATCTCCGCGGGCGTCACGAGCACGATGCACCGCGCTTCGATCACCGTCGCAACCTCGAGCGACTTCGCAAGCGCGTCATCGACGAGCTTTCCCGACCCGAGCTCCCCAACCACGCGTGGCAACACCACGCTGAACACGAACGTTGGTGCCGTCGCCTTGCGCCAACGACGGAGCCCACCCGTCGCGGGAAGCGACGTATCGACCGGCCGCAGTTCGACCAGATCCAGATCGGACTGGTACTTCTTGATGTCGCCGGACAGAGCGTGAAGACCTACGTGCAGTCGAGTCATGCCGGCGCTCTCTTTACACGAAGTCGAACCGGCTGGTCGGTTTCGTGCGTAGATGCTTGATTTACCGGGAATTTCGCACCCTGAATCGACACATTTGTAGCTTGGACCACATTCTCAACCGCACGAGCGCCCGAATCGTCGGCGTGTTCGTCGAGTTTGTCTTGATGAACTGCTGAACGAGTCTCCAGGATGCGTTCGAGGGCAGCGTGCCCCACCTCGCGCGCTGCGGGATCGTCGTGCGCTGCAGCAGCCTCGATCGTGCGCCAAAGCTCCATCGCGTCGGGATCACCCGGATGTCGCTCGAGATGCTTCGCTGCCACCAGGGCCGCGTTGCGCGCAAGCCCTCCCCTGCCCGCGCGCGAAAGAGGCGTTCCCTGCGTTTGTCGAGAAAAAGTTTCCTCGTCCATCGAAGCAAACTCGGACAAACGCGTGCCCGTCCACCTTTCGAGGGGACGAAAACCTTCGGTGCGATCCGCCGAGGGTGGCGCCGTTCGATTGTAAGGACAAACCTCCTGGCACACGTCGCATCCAAAAAAGTGGTCGCCCACGGCATCGCGCAGGTCCTCGGGTGGAGCCCCCGAATGTTCGATGGTGAAGTACGAAATGCACTTTCGCGGATCGAGCACGAACGGCGCGGCAAATGCCTGCGTGGGACACGCGTCGAGGCACCGCGTGCACGATCCACAACGCTCGGTCATGGGCACGTCGGGCACGAGCTCCAGCGTCGTGACGACTTCACCAAGCAGCATGAAGCTGCCCTTGCCAGGCGCGATGACGATGCCATTTTTTCCGACAAACCCGATCCCGGCGCGCATGGCAAACGCTCGCTCCATGATCGGTTCGACATCACAGAGGGGCCTAGCCTCGACATCCGGACCAAGTCCCCGGATGAACGCCGCCAGCTTGCGCACTTTCTTGCGAACGAACCCGTGATAGTCCTGCCCGCGCGCGTAACGCGCGATCAAGCGCGCAAGAGGCGGATCGTTTTTCTCGGCCTCGGCCGAGCGTGCATAAACTTTGCCCAGACAAACGACACTACGCGCTCCTTCGAGAATGAACGGCGTATCGAGCCTTCGCCGAGCCTCGACGTGATCGGCCAAGTACTGCATCGAGCCGTGCATGCCCGCATCGATGAACGCTCGGTAACGTTCATGTTCGATGCCCAAAGGTTCGTCCGCACGAGCTACGCCGACGACGTCGAACCCAAGCTCGAACGCCCTTTGCCGGATACGTCGATCCGCTTCGATGTCGGCCAAACGGACTACCTCCCGCTCGATCAGCCGAAGAGTCGGTCGAGCACGATCGCGCAGGCAGCGCGCACACTGAGATGGTTGTAGCCCGAATCAATACGCGCGTGTATCGGTGCAAGCCGTACATCCGCCGAAGAAACGAGCTCTCCAGCGAGCCCCCACCCCGTTCCAAACGTGATGAGCACGGGTTTGTCCAACTGCTCCATACGAGCTCGAGCGTCGGAATACGCCGTGACGGGACCGCGACGCGCAGACGCGGCCGTCGTCCAAAGCTCGATGCCAGCCCGTCCCGCATCACCACCCAGCGCCCGATAGACATCTTCCAGGCTCGGCACGATGCGCAACACTTCGAGTGCATTGGCTCGATCCGGAATGCGCCGCTTGCCCGATCCTTCGACCCAGTGATCGCGAATGCGCTCGGCAAGCAGCCTCTGCGCTTCGACCGGGTGCACGACGAAAAGCTCGTGAACGCCATACGTACGAGCGCTCCGCGCCATGTCGTGCAGGTCGAGGTTCGTAATCGCGGTCGTAACGACTTCGCCTGCTCGATCGAGCACAGGATGATGAACGAGCGCGAGGGCGACACGAGTCACGATTTCTTCCGATCTGCGCGCATTTCCAGCGCACGAGCATACAAGTCCGGCCGGCGCTCACGCGTGCGAGCTTCGGCCGCCTCGCGCCGAAACGCCTCGATCGCTGCATGATTTCCGCCCTTCAGCACGTCGGGCACGTTCATGCCGCGAAACGTCTCCGGTCGCGTGTAGTGCGGATATTCGAGCAGCCCATCGAGCGCCGTGCTGTGCGATTCGTGCATCGCCGAATCCGCACTTCCAAGCACGCCTGGCAAAAGACGAGAACACGCATCCACGATGGCCATCGCGGCAACTTCGCCGCCTGCCAAAACAAAATCCCCCAGCGAGATCTCTTGATCGATGAACGCATGTACACGTTCGTCGAAGCCTTCGTACCGGCCACAGACGAGCACCAGCCACGGCCGCTGCACGAGCTCTTCGACGCGGCGTTGGTCGAGCACCTGGCCGGTCGGAGAAAGCAGCACGCGATGCGGCACCGCATTCGGATCCTGCGCCGTTCTTTGAGCGACAACGGATTCCATGCACGCCACGACGACGTCGACGCGGATCACCATCCCCGAACCTCCGCCGTACGGTGTGTCGTCGACGCTGCGATGTTTGCCCAGGCCATGCTCACGCAGGTTCCAGCACGCTACGTCGAGCGCGCCGTCGCGCATGGCGCGACCCACCATTCCGGTCGAGAGAAACGGCGTAAAGAGCTCAGGAAATAGGGTGATGATGTCGCAACGCATGGACAGCGTCGTTCATTCGAGCCCCTCGATCGTCACGAGGTGAACGACCCCCGCGTCGGTATCGACGGACTGGACAAACGGATCGAGCAGCGGAATTTCGAGTTTGCCAAGCTGACCGCGGTCGACGGTGAGCACGTCGCATGTCGGATACGACACGAGGCCCGTGACGCGCCCGACGACTTCGCCCGAAGGGAGAACGGCTTGCGCGCCTTCGACGTCGCATGCGTAAAATTCGCCTTCTTCGAGCTCGGGAAATTCGTCACGAGGTACGGACAATTCAGCGCCGCGCAAAGCTTCGGCGTCGTTGCGATCGTTTGTCTCGGTGAACTTCACGAGCAGCCCGTTGTTCGTGGGACGAGCGAACTCGATCTCCACGAGCCGCTCCTCGCCTTCGGGCGTGCGCAGCCGAATGGTAGGCTTTTGCGAGAAGATGTCGGACTGCTCGTGGTAGAGCTTGAGACGCACTTCGCCGCGAATGCCGTGGGCGCGTGCGATCTCCGCGACGGGGACGAACCGCCGCGAGGTCGAGTTTGTCGGGGTAGGGCGACGCGAGGTCAATCGCAGATATCGAGGAAGGCGCGGGTGCCGGCCTTGTGGGCAGCGGCATTGACGAGCGCGCGGATGGACTGCGCAGTGCGGCCGTCTTTGCCGATCACTTTGCCTATGTCGTCGCGCGCAACGGAGAGCTCGATGCGAGGAAAGCGGTCTCCGGTGACTTCCCGGACCTTCACTTGGTCGGGGTGATCGACGAGCGCTTGCGCGATGAGTCTGACGAGATTGACGAGCATCGCGGGTGCCGAAGAGGACGCAGTCACCATGCTGGTACTACTTTGCCACCGTCGCAGCGACGACGTCGGGACGCTTCAGGAGCATGTCGACGGTGTGCGAGGGCAATGCGCCCTGGTCGCGCCAGTGTTTCACGCGTGCGCTATCGAGACGGATTTCGTTGCGCCGCGGATCATACGTGCCCAAACGTTCGATGAACCGACCCCCGCGAGCAGCGCGCTGATCGGCAACGACGATTCGGTAAAACGGGGTCTTCTTCGTGCCCGCCCGTGCGAGGCGGATATGAACGGCCATCGGTAAACCTCGAACCTTTTCAATGGATCCGGCAAATGCCGGGGCTACGACGCGCTCAGCCGAAGCGGCGGCCCAAGAAGGCAGCGCCGTAGGGAGTCACGGGGCGCGAAAGGTACGCAAGACGGTGCGGGCGGTCAAGGCCACCCGTGAGTTTTTCGTAGCTTTCGGCGCACGTTTGTCGAAAGGCCCCGTCCGGATGTCCGGGGGGCGTCGTGGAAAAGCGCATGCGCCATCGCAGCGAACGGTCACGCGCTGGTCTATGTTCAGATTGTCTTGGTTTGTTTGGTTTGGAGTTACGTGAGATTCAGCCGAGTCAAACGATGTCCAGGATGATCACGCCGCGATTGGGGTCATCGTCGTCCTGAGCTGGTGCTGGGCCTGTTGGCCGTCGCGGAGCGGGATACCGTTCAATCGGCAATTCCAGACGTGGGCGGCTCTCCTCACGCTGGCGGCGATCCCTCTCTTCACGTTGCCGTATCTGCTCGATAATGAACGGAGGTAGCATCTGAACTCCTCCACCGCGCTAGAGTGCCGTCGCCCGAAGTGAACGGATTGGAACATCATGCGCCCGTTCACGAGTCGAATCTAGCAATGCAAGTAGCGGGGTCAAGCTTATCGCCCGGGACAGGGTTATGCTCCGCGCCCTCATGACGCATCACGGCGCCCGAGCGCCCTGGAAAGCGCGCCGAATCGGCAACATCTCACGCTCGCACGTCCACGACGCGATGTGCGCGCGCATTGCATCGCGCCTCGTTGCCATCGCACTTCTGCTCGCTTTCGTCACGCAAGCTCGGGTCGCGAAGAGCGACGCGTTCGACATCTCCGACACATCCTGGGAAGGCTGCTCCGAACTCTACAACCTCGCCACGAGCGAGCTCGGAAGCGATCGCGTCAAGGCCGTCGCCGTCCTTGATTGGAGCACCATCACCGCCAACGACGGCGTCCTCGTCCTGCACCCGCTCCAAAGCATGGATCCCGAGGAAACCGAGGCGTTCGTTCGAGCGGGCGGAAGGCTTGCGATTGCGGATGATTATGGCCGCGGCGAAGAAACGCTGAGACGTTTCAGCATCGAACGAACGACGCTGCCCACGCGTCCGGTGCAAGCGCTGCGCAACAAGCCGCAGCTCGCCATCGCCGAACCCGTGCTCGTCGACGAAAAAGGTCAACCCACGGGCCCGCATCCTGTCGTCGCAAACGTGCAGCAGTTCGTGACGAACCATGGGACGGGACTTCGTTCTGCCAAACGCCTCACGAGCGTGCTCGAGATCCGCGCCGTTGGAGAGACTCCTGTGTCCGTGGCTCTTGCCGGCATGGTCGATTCAGGCCGCGTATTCGCGCTGGGCGATCCCTCCGGGCTCATGAACCAAATGTTGCGCTACCCCGGAAATCGCGCGTTTACCCAAGCCCTCTGTCACTACCTCGTCGATGAAGACGCAGGCAAACGTCACGGGGGCAAACTCTACATCGTCGCCAATCGTTTCTCCGAAGTGAGCTCGTTCAGCGGCAACGATTCGCTTCGAAAAGACCTCGAGTCACAGGCCCGAGCACTGGCCGATGCGCTCGCCGAAGCTCGTCAAAACGGAGCGCCGGCTGGTCTGCATTGGGCGATTGCACTCTTCGCGCTGCTCGGGATCGGTGCGTGGGTCGTACGTGCTGCATCGCGCCCGTACAAAAGTCCAAACCCCAGGTTTGCCCGCCCGACGCCGCTCGTCGCGCAAGGAGGCGTTGCCGGCCGCTTTGCACTGCTGTCTGCGCCTTCATCACCGCCGAGCCTCGTGCTGCTCGAACTGAAAAGCGCCCTCGTCGAAGCGCTCGGGCAAAAGCTCGGCACGCCCGTCGAACCGTCGATGGAGGCCATTCTGTCGGCCGCTCATCGTGCGGGAACGCTTGACGACGAAAGACGCGCAGCGTTGAAGGAAGTCCTGGCTACGATGCACAAAGCCGAATCTTCGATCGTCGCAGGCAGGCCCACGTACGTGCCTCGCTCCATGCTGAGCAAGGCGGCGTCGGTCGTGCGCGACGTTCTTCATGCGGCAGGCGGCATCACGCCAGCGCCTCTCGGCAACGAGCCCGAATCTGCTACTCGTTCCGCTACCGTGCCCGTAAATTCGCCGGACAAACCATCCACCACCGTTCGTCCTGCCTCAGAGGAGAGCTCCCCTTGACCCAGGCCGTTGCCATCGAGGAGATCAGTGCCGCCAAAGACCGACTCGACTCGCTCAGACGCGAAATCAGTCACGTCTACATCGGCCCTAGTCGCACATTGGACCTCATGCTCACCGCCCTGCTCGCGCAGGGCCACGTCTTGCTCGAGGGGGTGCCCGGAGTCGCCAAAACGACCCTCGTGAAAGCCTATGCATCCGCACTAGGTGCATCGGTCCGGCGCATCCAATTCACGCCCGACCTCCTGCCTGCAGATATTACGGGTACGTACGTTCTGTCGCCGAAAGACGGAACCTTTTCGCTCAGGCCAGGACCGATCTTCGCCAACGTGGTGCTCGCCGACGAGATCAATCGTGCACCCGCAAAGACGCAGTCCGCGCTGCTCGAAGCGATGCAAGAGCGGCAAGTGACCATCGAAGGTGACCGATTCGAGTTGCCCGCGCCGTTCATGGTGCTCGCAACGCAAAACCCCATCGATCTCGAGGGAACCTATCCGCTCCCGGAAGCGCAGATCGATCGGTTCCTCGTCCGTGTGAGCATCGGCTATCCAACGGCCAAAGACGAAGTCGCGATGCTTCGAACGCACAATGCCGATCCGCCGAAAGCTCGAGCGATCCTGACGGTCGAGCAATTGCTTTCACTTCAAAGCATCGCGCGACGCGTTCACGTCGACGACGACCTGTACGAATACGCCGTGGGGCTCACGTCGTTCACACGCTCGCATGCCAAGGTTCTTCTCGGTGCGTCACCTCGCGCAACGCTCGGGCTCATTCAAGCCGCCAAGAGCGCAGCCGTCATCGCTGGACGGCCGTTCGTCACCCCAGACGACGTGCGCGGCGTTGCGTCATCCGTCATCGGTCATCGTCTCGTGCTCGTCCCGGAAGCCGAAGGCGACACGCGCGCTCGGGATGCCGTCGTCGAAGACGCGATCTCTCGAGTTACCTACCGGCGCGCGGTGCGAGCAGTCTAGCCAATGCAGATCTTTCCCACACGCTCGGCTGCGCACGTGAGCATCGGGGCCCTCGCCATCGCTGGTGTCGGACTCATCGCGCGCGAACCGGCCATCGTGGGATGGGCCGGCGCAATGGTCGTCGCCATGGCGCTCGCACGCGCCGTCACGCTCGTGTCGATCTCGCGCATCCGAGCTGCCGGCTTCGAGATGCTTTGGACCGGCCACAAACGCGTCATCCGCACCGGCCGCGGCAGCGGAAATCCAACTCGAAGCCGAAGTGCGCAATCGCGACACCTTGGCAGCCCGTTACGTTCGTCTGCGCGCGATCGCCTCATCCCAGCTCGAGATCCACATCGAGCCGTCTGCAGGCGAAGTCGCTGCATCGGGTCGGCTCAAAGTAAAAGTCACGGTGCGCACCCCACGCGTGGGCTTGCACGGGCTGCATGGTCTGGCGCTCGAAGTTCACGGTGCACCCGGTCTCTTCGAGGTGCCTCTCACGTTCGCCAATCCGTTCGGCGTCGAAGTGTTGCCTCGGCCCTTCGCAGCGTGGCTCCCTTCCCCGCGTGGCGGTCGCAGCAAGCTGCTCGCTCCAAGCGGAAGGCCCGGTCGCGCGCGTGGTGATGGCAGCGACTTGCGCGAGCTGCGCGAACATCGGCCGGGCGATCCCTTCCGCCGCATCGCGTGGAAGGCGAGTGCCCGTCGTGGCCAATTGCTCGTTCGCGACTTCGAACGCGAAGAGCGCGACGTCGCGTGGGTCGTGCTCGATGCATCCGTCGAGCTTTGGTCGGGCCCCGTCGGCCGCGCTCCGCTCGACCTTGCCATCGACGAAGCCGCGTCCATCTGCCAGCGCTACCTCGCTCGCGGCGATCGCGTCGGCCTCGCCATCTACGCCGCCACCTTGCGCGCGTTCATCCAGCCCGACCAGGGTCCCGCGCACGGCCACAAGGTCGCGCAAACGCTCCTCATGGCCACCAGCACCTACGACGCCAGCCGCAGTGACCTCGACGAAGCCGACGTTGCCGTACGCGTCCTCGAACACATGCGTCCGCTCGACGGTCGCGGTTTGTCGGACCTGCGCCGCGGCGACCTCGACAGGCTCGCCATGCGTGCCGATGCCATCCGAGCGCGCGCTCCCTTCAACCCGCCGGTCCCCGATGGTCGCTCCTCACGCGAGCGAACGCTGCGCCGATACCTTGCAGCGTACGGCATCGAATCACCGCCTCGCACCGAACCAGATCGCCACCAATCAGGGCTCATCCTTGCCGATGTGCTCGCACAGATCAGTCGACACAAACCTGCATCCAGCGTCGTGCACGTCATCGCGCCAGCCCCGACCGAAGTTGCGCACGAAAAACCCTTGTCGGACGGCCTCCGGCGCCTCGCGCGACATGGCATGGCCATCCATTGGTCGATGCCTCAGTTCGAGCCCGCCCTCCTTCCACCGTGGGAGCCGCCAAGGCGCAGCGATGGTTCGCCCCTCGACGAAGATCCATCTGGCAGCCAAAAAGCGTCGTGGGAACAAACAGCAGCCGTTGCAGCGCAAGCCGTGCTCGTTCGCACGCGTGTGTCCGTTGCACGCAGCGAAGCCATACTCCGACGCATGGGCGTGCGCATCACGCGTCTGCGCGCGACCTCGCCGCGTCGGCCCGACCTGCCGGCAGATCCGCTGCATCGGTAGCCTCCGACAAACCTTTTCCAATTCGTTTGTCCTCCAATCGTTTTACCCAACCGAGTCGAGCTCATGTCGATTGCTGAACGTCTGCGCGAGAGAGGGCTCAGTCCCAAAAAACGCTTTGGCCAGAATTTTCTCGTCGACGTCCATGCGCAGCGAACCATCGCCGAAGCCGCGACGACTCCGCCCGGAGGCACCGTCCTCGAAATCGGTGCGGGCATGGGCGCACTCACAAGACCCCTGCTCGAACGTGCAGCTCGCGTCGTCGCCATCGAGCGAGATCGCGATCTCGTTCCCTTGCTCTCCGCCGACTTTGCCGAGCCCATCGCGGAAGGTCGCATGCAGCTCGTCGAGGGCGACGCACTCTCGCTCGATTGGGCCGCTCTTTTGGCCGATGGCCCACGTCCACACATCATCGCGGGCAACCTGCCCTATTTGCTCACCGGCCCACTGCTCGAGCGAGCAACCACGCTTGCCGATCACATCGATCGCGTCGTCTTCATGGTGCAAGCGGAAGTCGCCGATCGTCTCGTCGCGCGCCCATCGACCAAGGAATACGGGGCGCTCACGGTGTTTGTCCAAGCAGCCTTCGATGTTCGCCGAGTTCTCACCGTGCGAGCTGGAGCATTCTATCCGCGTCCCGATGTCGATTCGGCCGTCGTCGCGCTCGAGCCTGTTCGCCCTCGGCGCGCGCAAGAAACCGAAGCGTTTCGCGCGGCCGTCCGAGCCGCCTTTGGCACTCGGCGCAAAACCCTACGAAACGCGTGGAAATCGCTTTACGGCTGGTCCAAGGACGAGCTCGAAGCGCGCGCGAAAGAAGCAGGCATCTCGCTCGAAGCGCGCGGAGAAACGCTCTCCGTCGGCGACTTTGCTCGGATTGCAGAACTCGTGACTCGGTAGCGGTTTGTCCCCGGCAGTATTGGCGACTGTGAATGGAATCGAGAGGTCTGCGCCCGAATTTTCGGGTGCTCGCGGGGGGAACCCCGCTGTTTGAGCCCGCGAAGCGGGCGAGTTCGGGATCCCGCGACGTCCGAAAATCGGGCGGAGACCTCGGGCTTACAGCGCACGAAGCGGGCGAGTTCGGGGTCCCGCGACGTCCGAAAATCGGGCGGAGACCTTGGGCTTACAGCGCACGACACTTGATACTTCCAACCGCTCGCACTAATCAGTTTCCCGCGCACGACGTGCCGCTCAGAGCTTGCCCTCTCGACAAGCCGTCGCGGCTGTGGTAGTCGGCGCGCGCGTTCGTTCCTGACGTCCGCTCATAGGAGTCCCGCCCCATGGTGGTTGGAAAAATTTCTCAGGTCATTGGCCCCGTCGTCGACGTCGAGTTTCCCCCGGGCCAGCTTCCCCAAATCCTGAATGCGCTCAAAGTTACCAACCCGAGCATTTCCTCGGCGGCGGACAACTTGACCCTCGAGGTCGCGCAGCACCTTGGCGAGTCCGGCGTTCGCGCCGTCGCCATGGACACGACCGACGGTCTCGTCCGCGGCATGGAAGTTCGCGACACCGGCAAGGCCATCATGATGCCCGTCGGCCCCGAATGCCTCGGCCGCATCCTCAACGTCGTCGGCGCCCCCGTCGACGAAGCCGGCCCCGTCAATGCCAAGAGGTTCTCGCCGATCCACCGCGACCCCCCCAAATTCGTCGACCAGTCGACGAAGGTCGAAATCTTCGAGACCGGCATCAAGGTCATCGATTTGCTCGCTCCGTACCGCAAAGGCGGCAAAATCGGCCTCTTCGGCGGTGCAGGCGTCGGCAAGACCGTTCTCATCATGGAGCTCATCAACAACGTCGCGAAAGCCCACGGCGGTGTGTCCGTGTTTGCCGGCGTCGGTGAGCGCACCCGCGAAGGCAACGATCTCCTCGTCGAAATGACCGAGTCGAAGCTGGGCAGCGGCGAACCGGTCATCTCGAAGGCGGCGCTCATCTACGGCCAGATGAACGAACCCCCTGGCGCGCGTGCTCGCGTGGCTCTTTCGGCACTGACGGTCGCCGAGTATTTCCGCGATGAAGAAGGCCAAGACGTGCTGCTCTTCGTCGACAACATCTTCCGATTCACACAGGCGGGCTCCGAAGTGTCCGCTCTCCTCGGCCGTATCCCCAGCGCCGTCGGTTACCAGCCCACGCTGGCCACGGAAATGGGTCAGCTCCAGGAACGCATCACTTCGACCACCAAGGGTTCGGTTACCTCCGTGCAGGCCATTTACGTGCCCGCCGACGACTTGACCGACCCCGCTCCGGCCACCGCGTTCGCCCACTTGGACGCGACGACGGTCCTCTCTCGCGCGATCAGCGAGCTGGGTATTTACCCGGCTGTCGATCCGCTCGACTCGACGTCGACGATGCTCGATCCGCAAATCGTCGGTCAAAAGCACTACGACGTGGCGCGCAAAGTGCAGCAGACGCTGCAACGCTACAAGGACCTGCAAGACATCATCGCGATTCTCGGCATGGACGAGCTCAGCGAAGACGACAAGCTCGTCGTCGGGCGCGCTCGCAAAATCCAGAAGTTCTTGTCGCAGCCCTTCTTCGTGGCCGCGCAGTTCACGGGCCTCGAGGGCAAGCTCGTCAGCCTGAAGGACACCATCTCGGGCTTCGAGGAGATCATCGCGGGCAAACTCGACCATATCTCCGAGCAGGACTTCTACATGGCCGGTGGTATCGACGAAGTTAAGGCGCGGGCTGCGGCTGCCAAGCGCTGAGCACCGAGTCCCAGGAGCACCTCATCGATGTCCGATTCAATCTTGCTGGAGATCGTTACCCCCACCGGTGTCGCCCTGCGAAAACAGGTCGCTGACGTCACCGCTCCGAGCGTCGCCGGTGAATTCGGCGTCATGCCGGGACACGTCCCGCTGCTCGCCGCACTCCGCACGGGCATCGTGACCTACCACGAGTCCGGCAAGGAACATCGCCACGCAGTCGCCCATGGCTTCGTCGAAGTCGTCGGTGACAAAGCACTTTTGCTCACCGAACGCTTCATGAGCAAAGACGACGTCGACGTCGTGAAGGTTCGTTTGCGCTTGAAGGAGGTCGACGCCGAGCTCGACCACTGGCAAGGCGACATGACCGACCCCAAGCGCAAGCAGCTCATCGAGGAAGAGCAGTGGCTCGCCACACAGCTCGACCTCATCGGTGACCCACCCTTGCCAATCGTTCGCGAAGACACCCGGTTCCTCGCAGCGCACGCCGAAGCCCCGCCGGTCAAGGAGATGGTCGAAGGGCAAACGCCCGACGTCAGCCTCACGGACCACAGGAAGGGCGAAGCGGGTCCTTTCGCAGACGCGTCCTGAAATCACTTCCGTTGTGAATCAACGCCATCGAGGCCCCTGCGTCTCGATGGCGTTTTTTTCAATCGCCTGTCACGATGATTTGCGTTTGGCGCGACGAGGTGCCAAAGGTTTGCGAATTTCTTTGGCGAATTTTTCGAATTCGATATCAACGGGTTTGGGCTTGGCGTCTTCGATGGCTCGATATCGCGTGTATTCTTGTTCGGCTTTGGCTTTTGCGACATCGGCGGACACGGTTCCGGCATTATCGAGCACTTGGCGCCCCGTGGTTTTCAAAAATTCGTCGAGCTTTTTGATCCAATCGCGCATCGTCATCGGTTTTCGTTCGAGCGCCTGGAGCTCGGCATATTCGATGTAAAGGCTCACGATGCGATTGAGCACGGCAAGCTCGTGTTCGTCGAGGTAATTTTTCGCGATTGTGGCATCGTCTTTGTGAATGATGCCCCCTGGCCTCGTGGAATGCATACCCATGAACGGTTTGCTACCATCGGCCCGTTCGAGCACCAGCTCGGCAGCCGTATGTCCGTGAACGGCATAATGCATTTTATTTTGCACCGTCGCGAAGAACCGCTGCGATACTTCGTTATGCGGGCTGTAGTCGACGCTCGTCGCGTAAATGTCGAGCACCTTTTGGTAGAAGCGCCGTTCGGATGCGCGGATGTCGCGAACCCGTTCGAGCAATTCGTCGAAATAGTCACGATGGCCTGGTCCGGGCGGATTCTTCAGCCGCTCGTCGTCCATCGTGAAGCCTTTGACGAGGTACTCCTCGAGGCGCGCAGTAGCCCACTGTCGAAACTGCGTCCCGCGATGACTGCGCACGCGGAAGCCGACGGCAAGGATGACGGCGAGGTTGTAGTGCTCGATGTCCCGCGCGATGTGCCGAGCTCCCTCGGCTTGAACTATTCGATATCGTCGAATAGTTGCCTCTGATACAAGCTCGCCCTCACTGTAGATGGCCTTCAGGTGGTGGTTGACCGTACCCACACCGATGTGGAACAGCTCGGCCATCTGCTTTTGCGTCAGCCAGACGGTTTCGTCTTCGAAACGGCACTGGATGCGTGTGCGACCGTCCTCGGTTTGGTAGAGGATGATTTCGGAGCTGGGGACCATTTGGTGCGTCATGTGGGAGCCATCAGCTTGGACCGTTCGATGCTATCGCGCAGTCGTCTCCTGCACAAGTTCGTTTATGCCAAACTCTCGAAGCCCACACTCTACGGCAAAAACCCCGCTCAACCGCTCGCCCATCCCGCCCCCGCGAACCCGTTCCGCAACGAAAACTTCGCCCCAAAACCCGTCGCGAAAGCGTTCCGCAAATTGCAGAACGTGAGCAAGAATGCTTTTCGCGCGCTCCGCAACGTGCGCTTCGCCTTCGCGGCCGTCGCGAGCCCGACGAATTCCGTGCGGACCGGCCACGCGACCGTCGCGGGGGCGCCTGCATCCGAGAACGTTGGCTACGCGGGCGCCGCGGACGCGTCCGTGGGCGGTTGAGGTGGGGCGGGGTGCCGCGACACGAGCTTGACTTCCCTGCCCTGCTGCGGCTTAGTCCTCGGCGATGAAGCGCTTTTTCAACACCGCGGGGCCGTGCAAGCCGGAAATGCACTACATGATTCCGGCTGCCGAGCGTTTGCCGGATGCGCCCAAGGTCATCGATCAGTTCGGCTATTTCGTGGTGCACGCGCCGCGGCAGACGGGCAAGACGACGACGCTGCGTGCGCTCGCGAAAAAGCTCACGGCCGAGGGAAAATACGCGGCGCTGCACTTCTCGTGCGAAGCGGGTGAAGTGGCGGGCGACGACTATGCGGAGGCCCAGCGGGGGCTGCTCTCGCGCATACGCCGGGAGGCCCAGTCAGCCTTGCCGCTGGAGCTTCAGCCTCCGCCCTTTCCAGAAGCTGCCGCATCAGACTTGCTCAGCGCCGCACTTGCTACATGGGCCCAGGTTTGCCCCCGCCCGCTCGTGCTGTTCTTCGACGAGATCGACGCACTGCGCGGACAGAGCTTGATCAGCGTCTTGCGGCAGCTTCGAGCGGGATACCCCAGCCGACCGAAAGACTTTCCTGCATCGGTCGTGCTCTGCGGTCTGCGCGACGTGCGCGACTACAAGGCGGCAAGCGGAGGAGATCCGTCGCGTCTCGGCACGTCGAGCCCGTTCAACGTGAAGCTCGCGTCGATGCGGCTTGGCAATCTCGTTTTCGAAGAAGTCGGGGAGCTTTACGGGCAACACACGGCCGAGACGGGACAAGTTTTCACTCCTGAGGCGCTTGCTCGTGCGTTCGAGGTGACGGGCGGTCAGCCTTGGCTGGTCAACGCGCTCGGGCGAGAAATTGTCGAAGAAATGGCCGTGCCGACAAACGAATCCATCACGGCGGCTCATGTCGAGGAAGCGAAGGAGCGATTGATCCTCGCACGAGCCACGCACCTGGATTCGCTCGTGGCCAAGCTCATGGAGCCTCGCATGCGCCGGATCATCGAGCCGCTGGTGCTCGGCAAAGAAATCCCGGACGACGAAACGTACAGCGACGACGCGGCGTACGTGGCGGATTTGGGCCTGGTGAACAAGCGCCCGCTTCGCATCTCGAACCCCATTTACAAAGAGGTGATCATTCGGGTCCTGGGCGACCGAGTTGAAGACACGATCACATACGAACCACCCGCATTCATCCTGCCCGACGGGCGCCTGGCATTCCGCAAGATGATGCGTGCATTCGCAAAATTCTGGCGAGAGAATGGCGAAGTATTGGCGACGCGCATGCCTTATCCCGAAGCGGGTCCGCAATTGGTGCTCATGGCGTTCATGCAGCGCATCGTCAATGGCGGCGGGTACATCGATCGCGAATATGGCATTGGAAGAAAACGTATCGATTTGCTCGTGCGTTACCCATACAAGAAAAAGGACGGCACGCGGGCCGAACAACGCCGGGCGGTCGAGATAAAAGTGTGGCGCAAAGGCGAAGCCAATCCGCTCAAAAAAGGATTGGCACAAATGGACGAATACTTGGGGAGCCTCGGCATGAAAAGCGGAACGCTGGTCATTTTCGACGCGCGTGGAAGGCTCGCCAAAAAGAAAGTCCAATACGAAGACACCGTCACGAAAAAAAGACGCCGCGTGCGCGTGATGTGGGCGTGAACGATGCGCCCACGGCACCTACGTGCTCGTCGCGAACCGCAGTACCGGCTGCTGTTGTAGCCCGCGTAGTGGTGGTCTTACAGGCTTGACCGCGCGAAGCGTCGCGACCATTTCCTTCACCACGTTCCGACGCTCCTCCACCGCCTGAAACACCTCGGCCCACGATTTGCCATTGTATTCGTCTTTCACGAGGAGCAGGATATCCTCGACGTCCCAATCGCCCCGATAGCCATAATCTGCGCGCCAATAATAGGGCTGACCGAAGTACCCCCACGAGCCCCAATAATACCGACGTACATGCGTAGGATCCGTATCGGCGTCGTCGCTCGAACCATAAGGCACGCGGAAAACGGCGCGTGCCCCCGGTTTGGCAATGCGATGGAGCTCCTGCATCAAGCCCAGAGAATTTTTGATGTGTTCCAAAAGATGACTACCAGCGATTTCCACGACGCTGTCGTCCTCGAAGGGTAGCGAAGCTGCTTCCAGGTCGGCGACGACATCGACTTCCGGCAACTTGACCGAATCCACATTGACCCAACCTGGAATCGGAAACCGACCACATCCCAAATTGAGTCGCAATTCATCCGCCATTGACGTTACCTCCCCTGCCCCGACGGTACACGCTGAAGCAATTCCGACGCGACGAGCGACTCCAGCACTTGACGAACTTGATCCCAGTTCTCCGGTGCAATGCCGAGCCATGTGGCCGCATCACCCGCACGAAAGCCATTGGCGTGCCGGACGAGCTCGCGGACGAATCGGAAGCCGGTGGCATCTTCGACGGTAATGCCGCGTTGCCCACACGAAATCGACAACGTCGGTTTGCCCTGCGCCGATTTGCCTTCGACGAGCAAGGGCTCGGCACCGCGATACCCGCGGAAAAAACGAAGCTCGTCGTTCGGCGTCAAAGGCCCCGTCGGGCGCGCAATGGGAGGCACGTCGTTTCCGTCGGGCGGCAGCAGAATGCCTCGACGTCGCAATGCTCCCAAGAGATCGTCGTTTATCTCGATCCCGCGCGCGGCAAGCTCTTTCAATACATCGTCCGCTGGGCGACCATTGAATGCGCCGAGCGACTTGACGAGCGCCGTGGGCAGCTCGATCGGCTCGTTCGATGCTTCCGCACCGCGTATCCTCAGGCGATTGGCGTCGATGGGCATGGACGCGAATTGACCTTTGCAAAGAATTTGCGCATCGGCGTAGCGCTGCGGAAGCAGGGCTTTCATGCGGCGTTCGAGGTGCTGGAGCTGCGGGCCGGCCCTTTCAACGACCGCGGCCCAATCGAGCGGCCCGACGAGCTCGTGACAACGCCGAAAAAACGCTTCTTCACGGCCATACCACGAACCCCATACACGCTCGGATAGAGCCACGCTGAGGCGACCGTCGGCGTCGATCTTGCCGCGCAGATTGCGATTCGCAAGCTCGCGCGGTGCACCCATTGGATCGAAGAGCTCATCGAGCACCGCTTCGTCCTTCACGAGCTCGACGACACACCACGACGCCAATGCGCGTTCGGTGAATTTCAGCAAATGGGCCGCAGCGTCCCAGAATCGTTTACCGAGCGCGCCATCTCGATGCTTGCAAAACCACGTCGAGCATGACGAATTTCGATGGAGCCACAGCCCGCAAAGCCCGCCGCCGGCCGGATTGAAATAGGGGCAGAGCAAATCGGTGGCGCGACCGAATAATGATGCGTCCGCGCCGCGTGCTTGGTTGGCGCCGTGTCGTTCTTTGAAGTCGGGGCTCGCGAAAAGCCCGAGCGGCGTGGAGCCAATGCGTTCGCGTATTCGATTTGCGACGACGTCCTTTCCCGTGAGCCCGGGCGTGTCGTCCGCGAGTACGGCGCCGACCAAGAAATTGGGGAGGTCGGGGTGAAAGGTGCAGCATTTCGTGTTCGGATTGAAGCGCAGATCGGGCGTCGTGCCATCACGCTCGGCCGCTTCACCACACATGGCGCAATTCGAGCAAGTAGCGCGATCTTCGGAGGGAAGCTCGTCGCCAAAGGATTGCTCGATCCAGCGAGCGTAAAGAGGAGGCAATGGGGTCGTGCTGGTGGTCATTGCTGCACCTGCGGAGGGTTATGCTTTTACGCGCTTCATATCGGGATCGTAGAACGGCTTCAATGAGGCCTCGGCGGGATAAACGCGCCCGGCGATCTCGACGTCCCAGCGCCCGCCCGCAATGTATGCCGCATCGATGCTTTCGCCGGCTTCGACCATGACGAGCCCCACGGCGCCACCCAAGGTATGCCCATAGGAGGCCGCGCGCACGTAGCCGACGATCTTGCCATTGCGACGAACGATTTCCGCGTGGAACATGAGCGGCTCGGGATCCTTGATGAGAATTTGCAAGAGCCTTCGTTTCAAAGGTCCTTCGGCTTTTTTCGCGAGCACCGCTTCGCGCCCGAGAAACCCTCCGGGCTTTTTCAGGTCGACGAAGAACCCGAGCCCCGCCTCGAAGACAGAATCCGTATTGTCGATGTCGTGGCCGTAGTCGCGATAGCCTTTTTCCATGCGCAAGCTGGCAAGCGCCTTGAGGCCCGCGTGGACCAAGCCAAACTGCTGCCCAGCTTCGACCAATCGATCGTATACGTGGAGTGCTTGTTCCGTGGGAATATAGAGCTCGTAGCCCAATTCGCCGAGGTACGTGATGCGAACGCAGAGCGCTCGGCCGAAGCCGATGTCGATTTCCCGCACGGTGCGAAATGGAAACGCTTCATTCGACAGATCGGCGCTCGTCACGGATTGCAGCATTTCGCGCGAACGAGGGCCTTGGATGTTGATTTGCGCAAAGCCCGACGTCACGTCCGTCACGAAGACGTGGTCAGTGTCGGCGATATGCCGTTTCATCCACGTTTCGACGTGCCGGTGGGCGGTGTCGGACGCGACGACCCAGAACTTTTCGTCATCGAGTTTCGTCACCGTCAAGTCGGCTTCGATGGTCCCGCCTTCGTTGAGCCATTGCGTGTAAGTAATGGTTCCGGTTTTGGCATCGACATCGTTGGCGGACAGGTAATTCAGAAAGCGCGCTGCATCGCGGCCCTGAACGAGGAATTTCGCCATGAACGACATATCCATCAAAATGACGCCTTCCCGCGCCGCTCGATGTTCGGCTTCCCAATAGGGAAACCACGATTGCCGTCCCCAGGATAGTTTGTCCGCTTTCGGCTCGACGCCCGGCGGAGCGTACCAATCGGCGCTCTCCCAGCCGCTCACGTCACGGAAATAGGCGCGTCGCGCGGCGAGCCTATCGTAAATGGCCGACTTTTTGGCGCCGCGCGCCGTCTGCATCGATCGCGTGGGATAGTGGCATTGGTACACCATGCCCAGCGATTCCACCGTGCGCGTGCGCCGATATTCGGGATTGTTCTGGTACGTATGGAGCCGATCGATGTTGAATCCCGTCACGTCGACGTCGGCACGACCGTTCAGGATCCAATGCGCGAGCACTCGGCCGAGCCCGCCGCCCGTGAGAATGCCTATCGAATTGAGGCCCGCGGCGACGAAATAATTTTTGATTTCCGGAGCTTCGCCGACGATGGGGGCAAGATCCGGCGTAAAGCTTTCGGGGCCGCAGAAAAACTTCTTGACGCCGGTTTGCATTGAAATAGGTACGCGTTGCATCGCCGTTTCGACGTACGGACCCATGCGATCCCAATCGGGCGTGATCGTACCGAACGAGAAATCATCCGGCACGCCACCGACGTTCCACGGAGCGCAGACGGGCTCGAAGAGCCCAATCATGAGGCCCCCGCCCTCTTCACGATAATAGCCGTAGGATCCCGGATCTTCGATGACCGGCCATGACGAGCTGATTTCGGGGATTTTTTCCGTAATGAGGTAATAATGCTCGGCCGCTTGAAGCGGAATGTTGACACCATTGCGAGCGCCCAATTGACGCGCCCACATGCCCGCGCAGTTGACGACGAATTCAGCTTCGATGTCGCCCTGAGACGTGCGCACGCCTTTGACCGCGCCTCGTTTGGTGATGACATCGATGACCGCCACACCTTCGATGATTTTCGCGCCCGCGAGCCGAGCGCCTTTTGCGAGCGCCATGGTGACGTCGACCGGATCGGCGCGCCCGTCTTCCTTGACATAAAACCCGGCGAGAATATCGTCCGTGCGGGCCAGCGGGAAAAGGCGCTTGACTTCGTCCGCCGAGATCTCGTGAACGTCGACCCCGCAATATCGATTGAATGCCGACACGCGCCGGTATTCTTCGAGCCGGTCGCGGTCTTTGGCCAATTCGATGAATCCGACGGGTTTGAATCCCGTGGCTTGACCGGTCTCCGCTTCGAGCCGCGAATAGAGATCCCGCGTGTATTTGCGCATTTCGGTCGACGTTTCCGACGTCGACCCGAACGTCACCATGAGGCCTGCGGCGTGCCACGTGGTGCCCGACGTAACGCGATCTCGCTCGAGAAGCACGACATCCTTGCACCCCATGTGCGCCAAGTGATACGCGACCGAACAACCAATCACGCCCCCACCGATGACGACCACCCGAGCACGGTCGGGCAATGCGCTTGCAGACATTTCTATCGGCTCCCTCGTTGATGTTCACCCATGCAAAGCGCTCGGGTGCCGGATACTGTGCAGATTCGCAGCCTTCGTCAACCCAAACGATGCATTTGTCTGCACTTTCCCCGAGCGGTGTTTCCAGGCATCGCGAGCATCGTCAGGCTCGCTCGAGTCCCCACAACTTGGCCAGTTCGAAAGCCCGCGCACGCATCGGCACGTTTTGCCAAAAGAACCGCCGCGACTCGGGGTCCTTGATCGCCTGTGCCTGGGCCAGGAGGTCCGAGAGCAGGTAGCCCAATACCGCCTTCGCTTCCTGCATTCGATCCGCCGCAAACAGCGCTTCGGCGTGGCTCAATATCGCATTCGGGTTCGCCGATCGCAAAGCTTCGTATTGAATGGCGAGCAAGGCAGCTTGCGTTTCACCTTCCGCACCGCACACCAGAGCTCGCTTGACGCGTTCGAGCGCCGCGCGATCATCGCCACCATGGAGCGCTTGACGTGCAGCGCCCAGATAATACCCCACTGCGCGCGCAGGCTCGCCACCGCGCGCAAAGTGTTCGGCCAATGTCATGGGATCCGGCTCCCCCATCGACTCCAGCCATTCCGCAGCAAGCTTGTGTCCGATCGTCCGATCGCGCTCGGTCAGCATTCCGTAGGCTGCTTGCTGAATCAATGCTTGACGAAATGCAAGCTCGTCCGGGCCGAATTGCCGGCTGCTCGATTTTCGTTCGAGAAATTCGCGATCGACGAGCTCGTCGAAAATGATTCCCGCCGCACCATTGCGAAGCGTTTGATCAATCAATGCGGCGGCACCATCGGGCCGGAACGTGCGCCCGAAAATACTGGCAGCTCGGAGCGCGAGCCGTAACGCCGGAGGCAGCGACATGATCCTCGTTTCAACCATGCCCGCGACGGTCTCCGGCAATGTTTCGGCGCGACCACTGGCAACGGCGCGCGATAATTCTTCAATGAAGAACGCATTCCCATCCGCGCGTTCCACGATGGCATCGATATGGGCCCGATCGATGGAGTCGCCCAAGATTGCGCCAATCATGGCTTCGGCCGCTTTTTTGGAGAGCCTCCCGAGGCGAACCGATTGCACCGCACGCCCTTGCCACAAGCTCGGGAATGCCTCGTGCACCTCGGGACGACCGAGACCCAATACCACGATGGGCAAATGGCCGATCTCGCGCAACACCGCGTCGACGAGCCTCGTCGAAGGCATGTCTCCCCAATGCAAGTCTTCGAGCACCAAGAGCACCGGCGACATCATGGCTTTGGCCCGCATGAAATCGACGAATGCTTCTTGAATGGCGTCGGCCATGATGGAGGCATTCGCGCGAGCCTCGAAAAGCCGCGGGTGAGCATCGTCAGGAAATGGAATTCCCAGCATTTCACCCAAAAAGGCGGCGACACGAATACGGTCCGCTTCGCCGCAAATGCTCGACGCTTCGACGAGCAGGTCTCGCTGTTGTGCTTCGGTCTTGACGGCATCCAAGCTCAGCGCGGCGCGGAGTGCTCCACCCACGAGACCAAACACCGATCCCAATCCCAACCAATCACCTCGACCCGAAATCACGAAAATATCGCGGACGCTCTCGCGCACGCGATCCAAAATCTCGAGGCGCAAGCGCGACTTTCCAATGCCCGGCGGCCCCACCATCAAAATGGCGCGCGCCGAAGGTTGCTCGAATGCCCCATCGATGTAATCGAGCATCGACCGCAAGTCTCGCTCGCGCCCCACGCACGGCACAGGTCGCCCCAGCACGCTTCGCTTCAGGTAATCGTGCGCGCGTTCGCGCTGCAAAATCCAAAAACCCGAACTCTCTCCCACGAGAAACCGCGACCCGAGCAGCGATCGAGTCGTGTCGTCAATCAAAATGCCACCGTTCCATCGTCGCAAGACGCTGACCGTCGATACGGATTGCGCAAACGTCATCATGCGATCGACGAGCTCTCCCACGGCCAAGGGATTCGCAGCCGTACTGCGTCCGGCAAAAACGGCCACGACATGGGACGTCACGACGTCCTTGATTCGTACTGCCGAGCGCGCGGCCACGGCCACTTGATCGCCGGCATTGCCCACTCCGTCGAACACGGCCACGACGCCACCCGTGCCAAAAGGCTCGACGGCTGCTTTGAATGGCTTCAATGTGCGCCGCACCAATTCGAATACGTCGTGAGGTCGCAAGGATGCTGGTTCGGCATCCGGAAGCATCGGCAATGGCAATACCGTCACCAATGATACGAGACGGCTCTCGTCGCTCGTCATCGAAAGCGACGGCGGACCATCTTGATTCGTATCGCTACGATATTGTTGCGCAATTCGCTCCAGCGCTTCGGCAACTTCGCGCCCATCCGCCGGTCGCATGGCCGGGTTCTTGGACAACATCCGCCCGAGCAACTTATCGAATTCTTTGGGAATTTCCGGGCACAGCGTCCGAGCGCTCGGGGCTTCTTCGAGGAGCACCTTGGCCAGCACCGCCATGACATGCGCACCCATGAATGCAGGCTGACCGGTGACGCATTCATAAAGCACGCACGCCAAGGAAAACACATCGGCACGCGCATCGATTCGACCTCGCTCGCCACGCGCCTGCTCGGGCGACATATACCCGGGCGTGCCGATGATGCTGCCTGTTTGAGTCAATACGGTTTTGCCACGTAGACGCGCGAGACCAAAGTCCAAAACCTTGACTCGTTCAATGTCCGATTGCACCAAAAAGATATTGCTCGGCTTGATGTCACGGTGCACGACACCTTGCATATGCGCCACCGCAAGCGCTCGGGCCACGCGAAGCCCGAGGTCGATGGCTGCCGCAACACCAAGACGCTCGCGATGCAAACGCGCTTCGAGCTCCTCGCCTTCGAGCCACTCCATCGCCAGATACGGCTCACCCGATGCGGCAAACCCATGCGCGACGTAGCGCACGATATGCGGATGCTCGAGCGCAGCAAGCACCTGCGCTTCCTTGGTGAACCGCATCGTCGTCTTTTCAGATTCCTCGTTCAGCACCTTCAGCGCCACGAGCTGATTCGTCACGCGATCGAGCGCCCGATACACGCTGCCCATGCCGCCGACACCAGCGCATGCTTGGAGCTCGAACCGATCATCGATGAGTTCACCCGAGAGCATTGCTCGCGCAAAGTCTAGAGGTTTCCGAGCCGGCACAACAAGATATATTTTCCGGATTTCTGAGACCGGTCCCGGATCGGGACGCGCGCTGTTTGATGACAGGCCCAGATCTGGACGCTCGCTGCGCGCGCGTGGGACGCGCGCTACGCGAGGCCAGTCACGATGGGGGGCTCGCAGGCGGCCCTATAAGTGTTTTTACCTGCGGCAAAAACACGGGCCGACTGCTCTGCCCCCCATACCCCCCAGTTCGGATTGAGAACTCGACCTTGTACTGCACGAATCTGCTATCCTCCGCCTTCATGCGACACCCCTCCTTCTCTTCACTTCTCATGGCCCTTCTTTTCGCCGGTTGTGGCACCGACCCTGCCGCCCAATCCGTCGATGATCGCACCCGAGCCCTCCTCGACTTCGAAAGCGACTTGACAACCGACGCCCGGTTCTACGACTTTCCCTTCCCATCCGATCTTCGGCTGACAGCGCAAGGTGCACCCGATTATTCCGGGGTGCCGCATCCATCCACGGTCGCATTTTGGAACGATTGGACGTCTCTTGCGATGGACCGCCGGGCATTTCCAACGGTTCCGGTCGCTTACTTTCGATTTACCCGAAGCCTCGCACCGCTCGATCACCACAATGTCGTTTCAGCCGACAAGACATCGCCCATTCTCTTGATCGACATCGATCCCGATTCACCCGAGCGCGGGCGTATGATTCCCACGGTCGCAGTAACCCCCGAAGTGGACGCTTACGTCCCCGAACACATGCTCGAAGTGGCCCCGAGGCCTGGATTCGTTTTGCACGAGAATCGCAAATATGCATTCGTGGTGATGACGAGCCTTCTCGATGAACGCGGCGAAAAGCTCGCTCCAAGCACCGATCTCGAAGCATTGCGATCCGGAAAAACCGCTAGCGGACCTCGAGGTGCGAATGCTGCCGAAGCGTATGCGCCGCTATGGGAAACGTTATCGGCAAAGGGAATCAATGCAGCCGACGTCGCATCGGCGACGGTATTCACCACGGGCGACGTCGTTGCAGATACTTACGAGGTCTCCGAAAAGGTTCGCGCTGCGCGATCGATTACGATCGAAAATATACAAATCGATCCGGACGATGGCTCGATGCACGACCGCTATTGCGAGCTTGTTGGTACGATCAAATATCCACAATTCCAAAAAGGCACGCCACCTTTCGACAAAGATGGCCTTTTCGAGATCGACGCGTCGGGTGTGCCCGTGCTTCAGCGCGAGGAATCGGCGCCCATTACCATCGTGATTCCCAAACAAATGATGCCGGCCGGCGGTTATCCTCTCATGATGTATTTTCACGGTTCCGGTGGCGTCAGCGGAGCCGTCGTCGATCGCGGCACGTGGAAACTCGACACGATGGACAATACGAAGGGCGAAGGTCCCGGATTTGTCCTTGCGCCATTCAACATTGCGAGTGTCGGGAGCGCCTTGCCCGTCAATCCCGAGCGTCTGCCAGGCGCATCCGAGCAAGAGTATCTCAATTTGAAAAATGTAGTCGCCATGCGCGATACGTTTCGTCAAGGCGTCATCGAACAGCGCTTGCTGCTCGACGCAATGCTCGACGTGAAAATCGATCCATCGGTGCTCGCCGGATGCGCGGGGCCACTTCTTCCGCCTGGTGAAACGGCCTTTCGCTTTGCTGCCGACAAGGTCGTCGCGCAAGGGCAATCGATGGGTGGCATGTATACCAACATGATCAGCGCCGTGGAACCTCGAATTCGAGCCGCCGTTCCGACGGGTGCGGGAGGCTTCTGGACCTATTACGTTTTGCAAACGACGGTCATCGACAATGCGCAGGGCTTGCTGGGCGTCATTCTCGCCACGCAGAGCGAGCTCACGTTCATGCATCCTGCATTGAGCATGTTGCAAGCGGGGCTCGAGCCAGCCGATCCATTCGTGTACATGCCGCGTGTCGGATTGCGGCCACTCGACGGAGCACCCGCCAGACCCATTTACGAACCCGTAGGCAAAGGCGATTCGTACTTCTCCACGGACCTCTACAATGCGGTGGCGCTATCGTATGGCCATCAACAAGCGGGTAACGAGGTTTGGCCGGAAATGCAAGAGGTGCTCGCGTTGTGGGGTCTCAGCGGGATATTGCCTTATCCGGTGAAGAACAACCGCGCCTCGGCCAAAGGCACGCCATACACAGGCGTCGTCGTGCAATACGAGGGTGACGGAATCTACGATCCGCATGCGATTTACACGCAGCTCGATGCGGTCAAATACCAATATGGATGCTTTTTGTCGACCTTTCTGTCCACGGGAAGCGCCACCGTCCCTGCCCCCGCGCCGCTCGGAACGCCTTGTCCGAATTGACGACGAAATCGCGTTTCTGGCTTGACACGAGACTACTTTTCAGCCTTTCCTACGCTTGCGCATTTGCTGTTGCAAGAAGGAGAAGCTCGCATGACGACGACGACACTGGCCCCCAATGCCAAGACCGGAGGGCTATTGCTCAAGGCCTTTCAGAACGGGGAGACCGAAGAGATTCGCTGGGTCGAGGTCACACTCGGGGATCTCATCATCACGGTCGCTTCCGATGCCTTGAAGGCTCCGCTCAACGACCGCGGTTTCGTGCGTTTGCCCGTGACGTACAAGGAGACGATCGAGATTTGCCGGGACCTCGAATGCATCGCCCCGACGCAGGCGATGTGTGACGCGATGTTTGCGCAGGCGAAATCGCAGACCTTGGCTGTTCCGCTGGTCATCAGGGCTTCTGATTCCGCAAAGATGCCAACGGTCGAATTCGTATTGAAGTTTCACGATGGGGTGGAAAAACAGCTCGCCGGGGTTGGCCAAGAAGATCGAGGGCTCATTTGTGGTGCTTGGAAATATTGGCTCCTTCATCCGCGGTTGAATGTCCTCGGCGCAGTCAATTATGGGTTTTGGAAGAGCAAGAAGCCACCGTCGGTCTACCAGACGCCCGGAGCTCGACATGATCCCGCGCATTACGATTATTCTCAATTGCTCCAGCCGGTGCAGCGCAAGGCGCGCCGGGTGTCCACGGGAGAAGAAGTCGATTTGCTCGAATACGTCGCGCAAAAGGAGAAGATTCCGGCGAAGTATTTGGACGTCTACCAGCCGACTTTGCGGACGTTCAGCAGCGTCGAAGACAATGCCGAGCCTTTGAAACCCGTCGACGTTTTGGCGCTGCTCGAAATGGAGGGGCTCGACGTGGTGGCCGAGAAAGGTTGGGACACGCGAGGCCGATCGGGTTTTACGCCCGAGGGGATCATGGTGCATCACACGGCTGGGCCGAAAACGGGCGACGCGCCGTGCCTATCGATATGTGTTAACGGGCGTCCGGATCTTTCGGGACCGCTTTGCCACATTTTGCTTTCGCGAAGTGGTAAGGTGCACTTGATTGCGGCGAACATTGCGAACCATGCGGGCAAAGGCGCGCGGCAAGTTTTGGATTTGGTACGTAAAGACGAACCCGTCACGAAAAACGCGAGGGACAACAGGTACGTCGATTCGATTGGCGGCAACCAATTCTTTTACGGCATCGAAGTCGAAAATGCGGGCGTTGCAGGAGACCCCTACCCGCCCGCTCAGCTCGAAGCCTTGGCGCGCATTTGCGCGATCATCTGCAATGCGCATAGCTGGAGTGCCAATCGGGTGATCCATCATCGTCAATGGACGAGCCGCAAGATCGACATGAGTTGGCGTGGAGATTTGCCGGGCATGGTCGCGCAATACATGGATTCGCTCGTCATCTCGTTTAGCACGGGCGAGGATCCCACCGAGCCGATGTGGGAGGACGATCACGACGGCGTGGCGATGCACGACTGCGGCGACGCGGACGAAGGCCCTGCGAGCATGTCGGTGTAACGGACCTCGGCAAACTTTTTTGGGTCTCTACGCAACTCACACCCAGTTCGCAACGATGTTGGTACATGACGTACCTCGGTCGTTCGCGACGAACTCGTGCCAACCGTAAGCACCGATCCACTCAAAAGCGCCATCGCGACCTGTGGCATGCGCCATTTGCAAGCTTTTTGGCGGAAATCGCGCCGAGCAATTTCGAGGTGATGGCGGAAGTTTGGCTCAGCATTGCGCCGCCGCGGGCGGATTTCATCATCTTGCGCCGCAGGGCGAAGGCCCGATGTGCCGCAAAGGCGTTTTGGCGCCTTTGGCGATGGCTGGGGAAAGTCACCGTGCTGGAATACAAGAGTCCTCTCAAATCATCCTTTCGACGAGGGGACCTGCTGCGGCTCGTCAGTTACGGCGCCATCTACGACGCTCGGCAGCGAAAAAAGGACGAGTTACGTTGCGACGAACTGACGCTCGTGCTCGTCGTAGCATCGATCACTCCTACGCTTCGTGCCGAAGTCAAGCGGATGGGCTGGACGCTCGAAAGTCTCGAACGGGGCTATGCGCGCATAACGGGAGTGATGTATCCTTGCTACGTTGCAGTCGTCAATGATGTATGCCAGGAAGAACGCAGCGAGATGCTGCGTCTGTTCAGCCATCTGCCGGTGACGGATGAAAGAGCCAAGGCGTGGCTTTCGTACTGGATGAAGGACGGGAAGATGAAGCAACCACGTAGATTCACTCGAGCGGAAGCTGATGAATTCATGCGACAACTCATCGGACGCTTGCCCGCCAAGGATCGTCTGCGAGGCCTCGCGCCTGAAGAACGTTTGGCGGGGCTCGCGCCTGAAGAACGTTTGGCGGGGCTCGCGCCTGAGGAACGTTTGGCGGGGCTCGCGCCTGAGGAACTGGTTGCCAACTTGCCGCTCGAAGTGCTGCGTGGCTTGTCGGATTCGTATCTTCGCACCTTGCCCATCGCGGTGCAACGAAAGGTAAAACGTCGCCTGCGCGCCGCCGAAGTCGCGACGAAGCCCCGGCGTGCAGCCGCCAAAAAGACGGGAACCGCGCGCACCGCTCGGTCGAAATCTGCTGTATAGCCGCCGCCATTCGTGAGATAGTGATCGGCGATGACCAAAACGAAATCCGCCCTTGCCTTGCTTTTTGCCTTCGTATTCGGTCCTTTCGCGTGCGATTACGTGCCACCGGGCACAAAAGCGGAACCGGATGCAGCTTCGTCGACTGGCGATCCCCCCGACTTCCAAGGCGTGCAATGTGGCGACGTCGTGTGTAATGCCCCCGAAGTTTGCTGCATCAACCTGGATTTAGGGGTACGGGAATGCACACCATTGGCCGAATGCTTTGCAACACGCGTATCATGCGACGGCCCCGAAGACTGCTCTGCCACTCAAATCTGCTGCGGCGCCCGAGACGGCAGTAGCAACCCCATTACGAACGTTCGATGCAATGCGTCGTGTGACGAGCCGAACGCCCAGATGTGCCATGTCCCCCCCAATGACGACGACAATTGCTCCACGGGCGCAACCTGTCAGGTCGAATTCTCTCTCGGAGGATTCGGCGCGTGCGTTCCGAAATCCACCAGCCGCTAATACCACCGCAGCAACGACTTCGATTCGCCCGACACATTGACCCATCACCGTCGTCACGGCGTCGTCCGTCCCCTTTGAAATCTACTTTTCCTGCATGCGATTGGCCGGCGCGACATTATGTTCTGAACGCAATCGTTTGTCCGCATGCATGCGTGTTTCCCGCACGCGTGCGTAAATCGCGATCGCCCTGGAAATGAGCCGTAGCGACAAACAAATGTTTTGAACCCTCTTGCCTCATTTCGAATGTTGCGCTTATCGTGGGCCATGCCTGCCAAAAAGAAACCCCCGGCTCCGCCTGCTCCGGGTCAACCTCGTCATTACGACCCGAGTCTCGGCAAGCTCGCGCTCGCTCAGCTCGCTCCTCGGCTGAAGACCCTTCAACCCGAAGATCTCCTTTCAACCCGTATCGACCTCGATGCAGCCGCATTTGCTGCCCTGGCGACGTACATGCGCGCTACCGCACCAGCGCTCAGAGCTCGTTTTCAGAAGCAACACGACGCCGGTGAATTCGATATTGCTCATCTCGATGACCTCGAAGAACTTGCTTTCGCCGTTCTCTATGCTCACGCGGAAGCGAGCGCACATCGCGCAAGCGACTCAGGTGCCAAGCTCCCAGCAGCCCTCGTCGAGCGTGCCATTGAACTCGAGGCACGTATGCAAGCCTTGTGTGAATACCACTTCCGCGATGACCCGGAAATCGCAGCCGAGCTCGACCGACTGCGACCTGGCACCAGCCATCGTGATCTCGCATCCGACCTGAATGGGTACGCTCGCATCTATGATCTGCGTCGCGATATCGTCGCGCTCGATAGAAAACATTACCGAGAAACGGACCTCGTCGATGCTCGTGCCGTTGCCGGCGTCATCTTTACCACGCTGAGCGCTGGTGCCTCGAGCAAGGCGCGTATTGCCCAGGATACGCTCGCTCGAGCCTGGACGCTGCTTTGCCGCAGCTACGATGAAGTGCGCGCCGTTGGCCTTTACGTATTGCGACACAATGCCGACAAGCATCGCTTCTTCCCGTCGCTCTTCTCGGCCGCCAAAAACCACTCGCCCGGTCGACGAAAGCCGAAGACAGTAGCCGTCGACCACGAGGAAGCTGCCACGCCGGAGTGAAAAGCCTCCCCAGACCACGCGCCTCCTTTTCAAAAGCTATCGATAGCCCCCATGACCACCTCATTCGTTTGCGGTGAGTCTCGACAGCTTCCGCTGACCATTTTTGTGCTCGAAGTTACTCTCGAGAGCTTCCGCTGACCACTTTTGTGGTCGTGGGATCAATTCCCGCGCGTGGAGGCATTGCGTGTCGAGCTCGATGGTTGGACCATCGCCGCGATTGGTCGGATAATCAATGTCGACCCACGCGCGGCTCCCGATACGCTTCAATCTTTCATTCATCAGGACAAACCAATGTTCAATTTTTACATTCGCGACCGCTCACCGACTTACAGCAATACGCGAACCTCGTCCATGCAGCATCACCAACATCCAGCGCGCCCACGCGTTTCCACGCGCGGCTCATTTCTGGCATTGAACGCGCGATCGAGAAACGCCGACAAAAATACCGTGCGAGTGTGTAAGTGCCTGAGCGTGTCATTGTCATCCACGTGCTAGCAAGCTTCGCGCCATTGATGTGGTTTGTTCTTCGCTAGCATTGGCACGGCTTTGGCAAGCAAAACGGAATCGAGCGAATTGTCATGTAAAAACTTGACGAACGGTCTGAATCGAAGGAAGCCATTCCTCGGCTCGGATGATAGCTCCGCAAACGATAGCCTCGGTCAAAGAGCGCACGGATCTCGTGGCGCTCATCGGGGAAACCGTACGCCTTCAGCGAAAAGGGCGGACGTTTCAGGGCCTTTGTCCTTTTCACAAGGAAAAAACCCCGAGCTTTCACGTCAATCCCGAACGCGGCATCTACCATTGCTTCGGCTGCAAGGAGAGCGGCAGCGCCATCGACTTCATGATGAAGATCGAAGGCATGAGCTTCACGGAGGCCGTGCGAGCTCTGGCCGAACGAAGCGGCGTCGAAGTCGTCGATACCGCAACCGATGCGGAGCGACGTGAAGCCGTCGCGGCTCGGCGCGCCCGCGAGGACCTCTACGCCGTCAATCACTTGGCAGCGACGTTTTTCGAGCAGTCGATGCGCGGGACGAGCGCCCATCCACTGGCCGGATATGCGCTCGATGAATTGCGTCGCCGAGGTCTCGACCCGGGCCCAGACGCGGCAGGCAGTGTCGCCGATGCGCTCCAGGCATTTCGTGTCGGTTATGCTCCTCCCGCCTGGGACGGCCTCGTGGCGTACCTGAAGCGCCAGGGTGTCTCGCCCGTCGCCGCTGAAAAAGTCGGCCTGCTCGTGCCGCGTTCGTCCGGGTCTGGGTACTACGATCGTTTCCGACATCGGCTGATGTTTGCCGTGACGGACGTACAAGGTCGCGTCATTGCGTTCAGCGGCAGGAGTTTGGCGGAGCCAACCGCCGACGAGCTTCGCAGCTTGGGTTTGTCCCCGGCGGCGGGTGCGGAAGTGCCTGCGAAGTACGTGAACAGTCCCGAGTCGACCATCTACACGAAGGGCGAGCACTTGTTTGGGCTGTACCAAGCGCGTCATGCGATCCGTCAAAAGGGCGAAGCGATCTTGGTCGAGGGCAACTTTGACGTTTTGTCACTGCATGCACGCGGCGTGGACAACGTCGTCGCGCCGCTCGGTACGGCGTTCACGGCGGCGCAGGCGAAGCTCTTGAAGCGTTTTACGCCGACGGTGACGCTGCTTTTCGATGGTGATGCGGCAGGCAAGAAGGCGACGTGGGGTGCGCGGCAGCCTTGCAAAGAAGGCGGGCTCGATGCGCGCGTGGGCGTGCTCCCGCCAAAGATGGACCCCGACGATTTCGTGCGCACGCGAGGCGTCGATGCGCTGAAGAACGTGACGAAGGCGGCGAAGGAGCTTTACGAGCACCTCATCGACGACGCGCTCGAGAACGACTCGTTCAACGATGCGACGACCGATGGAAAGCTTTCGCGTATCCACGCGGTTGCGTCGCTCTTGGGTGAACAGCAGGACGCGGTCAAACGCTTGATGCTGAAGACGTATGCGGATCGGCTGTCGTCGAAGCTCGTGATGGGAGGTCAATCGCCGAAGGATCTCCGACAGCTCGAACAGCTTTTGGATCAGGCGACGCGCAAGGCGCCACAGCCTGTGCTTCGAGCTGCCGAGACGCAGGCACCGCATCATCAGGCGCGATCGCGGTCGCGTGTGGACGAGATCGGGCTCGAGATTCTTGGCGCGCTGCTCGACTATCCCGTGTTGTTCGATCACGGTGATGTCATGGATGCGGTGAGTGCGCTCGATGGCGAAGCGGCGCTGGCGATTGGCACGGCGCGTCAATGCTTGACGGATGAAATGGAGTTTCGTGCCGACGAATTTCTTGCGCAGATCCCCCGGTCGATCCATGCATTTGCGGCTGGACGGCTGGCATCGCCCGTCTTCGAGACCGCCGACATGGCGCGTGAAGAGCTTCTAAAGAATGCAGGAAAGTTGAAAAAGCTGAGCCTGTTGCGCGAGAACGCGGAAGTGGCGGTTCAGCTCCAACGCGTGGCGCCGTTGGGGGACGTTGCGCTCGAGGATGCTTTGTTACTTGAGAGTGCCAGGCGTGCGAGAGCGAAGCTCGGTGGGAGATGAAGGCGCCTGGTGAGCGCGGTTGGCGGTGCGTTTGTCGTAGTTTCTCAATGGTTTGTCTCGAGGTTTCTTGAAGCATGCGGTCCACGAAGGACCGCGGGTGGAGCGAGTGCGAATGGCGAGCAAGGCCAAGCAGTCTGCGGGTCGGCCAAGCGGATCGAGCACGGGGAAGAGCAACGGAGCGTCGAGCTCTCATGGCTCCCGTGGCAAACATGCGGCGGAGGGTTCTGGGAAATCAGACCCTCGTAAAGCTCTCGAGAAACTCGTCGATGCGGGCAAGACGAAGGGCTTCTTGACGTACGACGAGGTGAACGACGCGCTTCCGGCCGATGTTTCACCCGACCAACTCGACGACGTCGTTGGAGCTTTGGGCGACGAAGACATCGAGATTGTCGATGGGGCGACGCAAGTAAAGATCGCGCCCAAGCGCATCGCCGATGAAGAAGCGATCGAGAAGAAGCTCGTCGTTTCCAACGATCGCGAAGCGGAAGAAGACGTCGACTACTACTCGAAGTCGAACGATCCGGTTCGCATGTACTTGCGCAAGATGGGCAGCGTTTCGCTACTCACGCGCGAGGGCGAAGTGGAGATCGCCAAGCGCATCGAGCAAGGCGAGCTTTCGGTCAACGCTGCGATCCTCGATTCGCCCATCGCCGTGCGCGAGATCATCGACCTTGGCGAGAAGCTCCGCAAACACAAGATTCGCGTGAAGGAGCTGATTCGCGATGCCGAGTCGGACGATCAAGAGTTCGACGAGGAAGAGGCGGATCGGCGCATCATTCGGCTGATCGACAAGGTCAAGCGCCTCGACAAGAAGAAGGCCGACTTGCTCGAAGAGCGCAAGGAGGCGAAGACCGAGAGCCGTCGCAAGGCGGTGGATACGGAAATTCAGAGCACGACTTCAGAGCTCGTGACGACGCTCGAGGAGATGCGTCTCAACAAGAAGACGATCGAGAAGATCGTGCTGAAGCTGAAGGGGCTCATTTCCAAGGTCGAGCGAGCGGAAGCGGGTGCGACGGAGATCGAGCGTCGCACGGGGATGAGCAAGTCCGAGCTGCGGCGCGAGCTGGTGAAGGTCAAGGGCAACAAGCTTGCCGAGGCGCGTTTGGCTCGGCGTCTCAACGTTCCGCGTGAAGAACTGCTGGAGCTCGAATCGACGCTGAAGAACGCCCAGAAGGGGCTGAAGAAGGTCGAGGAGGAGCTCAACATCGACGTCGACGGCGTTCGCGGCACCTACGACAGCATTCGTCGTGGCGAGCGGATGGCCGAGCAGGCGAAGGCCGAGCTTGTCGAGGCAAACTTGCGGCTCGTCGTGTCGATCGCGAAGAAGTACACGAACCGAGGTCTTCAGTTCCTGGACCTGATCCAGGAGGGCAACATCGGCCTGATGAAGGCGGTGGACAAGTTCGAGTACAAGCGCGGCTACAAGTTTTCGACGTATGCGACGTGGTGGATTCGTCAGGCGATCACGCGAGCGATCGCGGATCAGGCGCGCACGATCCGCATCCCGGTGCACATGATCGAGACGATCAACAAGCTCATCCGTACGTCGCGGTATCTCGTGCAGGAGTACGGTCGCGAGCCGACGCCGGAAGAGATTGCCGAGAAGATGGAGCTGCCGCTCGACAAGGTGCGCAAGGTCCTGAAGATCGCGAAGGAGCCCATCTCGCTGGAGACACCGATCGGCGAGGAGGAAGATTCGCATCTTGGCGACTTCATCGAGGACAAGAGCGTGGTTTCGCCGGCGGAAGCGGTGATCAACATGAACTTGTCCGAGCAAACTCGGCGGGTGTTGAAGACGCTGACGCCGCGCGAGGAAAAAGTTCTTCGCATGCGATTTGGCATTGGCGAGAAGAGCGATCACACGCTGGAAGAGGTTGGGCAGGACTTCGAGGTCACGCGCGAGCGGATTCGGCAGATCGAAGCGAAGGCGCTGCGGAAGTTGCGTCACCCGAGCCGCTCGAAGCAGCTCAAGAGTTTCATCGATAGTTAGGACGAACCATGCGTGGTCGGGACAAACTCGGCGAGCAACGGCGCTTCTTTGCACTGGCTCCTGGGTTTGTCCTGCTCATCGGCGTGTTTGTCGGCTCGGCCTGCGTCCGGGACGTGACGGAAGAAGACTGTCGTTCGCTTGGCGCGCACTTGCGCGCGATATGGACGGCGGAAGCGAAGTTTCCGCAAACCGCGACGCCGTCGGCGGAGAAGGCCGTGGCGGTCATCAAGAGTGAAGGCGCGAAGCTCGAGGAGTCCGTGATTGTCACGTGCAAACGCGACTACATGGGCAAGCCCAAGGCATCGGGCGAGTTTTCATGTTTGTCGCGCGCGAAGACGTACGCGGATGTCCAGGCATGCGCGACGATTCCTGAGCATTAATTCAAGTAGCGTTTGTCCGGGGGCTCTTTGCTCCCGCCGCCTTCGATGACGCGCAGTGCGGGTCCGCCTGCGCGACGCGCCCGAGCAGCTTCTGCACTTGCGGACGCTTGCCGTCGAATCTTCGCGGTTTGGGCTTCGAGCTGCCGCAGACGGAGCTTGAGCCACACACGGCGAAGCGGCGACCTGTCGCAGAAGAGATAGCCCGCGAGCATGCCTCCAAAGGGCGTGATGAGCCCTTCTGGCGTGTGGTGGTTCTTGGCGATGACGTGGGCCACCGACAGCAAAAAGATGAACGCGATGAGCACGGTTGCCGAAACGGGCAGCACGAAGAAGAGCCGCACCTGCGAGTGGCGATTCTGCAGCGCCCAGGCGACGGCAATCGCTTCGATGAACCCAAGCCCGCCGTACCAGAGCTGGCTGCCGATGCTGGGCACGAGCAAGGAGCCGATGACCTGAAAGACGAAAGCCAGCGCGCCCGAGCCGAGGATGAACAGGAGCATTCGGCGCGGGCCCCAATCCGATTCGAGGCTGGGCGCGAGAAACCACAGCCCGAGCAGCGTCATGATGAGGTGTGACGGCTGGTGGATGTCATGGAGCAGCGGTGCCGTGACGAGGCGCCAGATTTCGCCGCGAAGGACGCCTGGTGTCGAGCCGGCGAGAAACTGCATGACGCTGTAACCGACGTTGACCCAATTGACGCTGATCGCGAGCGCAACCCAGATGACGGTGACCGCGATCATCACCCCGCCGACGGCCTTGCGTGGACGGGGAAAGGCGAACTGGACGGGGTTATCGCGCATCGCTCATGAGCTACCAAGCGCAGGGGCTTGGAGCAACTGCGCACGGGCTTTGAAAACGTCTACGACGGGCGGGGCGTCAGAGGGCGTTTGGCGGGCGTCGCGAGCGTTGCGACGCTAGGGAGGACGGCGGAAGCGTACTTCGTACGCTGAGCAAGTCCGACCGACGCATCGCAGCGCGCAGCAGCCAGCCAAACGCTCTCAGAAGAAGTTGCCGATAGTGAACTGGAACGGGCTGACGTTCTCGTACGGGAGCGCTTTGAAGGGATATCCGAACTCGAAACGGAGCGGGCCCAGCGGTGAGAACCAGCGAATGCCGAATCCGTACGATGCGCGGATGGCGAGCAAGCTTTCCGCCGAGAAGCACGGGTTTGTCTCGAGATACGGCGCAGCCGGTGCCGCCTTGCAGTAATTCTGCTCGAGGTTCCACGCGTTGCCGAAGTCGGTGAAGAGCACGCCGCGGATGCCGAGCTGTTCGAGGATGGTGAACTCGAGCTCGATGTTTTGGTAGTACATCAAGTTGCCGCCGATGATCGCTCCGTTCGGCCAGGGACTGGAGTTCGGATCGAGCGAGCGAGTCAGGGGCAAACGAGCGCCGAGGCTGCGCAAGCCGAAGCCGCGCACGTCGAGAATGCCGCCTAGGAAGAACCGCTGGTAGATGGGTACGCCCTGCGCCGACGGGCTCGTGATGAGACCAAAGTTGCCCTGCGTCTTGAACACGAGCCAGCTCGTGATCGGATGGTAAAACCGCCCCGTCAAGCGATAGCGGATGAAGTCGTTGTCGCTGCCGATGTAGCGGCTGGCGATCTCTGCCGAACCTTGCAAAAACCAGCCATCGGATGGAAAGAGCTGGTTGTTCCGGGTGTCGAACGTGATGGTCGGCTGGATGCTCGACGTGAGCCCGATCTGGTAGAGGTTTGCCAGGGGCAAACGCGGAAAGACGCTGATGGATGCGGCGGTACCGAAGATCGTCGACGTCGTCTGATTCGAGATGTCGTTATTCTCGAGCGTGTACGTGAGCGACGTGCGCAGTTCCGGGTTGATGATTGGGTAGCCGAGCGTGAGGGATCCGCCCGTCGAGGTTTGGGAGAACGTGTCGAACAGTCGAAGCTGGTCGTAGACGCTGATCGATCCGCTGATTTGCGTATCGAACAGGTAGGGCTCGAAGACGCGAAGATCGATGAGCTGCCGCAGACCCGAGATTTGCGCTTGCAGCGACAGTGATTGCCCCCGACCGAAGAGGTTTTGTTGCTGGATTTGCGCGGTGGCGATGAAGTTTTCGATGCTGGAAAAACCTGCGCCGACTTGGAACGTGCCCGTGGGTTTTTCCGCGACCTCGACGTTGATGTTGATGTGTTCCGAGTCGTCGCCTTGCTCGGTCGAAATATCTACGCGCTCGAAATAACCGAGCATCGTGATGCGGCGCTTGCTTCGTTCGAGCTTCGATTCGCTGAAGAGCTGCTCCTCGAAAATTTCCATCTCGCGACGGATGACTTTGTCGCGCGTCTTCGTGTTGCCCTTGATCTCGATGCGACCGATCTTGACGGGTTTGTTGCGGCGAATCGCAACGATGATGTCGACCTCTTGCGTCTCGGGATCGAGATCCGTAGCGGGAGGAGCTTCGACGTTCGCGTAGCCTGCGTCGCGATAGAGCGTTTGGATTTTCGCGAGGTCTGCGGCGAGCTCGGCGCGGTTGAACCAATCGCCGCTCTTGGCGCGGATCATTTCGCGCAGTTGCCTGCGCCCTCCGAGCGGCTCGATTTCACGGCCTTCGGCATCGCGTTCGTACACGCGAAGTTGCCGAATTTTGTATCGCGGGCCTTCGTTGATCGTGAGCGTCACTTCGATGCCGCCCCGATCCGGCGTGAGCATCACGCGCGGCGTTGCGACCTGAACCGATAGAAATCCGCGGTCGTAGTAGAGCGCCGAAATGACGAGAACGTCGCGTTCGAAAGCATCTTGGCGGAACGCGCCGCCGGTGCCGAAATCGAAGAAGCTGCCTTGGCCAGTGATCATCACCTCGCGCAGCTCGGATTCGGGAATGCTGGTGTTCCCGATGAACGTGACGCGACGAACGGTGACTCGTTCGTGTTCCTTGACCTTGAACTTCACGATCACTTGGTTGTCGCGTTGCGGCACCTGTTCGTGCGTGACTTCGGCGAGGAAGTAGCCCTCCTCCGCGTACTTGTCGCGCAACTTCTGGATGCCTCGACGAATCGCGCTGTAGCTGATGATCGTGCCGGTTTTGACTTCCACACCGAGCGCTTCGGTGAGGTCTTCGGCGCTGATGTTCGCGTTGCCGTCGAACTCGATCGCTTTGATGTTGGGGCGTTCGCGAACGAGGATGCGAAGGTGAGCGCCGTCGTCGCGCCGCGTGAGATCGACTTCGATGTCCTCGAAGAAACCCGAGTCCCACAGTTCGCGAACGTCGCGAGCGAGTCCTTCGGGCGTGAACGTTTTTCCTTCGCGCGCCGTGTTGAGGTAGGCGCGAATGTCGTCGCCCGAGATGCGCCTGTTGCCGGCAATCGTCACGCGAGCGACGGTTTGTCCGCGTGCTTGCTCGGCTTCGGTTGGTGCGAGAACGACGGGCGGAGGCGCATCTTCGGGTGCTGCGGCTGCACCAGCGGCGGCGCCTTGTGCCGGTTGCGCTGGGGTTTGTCCCGTACCTGGAGCGCCCGGAGCTGCGGGTTCGTCCTCGTCTTCTTCCTCGTCGGCGTCGTCGCTTGCGGGAGCTGCAGGAGGCTGCGTTTGCGGCTCTTGTGGCGCTGGTTTCGCCTTGGCCGAAGGCGCGGGCTTTGCGGGTTGGCCCTCGGCAGCGCCCTTTCCTTGGGCCCATCCGACGCCGGGAAACAGCCCGAAGGTCGACAACACGACCAAGAGAACGCTCGTCGGCAAAAGCCGCGGGGCGATCGGGAGGCGAAGCGGAGGGTTCGGCGTAGGGAACAAGTGGCGGCTCTGGCTAGCCCAGCGGGGCGTCGGTCTCAAGGTCACAACGACGGGTTTTTCCTCTCGACGACCGGGACACCCTGGTTGAAGAGGACATTTTGCCGGTCTAAGTCGGGCAAGAGAATGTTTGTCGTCGGGGAATTCACGTGGTCGAAAGCATGGCTTGGAAGTGGGGCGGATGGGTCGCGGGAGCCAGGCACGATGCTGGCGCGGCTTGACCGATCGACGATGCGTGGGTAATGGCATGCCAGTCCACGAGCCTACTGAACGTGGGTACACCCTACGATTGAAGGTGGGTTCGTGCAGCCAAGTTTGCGGCTGATCTGCCAAACTCCTGGAGAAACCCCTCGTGGCCACAGCATCGCAGCTCCCGTTGCCCATCGACGGTGAGGGTTCTCGCCGACGATCTCGGCGCAACCCGCCTCCGCCGGCCGACAACGACCCTCCGGGCCCGCCGCCACCCATCCCGGATACGTCGCTCGCCGAGGAAGCGCAGCGTCGCTACCTGAACTACGCGCTCAGCGTGATCACGGCGCGCGCGCTGCCGGATGTGCGCGACGGCCTGAAGCCGGTGCAGCGCCGCATCCTGTACGCGATGCAGCACGACCTGCACCTCAGCCCGGACGCTCGGCCGCGCAAGAGTGCTGCGGTCGTCGGTGATGTGATGGGCAAGTATCACCCGCACGGCGACTCGGCGATTTACGACGCGATGGTGCGTTTGGCGCAGGATTTCACGATGCGTGCGCCGCTCGTCGCCGGCCAAGGCAACTTCGGTTCTCCAGACGGCGATGCACCGGCCGCGATGCGTTACACCGAAGCGAAGTTGCGCCCGCTCGCGCTCGAGCTGCTCGGCGAGCTTGGCAAACGCACGGTCGAATGGCGCCCGAACTACGACGGAACGCGCAGCGAGCCCATCGTCCTGCCGGCCCGTTTCCCCAACCTCTTGGTGAACGGTTCACAAGGCATCGCCGTAGGCATGGCGACGAGCATCCCGCCGCATAACCTCGGCGAAGTGCTCGATGCAGCCATCGCGCTGTCGAATCAGCGCGACCTGCCCGTGAGCCAACTTCTGCGGCACATCAAAGGGCCAGACTTCCCCACGGGCGCGCAACTGCACGCGACGAAACGCGAGCTCGAAGCGGTCTACACGACAGGGCAAGGGTCGCTGAAGCTGCGCGGCGAATGGCATCTCGAAGAGGAAGACGGAAAGCGCGGCGCTTCGTACATCATCGTCACGTCGGTTCCGTACGCCATCGAGCGCAAGTCGATCGTCGAGAAGATCGCCGAGGTCATCAACTCGAAGAAGCTGCCGCCACTGCTCGACGTGCGTGACGAGTCCACCGACATCGTTCGCGTCGTGATGGAGATCAAGCGCGGCAGCGATCCGCAGCTCGTGATGGCGTACCTCTACAAGCACACGCCGCTTTCGGTGCACATTCCAGTGAACCTCACGTGTCTGGTTCCGACGGACAATCCCGAGCTTTCGGCGCCGAAGCGTTTGTCGCTGGACGAGATCCTGAACCAGTTCCTCACGTACCGCCTGGCCACGGTGACGCGTCGTCTCGAGTTCGAGCTGGGGGAGCTCAAGGCGCGCATTCATCTGCTCGAAGGCTTCGATCTCATCTTCGACGCCCTCGATGAAGTGATCGCCATCATCCGCAAGAGCGAAGGCAAAGCGGACGCTGCGGACAAACTCATCAAGCGGTTTCACCTGTCCGAAGAGCAAACGGACGCAATCTTGGAGCTCAAACTATATCGTTTGGCGCGCCTCGAAATTCAGGTCGTCCGCAAGGAGCTCGCGGAAAAACGCGGCGAAGCCCGGAAGCTCGAAGCGCTCATCAAGAGCGAGCCGAGGCGCTGGGAGGTGGTCCGCGACGAGCTGTCCCAGCTCAAGGAGAAGTACGCGGACAAACGCCGCACCAAGATCGTGGTTTCGGTGGACGAACCCGAATTCCAAGCGGAAGACTTCATCGTCGCGGAAGACGCGAACGTGATTCTTTCGGCGCAGGGTTGGGTCAAACGACAGCGCGAAATCAAAGATCCGGCGCAGACACGATTGCGCGAAGGCGACAGCGTGCTCGCGGCGGTTGCAGGTTCGACGCGTTCGTCGGTCGCGTTCTTCTCGAACTTCGGCGCGTGTTACGTCTGCCGCATCCACGACGTGCCCGCTTCGACGGGATACGGCGACCCCGTGCAGAAGCTCTTCAAGCTGGCGGACGGAGAACGCATGGTGGCGATGCTCTCGCTCGATCCCCGCGTGCTCGGCCAAGAGCTGCGTGAACCGACGGATGATTCACCCGAGGCCGACGGTCCGTACGGTTTGGCGCTGACGCGTGGAGGTTTGGGTTTCCGCTTCCCGCTGCATCACCATCGCGAGCCTTCGACGCGCGCAGGGCGTAAGTTTGCCAAGCTGAACGAGGGCGACGAGGTCCTCGCAGTGCTCTTGCCGCAGAATGCTCGAGGCGTCGTGCTGGCCGCGACGAACGGCTTTGCGCTATGCGTGCCCATCGACGAGATCGCGGCATTGTCGGGCGCAGGCAAAGGGTCGATCGTGATGAAGGTCGACGAGGGCGAACGTCTCGTCGGGGCAATGCTCGACAATCAGGATCTCGTCGAAGTCGAGACGGAGAAGGGCAAGATCGTGCGCGAAACCGTGGAGAAGATCTCGGGCGTACGCGGCGAATACGGCCGGCAGATCACGGGGAAGAAGGATCGTGTGATGCGAATGATCATGCCTCCGATCGCCACTCCGAATCTCAACCGCGCGGCCGAGGTGGAGGGCTGATCCATGGCAACTGCTCAAACGACGGCAGCGGCATCTCGCTACACGGCCAAGGACATCGAGGTACTCGAGGGGCTGGAGCCCGTTCGTGCACGTCCCGCCATGTACATCGGCGGCACGGACATCCGCGGCTATCACCACTTGCTCTGGGAAATCGTCGACAACGCGGTCGACGAAGCCATCAACGGGCACGCCAAGCGCATCGAAGTGACGCTCGACGAAGATCGTCGTGGCGTGACCGTGTTCGACGATGGTCGCGGCATCCCCGTCGACATTCACCCCAAGTACAACCGGCCCGCGCTCGAGCTCATCCTCTGCACTCTCCATGCGGGCGGCAAGTTCGCGACCTCCAGCTACAAGGTGAGCGGCGGCTTGCATGGCGTTGGTTCGAGCGTCGTGAATGCGCTCTCCGAAGTGCTCGACGTCAAGGTTTTGCGCGACGGTCACGAGCACGTGCAGTCGTTTTCCCGCGGCGTGCCCACGGGCAAACTCAAGCGCGGACAAACCACGCGCAAGCACGGCACGATCCTGCACTTCCGGCCCGATCCGAAAATCTTTGGGGACAAAGCAACCTTCGATGTCGACACCATCAAGGAGCGGCTCGAAGCGAAGGCGTACCTGCACGGTGGGCTCGTCATCACGTTCAAGGATCCGACGAATGGCGAAACGGTCGAGTTTCTCCATCCAAACGGCATCGCCGACTATTTGCCCAAGCTCGTCACGCATCGTGGCAAGTCGCTCGTGCATCCGAGCCCCTTCATTCATCGGCACACGGCTCCCGGCGGCGAGATGCTCGAAGCGGCCCTTTGCTGGACCGAATCACCCGATGAATCGCTGCGATCGTACGTCAACGGCATCCCGACGCACTCGGGCGGCTCGCACGAAAACGGTTTCAACACTGCGATAGTGAAGGCCGTGCGCGCCTTCATCGAAGCCAAGAAGATCCAGGTCAAAGGCGTCACGCTCGCCGCGGAAGACATCCGCGAAGGCATCGTCGGCCTCTTGTCGATCTACATTCAAAACCCGCAATTTCAGGGACAGACGAAGGATCGGCTGAACAATCCCGAAGCGGGACCGATGGTCGAAAGTTCCGTTCGTCCGGCTCTCGAACAGTGGCTGCTCGAAAACGGCACCGCAGGTGAAGCGATCGTCATGCGCGGCATCTTGGCCGCCCGCGCGCGCGAAGCTCGGCGCGAAGCCACGCAGCAAGTCGTCCGCAAGACGGCCATCTCGCATCGGCTCAACTTGCCCGGCAAGCTCGCCGATTGCGCCTCGACAGACCCGCACGAAAGCGAGCTTTTCATCGTCGAGGGCGACAGCGCAGGCGGCTCGGCCAAACAAGGCCGCGACAGGCGCACGCAGGCAATCCTTCCGCTGCGCGGCAAGGTTTTGAATGCCGAACAAGCGTCGACATCGAAGGTGCTCTCCAACAAGGAATTGCAGGACATCGTCAGCGCGCTCGGTTGCGGCTTCGGCAAAGACTTCGACGAGTCGAAGCTGCGTTATGGGCGCATCTTCCTGCTGATGGACGCCGACAGTGATGGGCAGCACATTGCCACCTTGTTGCTCACGTTCTTCTATCGGCACCTGCCAGGACTGATTCGAGGTGGGCATGTCTATCTTGCGCAACCTCCGCTCTATCGAATCGACGCCGGTAAGGAAACATACTGGGCTCTCGATGAGAAGGAGCGGGATCGAGTGTTGGCGAAGCTACCGAAGAATGTGAAACCCGAGGTATCGCGGTTCAAGGGGCTTGGGGAGATGCCTGCGGAGGATCTCAAGTCAACGACGCTCGAGAAACGGCGCCGTCGGGCGTTGCGTGTGGTCATCGAAGGGGAGATCGAGACGGACCGCATTCTCAACGAGCTGATGGGCAAGGACGCCCAGGCGCGTTTTCGGTTCATCATGGATCGAGCGCAATCGGCCGAGCTCGATATCTAGCCCACAACATTGCGATTCGCGTTGGATCTCGCGCCTTTGGTTGCGCCGACTTGGCGCTCGTCTACGCGCATTCCGCCAAGCACCGCGATCAGCCGGAGCGACTCCTGCTCGAGTTGAGCAGAAATGGCTCAACGTGCCGCAGGTGTTGCGCAATCGAAAGCAATTTAAACTACATCGCGCAGCGATTGAGCATCGATTCTTTGGCGCTTCGTAAGGCGGCTCGAGCGTCGTGAAACTGCGGGATTGGAACGGTTTTTCGCACCTGTTGCGTGATTCAAATTACTTTCAGTTAGGTGGTAACTCGACTGCGTAGGTGCTCCGACGCACGGGCGATCGAGCGGGCATTGGCGTCGGCCCAAGGGTTGCAAAGGCATCCGAGTGCCGTCACGGCGCCGCGCACTGCGCGGTAACAACCCCGTGACAAGGAGAGGTTCCCGTGAGTGATGCACTTTCTTTGGCGATGGTGACCACACCCTCCGAGGCTCATCTATCCTCGTCGGCTCTGCGCATGCCGCCCTTTGCTCCCCGCGAAGCGCCCATTACGCAGACGCTGCCGCGTATTCCGCCTCGGATTCCTGCTGCGAACATTCCGCGAACGACGCCCGAGCGCATGATCGTTGCGCGCGATCGCATCCGTGCTGCTGCCGAGGGTGGGCAGCGCGTGCGTTCGTATGAAGTAGCGCTCGATCTGGACTTGTCCGAGTTTCACTTCGCGCGGCAATTCCGCGCGGCGTTCGGAAGGTCGCCGCACGTCTTCTACGACGAAGTTCGAGCGCAAAAGGCTCGCGAGCTTTTGGCCGAGGGTCTGAACGAAGGCGAAGTCGCTCGCCGCATTGGTTTCCGCCGTCCCGCTGAACTTCGCGCCCTGCTCGCGAAGCGTTGAGCGTCGGCGAAAGCATCGTTCATGGTGGCGCATCGCGCCTCCATGAACACGCTCGGAATCGACTGAATCGACACATCACCGAACCCGTGTTTGTCCTCCAGCAACGAACACGGGTTTCGTCATTTTGTGTCCCAAGTTTTTTGAGTTTTATGAAGTGCGACAACCACGCCGCACACACGACTCCGCACCTCGGCTCTTCACGCGCCGCATGACATGGCTGTCATGGCGCGCCGAACCTTCATCGAGGTGCGGCAACTGCCAAGCGTCGATGTGACAGCGACGGGAGGCTCGAGCGTACGTGATGCAGGTAGGCCGGATCAAGCGTGGCGCACGCAACGCCTTCGCCCTCGGAAGCTTGCGCGATGACTTCGCCCCACGGATCGATGATGCACGACTTGCCGTACGTCCTTCGACCTTTGGGATGCACTCCCCACTGCGCCGCAGCGATGACGTAGCACTGCGATTCGATCGCGCGCGCTCGCAGAAGCACGTGCCAATGATCCTTGCCCGTCGCGAGCGTGAACGCGGCCGGCACGACGAGCACCTCGGCGCCCTCGGCAACGAGCGCTCGGTAGAGTTCGGGGAATCGCAAATCGTAACAAATGGACAAACCCACACTCGCTCCCGCAACCGCTGCGACGACGGGTTTGTCCCCGGGCGCGCACGAGGCGGATTCGCGATACCGCTGCCCATCTCCAACTTCGACGTCGAACATGTGAATCTTGCGATAACGCGCCGTCACCAAGCCATCCGGCGCAACGACGACGCATGTGTTGTGCACGCGCGTTGCGTCCGCCGACGCCTCGGGCAAACCACCGGCAATGATCCATACGCCATGTTTTCGTGAGTTTGTCTCGAGAAACTTGCGAATGATGCCGGGTTCATCGGTGTCGAGATGTTCGGCGACGCGCAGGCGTTCGTCGTCTTCACCTCCCATGAAGGCGAAGTTTTCCGGTAGCAGGACGATGCGTGCCCCTTGCCTTGCAGCCTCCGCCACGAGCACCTCGGCGCGATCCAGGTTTCTCGCTACGTCGGCTTGGCTGTTCATTTGCACTGCTGCCGCGACGATCCGATCTTGCATGGCCCTACCCTAGTTACATTTGGCCTTCGTGAGCTAGGTCGTGCATCGGGCAAATCTCCGTCGCCGGCGATGCAACGTTTCCCTTCCCCGTCTGCGGAACGTGGCTATCCTGCGCGTCCGATGGGGCCCCTTTCTTGGTTGCCCGCGAGCGTCCTCGGGCTCGCTCGTGAAGTGGGCAGGCATCTTCTGCGACGGCCGGTCGTAGGCATTGCGGTCGCGGCGCGCGTGGCCGATGGAAGGTGGCTGCTCATTCGTCGGGGCGATACGGGCACGTGGGCGTTGCCCGGCGGAACGCTCGAGTGGGGAGAGACGTTGCGCGAGGCCGCGATTCGCGAGCTACGTGAAGAGGCGGGTGTGTTCGATGTAGAGCTTGGTCCAGTCGTGGGCGTGTTTTCGCGACCCGATCGGGATTTGCGATTTCACGCGGTCACGATCGTCATAACGGCACGCGTGGCCGCGCCAAGCCAGGCCCCGACAAACCCGCTCGAAATCCGAGAAGTACGGCTGTTTCACGAAGACGAGATTCCCCGGCCGCTCGCGATGGGCATGGACGACATGCTCGATGCGGCCAGGCGTGGCGGTGATGTGGTGTTCGAGTAGCAAGTGACGGCGAACGAGGAAACGACGATGAGCAAGCAGCAGAAAAAAGCAGAACCGAGTGGTCAATTGGATTTGTCCACGCGCTCGCGCATCGACGAGCTGGCAGCGCGCATCGACCGTTACCGAGCGAGCTACTACGCGGGCACGCCGGAGATTTCCGACGCCGCCTACGACGCGCTCGAGGACGAACTACGCGACATCGATCCGACGCATCCGGTGCTCGCGCATGTCGGCACGCCCGTCACCGTGACCGAATGGGAAAAGGCGCGGCACGAAATCCCGATGGGATCGCTCAACAAGGTCGTGAATGAAGGCGAGCTCGAAGCGTGGGCCGCGCGATGCGACGAGCTCAGCGTGAAGGAGGGCGGCAAGCCCATCAGCGATAATTTGTCGGTCGCGGAAAAACTCGACGGGATCTCGATCGAGGTGATTTATCGCGATGGACGGTTTGCCGATGCCATCACACGCGGAGACGGCGTCATTGGCGAACGCATCAGCGCCAACGTCGCTCGCATGCGCGGGGTGCCTCAGAAGCTGCGTGAAAAACACACGCTCAGCATCCGCGGCGAGATCATCCTGAAAAACTCCGACATGAAAAAGTACTTCCCCGGCGTGGCGAATCCACGCAACGCCGCCGCGGGAACGTCGAAGCGTTTCGATGGCCAAGGTTGCGAGCACTTGACGGTGCTGTTTTACGATCTCGCGGATCACCTTGGAATCCAGACCGAGGAGGACAAGTTTGCCTACCTGCGCAAGCAGGGTTTTGCGACGCCGTGGACCGCGCGCGGAACGCTGAAGGAGGTCATCGCGCACTACCGCAGGTACTCGACGGAAACGCGCGCGACGCTCGATTACGAAATCGACGGGCTGGTCGTCAGCGCAAATTCGATTGCTGCTCAAACGTTGCTCGGTGAGGTCAATCGTCGTCCTCGAGGTGCCATCGCGTTCAAGTTCGCGTCGCAGGCCAAGGTCAGCAAGGTCGTCGACATCCTTTGGGATACGGGGCCTAGTGGTCGCGTGACGCCGGTCGCGATCGTCGAGCCGGTGGAGCTTGCGGGAGCGACGGTGCAGCGCGCGAGCCTGCACAACATGAGCAACGTGCGAGCGCTCGGCATCGGTGTGGGTGACGAAGTGCTCGTGTCGCGACGCAACGACGTGATTCCGTACGTCGAGGAAGTCGTGGAAAAGCGCGGCAAGGCTGCGGAGCCGCCGACGAAGTGCAAGACGTGCGGCGCGGGTCTCGTGACGAGCGGCGAATATCTTTTGTGCCGCAACGAAGAATGTCCGGCGCTCATCGAAGGACGCATCCTCAACTGGATTGAGGCGATCGGCGCGCTCGAATGGGGCGACAAACTCATCGAGCAGCTCGTGCAGGCGAAGCTCGTCAAAGAGCCTGGTGATTTGTACAAGCTCACGTGGCAGCAGATCGCGAACCTCGAGAGGCGCGGCGAGAAGATTGCGAAGAAGGTGCTGGACGAGTTGCGGTCGCGTTTGCCGCTGACGCTTCCGGTGTTTCTCGCAGCGCTCGGCATCGAAGGGTTTGCGATGCAAACGGCGCGGCTGCTCGTGTCGGCGGGGTATACGACGATCGAGAAATTGCTCGCGGCGACGGAGCAAGATCTGGCGTCGATCCCGGGTCTCGGATCGATCAAGGCAGGCAACATCGTTCGGGGTTTGGCAGCGCGCAAAGACGAGATTCATCGGCTGCTAGCGCAAGGCATCGTGCCCGTGACGCAGGAGCAAGAAGGACCTTTGGCGGGCATGTCGTTCTGCTTCACGGGGGCATTGAGCAAGCCGCGTCCGGAGATGACTGCGTTTGTCGAGAAGCACGGCGGACGCGTGCTTTCGAGCGTGACGAAGGAGCTGCAATTCCTCGTGAGCGGCGACAACGATCCGACGTCGAGCAAGGCGCAGAAGGCGAAGAAGTACGGCACCAAGCTGCTCGACGAAGCAGCGTTCGTGCAGCTCATGACCGACAAGGGCGTGACGCTTTCCTAGAGCGCGTGACAATCTCGGACAAGCTTTCGATCCGATCCCGGGGGGTATGGGGGGCCGAGCCTCGCCGTGCTTTGGACGCAGTCCAAAGCACCGGGAGGCGAGCCTCGGCCCCCCCATCGTCAACAAGCCTCGCGTAGCGCGCGTCCCACGCGCGCGAAGCGAGCGTACAAACTCAGACCCGGCAGCGATCCGTACGCTCTACCAAAGCGTGTCTTGATCTTCGGTCACGCCGGCGAGTTTGTCGAACGTGACCGTCTCGTTCGGCAGGACCAACTTGCCTCGAAATGCCCCTGCAACTTGCTGGAAGCTCGATTGGATGACGACCAGGTTGTGCCGTTCTTCGTGCAGGTACGTCCCATCGAAATCCACGTCGAACACGCCTCTGTCCGCGCGAACTTTCCACGGTTTGACCACGTCGTTCCGGTCGAACGAAAACTGCACGGCACCCAAGGGAACGACGTCCTTGCCGACCCACGCGACGCACTCGCGCTGCCCGACGAACCCTTCGGTGAGGTTGCACGCGAGCGGCCGTCCGTCCGACGATCGACCCATGCCAAACCCCCATTTCCATGCAGTTCGTCGCTCGAGAAGCCCCGCTGTGTAGTCGTAGCCGCCGAACGCTCCTTTGAGGTCATACGTTTTGCCGCCGGCAATGAGCGTGCCTTCGACATCGAGAAGCGCTCGTTTCTCCGTCGTCGAAAAACGTCCACCACGAAGCTCGCAGACGACCGCGAGGGGCTCCGGAGCGTTTGTCGTGGAGAGCCGCGCATCGAGCCTGAGCCGCGGCCCGCGGACTTTCACGGTGTAGTCCTTGCTGCCGTAGGGCCGGTCGAACGAGAATTGCTTTGGTCCCAAACCAAATTTCGCATCACACCCCTCGCCTGCCCGATCGCTGACGGACGCGATGAACGCAGGTCCCATCGCGGTGATGTCGGCGATGGGCGAGCCTGTCGTGCGATCGACCGCGAATGCGAACGCGTTCGATGCGTAGCCAAGCCGAACCACAGCGGCGCAGCAGATCACTTCGTCCGACGCGAGAATTACGTACATCCAGCGTTTGCCGCGAGTCAGGATTTCGGGCAAAGACGCTCCGGTCGCGGCTAGATCGACCGGCGGCAAGCTCCCGACGTACGTGCCGAACCGCGGTTTGCGCGTCGATGCATCGATGAGCTCGGCAGGTGCAGCGTGAAGGGCACGGTTCGTCGTCATACTGAGAGGATAGCGGAGACAATGGTGGTAGACTCGCGCGCCATGCAGGCCGCCATCGTGAATACGCCCGTTGCAGTCAACGAGCCCACTCGTTCGTATGCGCCCGGAACGCCCGAACGCGCCGAGCTCAAGGCAGCTCTCGCGCGCATGTCTGGTCAAACCATCGAAATTCCGATGGTCATCGACGGGCGCGAAGTGACGACGACAAACCAGTTCGAGGTCCGATCGCCGCATCGACGCGACTTGCTCCTTGCGAAGGCGCATGTCGGCGGGGCCGAACACACGTCGCAAGCCATCGCGGCTGCACTGAAAGCTGCGCCCATGTGGCGCGAGCTTCCCTGGACGGCCCGTGCAGCCGTATTTTTGCGAGCTGCCGAACGTTTGTCGCGAAGGTATCGACCCATCCTCAACGCTGCCACGATGCTTGGTCAGAGCAAAACAGCTTACCAATCCGAAATCGACGCAGCTTGTGAGCTCATCGACTTTCTGCGGTTCAACGTCCAGTACGCGCGGCAAATTGTGAGCGAGCAGCCAGAAAGTGCTCCTGGAATGTGGAACACCATGGAGATGCGGCCGCTCGAGGGGTTTGTATACGCGATTACACCGTTCAACTTTACGGCGATTGCGGGAAATCTTCCTTCGGCGCCGGCGCTGATGGGCAACACGGTCGTGTGGAAGCCTTCGAATACTGCAATGCTTTCGGCGCATTTCATCATGGAGCTATTCCGTGAGGCGGGATTGCCGGATGGTGTCATCAATCTCGTGACGGGCGATCCGGAGGAGGTGACGCGGGTTTGTCTCGAGCATCCGTCGCTCGCCGGCGTGCATTTCACGGGTTCGACGCCGGTGTTTCAGCAAATTTGGCGTCGAGTCGGGGAAAACATTTCTCGATATCGTTCGTATCCGCGTCTCGTGGGAGAAACGGGCGGCAAGGATTTCGTTTTTGCGCATGCGAGCGCGGATGAAACGGCGCTGGCCGTAGCGCTCGTGCGTGGAGCATTCGAATACCAAGGCCAAAAGTGTTCCGCGGCGTCGCGTGCGTACATTCCGCAGTCGATGTGGCCTTCGCTCAAGGAGCGAATGGTTGAATTGACGCGCATGATCAAAATCGGCGATGTGGCTGATTTCCGCAATTTCATGGGAGCCGTCATCGACGCGCGAGCTTATGCGCGCATCACGAATGCGGTGCTCGCGGGCAAAGCGAGTGGCAAGGCGCGCGTGATTTGTGGTGCGGAATGGTCGGACAAGGATGGGTATTTCATCGAGCCTACGGTGATCGAAGCGGACGATCCGAAGCACATGCTGATGGAAACCGAGCTATTCGGGCCGGTGCTGACGGTATGGGTTTACCCGGACGGCGAAGAGGACCGGGCGCTCGAATTGTGCGACGAGACGAGCCCGTATGGATTGACGGGTGCGGTGTTCGGGCGGGATCGAGCATTCATCGAGCGGGCGCAAAAGGCGCTTCGTCGCGCGGCTGGGAATTTCTACATCAATGACAAACCGACGGGGGCGGTCGTTGGACAGCAGCCATTCGGAGGAGCGCGCGCATCTGGAACGAACGACAAAGCGGGCAGCCCGCTGAACTTGATGCGATGGGTTTCACCGCGCGTGATCAAGGAAAACTTCGAGCCGCCGCGTGCCGTGCCATATCCGTACATGGCCGATAGTTGACGAAAGCCGTCGTCATCGAATCAAAAGCCGCCAACGCGTAGGATGTCCGAGCGCCTGTCGCCATCGAAATCGGCGATCGCGATATCGTCGACGTTGCCCGGTTCGTTCATCGCTCGGTCGAATTCTGCAAAGTACTGCCAATCCGCGAGACCGGATTTATAATCGATGCCGAGCGCAGCGACGTAGCGCCTTTGCTCGCCGCAGGTTACGAACGCCGCATCGTGATCCGGGTCATACGCCGTGTCGCGCACATAATGGCCGGTCGATGTTGACGATTTCGGTCGACCAGGTACAACTGAGCCTGCTCGAGCTTGATGCTGAGCATGCCTTCTGCGCCGAGGAACAGCCGTGACACGAGCACCGCACGTTGACGTCGAGAAGTTCTGGAAACATGGGTACACGATTGTTCGATGCGTATTTTCGCCACAAGAGGCTGAAGCTTGGCGCCAGGCCATCCTCGAGAATCCCACGCATGACGGTGATATGCTCTCCCATCCCTCGCCGATCGTGCGTCAAGTGCTGCTCGACCCACGCTTGATTGACATCGGCCAGCGCATTCTCGGTTGCGGCAAACTCGTGTACTTCGGCGATTCCACAGCAAAAGTCGGCATTTTCGGACGCGGTTATCACAAGGACAATGCCGACCGTAACGATCCCAAAGCGCCGGACTGGGTGGGAAGGTACACACTGATTCGTTTCGGAATTTATCTTCAGGACCACACGCGCCATTCGGGCGGGCTCAACATTCGCGCTGGTTCGCATAACTGGACGGATCTGGAACGCGGCCGCACGGTGTACATGGATACAGCGTTGGGCGACGTGGTCATTTGGAGTTTGCGCACCAGCCACAGCGCCAATGGCATGCTGCTCAAGGGTCCGCTTTGCCGAATTCATCTTGGTCCGAAACAATTGCGCTTCGTACCAGAAAGCCTCTTGCGCCCATACGAGCGCGAACGCGTCGCAATGTTTTTCACGGTGGGCCTCGACGATGCCCATCTCGAGCGCTACCTCGGTTATGTCAAGAAACGGGCGTATATGATCGATATTTGGAAACGCTCGCCGTGGAATCCTGATCTTATCGCAAAATCCGCTGGCTTGCCCATTGAGCTGCGGGACGTTTGGTCCATGGTTCGTGATGAACCCGACCTTGGGATCAACAAGGATTACGCGGCGATACCGTACTAACTCATGCAGCATGAACGTTTCTGGCGATGGTTTCCTTGGGCGCTGCTCGCGGTATATGTTTTGCCGCAATGGTTGTGCGGTCAGGATACCCAGCTGGTCGTGCACGATATGCTCGACAGCGAGGTTGCGCATCGAACTTTGCTTGCCAAATCGGGGCTACTTTGGACGCGCGATCCCGACGCGATCGTCCCATCGATTCTCGGGGGCGTGCCAAGGGGAAGTTTGCCGTCCGGATTCAAGTTGGACGCAATCCTATTTGCATGGCTCTCGCCGTATTTCGCATGGAACGTGCACGACACGCTCGTCCGGGGAGTAGCACTTGCTGGAGCGCTTCGATGTGCCGAGGTCTGGGTATCGGGTGCGACGACGGCACTGCCACGTGATGAATCCCTCCGCCCACTCGCCGTCGTGGCGGCTGCGGTAAGCTTTGCGCTTGCCCCTTGGCAATCCGTGACGGGATTGGCAATCGCTGGTCTGCCGTGGCTCGCGTGGTCCTGGATGCGTCTTTACGACGCCAAACCGAATTGGCTTGCCTGGCTCGTTTGGCCTGCATTCGCATTTTGGTCGAACTTTGCACAATGCGGTCCGACGCTTCTCATTGGGCTAGGTGTCTGCTGGTTACTTCGAGCGTGGAAGGACAAAGGGTTCGCGTGGCGACCGCTCGCGGCCATGGTCCTTTATTTGGCGACGATGGTTGTCGTCGAGTGGCCCCTGATCGCACTGACGGCGAAGGGTTACGATCACCATCGTAATGCATGGGACGCCGTTACGCTCGCAAAACCCTTTTCCGGGGCTCTCGGCATGGCGTGGCAATTCCTTTGGGTGGGGCAGGATCATGCCCCGATGTACCCTCGGCTGGGGTGGCTCCTGCTGGCGGCCGCAGTCGTCGCCGCATTGCGCAATGGGTCGGTGGCGCGGGAGCGTATTCGATCCATAACGCCAGCGATCGCCATGTTGCTTGTTATTGCGTTGATTCACTTGCTCTGGCAGTGGCGGGTGATTGCGGCACTTCGGCAGCCATTCCCGCCGTTACGATTTATCCAGATGGACCGGTTTTACCTGCTCGTCGGTTTGCCCTGGATCTATATCACCGTTCGACTCGGCGCGTCGTTCTCGTACCGTGCCGTCAAATGGCTGTTGTTCATCAGTCCATTGTGGTGCTTCATTTTGAGCCCGCCATGGGTAGGACTCGAGCGGACGTTTTCATTTCATGCCGGGCTGATACCCAAGCCTCCAATGACATTCCGTCGGTTTGTCGCAGCCGATCTTTTCGCCGATCTGCAGAGCTCCGTGCAGCCGAGCCGCGTCGCCAGTCTCGGCATGCACCCAGCCGTGGCGCAAATCAATGGTTTGTCGACGGTCGATGGTTATCTCCAGATCTACCCGCGAAGGTACAAGGAAAAATTTCGCCGCGTCATAGCGGGCCGTTTGGAACGAGATCCACAAGCAGCCTGGTATTTCGACGCGTGGGGCAGTCGAGCGTACCTTGGCTGGCCCAATGCGTTGCCGCCACATGACATCGAGGGGCTCGACACGAATGCTCTCTGCCAGCTTGGCACGGACTACGTGCTCAGCAACGGGCCGGTGGTTCCCGCTCAGGCCGCTCGAGGTGGCTGGAGCCTGCGTTTTCACAAAACGCACCCCGATTCCGCGTGGGATCTCCATGCGTATCGACTACCTTGCTCACCATGAACGCTTCGACCACGCTGATGCGACGGCGTCGTACCGATGCATCTCGTCGCCTTGCCCGAAAGAAACCACTTGACACAACCATGACTTCCACGTTTGGTGCGCGGCAGTGTTAGGCAGCAACGGGCATTATGGCCATCGGAACATCCTCAACGCGTACGCCGGAGTACCCGTAGGCACGCCCATCCCCGGGCATGTGCAGCACGGGTGGAACTACGATTTGGGAAGCGCGATCAGCCAAGTGAACTGCGCGCGACCGTGTCCATTTTTCCTTTGGTCGGCGCGGAACCTGCGAAATTGTCGGAAGGCGGGCCTCGCGGATCGCGTCGAGCCACTGGGTTCCCCATTTTTGTATCTACCGCCCGCCAAAGAAGTCGAGCCTGTAGCGCGATCGCTGCTCGTCATGCCTTTCCATGGCTGGGAAAAAGAGCGGATCCAGCAGGATTTCCAGGAGTACGCTCAAGCCATTCGGGATATTTCGAAGGATTTTGGCAAGATAACTGTTTGCTTGTACTGGCACGATATGCAGTTTGCCGAATATCGTCGCCCCTTCGAGGAGCTCGGTGCGGAGGTGCTCACGGTCGGACACCGTGATAACAACCCGCGATTTCTCTTCGATATGCGTGATCTGATGCTCCGCTGTGAATACGTAACGGCGAATCGCGTCCAGACGGCGGCATTTTATGCATTGTCACTCGGCAGAAAGTTTTTCGTGCACGGGCCCCCGACGGGCCTGGATGGCAGCATCGATCGCTCGGGGGAACTTTTTCATGCCTGGCAAAAGCAGGAATTCCCGCGTCTTTTCTGGGACAAGTTTGAGGGCATGTGTCATAAATCGATTGGTGACGAGGAGCTCGGGCTCGAATTCAAACGAGATCGCGACGAATTGCAGGAGCTTTTTGCATGGGGGCCCGAACGAAGCGGGGAGCTCAGGCGGCGTACCGAAGCATACCGGACGCGTATCATCACGGAAAACCGGGCGGCAGCCTTGAAGCAATTGCAGGAGCGCGTAACGCGTCTCTTGCCTCCCTTTCTTCGCGCGTACGTAAAACGTGGCGATTGAGTAAGCTGAAGTGACGCCGGAGCAACCGAGTCCAGCGACGGACGAAAAGATCTCTACCGACACCACGGCAAACGCCGTTCCGGCGTCGAGCATCCGGCGATTGTTCAAGAATGCGTCAATCTATGCCATTGGCCATACGCTCTTATCAATCCTTTCCTTTGTCACGGACCCAATCCTTTCGCACCTCCTCACGGTCGCCGACTTCGGTCTGATCAGCCTCACGCGGGCATTCACAAATTTCTCGAGTAACTTCTATCGGGTCGGTCTCGATGGAGCTGCAAACCGAATCTATTATGCGACCGAGCATGACGAAACCGCTCGACGCCGCGCCCTTGGCACCATCAATACGTTTCTCCTTGGCTGGACGTTGTTACTGACGATAATCCAGGAGATTTTCGGTCCGAGCATCTACCGGCGCCTCTTTGGCGACATTTCATATTATCCTTATGGGCGGTTCGTCACCTATACATTGCTTTGCACCACGCTCATTTCGGTCGCACAGAGCGTCTGGGTCGCGCAGGAGCGGGCGAAACTTCTCGCAGGCATTCGCTTCCTCACCGCCTTGTTCAGCAGTGTCATCACGTTTGGACTGCTCTTCACGACGAACCTTGGCGTGATCTCGGTATTTGCCGCGCAAATCGCAAGCTCGACGATCATGCTCGTCGGCCATTGGCGTCATACCTATCGCTCCCTAGGGTTGGCATGGGATCCACAAGTCATGCGCAAGGCGCTTGCATTCGGGCTTCCCATGGTCGTGCACCAAACGAGCCATTGGGCGCTCGATCTTGCAGATCGGCTATTGCTCGAAAAGCTAGCCAACCGCAATGCCGTCGGCGTCTACGCCGTGGCTTATGGCACGACGAGCTCGCTATTCATGATCAATAGCTCCATCAACAGCGCGTATGTACCTCAATTCGTCAGAAGCTTTGGAAAGCCTGAGCAACGTGATTTCATCGCCCGAGCCATTACGTACGCGTTGCTCATCACCACCGTTGCAACGCTGGGCTTCGTTATTTTTGCACCAACCATGATTCGCGGTCTCTACGCAAGCAAGTTCGCTGATGCCGCGACCCTCACCCCCATCCTTGCGCTCGCGGGACCTCTGCAGGCGATTTACCTCATTCAAGTCGCGGTGTTGTTCCAAGCGGAGCGGACGCGAATCATTCCGGTTCTGACACTGCTCTCGGGACTCGCCAACATTGGTCTCAACATTTGGTGGATACCGAAATATGGCATCCTGGGCGCCGCCGGGGCCACGGTCATTGGTTACGGTGCGCTTGCTGCGCTTTTTAGCTTTGGCGCTCGGCGTGTCGTCGCGCTGCCATTCGAAAAGCGCCTCGGTCGATTGTTCGTGACATTCGTCGTCATTTCAGTGCTGGCAGTGGGGATTGACGGAAGGTTATCCATCGGGCTGGAAATTCTTGCCAAAATGCTCATCGCCCTCGCTGCTCCGATACTGCTCCTGGCAACTGGTTTTTTGACGGCCGAGGAGCGCACGCTGGTGCGAGAAAAGTTGCAATCGACGCTGGCTTGGTTCCGGCGGTAAATGGGCAGAGTACACAGAGCTTGCGGCCAGCCACCGTTTACCAGTCGTGGCCATGTGCTTTGCGGCAGATTTGTGGCCCAACACACTCACAAACATGGGCGACCACGTACGCGCTGGACTGCTCCACCCCAAGGCACCAATGCTGCAGCGAAGCGAGATCAAGGCGCTGTTGCCGTTCTCGCTGCCATTTGCATTGGTGGTAGTTGCAGCGACAATCGCCGCTGCCGTACCCCTGCCGTACGCGCGCTAATCCGATCGAGTGTCCCGGTCCTGAATACCTTGTCTGTTCTCGCAATACCAAGCAATGGTCTTCGCCAATCCCTCGTCGAAGGAAGTGCGTGCGGTAAATCCAAACTTCTCCGTCGCTCGAGAAACGTCGAGCATACGACGAGGTTGACCGTTCGGTCGTGACGTATCCCAAACGATGTCGCCTTCGTATCCAACGGCATTTTTTATTTTGAGCGCCAAGTTCTTCATGGATATCTCGAATCCCACGCCAAGATTGACGGGATCGGGCTCGTCGTATCGTTCGGCTGCAAGAACGAGCCCGAGCGCTGCATCGTCGACGTAAAGGAATTCGCGCGTCGGGCTTCCATCGCCCCAAAGGACGACACGGGGCGAAAGGTCCCGCTTTGCTTCGACGAATTTGCGAATCATGGCGGGAATCACGTGCGAATCGTTCATGTCGAAATTGTCGCGAGGACCGTACAGATTCACCGGAAACACCATCACGAAGTTTGCACCAAATTCCGCTCGATATGCCTGGGCCATCACGAGAAGGGCTTTCTTGGCGATTCCATACGGTGCGTTCGTTTCTTCCGGATACCCATTCCACAAATCATCTTCACGGAAGGGAATGGGAGCAAACTTTGGATATGCACAAATCGTCCCTGCCACGACGACCTTTGGGATGGCGGTGGCGTGTTTTTGCCCGAAACGCCGTGCCTGTTCGAGCACGTTCAATCCCATCGCCATGTTGTCGTGAAAAAACGTTCCTGGATGTCGACGATTTGCATCGATCCCACCCACTCGAGCAGCGAGGTGAATCACGAGATCCGGTCGAACTTCATCGAATAGTCGCGCCGTCGCTGTTGCGTCCGTCAAGTCGAAGTCACGCGAGCGCGGAGCGACAATGGTCCGTACGCCCCGCTCACGCAGGAGATCGACGACGTGCGAGCCGAGAAAGCCGGCGCCACCCGTGACGATGATGGTGTTTTCCAAAAAAGGTTTGGGCGGTTGTCGCATGTTGTCTCCGATTCCGGACCCCGGCACATATCACCAAAGTGCATCCGACGCACGCGAGATGTCTCGACGAGATAGCGAAAGGCGTCCACACATCAACCGTTCCCCGTCACGCGCTCACGACCACATTTTCACTGGACGATTCAGCTTCGTGCGACTACGTGGCGAAGCTCATGATGACGCATCATTCGGCGTCGCTCGCTTCGCACAGGTACGGTCTCACTTCATGAAACGCGCGCTCATCACAGGAATCACAGGCCAAGACGGTTCGTACCTGGCCGAGCTACTGATCGCCAAAGGTTATGAGGTGCACGGGGTCGTGCGCCGTTCGAGTTCGTTCAACACCGAACGAATCGATCATCTCTACAGCGACCCGCACGAGGGAAATGTGCAACTGAGGTTGCACTACGGAGACCTCAACGACGCTTCGTCGCTGCATGCGATCGTCACTGCAGTAGCACCCGTGGAAATCTACAACCTCGGAGCGCAAAGTCACGTGCGCGTGTCGTTCGACATTCCGGAGTACACGGGCGAAATCACGGGACTTGGCGCGTTGCGCATGCTCGAGACGATCCGCAAGGTGGGACTTTCGTGTCGGTTTTACCAGGCAAGCAGCAGCGAGCTGTACGGCAAAGTCGTGGAGACGCCGCAGCGTGAAACGACGCCGTTTCACCCGCGCAGCCCGTATGCATGCGCGAAAGCGTACGCGTTCTACGTGGCGCAGAACTACCGCGAGGCGTACGGGATGCACGTCTCCAACGGCATTTTGTTCAATCACGAGAGCGAGCGGCGTGGCGAGACGTTCGTGACGCGCAAGATCACGCGTGCCGTGGGCCGCATCAAACATGGGCTTCAGAAGGAGCTTTACCTGGGCAACCTCGACGCAAAACGCGACTGGGGCCACGCGGAAGACTACGTCGAGGCAATGTGGTTGATGCTTCAGCAGGATGAGCCCGACGACTACGTGATTGGTACGGGTGAAACGCATTCCGTGCGCGAGTTTTTGGAAATCGCATTTGGAATCGTGGAGCTCGACTATCGCGATTTCGTTCGAATCGATCCGCGCTATTTTCGTCCAGCCGAAGTCGACCTGCTGCTCGCGGACCCGACGAAGGCCAAGCGGACTCTTGGCTGGCGGCCCCGAATCGACTTCAAATCGCTCGTGACGCGCATGGTGGTATCCGACCTGGAGCTGGCAGCACGCGAGAAACGGGCACGAAAATAGAACGACTCGAATGCCGCAAGTGCCAACGCGCCTCCTCGAGCACAAAACCGAAATCGGCCGTCCCGCAAGCTACGCTTTGGTGCATCTCGGCCCCTTGGCAAAGTGCTTGACAGGGGACCGCCGCGCGCCTATCCCTCGTGCCGTATGAAGCTTCACCTGGGTTGTGGGAAACGATTCATTCCCGGCTACGTTCACATTGATGCGGTCGAATACGATCATATCGACCATGTGAGCGGAATCGACAACCTCTCGTTTATCCCTGCCAACAGCGTCGATGTGATTTACAACTGTCATGTTCTCGAACATTTCAAACGGCGCCAAGTTCTCTCGGTTCTGGGCGAATGGCGTCGCGTGCTCAAACCGGGCGGGATTCTCAGAACTTCCGTGCCGGATTTCGCACAACTCTGCAAGATCTACACGGCGACCGAGGATCTCAATTTGATCATGGGCCCGCTTTTCGGCCGCCAGGATTATCTCTACAACATTCACTACAATGTTTTCGACTACAAATCGCTCAACGACACGCTTCGCCAAGCTGGGTTCGAGAACATCCGCCGCTATGACTGTCACGAGACCGACCACGCCCATGTCGACGATTACTCGCAGGCGTATATTCCCCACATGGATAGAGCGAATGGGATTTTGATCAGTCTCAATGTCGAGTGCGACAAACCGTTTGGCGCTCAATGACGTGATAAGCGCGCAAACGTTCGAGCCGAAGCGGCGCGACTCAGCGTTGCGCCCAAGGAAAATTTCCTCGGCCAGACGCCTCAGGTTGCGCCAACGATTTCCCTGATCGTACGAACGATCGTCTCGACTGTGCGCCGATACTGCGCCTTGTAGTCCTGGCGGTTCCAAATTTTGTTGTACGTAGCGATGCAACTGTCCAATCGCTCGCAGTACTCGGCGTCCGACATCGACTCAATCAGATCGAGGATCGGCTCTGGACCGCTGAAATCATTCGGATCGATAAAGCTTCCGCGCTCGAACTCTTCGAAGATCTTGTTCGTGCCGCCGCGATAAATGGGCAAGCAACGCGCGGTGATCGCGTTCCAGATCTTCTCGGTCACGTAGTAATCAAAATCAGTGTTTTCCATGCAGATATTGAACCGGTAGCCATCCAGAATCGCCGCCTTGGCTCGTACCCAGTCGGCAGATCGCGACTCTCCCCGCGCGATCCCTTTCGGCCAATCCTTGCCGTATACATCGACAAGACCCCTTCGGTGGCCCGCGAGAATGAGCTCTTGCCGTCGAACGATGATGTCGGTATCCACACCATCAATGACGACCGGCGGCGTACGGCGTCTGTACCCGACGACTGCGACAGCCTTGCGTGAGCGCTTGTCGGTCACGTCCGACGGCGTGACGCGCGGAAGCTCACCTCGAATATTGTAACCGTAAATGCTGTAATTGCAAAAATAAACTCTTCGGTTGAAGACGTTCATGATATGCACGGTTGGAATGCCAAACGGCCCTACGATTCGTTCCTTGGTGTTCATGCAAAACCGCGGTTCGTCTGTCCAGACAAGTAGCGGTTTTTTCGCTCCGTAGCGGAGCATCAGCTCCAGGAAGACGCCTTTGTTCCATTTTTTGGAAACGAAGAGGTCGGCGTCCCGCGGGTCGTCGGTGTCGACGATGTCGTGTTCTCGCAGGATCGCCACGCCTGGTGCGTTCACGAACGGCGTATACAACATTTTCTCGAGCGCAAATACCTTGATCGTCATGGGTTCCATCCGCCGTGCATGCCGAAAGCGTCGCTCCCGTGGGAGCTTTGCGACCGGACCGAGATGCTGAAGTATGCTTCGGCCCGGGATGTTGCACGATGTCGAGGGCATTGGAGGAAGAAACCGCCATTTGACATCGTGTCGTCCATCTCGGCTCGCTCAGAAGCCACCACTGCGTATTTTTGACCACATTTAAAACAACTGCCCTTCCCTATTTACCGAACGCGCAGCACGTCGTCGAATTTTTTCGGTCTGCGAACACATCTGCGTCGGGGCGCTCGCGAGTGCATGGTCACTTTCGGCGTAATTTCGCGGCGGCGCATGAAAAGGTTGCTCGTCCAGCTTGCATGGCTCACGGGTGCAGCGTAAAGAGGAAGCCTGGACGACCGACCCAATTCGGCAGTCATCACATCCACTCCCGAACCTGCGCCTCACCAGTCCCCAAATTCATCTCCATGTGCGGTATTTGCGGAAAACTCAATGTTGACCCGGAAGAGCCCGTGGACGCCATGCTCCTCGGGCAAATGCTACGCACGTTACATCATCGAGGTCCGGATGGTACAGGGGAGTATCGTTCGGGGCCTGTCGGGCTCGGACATCGACGTCTGAGCATAATCGATCTGGATATGGGCGCGCAACCGATGTCGAACGAGGACGGCACGGTATGGGTCGTGTATAATGGTGAGATCTACAATTTTCAGGAGCTGCGCAAAGAACTCGTTGCCAAAGGCCACGTGTTCAAGTCTCACTCGGACACGGAGGTGATCGTTCATCTCTATGAAGAATTGGGCGAAGCCTGTGTGAGCCGTCTTCGTGGAATGTTTGCCATCGCGTTATGGGATGAGCGGACGCAAACACTGCTCTTGGCGCGTGATCGCCTTGGCATCAAGCCCCTATATTACGCAAATACTGGGAAATCTTTTCTTTTTGCCTCTGAGATCAAGGCGCTGCTCGCGGATGCGTCCGTGTCGCGTGAATTGAATGTTCAGGCAATCGATCGATTTATCACGTATTATTATGTACCGGGCGATGAAACGTTGTTTCGCCATATCCGGAAGCTCGAACCGGGCCACTTGATGACGGTGCGCGGTAGCGATGTCCGCATTCAGCAATATTGGGATTTGTCGTTCGCACCGCAAGTACCGAAGCCAAGTTTCGAGGACGCCGTGGCGCAATTGCGAGATGTGCTTCGTCGCAGTGTGAAAGAGCATCTCATCAGCGACGTTCCGGTAGGTGTGCTGGCGAGTGGGGGTGTCGATTCGACGGGGATATTGCGATACGCGGCAGAGCACTCCTCGCGACCCCTTCAAACGTTTACCATCGGATTTGCTGACGCAGGCGTTGCAGACGAACGGCCTTACGCGCGGATTGCCGCGAATGAATATGGAACGATACATCATGAAATGACCATGACGGCATCCGACTTTCGGGACTTTTTGCCTCGGTACGTGTGGCATGCGGAAGAGCCGGTGTGCGAGGCTCCAGCGATTGCGCTCAACTACGTGACACGCCTGGCGCGCGAGTCTTCCGTCAAGGTACTCCTTTCAGGTGAAGGCGGCGACGAGGCGTTTGGGGGATATCAAAATTATAGCGATGTCTTGTGGCTGGAGGGATTAAAATCCAAGTTGGGACCGGCAAAGGGCATTCTGAAGGCAGCCTTCGGAGCTCTCGATGCCGCTGGATGGGTACATGGTGCGCGGTATCACCGGTGGGCGGCTGCGGCGCCATCGGAGTATTACTTTAGTCGCACGGGACATCCGGGAACGTTATTCAACCAAAGAAAGACTGCGCTGTACAAGGCGGATTTTGTCGATGCGCTCGAGGGATCGACGTCGGAAGCGCCAAGCCGTAAATTATTTTACAAAGTGAAATCTGAATCGCTCTTGCACCAGATGCTGTACGTGGATACCAAAACATGGCTCCCAGATGATTTGCTCGTGAAAGCCGACAAGATGACCATGGCGGCGTCGGTCGAGCTCCGCGTGCCCCTTTTGGACCATCAGGTGCTGGAATTTGCGGCTTCATTGCCCGAGGAATACAAAGTGTGCGGGAACGAGCGCAAGCGCGTCTTGAAGGCAGCGTTGGCAGACAGCGTTCCGCGCGAGCTGCTCCAGCGAAAAAAAGCTGGCTTTCCCGTTCCTTACGCACGTTGGTTGCGTCGCGATTTGCGCGATTACGTGGCGGATACGATTCAGCAGAACGATGCAGCGCTCGGAGAATACTTCTCGCGTGACCAAATTCGCTCGCTCGTGGATCTTCATGCGCGCACCGGCAGAGGAACGAAAGAGGTCTTCGGTCTTCTCGTGTTGGAGCTTTGGCTTCGAGCGTTCGCGACGGGCTGCAATTCGGAAAAACTTGGAGCAAGCGGATGAAGCGAATGCGCACTGTGCTCATTATTTCACCGTGTTTTGCGCCGCAAGCGACAGTAGCGGCGTTTCGGTGGATAAAACTTTCTCGGCACTTGGCCCGACATGGCTTTCGTTGTGTGGTTCTTTGCGGTACGTTCCCTGACGATACGCGCGATCCGGACCTGCTTGCGGTGCTTCCGTCCGAGTGTATTGTGGTGGATGATTACCTGGACCCGCGCATGATTGCATTGCAGCGTAAGATTGCCCAATTGCGCCCGGTCGCGGCAGTATCGAGCGAGGGTCCGCGTCCTCTCGGGGGGCTTCGTCCATTTCATTCGTCGAAGGATCGCTATGCAGTGCATCGTTTTCATGCGCAGGCCGTTGCCGTGGACCTTGCCCGCAAGTACGAAGCGAGCGCCATTGTCGTGAGTGCCGGGCCGTTTGGTGCCGTACCCGTTGCCTTTCATGCAGGTCGTACAATGCGGGTGCCCGTCATTTTGGATTTTCGCGATCCTTTTGGATTGCACGAATCCGCTAGTTTGCCATCGCATGATTTTTTCGCTGCGATCCGAAGACGAATCGTTTTTTCTAATGAGCGCCGATGGATGTCGAAAGCTGCACACGTCGTTCTCAATACACGCAATGCGCTCGACGCCTACCGCGAGCGTTATCCCACCATTGAATTGAAATCCTCATTTATTCGAAATCACTATGATATGGCGCTTTATGAACCCGTTCCTGCGAACCCCGAGCCTCCGACTCGATTGACGATTTTGCACACGGGGACGTTACGTGCCGACACGCGCCTCGATGACATCGGAGAAGCATTGCGTCGATTGGTCGAACGATACAAACTCGGTCCGAAGGACATCGTATTCCGTCAAGTCGGCCGCATGACGGACTATGAGCGGGCTCAAATTGCATCGATGGGCATTGGCGATTTCGTCGAAACGGTTCCCCCGGTCCCTCAGGCTGCCATGCTGCGCGAGTTGAGAAAAGCGCACGTGCTGCTCTCGATGTTCGACGCCTGCGTGCGCCTACGAATCGCTGCCAAAACATACGATTACATTGCCGCCGGCATGCCGATCGTATCAATTACTGAAAATGCCGAAGTCGACGAGTTACTCGCGCATCGGTCCGACAATGTACGATTACGCCCTGGTGATGTCGATGGTCTCGTCGCCACCTTGTCGAAGCACCTCGAATGGTTCAATCAGACGCGTGCGTGGCCTACGCCTGTTGCATCTCCGCGGGAATTCTCATCGGAAGTCGCAGCAGAACGATTTGCGAACATCATCGATCGCGTGATGTCACTTCCGTGAAGTCGCACGATATTCGACTTGCAGGGATCATTCGCCCCAGCCAAACCAGTTCTTTCGCACGATCCAGCTCGTCAACTTGAATCGCATCCGGTTTTTCTTTACCAACCACGGTTTGTCGAACTGCGCCGTCGGGTGCCATTGATGAAGCATGTAGGCGCTCTCCGTGATCCACTTGATGACCCGACCGTCGATTTCGGCACGACGCCCCAAGTCCTTGTCTTCTGAACCCCAATACGTGTACCGCTCGTCAAAACCACGGATTCGGTGAAACCACTGCGTTTTCGCACACTGGCATCCGCCCATTCCATACGTCGGTCGCAGGGTGGCAGACTTTTTTAGTGCTTCGAGCTCCTGACTATCGATGACTCGCTCCCCGGTTTCCTCGCCAAGGTCATGACATTGGCACATGAGCAAACCGTGCCCTCCTACCTGCACTTGGGTATCCATTAATGTCTTGAAGAAGTTGGGTGAAAACACCATATCTGCATCCGTGCAGAAGGTATATTCCCCATTGGCACGCTTGATACCGATGTTGAGGGCGCGCGATCTGTTCCACAAATCGGATGTCGGCGTGTAGTGTACCGTCGCATCATAATTTCGCGCCGCTCGCTGCACGGCCTCGCGATGCTCGGGTGCGCTGCCAAAATCGCTCAATACGATTTCTACACGATCACAGGGAATGGCCTCTTGCCAACGCAGAGACCGAAGACAATTTTCGAGGCGCACACCCGAGCGATTACGAATGGGAATGACAACCGACAACAACGTTGAAGGCATAATGGGCCATCTTTAGCATACATCCGTCCCCTCTTCAAGTATGATCACTTGTGGTGGTTCGGTGGCCGCCTTCCGCAATTTCGGCAGTTTGCCAAGTTCATTTGCCCGACGAGCCGGCACATTTCAACATGCGTGGCTCATCATTCGTGACGTTGGGCTTTGGCTTGGGCACCATTCGCGTAGCGCAGGCGCCGCGTTCATGCAGCATCTTTATTCACGTACGCGTCCACCATAGCCCCCTCCACTTCGCGCCGCCCTTCGAGGACAAACCCGGCACGCAAAAATGCCTCGGCGCTCGCCTTGTTCTCGGGTTTGACCAAGGCGACAACCTGCCCTTTCACGCCCGCCTCGCGACGCTTCGCGACCGCTTGCGATATGGCGACCGAACCATAACCCCGACCACGCACGCAAGGTGTGAGCGCAATTGAAATCATGTCCTCTTCCCCACGACGCTCGATGCGCACCGAACCAATCGCGCCCGAATGTGCTTCCTCGACAATCCACATCGCCGCATTCGGATTTCTAAGCTGCGATGCAAACCAACGCTGATGATCGCTCCACGGAATCGGCGCCGTACGTAGCGACGCAGCCCGAGCGCCCGGTTCGCTATTCCAAACCCACACGCGCCCGACATCGCTCTCTTCGGCGGGTCGAAGCGAAAGCGTAGGTTTTTCCTGGCCATCCTTCGGCACCGCCACATCGGCCGCTTGAACCGTCGCATACGCATCGAGCGCGCGGCTGAACGTGCGTCCAATTGCTGCGGGATAATCACGCGGCGGCAATCCATGCTGAAGTTTGCCCGCACGAAGCACGGCCGTGTTTTCCCGCGTCATCACGTCACCCGCCGCAACGGCCCTCGTCGTGAACACCGTCCGACGCGCAAATGCCCGCAGTTCCTCCTCGACGCCGTGCACACCCTTTTCGCCAGCTCCAAGCGTTCGCTCGACATCACGGATTCGGCGAATCATTTCAATGAGCTCGTGAGGCTCGATGGCAAAGGGATGATCCGGCCCCGGAAGCCGATTACTCAACGTGTAATGCTTTTCAATGACGACTGCACCGAGCGCCACGGCAGTCATCGGTGCAACGAGCGGGTCGCGTGAATGGTCGGACAAACCCGTCGCGACACCAAAGACCTCGCGCATCCGCACGAGCGAGCGGGCGTCGATGCTGTCGAGCGGCGCGGGATATGCCGCCGTGCATTGCAAAACGACCATTGCATCGTTTCCCGCAGCTCGAACCGCTTCAATCGCTTCGCCTACCTCGACGAGCGTCGCCGTTCCCGTGGAAAACACAATCGGTTTGCCTTTGCGCGCCGTGTGCTGAAGCAGCGGCGTGTGCGTCATTTCGTAACTCGCAACCTTGAATGCATCCACGTACGGGTCGAGCAAGTCCACGGATGCCTCGTCGAAAGCGCTCGCCATGAACGCGATCTTGCGTTCTTTGCAGTGCTCGGAGAGCTTGGGCAACCAATCGGGCGGCATTTCCATGGCGCGAATGATGTCGAAAATACTCCGCTCGTCGCCGAGGTAATCGCTTTTGCCCGCGGTGGGCGGATATAGCGCGCTTGCTCGGAAAATCTGAAATTTTACCGCGTCTGCACCAGCCTCGGCCGCAAGATCAATGAGCCGATAGGCTTGCTCGAGTTTGCCGTCGTGATTGCTGCCCGCTTCGGCGATGACGAAACACGGCGCGCCAATTCCTACAGGGCGACCACCGATGACAATGCGTGGAATAGAAACGTTCATGATGACTCCTTCACGGCTTTTGCCTTTTGAATGGCGAGCGCCCCGAGCGAGCGAGCAATCCTTGTTGCGCCTTGGCCGTCAACCAGACGCCGAGCTTTCGCGCTCATGGCGCGAAGGTTGAATGGTTCCATTGTAACAAACGCTTCGAGCTGCTTTTCCAGGGCAAGCTCGTCCTTCGTCGTATCGATATCGATTTTTTGGGCGACGCCTGCTGCAATCAGCGGATCGATGACGGCGCGTTGATTGTCGGCGACTTGCACGAGAAGCATGGGAACGCCCAGCGCAGCAAGCTCGAAACATGTGCTGCCGGCTGCCGCAAATGCGAGATCCGCCGAGCAAAACAGCGGAGCGACCTGCTGCGTGTCGCCAGCGATGGTAACGGTATCCGGCATTGCGAGGGCCGACAGCGCTTCCATATCGGGATTCATGGGGCCTGCGAGCACGATGATGCGCAAAGGTACGCGACGAGATACGGCCATCGCTGCGCGCAATGCAAGCAATGAAAGCCGCGCGGGATCACTCGCGCCAAACGTGAGTAGCAGCGTACGCGGAGACGTATCGAATGATCGCTGGGGCACTCGTGCATCCGCGATTTCTGCGCGCAGTGGCGTGAACGCGCCTCCCGCAAGCACCGTGATTCCGTCACCGCGCGGGCCTTCCGCTGCACCGACGTTCGGATCGATGATCACGTCCACCGGCAGGTCGCGCTGCGCAAAGTCGTCGATGTAGGCGACGACGGAGGCGCTTTTGCGAAGCGCTTCGAGGTACGTCGTGCCAAACGCGTAGCCATCGAGCAAGAGCACGTCATGGCGCCCCGCATCGACCATTTCACGCGTTGCGGCCGCATCTTCTGCCGATCCAATCGGAGTTTCCGGTGGAAACGACGTGATTACAGAAATGTTCGCTTGGATGAATCGAGCGACGAACGCCGGTGGCAAATGCCCAAAGAATGCCGCACGTCCGCCTGCGCGTGCCCACGCCTCGGCAATCGCAAAACAACGCATGGCGTGCCCTGCCCCGATGTCCGGCGTCGCATCGGCGCGAATGAGCAGCGACAAACCGCGTAGATCCCTACTGCTCGACGTTTCGTCGTATTTTTTCTGCCGCACATTGACATTGCGAAGCGCAACGTGTGGATTTGTTTCGAGAAATTCGAGCGCCGAGTCCAGCGAATACTTGTTCGGTTTTGCGTCGATGGCTTCGAGCACTTCCGTCACGACCGAGAGGTCTTCGGCCGTGTCCACGGTCAGTCGCAAATGCGAAAGATCCTGCGGCGGATGAACCACGAGCGTCGAAAAACGCCCCGGTGATTCATAAAGATACGGCGTGACGTGTTCGCGATGGTGTTTGTCCTGGCCTTCGCGAAAAGCTTTTGCGAGCGCGTCTCGCGTCATGACTTCCACGGACAATCCGAGCGGAATGCGACGTTCGGTCGGCGTGAGGTTCGACGCGTAATCCACGGGAGGATCGGCCGATAGAAATGCCGTGACGACCTTGTCCACTTCCGCCGGATCGAGCAGCGGGCAATCGGCCGTGATGCGCACGATGACATCGGCTTGCAACGACGATGCGGCCGCTTCGTAGCGCGACAGGACGTCGTCCTCGTCGCCACGAAAACACGGAATGCCCAGCCGCGTAGCTTCGGCTTCGACGGCATCATCGGACGGTCGATCCGTCGTCGCAATGAGTATTTTTGATAGCGTGCGCGCCTGCCTCAGGCGTTCGACGAGGTGTTCGAGCAGGGTTTTACCGCAGACGCGGGCCAGCACTTTGCCGGGCAGCCGGCTGGAGCTCATGCGTGCCTGGACAATCGCTGCGACCCGACGTTCAGGCACCAAGTACCTCCCGCAGCGCAGAAACCACGCGCACGACGTCATCATCGCTCATTGCGGGATACATCGGCAAGCTGAGTGCTTGGGCGTAAATGCGCTCTGTCGCGGGAAAATCACCCTTCTTGTAGCCCAAATAAGTAAAATCGGGGTGGTGATGCACGGGAACGTAATGCACTTGCGTGCCGATGCCTTTTTCACGAAGCGCAGTCATGACAGACGCGCGATCCCGCCCAAAGCGCCCGAAATCGATGAGCACGACGTACAAATGGTACGCATGCTCGTGTCCTTCGCGTTTCTCGAACGTACGAATACCTGCCATTCCTTTGAAAAGCCCATCGTATTGCGCCGCGAGATCGCGCCTTCTCGAAACGAATTGGTCGAGCTTACGAAGTTGCGAGCGCCCGAGTGCCGCTTGCATGTCGGTCAATCGATAATTGTACCCGAGCAAAACTTGCTCTTGGTACCAAAGCCCCGGGCTTGGCTGTGACAACTTTTGCGGATCTTTTGTAATTCCGTGCGATCGAAAAAGCTTCAGCTTGTCACGCAACTCTTCGTCGTTCGTCGTGATCGCCCCGCCCTCGCCCGTCGTAATGTGTTTTACGGGATGGAACGAAAACATCGTCATCGCGGAATAGCGCCCATCACCGACGATGCCACCCGAATAACGAGCTCCAAGGGCGTGCGCCGCATCTTCGATGATGGGAATGCCGCGCTTCGAGGCGATTTCGTGAATCAGGTCCATCCGCGCGGGCAAGCCCGCGTAATGCACCGGAATGATGGCGCGCGTCTTGGGTCCCACGGCTTTTGCAAGCTCTTCGGGGCTCAACGTGCCCCAAACATCGACGTCGACGAGCACGGGCTTTGCGCCCACGTACCTTACGCAATTGGCCGATGCGGAAAACGTGAGCGGCGACGTAATGACCTCGTCGCCCGGTCCAAGCCCGAGCGCTGCGCATGCCGCGTGGAGCGCCGCCGTGCCATTGGCAAACGATACGGCAAAACGAGCGCCGACGGCGGCCGCGAGGTCCGCCTCGAATGCATCGATGGTCGGCCCCTGCGTGAGCCAATCGCCGCGAAGAACGTCGACGACCGCAGCAATGTCGTCATCGTCGATGGATTGACGTCCGTAGGGCAAGAACGAGGGTTTGTCCGCCATGGGAATTCATGCTGCTGGTGTGGTTGGAAGAAAGCCGAGGGATCGGAGCATGACGCGCACGGCCTCTACGCCGAGCCGTTCGGGCGTATTGGCGCTCGTGTACGTAAAATCTTCGCCGACGCGCCGGCCTTGATGGTGCACTTCGCCCCACAGCGGGAAATTCGGCTCGATGACGTACGTACCGCCGGTATCGACGACTTGACGAGCTTCATCGCCGGTGATCAGCGTTTCGTGAAGTTTTTCCCCGGGCCTGATGCCCATGATTTTATGCCGACATTCAGGCGCAATGGCCTCCGCGAGCGTGGCGAGATCGGTTGCCGGAATTTGCGGAACGAAGACTTCGCCGCCTTTACCTTCGGCTGCTGCATGGAGGCAGAGGTCGAGCGCCTGGGACATGGTAATCCAGAAACGCGTCATTCGAGGGTCGGTGAGCGTGATTTCTCCCTTTTCGCGTTGCGAAAGGAAAAGCGGAACGACGGAACCTTTGCTGCCAATGACGTTGCCATAACGTACGAGCACGAATGAAGTGCCGTGCGCGCCGCGGTAACTATTCGCCGCGACAAACAGTTTTTCCATGCAGAGTTTCGTGGCGCCGTAGAGATTGACCGGGCTCACGGCTTTGTCGGTCGAAAGCGCAACAACACGCTCCACACCTCGATCCAGCGCGGCGTCGATTACGTTTTCCGCACCCGTGATGTTCGTCCGAATGGCCTCGATCGGGTTGTATTCGGCGAGCGGTACGTGCTTCATCGCGGCGGAGTGAAAGACGACGTTCACGCCATCGAACGCGCGTCGCAGCCTGTCCCGATCACGCACATCGCCCACGAAAAAGCGCACCCGCGGATCGTCGAACTGCGCCTGCATCAAATAATGCTTTTGTTCGTCGCGACTGAAAACAATCACCTTGCGCGGAGAAAATTCGTCGAGCAGCCGGCGAACCATGGCGGTTCCGAAGGAACCGGTGCCACCCGTGACCAGGATTGTCTTACCTTCTAGATTGGGCTTTGGATTTCCGAACATTTTTGATCCTGACGCACTTTCTTTCAACTACGGCACGGCTTAGCACGCCGCTCGCGACATGCCGAGAAGCTACTCGCCCCAACCAAACCAATTTTTCCGCACGATCCAGCCCGTCAATGTCAGCCGAAATTTGTTTTTCTTAACCAACCACGGCCGGTCGTACTTCGCCGTGGGATGCCATTGATGAAACATCATCGTCTGTTCCGTGACCCATTTTACAACACGACCGTCACGTTCAGCCCGCACCACGAGGTCGGCATCCTCGGCCCCCCAACCCTTGTACCCCTCATCGTACCCTCGTACTCGGTGAAACCAGTCCGCCTCGGCACATTGCACACCACCGACACCATGCGTAGGTCGCATTACGGCCAATCGATGCAGCTCGTCCATACCTCCGACGTGAATTTGCCGACCCTCGGTGTCCTGCGGCAAATCACGCGATTGGCACAACAAGAAACCTCGCCCACCTAATTCGTCTTGCGTATCGAGCAACACACACAAGGCGCGCTCATGCGGACCAGGCGCGTCTAGCACGCAAGATTCCGTCCTTCAAGCAACGGTCCCCGGGCAAACACGCGCGTTTTGCGTATTCGTTGCTGGTCAAACGATCGCGTCAATCGGGTTCGACACGACACGCGCCACCTTCGATGGCGAGACACACGCCCTTTGGATCCTCGTAGTAGCTCGCGTGTTCTTCGTAGCAGTCAGCCTGAAACGCGATGGCCTCGGTGTACGCTTCGTCGTCCGCAGCAAGTTCCATGCAGAGCGAAGAGCAGGATGGTTCATCGGTTCCGGGCGTGCATAGAGCGCTCTTTTCACAGATGACGGCGCAACTGTCTTCGGCCGAGCGAGTGCACGACGGCAAGAGAAGCAAGAGGGCAGTAGCAAAGAGCAAACGCGACATGCTGCGAGGATAACCCAGTCCGCACGTCGCAGTGGTATAGGGCCTTCGCGATGCGTACGCGTTTTTTCACAGTGCTCTCGTTCGCTCTGGCCTTCAGCGCATGCGGTGGCGCAACGCCAGAGGTTTCAACGCCGCCGCCCCAAGCGAGCGCCAGTGCCAGCGCCGCACCGGCGGCTTCCGTTGCGCAGCAAACGCCGCCCGCGGAGGCTCCAGCACCGGACTTCGATCCAGTTGCGCTGGGCATGACGCCGGCAGGGGTGACGAAGTTGTGCGACGACCGGCTGGCGAAAGCGAAGGAGCTCGTCGACTCGATCAAAACGCTGAAAGAAACGAGCGCGGACAAACTCACGTACGCGTCGACGATCGGACGCTTCGACGACGTGATCCTCGAAGTGACGAACGCGAGCGCATTTCCGTACTTGATGGGTTTGGCGCACCCGGATGGAGCCGTGCGCGAAGCGGCAAAAGGATGCGAGCCGAAGGTGGACGCGTTTCTGACGTCGCTCTGGCTCGATGCGGATCTAGCGAGCGTCATTCGGGCGTATGCCGACAAGAAGGAGAAGCTCGAAGGAGAGCGTGCGCAGCTTCTGGCCGATGCGCTGCGTGACTTCCGTCGCAATGGCTTGGAGCTGCCCGCGGACAAACAAGCGCGACTGCGCGAGGTGAACGCGTCGATCACGAAGCTCGGGCTCGAGTTCATGTCGAACATCGGCGGGTCTGTCGAGACGATCGAGATCGATCCGAAGGGCCTCGAAGGTTTGCCCAAGGAGTACATCGCGGGGCATCCGCCGAATGCAAAGGGCAAGGTCACCATCACGACGGACTACCCCGACTACACGCCGTTCATCACGTACGCGAAGAACCGCAAACTGGCGCTGGAGCTGTACTCGAAGTTCGTCAATCGGGGCGGTCCGGAGAACATCAAGCTGCTCGAACAACTGCTCGCGTTGCGTAGTGAAAAGGCGAAGCTGCTCGGGTACGAGACGTGGGCGGACTACGCCGTCGAGCCTCGGATGGCGAAGTCGAAGCAAACGGTGCGCGACTTTTTGAAGAAGCTCGCGGAGGCCATCGCGCAGCCAGCGAAGGCGGAGCTCGAGGAGTTGCGCAAAGAGCATGTGCGTCTCGGAGGCAAGAAGACCGACGTGCTGTATCCGCCGGATCGGCTTTATCTGGAGCACGGCGTGCGCAAGGCGAAGTTCTCGTTCGATGCGCAGGCGCTGTCCCAGTACCTCGAGATCGGCCTCGTGAAGAAGGGTCTGCTCGACATTACTTCACGGATGTACGAGCTCGAGTATCGCGAGGTGCCAGCGAAGGCGTGGCATCCCGATGTGACGGCGTACGAGGTGTGGTCGAAGGGCGAGAAGATCGGCCTGTTTTACTTGGACCTCTACGCACGAAGCGACAAGTACAAGCACGCGGCGATGTTTCCGATGCGCAAGGCGAAACGTCTTCCGAGTGGGAAGTGGCAAACGCCGATCGCGTCGCTCGTGTGCAACTTTCCGAAGCCGGGTGCGCAGCCTGCGCTCATGCAGCACGAGGAGATGGTGACGTTCTTTCACGAGTTCGGGCACGTGCTGCACGAGATGCTCACGCGTTCGGAGCTTGCGCTGTTTTCGGGCTCGGAAGCCAAGCGCGACTTCGTGGAAGTTCCGTCGCAGATGTTCGAGGAGTGGGCGTGGTCGCGCGAGGTGCTCGACATGTTCGCGCGTCATCACGAGACGAAGGCGAAGATCCCGGACGACTTGTTCAAGGCGATGACGCAGTCGCGAACGTTCGGTCGCGCGCTTTACACGCAGCGGCAGTTGGTCTTTGCGACACTCGACTTCGAGCTGCACACGCGTTCGGTGCCGGTGGATACGACGAAGGTGATGGAGGAAGTGCAGACGAAGATGGACTCGTTTCCGCACGTGAAGGGAACGCATGGTCAAACGAGCTTCGGGCATCTCATTACGTACGACGCGGGCTACTACGGCTATCAATGGGCGCTGAGCTTGACGCGCGACGTGCTCACGCGGTTTCGCAAAGAAGGATTGATGAACCCGACGGTCACGGGCGCATGGCGCACGGAAGTGTTGTCGAAGGGCGGCGGGATCGATCCGGTCGAGCTCGTGACGCGATTTCTCGGACGACCACCGAATCACGATGCGTACTTCGCGTATGTGAAAGGGTCGGAGTGATTGTCAGGGCTTGATCGCCACGCCCATGGCTTCGCGCAGCATCGAGCACGATTCGGAAACGGAGAATCCGTAGAGGTCGATGACCTTTGCTTCAGGGTCGAGCGCGCCACGCGGCTCGCTGCGCACGATCGCCGCTGACACCTCCAGGTTTCCACACAAGAGATATCCCGCTCGGGTTGCGCATCGCTCGACCGCGGCAGCCCATCGGGTCAAATCCGGGCGAATCTGCGCGGCTTCGAATTCCGTAACGGCTTGTCGCAGCGTCTCCAATCGTTCGGGTTCGAAGTGTTTGTCGAAGAGCGACCGATGAGACGCAACGACGTCTTGCACCTTCGGCGGAACGGGACGCTCGGGACGAGCAATGGCCAATGCCGTGACGAAGCAAGCGCTGAGCTCTTCGAGCGACGGATAGAAGAGCAACAGTCTGTGCACATCGATGTGGTAGGCGAGGTGCCGGCCTACGAGAAACGCAAGCTCGGGAAGACTGCGTCCGCGTAGCGCATGCGTTCCCGCGAGCACCGTGGGTTCTTCCGCGGGGATGGCAACGAGACCCACGGGAGCGTCCTCGCGCACGTGAATCGCAGGAAGGTCGACACCCAAGAAGTGACTGCCCCACGCGAGCGAGCGAACGGCGGAAATGGTGCTCTTCTGCGGATCCTGACGTGTCGATGGATCAAAGGAGGGCAGCATTCCGTCGGCGTTCAACGTTTCGAGACGAGCTGCGATGGCGACTGGAGCGATTGCAACGAGCACGCCTTCGGTGGGTTTGTCCCGCCCCTCGTCGCGAATCATCTCCCAACTGTCGAGCGTGATGGCCTTCTTGAACGCGGGGATGCCCTTCGGCTTGTGCTCCTCGAACAAGAACTTCTCACGCGCCTCCGCAGCATCACGAAGGACGGTGACGGCAGCAGCGGAAACGGCGACGTCCGGTTGACGCGATTTCTGCGCGACGTCGAAAAGATCGTGAAACGTTTCGATGCGCTCGGGCTTCAGACGCGCAGCCTCGCGCAGGTGCGTGAGAGCGCGCTCATAGCGCCCGAGAGAACGCGCCAAATCGACCACCGTCAGATGTCCTTCGAAGTCGTCCGGGCGCTCATCCATGGCTCGCTCGAAGTAGGCGAGCGCGACGATGGGATCTTCGAGGTGATCGCGGAACAGGATCCCGAGGCGACTACAGATGGACCACGCCGCGCGACGGCGTCGATCGCCAGGCTTGAGTTTGTCGAGGCGTGACAGCGCACGCCGGTAGACGGCCTCGAGCCGATTCCACTCCTGCATGCCGGCAAGAATTTTTTCGAGCGTATCGATCGGCCCTGGCAAGGTCGGATCGTTGTCGATCGCAAGCTCGTACGTTTCGATCGCTTGTTCCTGCTGCCCCACCGCCATGCAGTACGCCGCGAGATCGGCAAACACGGTCGCGCGATCGCGCCCTGCGGGGGTCAGTCCTGCGATCTGCCGGCGAACTTCAATCGCTTTGCTGACTTCCTTGGCTTGCTCGTAGATGCGCCGCAGCTTGCTGAGCAGCACCATGTCGTCTTCGCGTATGTCACGCGCACGCTCGAACGCCGAACGCGCTCGCGCAGAATCGGACCCGATGCCTTCCCACCGATCACCAAACTCGATGAGCCGCGTAAAACGATCATTGGGATCCGTGATCGTTGCGAGCAGCCGTTCCTCGGCAACGTGCACGGCCTTGAAGTCCTTCTCGGCCACGTTGAGCACGACGAGCGCCTCGAGCGCAGGCCGATAGTCCGGTCGCAGCGTGAGCGCCTTGTCGAGGTTGCTGATTGCTTCTTTTCGCTTCTCTTGAGCCCACTTCGCGGTCGCCAGACGCACGTAGAGCTCCGCGCGCTCCTCCGCCTCGGATGGTCCGAGAAAACCGAGCGCCTTGCGATATTCGGCGAGAGCTCCTTCGTGATCCTTTGCAGCCAAAAGATCATCGCCCACATCGCGGTGATGCACGGCCGGCGGTTTTGCTGGTGCCGGTGGCGGCGGTGGTGGTGGCGGTGGTGGTGGCGGTGGTGGCGGTGCTGCATCGACGTTCTCTTGAACGGAGACCGGGACCTCGATCGAGATGGGTACCGCCGACGATGCTTGCGGCTCATCGATGACGACGTTTGGACTGGGCGACGTTACCGGGCTGATCGACGGTGGAAGAACGTCCGGTCGCGTAACAATCGACGCCGGTGCAGGCGGCGCACCAACTGCGTTGGGCGGCAGCAGCATGCCATCGCGGGGCGTCGTTGGACCTGTCGCGACCGATGAGGGACTCGCACCCGTTGCAGAAAGCGGTTGGCCCATGCCCACCGCGGGTATGGGCAAAGATCTGAGCGTGTCGACGGGCTCGCGGTCGCTCGAGAGGGCGTCTTGTAGGACGACATCGACGCTCGGAGGCGCATGGTAGAGCGACGGATCGAGAGGCGGAGGTGCGACGGCCTCGACGTGCACGTCACGCGACAGCGGTTTGCTCAAGCCCGCCAGCAACGCTTCTGCAGCTTCGGATTCGAGGGTGACTTCATCGAGTCGTTCACCATTGGCAATGGCTTCGGCCCAACCCGTTGCACCATCGACCATCGGTTCGCCGTCGGCGGACTCGCCGCTTTCGGGAAGGGGAATGAGTGCGAATGGAGTCCATCCTCGAGCGTGCGCAAAACAAGGCACGCGACCGAGGAGCTCGTCCTTCACGCGTTCGTAGAGCGATCGCGCGAGAAGGCCAAACTGTGCGTCGGATTCATCGAGCGCATCGATGAGCGCGCGCGTGAAAGGCGAAGGCTTGGTTTCGATCTCTTGCGTGCTGGGTCGTGCCGCAATGAGGAGCTCGATGCCGCTTCGTGCCGGACTGACGGCTTCCTTTGCAGCACCAACGACTGTCGCACTGCGGAACGGATCGTGCGGGGCAGGCGCATGTCGACACTCGAGCATGAACAGGATTGGCCCCGGGGCATGATCCTGAAAAACCGCAACGACATCCGCGAGTGCATCGCCCGTTTGAGGATTGGCTGGATCGAGGCAGAGGAAGAATTCGTTGTCGACCGAAACGGCGACGAGGCTCGACGCGTAAAAGAGAACCTCGTCGCCCGCGCCTAGCCTGCGCCCTGCGAGAAGCGCATCGAGCTGCTCGGCGAGATCGATGGTCGGATCGACGTCCACGACTTGAAACGCTGTGTCAGGCAGCGACAGTCGTGCACGAAGCACATCGCCGTCGAGCGCACCTGGTGGAGCGCGCATGTCCGATAGAGGCGAAGGCGTCGCGACAATTGCCAAGCGCATCAGGCTGTTGTTCCCCGGCCGCGGGCCATCATTCGAGTCACGGAATCTACCAGGCATCGGACGCAAAAAGTGCGCGGAAAGCAGAAGCTGGTACGTCCCACTCGTTCAGTGGGTCGGGCATCGATGAGCGTGATGTCGATCATGGGAGGTGTTTGACGAGCTCGACTCCATTCGCAGGACGCTGCTCGTCGGAACCCATGCACTCGTCCGCAAGCGCTCGCCAAGAGGCTAGGTCGGCTGCGCCGATGCCGGGTTCAGTTAGACGATGGAGCACATCTTCGACGACCCGGCCAAAACCATAGACATCGTCACGCGGATCGCTCGTTCGTCCCGCGATACGCTCGGGCGACATGTAGCCTGCGCTGCCTCCAATGTACGCAGCACCAATGGGCCGAGCGATTCCGAAGTCGCCGAGCACGGGATCGCTGGGATCTCGGAGCAGAACGTTGGCCGGTTTCACGTCGGCATGGACGATTCCAGCCCCATGCAAACGCGCAAGGGTTCGTCCAAGCGGAACGGCCCACCGCTTCATCGGTAGAAGGAGCGAAACTTCGCCACGTGCGAGCACATCGCGAACCGACCCGCGAGCAATCCATTCGAGCGACACCCAGCCGTCTTCGGGATCGGCATCGAGCACGCGAATCACGCCCGGTCCGCGATGGCGAATCGCCATGCGAGCTTCTCGCTCGAGATGCTCTCGGTCCTTGCCGCGTCGATGGTAGACCTTGAAGGCGAGGCGACGCCCGATGAGCTCGTCCTCCACTTCATACACGGCGCCAGCTCCACCTCGGGCCACTTCGCGAAGCAATCGATAGGGCGCGCGTGCACCTGCATCGGTCACGACCGTGGCTTCATCGAGTCGCCGCGTTGGCGTTGGCGCAGCGCCTACCGCTGCTCGCCACCGCGTGTGCCTTTCGCGCGCACCTGGTGTGTCGATGCTCCATGCGAGCACGCGTTCGATGGTGCTGAGCGCACGGGGGAATTGCCCGAGCGATGCGTAGAGATCGGCAGCTAGCATGAGCGCAGCGGTGCTCGATGCTCCTCGGAGCGCATCCAGTGCTCCGCGTTCATCACCGCGCGACGCGAGAATATCGGCGCTCGCGATGCGCACGGATTCAGACACCAGACGAGATGTGCTGGCGGCGAGAACGCGCGTGACGGCCTGAGCCTCGTCGACCGTGCCTCGCACCTTGCGCAGCAGCATGACGGCCTCGGCTTCACTTGGGCCGTCCGCCAACCCCACCCGCGCGAGACGCTGCAGCTCGGGAGATTCGACGTGCTCAGGCGCTGTATGCGACGCGTCTTCGACTTGGGGAGTGGATGGTCGATCCTCGGCTGCCTCAGCGGCTGGCAACGATTCTTGGTCCCCAAACAATCGACTTCGAATGCGCCGCCAAATGCTCATCTTTGCGACCCGCTTCCACCATGACCCAACGGATCGGAAGCGACACGGAGCACGATGGGCCCACCGCGCACGGCACGTAATTCATCGCCTTGGCAGAGCTCGACTTCTCCGGCGAGCTCCAGTTCTTTCCGTTTTGGATCCACGAGGATGGGCCGAGACGCACCCGCGGGCGTGCGCAGCACGATGAATGCGTCGCCTCCATGCATGACGCGATCAATACGCCAGTCGCCGACGACGAGCTCACCGAGTGGAATGATCCACCGTGTGTCGGCGATGTTCACAATGACGCCTTCAGGCGCGAGGTCGTGCTCGAACGACGAAGTTGGCTCGATCGTGCATGGCACTTCGCCACCGAGCTCGAGACGGATTCCGCCACGCACGGGAATGGGCCCATCGACACGTGCGCCGGCGAGCATCGTCCCGTTGCGCGTATCGAGATCACACGCGACGATCTCGTTGCCTTCGCGACGGACTGCGATGTGTACTCGACTGATAGCGCGCATGCCCACGACGATCGTTGCGTCGCCACGGCCCACGGTCACCTCGCGGCCCAGCGCGCAATGCGCGAGCTGTCCTCGAATTTCCAAGTGGACCGCCGGTGCCGTCAGCAGCCGTGCACGGATGCTTCGTACGATGTCGCGGATCGTTTCGTCGTCTTCTTCAGCGAGTGCCACGCGCGCCGCTTCGAGGGCCGCACGTCGTTCGGCCATTCGATCGAGATCGGCGACTCGACTGCGAGCGTCGGCGATGATGCGCGCCTTGCGTGATTCCGTGTTGGATGCCTTGAGCCGTTCTTCGAGCTGCTCGATGGCTCCCATTTCCGTCAACATCCGCACTTCCGCTTCGGCGTCACCGGCAAGCGCGTATGCCTCGGTCGCTCGTTCGAGGAGCCCGGCTTCTTCGAGGTCGCGTGCGACGCGCGCAAGCTCGCTGCGCAGCGGGGTTCCTGGACGGGATCGCACGACGTCGAAAGAGATGAGAGCCTTTCGTCCGAGGGCGCTTTTTCGCAGCGTTTCGTCCTTCGCGGTGCGGGCGGCCAAATCGCAGAAAGCGATGCGTTGTTCCGGCATGCTTTCAGCATCGGCGCGCAGCAGCAGCACGCGCGCAGCTTCGTCTGGCAAGCCGGCTTCTACGTAGAGAGAGACGGCTTCTGCAAGCTGGCCGGATAGCTCTTTGGCGCGAGCCGACTTGGCACGCCGGCCGCGCGTGAAGCGATCGAAGAGGCCCACCGCGGCGCATCCTAGCGCGCCGTGGACGTGTAAGGGAGCGCCTCGAACACAGATCGCTTCGTGGATCATCGAGCACGAACGCGCCCTGTTGACTCGGCTTTCTCCAGCGCAGACCATCGTGGACCAATGTCCACCACCTCTTCTGCATCCACTGCCGCCCAAGGCCGTCTCGGCGAACTGCTCGTTCGCGAAAAGCTCATCAGCTTGCAACAACTTCGTCAGGCGCAAGAGGAACAGCGCAAGACGGGGACGCAGCTCAATCAAGTTCTGACCAAGCTCGGCTACCTATCCGACGACGACATCGCGAACTTTCTCGCTACGCAATACGGCATCGCCGTCGTCGATCTGACGGCGACCGAGTTCGATGCCGAAGTCCTGAAGCTCGTACCGCGCGACGTTTGCGAGAAGCAGAAGATCATTCCTGTGGGCAAGAGTGGCTCGTCGCTCGTCGTGGCGATGGCCGATCCGACGAACCTGCACGCGATCGACGACATCAAGTTCCTCACGGGCATGAACATCGAGCCGCGTGTTGCGAGCGAGAACGCGATCATGCAGGCGATCGAGGCCGCATACGTCGCAACGACCAACTACGACGAGATGCTCGCCGAGTTCGGCGAAGAAAAGGTCGAGATTTCGATCGAGGCCGAAGACATCAACGTCATGGAGCTGGAGAAGCAGGCCGAAGGCGCGCCTGTCGTGCGTCTCGTCAACGCCATCCTGCTCAACTCGATCAAGAAGGGCGCGAGCGACATCCACATCGAGCCGTACGAGAAGAAGCTCCGCGTGCGTTATCGCATCGACGGTGTGCTCCTCGAAGAGATGCAGCCTCCGCTCAAGCTCAAGAACGCGATTGCGAGCCGCATCAAAATCATGAGCTCGCTCGACATCGCCGAACGCCGCTTGCCACAGGACGGGCGCATCAAGCTCAAGATGGGCAAGGGCAAGGAGATGGACTTCCGCGTCTCCGTTTGTCCGACGATTTGGGGTGAAAAGATCGTCATGCGGCTCCTCGACAAGGGGAACCTGCAGCTCGACATGACGAAGCTCGGCTTCGACAAGAGACCGCTCGAAGACTTCCAATGGGCGATCAATCAGCCCTGGGGCATGACACTCGTCACGGGCCCGACGGGTTCGGGAAAAACGACGACGCTCTACTCGGCGCTGTCGGAGCTCAACACTTCGGACACGAACATCAGCACCGCGGAAGACCCGGTCGAGTACAACCTGCACGGCATCAATCAAGTGCAGATGCTCGACTCGATTGGCTTGAACTTCGCCGCCGCACTCCGCTCGTTTCTTCGCCAGGATCCGGACATCATCATGGTCGGCGAGATTCGCGACTTCGAGACGGCTGAGATCGCAGTCAAAGCGGCGCTCACGGGGCACATGGTGCTCTCGACGCTGCACACGAACGACGCACCTTCGACGATCTCGCGCATGCTCAACATGGGCATCGAGCCGTTCCTCATCACGGCCAGCGTGAACCTCGTGCTCGCGCAACGTTTGGCCCGCAAGATTTGTGGGGATTGCAAAGTTCCCCATACGCAGGATCCGAAGCAGCTCAAGGACTTTGGCTTCACCGACGACCAGATCGCAAAGGCCAAGCTCATGAAGGGTTCCGGCTGCAAGACGTGCAACGGATCGGGCTACAAGGGTCGCGTCGCACTTTATGAAGTCATGCGTTTCCACGAACCGCTCAAGGACTTGGTCCTTCAGGGCGCATCCACCGCCGAGCTCAAGGTCGCGGCGATCAAGAGCGGCATGAACACCCTGCGCATGGCAGGCATCGAGAAGATTTGTCAGGGCATGACGACGACCGAGGAAGTCGGTCGCTGCACGATGGGAGACTGATCATGAGCGCTGAGGGCCAGGTTCGAGAACCTCTTCGGTACACGCTCCATCAGCTCCTGAAGGTGATGGTCGACAAGGGATCGAGCGACATGCACATCACGCGTGGATCGCCGCCCGTGCTTCGCATCGACGGCGCTGTCGTTCCGCTGAAGCTCCCGCCTCTCAGCGAAGACGATACGCGTGAGCTTTGTTATTCGGTTTTGAGTGACGAACAGAAATCGATCTTCGAACAGAAAAACGAGCTCGATCTATCCTTTGGGCTCCAAGGATTGTCGCGTTTTCGTGCGAACATTTTCATGCAACGCGGAGCCGTATCGGGCGCGTTTCGTCAGATTCCGTTCAAGATTTTGAACTTCGACGAACTGTGTTTGCCCCCGGTCGTCAACGAAATCGCCAACAAACCTCGTGGTTTGGTGCTCGTGACGGGACCGACGGGTTCGGGCAAGAGCACGACGCTCGCGAGCATCATCGACAAGATCAATTCGGAGCAGCGCCTGCACATCATCACGATCGAGGACCCGATCGAGTACATGCACAACCACAAGTTATCGATCGTGAACCAACGTGAAGTCGGAGCGGACACGTCAGCGTTCAAGACCGCGTTGAAGTATGTGCTTCGGCAAGATCCGGACGTCGTGCTCGTCGGCGAAATGCGTGATCTCGAGACGATCGAGGCTGCGCTGACGATCGCCGAAACGGGTCACTTGGTCTTCGCGACGCTGCACACGAACAGTGCCGTCACATCGATCAACCGCGTCATCGACGTATTTCCGTCGCATCAGCAATCGCAGGTGCGAGCTCAGTTGAGCTTCACGCTCGCCGCGGTCATGTCGCAGCAGCTCGTACCGAAGATCGGTGGTGGCCGTGTGCTTTCGGTCGAGGTCATGGTGCCGAACCCGGCCATCCGAAACCTCATCCGCGAGGACAAACTCCATCAGGTGTATTCGCAGATGCAGGTCGGGCAGGCAGGTAGCGGAATGCAGACGATGAATCAGTCGCTGTACGGCCTGTATCAGCGACGTCTCATCACGCTCGACGACTGTTATGGACACGCCGGAGAGATCGAAGAGCTTCGCGCGATGATCGAGGGGCGCACACCGGTGGCTCGCAATCGTCCGATGAACTCCTGACGTCTTGGTTTCCGTTTGTCCGACGAGCTCGGATCGTCGCTTTTTCCCGTCCGTCAAGGTCTTTACGACAAATGGACGCAGGAATTTTGACACCCTATCGCCCGTTCAGTAGGGTGGTAGGTGCGATGCAGGGCCTTACCGAGCGGCAACAACAAGTTCTCCACTACATTCGCCAATCCATCAACGACCGGGGCTATCCGCCCACGTTGCGCGAGATTGGTGCCCACATGGGGATTCGCTCAACCAACGGGGTGAACGACCATCTCCGAGCCCTCGAGCGCAAGGGGTACTTGACGCGCGAGGACATGAAAAGCCGTGCGCTTCGGCCGAAAGACATGGCCGATGGCGTGCAAGAAGACGCAACCATTGTTCAGCTACCGTCGCCTCCACCCGAGGACGACATGGTCGACGTGCCGATCGTTGGCCGGATCGCTGCCGGGTTGCCGATTTTGGCGGACGAACAGATCATCGACACCGTTCGCGTCGATCGGACGCTCGTGCGTGGAGGCCGTGAAATTTTCGGCCTCAAGGTGACGGGCGATTCGATGATCGAAGCTGGGATTTTGAACGGCGACTACATCTTCGTGAAGCGTCAGCCGACGGCCCATCGCGGAGAAATCGTCGTGGCGCTCATCGGCGACGAAGCGACGGTCAAGTACTTCTATCCGGAGAAGGACTACGTTCGTTTCCAGCCTGCGAACTCGAAGATGGCCCCCATCCTCGTGCGCGCATCCGACTTCAAGCCGACGATGCTTCTCGGCACGGTGGTCGGCGTCTTCCGCCGCATTTGATGCCTCGAGTGGGGCGTTGGCCCTGAGTTTGCCGCTTCGCAAACGTCGCGGCCCATCTTCCTTCGTTCCATCCGAGCTTGCAGTTGCCAGAACCATCCACACGCGGGTTGACGCGTGAGGCGCCGACTTGATAGCGTCCCGCTGGGCTCGGCGTGATGGACTGACCAGGACGTCGCCCAGAAAGAACGCGATCGTGAAGGCGCACGTGAAGCGGTTGCTAACGGTGGTATTGGGTCGCAATTCGGCTCGCCCGAGCATCCTCCCCAAGCGAAGCGCAGCACCATGGGCAGTGCTTGCATGCATGCTCGTGTGCTCGTCGGTCGGCACCGGCTGCGGTGGCTCGATCTACGCCATCACTTCGAGCGGCGCGGCATCGAAGATCGAAGCCGCCGAAGCGCTCGGTGCAGAGCGACATGCTCCGTACGAGTTCTGGTACGCCAAGGAGCACCTTCAAAAGGCGATGGAAGAAGCCGCTACTGCGGACTACGGCGATGCGATCAAGTTCGCGAGCATCGCTGAAGAAAAAGCAGAGCGCGCGATCATGCTGTCGAAACAGGCGCACGAAGGATCGGGCCGATGAAACGCACGCCGACGAACGACAATGCCGTAGCGACTCCTGCTCGAATCACGCGCACGCTTGGTCTTCCTGCGCTCGTCGTCATTGCCGTCACGCAAGCGTCCTGTTCGCAGGTTTCGGTCATGCGTGGCGACATCACGGGCCTCACGAAAGTCGCGGCGCAAGCCGAACGCAACGGTGCCATTCGATGCGCACCACGCGAGCTCGCGACGGCAAAGAGTCACCTCACGTTCGCTGAAACCGAGCTCGATCAAGGGTTCGTATTCAAGGCGAAGGCGCACCTCGACATTGCTCGCGCCAACGCGCATGCGGCGTATGATTTGTCTCCGCCGCAGAAGTGCGCCGAGCGTGGCTTCGATGATGATGCGCCGCCTCCGCCGCCTCCGCCCCCGCCGCCTCCCCCGCCGCCTCCGCCTCCAGGCGATTGCGATGGCGATGGTCTGCTCGATCCGTTCGATCAGAAGTGCCCGTGCGATGCCGAAACGTACAACGGGTACCAGGATGACGATGGTTGTCCGGACGATCCGGATCTCGATGGTGACGGCATACCCGACTCGAAGGACACGTGTGTCCTCGTGCCCGAAGACAAGGACGGCTACCTCGACGACGACGGTTGTCCCGAGCTCGACAACGATCTCGACGGCATCCTCGACGATGCCGACAAGGACACGTCGACGGGCAAGAGCTGCGCGAATGATCCTGAAGATCCGGATGGGTACGAGGATGCGGACGGCTGCCCCGAGCCCGACAACGACAAGGACACTGTGCCGGACATCGAAGATCAGTGTCCGAACGAGCCTGGGGTGGCTGGTGGGGACAAACCCGGTTGTCCGAAGAAACCTTCTCTCGTCGTCGTGACGGAGAAGGAAATCAAGATCATGCAGCAGATCCACTTCGAGTTCGACAAGGACAAGATCAAGCCGGAGAGCTTCCCGATCCTCGATGCGGTCGTCCAAGTTTTGCAGGACAACCCGAAGATCAAGATCGAGATCCAGGGTCACACCGACAACAAGGGTCGACCGGACTACAACAAGAAACTCTCGGATCGTCGCGCCTTGTCTGTCTTGAAGTACCTCGTCTCGCACGGGATCGACGCGAATCGCCTCACGTCGCGCGGGTACGGTATGGAAGTGCCGCTCGTGCCAAACACCACCGATCAAAATCGCGCGCTGAATCGACGCGTGCAATTTGTCCGGATGGAAGCAAAGCCCTAATATCGGGACTCGTTCCCCTCCTTTCGTCTGCATCTCGGAGGACTCACCGCCGTGAATCTTCGTCCGTTTGGGTCGATCGTTGCTCTCGCACTCTCCACTGCCTTGTTCAGTGGCTTCATGGGTTACGCGTCTACGGCATTTGCTGCCGAAAAAGACAAAGAAGCCATGAAGCTCCACGACGCCGCAATGGACGAGGACTACCTCAACCTCGACTTGGACAAGGCCGAGACCAAGCTGAAAGACGCACTCAAAAAGTGCGACGACGGCGCGTGTTCGTCCTCTGTCGTAGGGAAACTGCACATCGCGCTCGGCACTGTCTACGGCGGCGGACGGCAAAATCTCGACCAGGCCAGAGACCAGTTTGTCTTGGCACTGAAGGCTGACTCAGGCGCCAAACTCAACGAGTCGTACACGACGCCCGAGCTCGCCAAAGCCTTCGAGAAAGCCAAGGAAATCGCCGCAAAGTCCAAGCCCACCAAGCCTGAAAAGGAGCCCGACGACGGCGAGGACGGGGACAAACCGAGCGCCGGAGGCGACCTTTCGCACACGCCTCCCTCAGAGCAGGCGGTCAACACGCCTGTGCCGATCTACATCGAGGTTCCCGAAGACATCTCGGTCGAGACGGTGAAGCTCAAGTACAAGCCCTTCGGTTCGACGAAGTGGCAGACCATCGACATGAACCGCATCGGCAAGGGCTGGGGTGCGGAGATTCCCTGCAAGGACGTCACGACCACGGGCGACGTCAAGTACTACATCATCGTCACCGATGATGCCGGCGAGCAACTCAAAGCGGGCTCGGCGAAAGAACCTCATCGCGTGACCATCAAGCGCGAGCTCGAAGGCGACGAGCCTTCGTTCCCCGGCAAGAAGCCGCCCGAGCAATGTGAGGCCAAAGAAGACTGCCCGCCTGGTTTGCCCGGGTGTGAAAAGGGCGGCGGCGAAAAGCGCGGCGACAAGGGCTGGGGCTCGTCGTGCGAAGAAGATCAAGAGTGCCAAGCAGGCCTCATCTGCGAAAACAGTCAGTGCGAAGAAGGCAAGCGCGATGGCGGCGGAGGCGGCGGAGGCAAAGCGTCCAAAGGCAAGAAAAACATCATCGGCCTCGGCGGGCAGTTCGACCTGATGCTCATCAGCACCGCCGAAAACGTCTGCTCGGGCGATAACGACGCGTACTACTGCTTCTACGCCGGCACATCGGATCGCTTCTTCGGTGATCCCATCTCCGCGCAAGGCACCAACGGCGTGCAGGGCGGTTTTGCAGCCGCCGGCGGGCGCGTGTTCCTCTCGTACGACCGCGAGTTCGCGAAGGTCGGCCCTGGCTTTATTGGTCTTGGCGCAAAGGTAGGCATTGCGTTCGGCGGGCATCCGAATTCGGAGGAAACACCACCGAACAGCCAACACCTCGAGATGGTCCCCTTCCCGCCGCTCCACCTCGAAGCACGCGGCTACTACTCCTTCCTCGGCAACACCTTCGAGGCTGGCGCAGTTCGTCCGTACGCGTTCTTGGGTGCCGGCTTCGCGAAAGTTTCCGCGTCCGTTCCGGTTACCGTTTGCGATCAGCTCGACACGAACGGCGTCGATCCCGTGCCGGACGCCGACGCTGACAGCTCGTGCTCGGACACCATCAAAGCAGCGCCCCGCTCGCTCGATGCGTACCAAATTTCGGGCCTCAACTTCGTTTCCGTCGGCGCCGGGGTCACCTACGGAATCACGCCCAACTTCGGCATCAACGGCGAGCTCAAGCTCATGTTCATGCTGACGACCTTCTCCGTCGTCATCGCTCCGACCGTCGGTCCCGTCTTCGCGTTCTGATCTTCCCGCCAAGCTCGTTCCCATCAAGCTCGGTTTGTCCGGACGCTATACGTTCGTGCTCCAACGACACGGCGCTCCCTCCTCGTCGCCGCCACGCGCGCTACAACAACGCACGTGGACTACGCGGAGTTCCAGATCGCGGTCATCGAGCTAGCGGCGACGGGCGTGCCACTCACGGTGGCCAACGTCGTTGCGCACCTGCGCATCGATCCGGCTCGTGCAGAAACGTTTCTCGATCGGATGGCGCGTGATGGACGCGTCGACGTCGAGGTCGACGACGTCCACGATTCGGTCGTTTATCGCGTGCGCGGCTTGTCCACGACCACGAAGCGCGCGCTCGCGGACGTAGATCTTCGCGCATGGCGCATGCAGCCTGCGCATCGTCCCGCGCCACCGAAAAGCGTCACACTGGCCGTCCTGCTCGCAGCCCTCTTTCCAGGCGTTGGTCTGGCGTACGCGGCACCGCTGCGAACGGTGTTGATGTGGAGCGTCGTGATCCTGTTTTTCGGCAAGCTCATGGGCGCGAGCTTCATCTTGGGTCCGCTGTTTTGGACATGCGCGGTGATCGTGTCGGCGCTTTTCGGAGGCCTGTATGCCGTCCGATTCAACCAGGAAGGGCACCGCGCGGCGCTACATCGTCCATGATAAATATTATTAAATTATTTCAAGCACTTGCATGCGCATCTTCACGTTGAGTCTGAACCACTTGCAGCCGTTCATGTATCGCTCGAAGTGTCGCGTGCAGGTGCACGTGTTGCGAGGACATCCGATCGGCGTGCGTGTCGTGTTGGTGCGCGCGAGCGTCAGTGGGAACTGAGCACGTCGAAGAGCGACAACAGGGTGGTAGCGGCGAGTGGTTCGAAGCGGATGCCGGCGCGCAGTTGGCGAGTGCCGGCCGCGTTGTGGCGGCTCCAGGCGATCTTTCCAGGAAGCAGCAGCGGGTCCCAGAGAACGGGAGCCACGAGCTCGAGCACAACGGGCATGTCGCAGGTGAGCTCGAAGGATGACGATGTTGCTTGCGTGGAGGGTCGAAGTGTCGGATCGGCGATGTCGAGCCCTGCCCCTCCGAAGCCGAGATCGCGGATGGTTACGGGGAGCGCGAGAGCATCCTGCTGTCTCAGGACGGCATCGATTTGGACGGGCACGCGTCCATGCGCACGGAAGTGGTCCCAAGGGGCCATGGGCAAGGATTCTATGACGGCGAGCGTGCGGGCACATCGCCGTTCTAGGGTCGTGGATGGCTCGTTTCGTGGCTCTCGACAAAATCTCGAAAAATAGAAGTGCAACGTAGTTGGGTTTTTACGTCGCCTCAAGGTAACATCCGCCCCGCTGCTCGCTTCCAGGCGAGCTTGAGTGGCGACGATTCGCCGATCGAGATGGGAGCTCTACCCTGATGGCTGAGGAAACTCGTAAGGACCCGCGAGCGAAGGTGCTCTCGATGACGGTGCGCTACAAGAGCGCCAACGTTGATGAGTTCATCGAGAACCATTCGCATGATGTGAGCAAGGGCGGGATCTTCATCAAGACTGCATCGCCGTTCCCGCCTGGGACGTTGCTCAAGTTCGAGATTCGCATCCAGGACGAAAAGCCGGTGCTGAGTGGTGTTGGACGCGTCGTGTGGAAGCGCGATTCTGATCAAGCGGCGGACGAATCGCCTGCTGGGATGGGCGTCAAGTTCATCAAGATCGACGACACCACGAAGGCGATGATCCAGCGGCTCGTCGATAAACAAGGCGACGGCCCGAATGCGTACGATGCGGGCAAGCCTGCGGATGCAGGAGGCGACGACGATGCGCCTGCTGCAAGTGCGCCTGCGGCATCTTCGCCGGCCGCTGCCAAGCCGTCTCCGCGCGGCGCAACGATGCTTGGACTCGGGACGGTGGGCGCTGCAGCGAAGGCCGCGGGCAAACCCCTCTCGACCGAAGACAAGAAGCCCGATGCCGGCGGTGGTGGCGGAGGGTTTTTCCCGACGACCGATCCTCAAGCGGAGATGCCTCCGCCCGAAGAGCGCACCGTCATGCGTCAGGCTGCGGAGCTTCTGAAGCAAGCGCTCGAAGGCACGGGAAGCTCGCTCGACGAAGTGGGCGGCAAGATCGAGCTCGCCAAGGAAGAACCCAAGGCCGAGGAAAAATCTGCCGAAGCTCCCAAGGCCGAAGAGGCGAAGGCTGAAGAGCCCAAGGCTGAGGAAGCGAAAGCCGACGAGCCCAAGACCGAAGAGGCGAAAGCCGAAGAGCCCAAGGCTGAAGAAGCGAAGGCCGAAGAGCCCAAGGCCGAAGAAGAGCAGAAGGCTGTGCCGGCCAAGGCCGCGGATGATGAGGACGAGGCTGCTGAGGAGAAGGTCGAAGAGAAGAAGCCTGCCGCAGCAGCGAAGACCGAGTCCAAGAAACCAGCAGCAGCCGCGAAGAGCAAAGACGGGGATGCCAAACCCGCCGTCAAGAAGGCCGCAGCACCGGTCGCAAAGGCGACGATTTCGACGCCAGAGCCGGCCGAAGAGAGTGGTGGCAGCGGGCGCATCTTGACGATTCTGCTCATCGCCGCAGCGGTCGTCGGCGCGCTCTTCCTGGCGCTCGGCGATAGCAACAAGCCAGCAGAACCGGTCAAGCCCGCGCCGACGGCAAGTGCGACGACGGCCAAGCCGACCGAGACGGCTGCGCTGCCCATGCCTCCCGTCACGGCCGCGCCATCGGCTGCGGAGCCCGCAGCTTCTGCAAGCGCTGCACCGGATTCATCGGCTGCACCGGATTCATCGGCTGCACCGCCGGCATCTGCGAGCGCGGCGGCTCCCACAGAGCCCGCTCCCGCGGACAAACCTGCGGACAAACCGGCCGAGAAGCCCGCGGACAAACCGGCAGACAAACCGGCCGAGAAGCCCGCGGACAAACCGGTTGAGAAGCCTGCCGATAAGCCCGCTCCGGCTCCGGCCCCGCTCCCGCACCGGCTCCTGCACCGGCTCCCGCGCCGAAGCCCGCTCCGGCACCTGCCGACGACTACGAGTGATCGTCGGTCCCAACCCTTCCCGTTCAGTTTGAATCCAAGCCGGGTGTTGCGCGCTCGCTTCGCGGGCGCCAGCACCCGCTCGCGCCTCGTTTGCGATGGGCTCGCAGACAGCTCCCCATGCCCCGCATGAGCCTCGTCAACGATTGTCGTACAAAACAGAAAACCCCTCGCTACAGGAGCAGAGGGGTCGGTTTGAGCTGCAACGACTTGGTGGGCGCAACAGGATTTGAACCTGTGACTTCATCCGTGTGAAGGATGCACTCTACCGCTGAGTTATGCGCCCGATGCCGTTTCGACGCGTCCGCTCGGTGCGTCCCGTCGAATTGCAGGAGCATCACTAGCGCAGGCCGCGAGACACGACAAGAGTTTTGCGATGGGTTTGTCCTGGCAGTTCACGGAACCGTCTCTTGCACGAGACTTCCACACAGTGTCGTTCAGGCCCCCGCCGCTCGAGCACGCCGAATTGCTTCGATCCCCGCTTCGATGTCCTGCTCCGAACACGCGTACGAAAAGCGCACGTATCCAGGCGCTCCAAACGGCGTTCCCGCGACGGACGCGACATGCGCTTCTTCGAGCAACCACATGGCCACATCGATGTCGTTTTGCGTTTTGGCGCCCTTGTACGGCAGTCCGTAGAGACCACGGACATCTGCAAAGGCATAAAACGCACCCTCGGGCATGCGACACGTAACGCCCGGAATGCTGCGCAGCCCCTCGACCATCAAGTTTCTACGTCGCTCGAATGCTTCACGCATCATGCGCACTTCGTCTTGTGGACCCACGAGCGCCGCTACTGCCGCCGCTTGCGCTGCCGCCGTCGCGTTCGTCGTGCTTTGGCTCTGAACCATGTCCAGCATCTTCGCGACTTCGGGCGGCGTGATGCTCCACCCGATGCGCCATCCAGTCATCGCGTACGTCTTGCTCACGCCGTTGATCACAATCGTACGATCTCGTAAGTCTGGCGCGATCACGGGCACCGAGACGTGCTCGAAACCGTCGTACACGAGCTCCGCATAGATCTCGTCGACGACGAGCCACAAGTCGTGACGACGTACGACGTCGAGGAGCACTTCGAGGTGCTCCCTGGCGTAGGCCGAGCCGGTCGGATTCGACGGTGTGCAGATGATGATCGCTTTGGTGCGATCGGTGATCGCTCGTTCGAGGCTCGCGGCGTCCATGCGGAAACCGTCTTGCTCGCGCGTTTCGACGATGACGGGGTTTGCCCCGACGATCCGCACTTGTTCGGGGTAACTCACCCAGTACGGAGCTGGAATGATGACTTCGTCGCCAGGGCCGTAGAGCGCGAGCGCCAAATTGAAAAGCGCGTGCTTCGCCCCGCACGAAACGACGATTTGATCAGGCGTGATGCTGTACCCACGGTCGCGCTGCGTTGCTGCACAAATGGCTTGTTTCAGTGCAGGCGTGCCGGAAACCGCGGTGTAGTGCGAAGCGCCGGCGGCAATGGCAACCGCTGCTGCTTCACGTATGTGGCGGGGCGTCTCGAAGTCGGGCTCGCCCACACTGAACGGAAAAACCTTGTGCCCCTGGGCGCGCAAACGAGCGGCCTGAGCCGCCATCGCGAGCGTCGCACTCGGAGCCACCGCGGAAAGACGATCAGCGAAATTTCGAGGCATATCGCCACCCAATCCAACAGGTCGAGTGCCCGCCGAAAACGCCGGAGACGTGACGGCCCCCGAACACAATTTCGATACGTTCAACCGTCGACCGATGCAAGCAAGTAACTCGATGGAACACCAACTTTACCGTTCGTCCGCTCGAGGATCATTTCGGACAGACGCGAGCCTGGAGACACGGTGCGAGTTCGAAATCCAAAACGCTCATAGAAACCTTGGGCATCACGCGTATTGAGCAGAATGTGATCCACTCCGCGCACCTCAGGATGGTCGAGCAACAGCCGCACCACCGCGGTCCCAAGCCCTCGACCATGACGCCCGGGCAACACGATCACGTCGTACATCCACGCGCGCTTTCCCCCATCGCTGATCGCTCGAGCCATCGCGACGAGTGTTCCCGTCGCATCGCGCGCACCAACCCATGCAGACGACCCAAGCAGGCTGCGTCGAATTTTCTTCGGATCCGTACCTTCTTGCCAGTACGTCCCACGCAACATCTCGGTCGCTTCGTCGGCATCCTGCTCGCCCATTGCACACACGAGCCGCACGCCGTCGGGCGCTTCGAGAAAACGCGGCACCGGAAGCTTCGGATGCGCACGAAGCACGAGGTCTACGGCTCGCGGATCCCCTGCCCCTCCACGCGCCCATAAAAGCTCCACGATGCGCGTGATCTCGGCAGGACTTCGGTTCTGCCCAAGTTTCGCTTTGCCATCGACGACGTCGAGCCGCAGCCCGAACACCAACACGCCGTCGATCGCTTTGCGATAGAGCGGATGGTCAGCCTCGATCGGCACGTGACCTCCTTCAGGCTGATGCTTCGCCATGAGCGCCGCGAGCATCTTCGTCTTCAGAGTCGCATCATCGACACGCTCGATCGTCCCGTGCACTTGAACGCTCCGGTAGAACGTCGTCGCCGGACAAGCTCGTTCGGGGTCGACGAAGTAGCTCGGGATCGATGCGATGAATTCTTCGGCGCTCACCACGGCTCGCCGCCCGAGCACGTTCATCTTTTCGCCGGCGGGGGCCGCGTGAAAAAGCACCCAGTCGCCCACAGTCGATGCGTGCATCGTGCGCAGCACCGGTTCGCCTTCGGCGGTCGATGAGGCGAAGTGGACGGTAGTCGCTCGCGCGAGCAGCTCGATGGCACTCGCGCGGTCCATTCGGAAGATCTCCTTGCGCATGGTGATGATCTGAAGGTCGACTGGTACGTTGCACAGGACCAGAACCGAAAAATCGGATAGACCAGTTCCATGCGCACATTTCCCGTCGAGATCGCGCTGGATCCTTCATCGGAAACGCCGCTCTTTCTGCGCATCGCGCGCGCCGTGATGGACGACATTCGTCGCGGCAGATTGAAGCCCGGTGCGCCCCTGCCAAGCAGCCGCGCGCTTGCCGAATCGCTCGGCGTGCATCGCAACACGGTGCTCGCGGCCTACCGAGAGCTCGGCGCCGAAGGCTGGATCGAAACCTCGCCAGCACAGGGCACGTTCGTCTCGACCGCCATACCGGACATGGCAACGCAACGCTCGTCGTCGAAGGCGCAGGCTGGCATCGCAGCGCGGCTCGGCTTCGACATGTCGTCCGCATCGACGGCTGCACCCGTGCACGCGCACAAACGCGGAACGATCGTTCTTTCCGCAGGAACACCCGACGTGCGTCTCTTGCCAACGGAAATCATCGCACGCGCGTACCGGCGTGCAGCGCGAAGCTCCGACAAACGCCTCTTCGACTACGGCGATCCGCGCGGTGATGAACGACTCCGCGTGGCACTTGCGGCAATGTTCGGATCGGTGCGGGGCATCGTCGCGTCGCCCGAAGAAGTGCTCGTCACGCGCGGAAGCCAAATGGCGCTGGACCTGACGGCACGCGCGCTGCTCTCTCGAGGTGACGTCGTTGCTGTCGAAGCACTTGGATACCGACCAGCGTGGGAAGCGCTAGGACAAACTGGCGCGCGTCTGGTGCCGCTTGCCGTCGACGAAGAAGGGCTCTCCGTCGATGCGCTGGAAGCCCTCGCCGATCGCGAAAACGTGCGTACCGTGTACCTGACGCCTCACCACCAGTACCCATCGACGGTGGTGCTTTCTCCACCGCGACGACTGCGCTTGCTCGAGCTCGCGCGCACGCGACGAATCGCCATCATCGAAGACGACTACGATCACGAGTTTCATTACGACGGACGTCCCGTCCTGCCGCTCGCGAGCGCCGATCGCGCAGGTGTCGTCGTCTACATCGGTACGTTGTCGAAGATTCTTGCTCCGGGGTTGCGCATTGGGTTTGTCGCGGCCCCAGCACCGCTCATCGACAGGCTCGCTGCAATCCGCTACTTCGTCGATCGGCAAGGAGATCTCGCCATCGAGCGTGCGGCGGCCGAGTTGCTCGAAGATGGCGAAGTGCAAAGGCACGCGCGACGTATGCGCCGCATCTACCAAGATCGTCGCGACGCGCTCGCCAGCGCGCTCCACAAGCATCTCGCGGGATACCTCGACTTCACGGTGCCTTCGGGAGGCATGGCTCTGTGGCTCCGCGTCGCAGCGGACATCGACGTGGATGCATGGGCCGAACGCGCTGCAGAGCACGCGCTCGTGGTTCACGCAGGAAAACGTTACGCGTTCGATGGACGATCGCGACCGTTCTTCCGTACGGGTTTTGCCGCCCTGAACGAGCGCGAGATACGGGAAGCCGTCGCGAGACTGGCAGCGTCACGTCCTCGAAGCGCCAAGGCGCGAATGTAAATTATTTCGGAGGCGTAGAATCTTTGGGGGGCGTCACTTCGACCGTGGGCTTCTTTTCGTCCTGTCGGATCGAATAACGCACGAGCGCGCGAAGGATGTCGTTGCGACTGACGTTGCCGACCATCGTTTTCACGTCCTCGTAAATCGATGGGTCGACGAGAAGCGCTCCAACGGTGCCCTTGCCTCGGCGCATGTCTGCAACGATCGCGCGCAAGTCGCCGGTCATCGCAGTGACGTTCGCGAGCGCTTCGGTGCCATTTCCTTTGCCGCCGTAGAGAGCGTCATGAACGAAGCTGTCGCTTTCACGAATTCCCTTCAGGGTCGTAGCAACTTCGCCCGCTGCGGCACCGAACTGCGCGATCTCCTTCTTCGGCCCCTCGCCATAAATCATGTCGTGCGCAAAGCCCGGACCCGACTTCACGCGTGCGATGACGCCTCGAAGCTCGCCCAGCGTGAGTGCAAGCTCGGAGCTTGCGCGATCGAGGTTTTGCAGCGTGCGCGAGATGCGTTCGGCCTCGTCCTTGTCCGTGAGAAACTTGCGCGGATACCCCTCACCATTCGCGACATCGCTGAGGAGCTTGTTCATCGACGCAGCGCTGCCGCGTATGTCTTGATGCAACCGTTCGTCGGCGAGCGATTCGCTCACCTTCGAGATGTTGCCGAGGGCATCGTTGGCTTTTGCCGTCATGCCCATCGCGGTGCCCATGAGATCCGTCGGTTCTTCGCCGCGGATATCGCCGCCTGCGGGAACGACCTCCGGGGACTCGCCCTTCGTGATCTCGATCATCTTGTCGCCGAGCAGGCCCTTGGCCGCAACACGCGCAACGCTGTCTTTGCGAATGCGTGCAGCTTCGTCTTTGACGATGTCGAGCTCGACGTAGATGGTCGTGTCGATCGACCCCTTCTTGTAACCGACCTTTTTGACGGTTCCGACGTCGATACCACCCATGCGAACAGGCGCGCCGGGCTTTAGACCCTGCACATCCGTGAACGTGGTGTTGATGCGGATCGACGAGTTGAAGAACCGGCGCTCGTCGCCGATGAGGAAGATGACGAGCGCAGAGAAAAGCAGCCCAGCGAGTACGAAGAGACCAACCTTGATGTCACGGGACCTGTTCATCTGCGCCCCCATCATGCGCGAAGATGAGCCCCACGTCACGCTCGCAACAGCGTCTCGACGTCTTCGTTCACCGGCGCGATGCCCTTGATGAAATGTTCGACGCGCGGGTCCGTCGACTGGTCGAACTCGCTCGGCGTCCCTGAAAAGATAATCTCGCCAGCCTGCACCATGGCCATGCGATCGGAAATCGAGAACGCACTCTTCATGTCGTGCGTGACCACGATGCTCGTGACGGTGAGCGCCTTTTTCAGGCCGCGAATGAGGTGATTGATCCGTTCGGTGTTGATGGGATCGAGGCCCGTCGTCGGTTCGTCGTACAGCAGCACTTCCGGTTGCACCGCGATCGCTCGCGCTAAACCGACGCGTTTTTTCATGCCTCCAGAAAGGTCCGAAGGCCGCATCGCTTCGATCCCGGGCAGCCCCACGAGCGACAACGCCCAGTCGACTCGCTCGGCAATCTGCGCCTCGGTCATCTCGTCGCGGTAGTGCTCGTGCAAACCGTACGCGACGTTTCCTCCCACGGATATCGAGTCGAATAACGCAGCGCCCTGAAACAACATCGCGATGCGTCGACGAAGAAGGCGCGCCTTCCACTCCTTCATCGACGTGATCTCTTCACCGTGAAACGTGATGGATCCGTCGTCTGCTTCGAGAAGCCGAATGAGCAGCTTCAGCATGACGCTCTTGCCGACACCGGAGCCACCGATGACGGTGAGCGTTTCTCCGGGAAACACGTCGAGCGAAAGGCTGCGATAGACGACCTTCTCGCCAAATGCCTTCTTCACGTTTCGAAACCGGATGATCGGCTCGCGCACGACTCACTCTACCATCGCACGAGCACGCGCAACGCGATCGATGCGTAGTTCGACCGCGCTTCCACCGCGGAACGTGTCGCGACGAAGCCGCCCGACGATGTCGACGCGACCGCCGCCGAGCGCGCTTGCCTGGTCTCCAAGCTCGAAACCGAAAGCTCCAATGACGTGCCGCGCCAAGGCGACTTCGAGCTTCAGGTGGCCCTTGATCGCGCGCGCCGTACGCACAGGCGCGTTACGCACGAGAACGCGTGGAGCACGGTTGCCTTGGCCGCACGGCTCGAGCCGTTCGAGGTCACGCGCGACGACGGATGGTTCGTCGCGATCATCGAGACGCACGTCCGCGTTGACTTCGCTTTCAGGCGTAGCCGCGGCACCACCGATGTCCGTACACACCTCGCAAAACAGCGCACGCAACGCATCGACGCGATCAGGCCGCACCTCGACGCCCGCCGCAGCTTGATGGCCGCCAAATGCAACGAGCTCGCGACGACATCGCGTGAGCGCGTCGTGCAAAGGAAAGCCCGCTGGACCTCGCACGGAACCACGTCCCGTTTGCCCATCGATCGCAGCAACGATCGTGGGCTTGCCGTACTTCGACGCGATGCGTCCCGCCACGATGCCCACGATGCCGACATGCCATCCTTCACGCGCCAGAACGATCGCGGGATCGTTTGCCCACCGCGCCGCTTCGATGTCGCGTTCTGCTTGCACGATCATCTCTTCTTGAATGGCGCGCCGCTGCAGCGTGAGCTGTTCGATGTGCGCGGCAATTCCGTTTGCACGCGTAACATCTCGCTCGAGCAGCAGCGCGAGCGATAGATCCGGATCGGCTAGCCTTCCAGGCGCATTGAGACGCGGCGCGATGCGGAACGCGACGTCGTCGGCCGTGACACCGTGAATCAGGTCGAGCTTGCCGTATTCCGCAAGCGCACGAAGACCAGGTCGCAAACCAAGCGCAAGCGCCGCAAGGCCCGCTCGCACGAGGGATCGGTTGTCACCTACGAGCGGCGCGACGTCGGCAACCGTTCCAATGGCCACGAGATCGAGCCACGTGCGCATGTCGAGCTCCGCACCGAGCGCGCGACGCACGGCAGCTCCGAGCGACAGCGCCAAACCGCACGATGCAAGGTGCTTGAAGGGGAACTCGCATTCGGGCCGATGCGGATTCAAAAACGCAAGCGCAGGCAGTGGTTCGTCCGGTACGAGGTGATGATCGATGACGATCACGTCCATGCCGGCAGCACGCGCATCCGCAAGGCGTTCGTGGTCGCTCGATCCGCAATCGCACGTGACGAGAAGGCTCGCGCCCGTTGCTTTCACGCGTGCGAGCGCGGGAGCGCAGAAGCCGTAGCTGCCGTCCTTGCGCGTCGCGAGAAGGGGCGTAGCGCGGCCGCCAAGGGTGCGAATGACTTCGGTGACGATGGCGCAAGACGTGATGCCGTCGCAGTCGTAGTCGCCGAAGACGACGACGTGTTCGTTGCGACGAATCGCGTGCGCGATGCGATCCGCGCTGAGATCACGATCGGCCATGCGATCGGGAGGCGTGAGATGCGATAGGCGCGGGTCGAGAAAAAGGCGCGTGGCATCGTCGGCACGGCGGCCCGATCGAAACAAGGCATCGGCCACCGTGATTGACAAACCCAGTGCACGCGACAACTCGAGCGCATCGACGGAGGCTTGCCCAGGATCACGAATGATCGGTTCGTTCGAAACCGATGCTGGCAAAGCTTGTGGAATGACGAGGTGAGCCACTTCGGGCTCAGTGGCCTGTTTCCACGCTGAATCGATCATGCGAGGCGCAACGCGTACCGCGGCAGACGCGCGATGTCCACGGGAAGCACGAGTGCACACAGCGGGTTTGACGTTGCCCGGAAAAACGAAAGCCCCGCGATGGGAATCCATCGCGGGGCTTACGTGTGCGGAGAATGCTGCGGGATACGAGCTACACCACAGCGTCGGCGCGCTTGACGGCCTTGGTGCGGCTGACCTTCTTGCGCGGTGCCGCCGTCTGACCACCAAAGAACCTGCGGTCAATCCATTCGGTGATCGGAGCCGAGATGTAAATCGAGGAGTACGTACCGACCGCGACACCGACGAGCAACGCGAACGCGAAGTCCTTGATGACGCCCGTACCCCAGATGAGGAACGTCACCATGGTGAGCCCCGTCGTACCCGCCGTGATGATCGTGCGTCCGAGCATTTCGGAGACGGACAGGTTGATGATCTGCGCGAACGACATGTTCCGATGTTTGGCGAGGTTTTCTCGAATGCGGTCGTACACGATGACGGTGTCGTTGATCGAGTAGCCAACGATGGTGAGAAGCGCCGCGACCGTGGACAACGTGATCTCACGATGCGTGATGATCATGGCGCCAAGCGCGATACCGACGTCGTGCACGAGAGCGATGATGCCACCTGGTGCGAACCGCAGATCGAAGCGGAACGCGATGTACGCCATGATGAAGATGATCGAGATGACCACGCTCGTGATGGCGGCGTCGCGGAGTTGCGCACCGGCCTTCGGGCCGATCCACTCCACGCGCAAGGCTTGATCAGGCACTTTGTCCGACCCGAGCTTGCTGCGCAGACCGTCGAGAAGCTGATCACCTCGCGACTTGAGCTGAGCTTCGACCTTGTTGTCACGAACGCTCACGATGACGGGGTTGTTCTGGCCCTCGCGCAGCTCGACGCCACTGACGCCCGTGAGCTGCGCCTTGATCGCTTCAAGATCCGGCGCGGTGTCGTAACGCATCGAAATCTTGTCGCCTCCCGGGCTGAATTTGACCTCGCTCGCACGCACGTTGTTCGGACAGCGCGTGGCGAAGTCACCCGCAGGCTCGGTGCCTTCCGGCACGAAGCACAGTTTGTCTTGGATGACCTGCTTCTGCTGGTCGGTCAAAACCGTGACGTCCTGCACCCGGATGAGGAATCGGTTTGCATTTTCGGCGCCCGAGTCACGAACGCGAATGACATCGGCGCCCGTGAACCCAAGCGACTCGACGGTCTTTCGAATTTCACCCGCGTCGATCTGGGTCTTGAACGCCACCTCGAGCTCGGTGCCGCCCTTGAAGTCCGTGCCGATTTGCGGGCCGGGCTTGAAGAACGCGACGATGGATAGAAGGAGGAGTACCGCGCTCAGCCCAATGAAGTGCCAGCGCTTACTCATGAAGTCGAACTGCCGACCAGGCTTGATGAATTCCATGTGCTTCTTCTCAGCCGAGGTAGAGCTTCTTGGCTCTGCGACCACGAACGGCCCAATCGAACATGAGCCGCGTGCAAACCACGCCCGTGAACAAACTCACGACGATGCCTACGAGGAGCGTCACGGCAAACCCCTTGATGGGGCCAGAGCCGTAGGTTGCGAGAATCAACCCAGAGATGAACGTCGTGACGTGTCCGTCGAGAATGGCGCTGAACGCCTTGTCGTAACCAATGTCGACCGCCGCTCGTGCGCTCTTGCCCGCACGCAGCTCGTCACGAATACGCTCGTTGATGAGCACGTTCGCGTCGACGGCGATACCGATGGTGAGCGCAAGGCCCGCGATGCCCGGAAGCGTCATCGATGCGCCGAACATGGCCAAGACCGCGATCTGCAAGACCGCGTTGAAGAGCACGGCGATGTTCGCAATGAGCCCCGCGCGGCTGTAGTAGACCATCATGAAGATGAGCACCAAGGCGCCGCCCGCAGCACCCGCCTTGAGCCCTTGCCTGATGGCATCCTGACCGAGCGAAGCTCCGATGACCTGCTCATTGGAGGGCGAAATCGGCGCAGGAAGCGCGCCGGATGTCAGGACGAGCTCGAGCTTGCGCGCGTCTTGGATCTGCTGATCGACATTGCCCGATCCCATCGTGATCGTCGCGATACCGCCCGGGATCTTCGACTGAATGACGGGTGAGGTCTCTACTTTGCCGTCGAGGATGATCGCAAAGCGCCGCTTGATGTTGCGCCCCGTGATGTCCTCGAAGATGTCTGCGCCTTTCGGCGTCAGCTCCATGCGCACGAGCCAGCCACCAAGCCCCTTGTCGCTCGGATCCGCCATGGCTTGCGCCTCGCGCACCATGTCACCGGTGATCTCGGCCTTGCTGTAGAGATAATACGTGCGCCAACCAATGTCCTCGAAGGTCCCCTTGTCTTCGTCGTAGTCCTGGACCTTGCCGAAGCCGATCTCGTGATCGTCGGGCACCGACAACGTCGCAGCCCACTCCTTCATGCGACCGAGCGCATCGATCATCTTCTCGCCTTCCTTCTTCTCGAGGAAGGCGTAGACGTTGACCTTCTGTTTGCCCGGACCAACGCTGACCTGCTCTTGCTGAAACTTCAGGCCGCTGACTTCGTTGTTCTTCGAGTTGCGCACTTCCGGCTCGAGGAAGTTCGTGTCGTCGTCGAGCAGCTTGAATTCGAGGCGCGCGGTCTGCGCGATGATGTCCTTGATGTTCTTGAACGACTTCTCGTCGTCACCAGGAATCTCGATGATGATGTCTTCGTCGCGCGTCGTGACCGATGCTTCCTTCAGGCCCATGCCGTCGATGCGGCGGAGCACGGTGTCCTTGGCCTTCGCGACGGCCTTGTCTCGGATATCCGACTCGGTGTCGCTCTTGATGCGCATCGTGACGCGCTTGCGATCCGCCGAGAACTGACGTTGCAGCTCGCGGTAGGGCGTCATGAACTCTTCGTTGATCTTGTTCGCGTCGTCGGCGTTCTCGAGCGTGATGATCAACGTGCCGACGTTGTCGCGTGACTTTTCGACGCGCGCCTTGCCAGCGAGCTTCTTCAAGTCTTCGGACGTCGCGACCTTGTCTTTCTCGATGATCCCGAACGCTTTGGCGAGCGACTGGCGAAGCTCGTCGTAGTACCGGTCGCGCTTGTCCTTGATCGCTTCTTCGACGTCGACCGTGTAGACGAGCCGCAGACCGCCTTTCAAATCGAGGCCGCGGACGAGGCGGAACGGAATGTTCGTCAAGAGCCACTCACGAACGCCACGATCACCGGCCAGTGCAGCGAGCTCTGCTTTCTCCGCGTCTTCGGCACTGAGAGCGCTGCGATCGAGGCGACCGTAGCGTTCGTCGTGGTACGTCGGATAGATGGCGAGAGCCGAAGAGAGCGCGCAGAACAGGGCGAACCCGGTCTTGGCGCGCCAGGCGATGTCGATTGTTGGAAGCGCACAGACGAGCGCCCATGGGATGCACATGCCGAACACCGCGCTCGCCCAAAAGACTTGGTAGTGAGCGGCGATGAACGCGAAAAAGGCTGCGAGCGCCGCGACGGCGAACACGCCTCGCTTGGGCCGCAGCCAAAACGCAAGTGCACCGGACAGGACGGCAGTGCCGGCAAACACGTACTGGAGGATGTTGTAGATCATGAGAACGTGAATGGAGTGAGCAGCGCGGGCCCCTTCTTTAGTCGAAGCGCGGGCGCTACGCTTTCTTTTCGTTCGCCTTGTCTTTCGTCTCGGCCGGCTTGCTCTCCGCCGCCTCGGCAGGACCACTGATGGAGGACTTGCGCACCTTGACGTTCACGCCGGGAGCAATTTCCAGCTTCGCGTTGACGTCCCCGAGGTCGATGATCTTGCCAATCAGGCCGGATTGCGTGACCACGACATCCCCGGGCTTGAGCGACGCCTCGATTTCCTTCTGCTTTTTCGACTGACTTCGCGTCATCAAGAACACGAAGAGCAGCGGCAGCAGGAAAAAGAGAATGGACAGACCCCCAAACGGGCCACCATCCGGCGGCGCGGACGTCGGCGCGGGCGCCCCTTGCGAGGGCTGTGCGGGAGCGGGAGCAGCAGGGCCCTGACCAGGGGCAACGGTGGTCGGCTGAGACAAAAACATCGTCACGAGGCGAAACCCTCCAAAGGGCGGGGTCCATACCCACGATCGGGCAGGAGCGCAAGAAAAGCCCCCGCATGTGTCAGTCGGACGGATGGAATTTGAACGGCGAACCTTTTTCGCCTTGACGGCCCGACCATCACCTGGTAGCGATGCGTCCCCTCGGTGAGCCATCGCCGAGATGCAGTTCATGCGATACAGGCGCGTAGCTCAGTGGTAGAGCACTACCTTGACACGGTAGGGGTCGTTGGTTCGAACCCAATCGCGCCTACAAAATCGGGCGAAACAGAAAAAAGCGTGAGAAAAGCCTCCTGTTGGGAGGCTTTTCCCATTTGGCCTACTTGAATCGGAGCTGCCGGTTGATAATGGCGCTCAGTCGAGCGAAATTGACGCATCCACTGCGAAGCATCGCAGCGGATGAACACATTCGCAGCAGTAGCGCCAACAAGGCGTTTTACACAGCACCCTCACAACTCGAAGAACAAGGAGACAGCGAGACCACACATGAGCATGCGACGCTTCGATCCTCGGCAAGCCCAACGCGGACCCCAAATCAGAATCAATCAGCGAATCAGGGTCCCCGAGATCAGAGTCATCGGGGAAGCAGGAGAAATGCTCGGCATCCTGCCTACCCACGAAGCCTTGCGGCGCGCCCAGGAACGAGGCCTCGACCTCGTGGAGGTCAATCCGAAGGCTGACCCGCCCGTCTGCAAAATTCTCGACTTCGGCAAGTACAAGTACGACGAGAAGAAAAAAGCACGCGAGGCGAAGCGCAAGCAGAGTGTCGTCGAGATCAAAGAGATCAAGTTGCGTCCGAAAACCGACGATCACGACTTGCAGTTCAAGACGCGCGCAGCCATCCGCTTTCTCGAAGCGGGTCACAAGGTGAAGTTCACGGTGCGCTTCCGCGGCCGCGAGATCACGCACCCCGAGAAAGCACAAGAGCAGCTCGACTGGATCGTCCAGCAATGTGAAGAGACCGCGAACGTCGAAGTTCGTCCCGTCATGGAACAACGAACGATGACGCTTCTCATGGCGCCGAAACCGGCCGTCATGCAGCGCGTGGCCCAAGCGCGCGCAGCCGCTGAAAAAGCTCGACAGAAAGCCCTGCAAGAGGGTCGCGCAGCTCCCGCCCCGACCGACAACGAAGAAGCCCTCCGCAAACTCGAAGAACAACTCGAAGAGGCGGACGAGGACGAGGACGACGAGGACGACGAAGGGGATGCCGAATAGCCCCGACACGTCTCCCCTTCACTTCACCCCATCGACGCTCGAACGAGCGTCGTTCGATGCGGTGAACGTACCTCGCGATCCGATCGTTCCACTAGGACAAACCACACACGAAACGTCGCAGGTTACGCGCGGACAAACCTCATCGAGGCCCGCTGCGTACCTGCGGCGCGCCGCGATCGCATCCCTTCTCGTCGCACCACTCGTCGCCATCCCGCCGGTCGCGCGCGTCCTCGTCGATCGCGCCGCACCCGCGCTCGCTGACGTCGCCACCACGAACCTCGACAGCGCCTTCGCTTGGCGTCCCGTCGAAGCGCGTCCAGTAGCGCCGCCCAAAGCTCCTGCAAAAGCAAGCGACTCCGTCGCTGAAACACGCCGCAGCGATGCGCCGTCAACACGACACGCAGCGCCGTCAGCCAAGACGCACCGCGGAATCATCGTGCGTACCGACGCCGTCGTTCGCGCCGTGCGCAGTGGAGGGCGCCCGTCATCCGTACCTGCACCCGCAACGGCTCAACGACCCGCAGGCCTGTCCCTCGTCGGCGTCTCCGCGTTCGGCACGGGCCTGCGTGATGGCGACATTCTCACGAGCGTCGGTGGAGCGCCGGCGACTTCGGAGAGCGCCGTCATCGGCATCGTCGCCGGAGCCATCAGCCGAAACGCAAAGGTCATCACGGGCGTGGTTTGGCGCGGCGAACAGCGCTTCGACGTGGCCGTGGAAATCCCGCGCCCGAAAGACTTTTCCGACAAACCGCGCAGGCGCGCCTCAGTGCGCGAATAGCCCGCCGTAATACGCGCCCACCGCAAGCAGCAAAAGCGCCGCGACAACGAAGATCCACATCCCTTTGTTGCCGTCTTTGCCAGACGCCGCGGACGCAGCCGACGGCGCAGATGTCGTCTTGATGGGCCCCTTCCCCGTTTCGATGCGCGAGCTTCTGTCCTTCTTGCCCGTGGCGATGGACTTCGACTCCATCTCGATGCGCGAGCTCCGATCGCCGTCTTTCTTGTCGGACTTGCTCGATTTCTTCTTGCGCTTCTTGATGCCGGTCGAGCGCGAAACATCTCCCGTCTCGAGCGGCTCGGACTCTTCGACGTCAGGAGGCGACTGCGAGTCTTCGGCAACGGGAGGCAACGGCGTCGCGTCCATCACGGCCAACGGCGGCGATGGCTCCTTCGGTTGCGCGGGCTCGGATGCTTCTTTCGCATCAGGCGGTTGCATCGGCTCCGTGATCTCGACGGGTTGCCACGCTTCTTTGATGAGGACCGGCTGCGATTCCCTCGACGGTTGCGATGGCTCACCAACGGGCGGCACCGATCGCCTCGTATTGGGCGGCGGTGAATCATCATCCGCAGTCGGCGCTGTCGCTGCTCGATCGGCCGTGGTGATCACCGGCTCGGGCGGCGCCACGGGAGGAGCAATCGGCGCGGCATTTTCTGCTGGAGCTTCTTTCGGCACGTCATCTCGAGGCGCCGAAGAAACCGGACCGAGTGACGACGCGGGCGCTCGCGTAGAGATTGGCTCGAACGTTCTTCGCCTACCAAACGCTGGCCTTGCGCTTCGCGCTTCGCTCGCCGGGTTCTGCTCGATTTCCTCGATCCATTTCGCAATGTCCTCGAAGTGCGAAACGCGACCTCGCATGAGCCGTTCGGAGGTCGTTCCTCCTTGCGCTCCGTCGTCTTCCTCGAGCGACTTGAACTCGAGCAGCGCCTCTTCGATGAGTTTTCCAACCGTCGTGGGTTTGGCGCGTGCTTGTGGTTTGCGATGGGCCACGGTGTTGCGGACGATTTCCGCAACGTCCTGCGACGAGACGGGTTTGCCGTATTTGTAGAGAAACGTCGTCAGATCGCGCCCCATCTCGCGCGCTGTCGCGTAACGTTTGTCGGGGTCACGCGCGAGCGCCCGAGCGACTATCCGATCGAGCTCGGGTGGGACGTCTTTATTGATTGCGCCAAGCGGTGGAATGTTGGCAGCGCGAACCTGGATGACCGTTCGAGCATCGTTTTCCCCGAGAAACAGGCGCTTTTGTGCGAGCATTTCCCATAAGATGATGCCCGTGGCGAAGATATCCGTGCGCGCGTCGACTTCTTGGCCCTGCGCGGCTTCGGGCGACAGATAACTGAATTTTCCTTTGACGATCCCCGGATCGCTTTTCTCGAGCTGACTCGTTGCTTTCGCGAGACCGAAATCGACGATCTTGACCTCGCCGTATTTCGTGATGAGCACGTTTGGCGGGGACACGTCACGATGCACGATGCAGAGCGGATCGCCTTCGGGGGTTTTTGCTTCGTGCGCGTACGAAAGCCCCTCGCACATCTTTTCGGCGACGTGCACGGCGACTTCGACGGGGAACGATCGCCCCGATTTGCGCATGTATTCCATAACCGACTTCAAGTCGGCCCCCTCGACGTACTCCATCACGATGAAGTACGCGTTTTCGCCGACACCGATATCGAAGACCTGCGCGACGTTGGAATGGGTCAGATACGCCGATACGCGAGCTTCATCGAGAAACATCGCGATGAATCGAGTTTTCTGCGACAGATGAGGCAAGACGCGCTTGATCGCCACGCGTTTCTTGAACCCCTCGAGCCCCACGCGTTCGGCCAGAAATACTTCCGCCATGCCTCCGACGGCGAGCCTCTCGATAACCCGGTATTGTTGGTGTCCTTGCGTCATCTCGCCCGAAAACGTCTCCCACCCATCTGCCGTCCCGACTCTACTGCGAAGCGCCGCGAGCATACCACGAGTCGCTCCGGGCCCCAAAGAATGCGGTGGAAAAGTCTACATGTTCGAGCAAACACACAAATTCTGCGCGACACATCACATTCACGAACACCTGGACAGCTCGCACTTGTGCATCACGACACACATGAAGTTCCTAGAAGACGGGTATGTAATTTGCTATTCTACCGCGCATGACTCGAAAAACTTTGCTTCAAACGCTTGCCGCCATGACTTTTTTGTCGGCGTGCGGCGCTCCGGGGAATCGGGCGGCGTCTGGCGACTTTAGCTGCCCCGAGGAAGAGACCTGTTCGCAGCTCACGCCCGAGGGCTTGTGGTTCACGGGAGCGAGTTTGTTTGATGGTTTTTTGGATACGGGGCCGCAAACGACTGCGGTTTCGGGCACGCAGACCATCCGAGTTCACGCATCGAACAGCAATACGGACTTCTTTGACGTACCATTCGGGGCCGAGGGCACGCCTCCGCTGCAAGTCGAAGAGATCGATTCTCCTTCGGTGATCATTCGGGCAAATGGTGAAGGTTCGGGCTATTTGCGCATCTTCGATGCCGGATCGCTGGAGCTTTTCGATCGCATATCGATATCGGCCGCAAGTATTCAATCCATTCGAGTCGTTCCGGTGTCGGCACCGTGGTTCGATCCCGAAGCGGCAGAAAAAATGGATTGGGCACTTTTGGCCGATTCGCACTTGGAAATGGGCGTCGTTCTTCGCGGCAGCGACAAGCGCCTCGTGGACCAAAGCATGACGTTCGACATTGGAGGCTCGGCCACGAGCGAAACCAGCATCCCGAGCTGGGACAAACGCTCGATTTTCGTGGACGCGGCTGGATCTGCCGAAATATTCGTGCAAACCGGGTCAGGCGATTCCTACTCGGACAGCATGCCCATCGTCGGCACGCTCGACGATATCGAAATCGTGTCGAGCATCTTCAGCCCAGATACCAGCTCATCGATACCCATGGGCACCGAGCGCGTGTATTGTTTTCGTGGTTTGGCTGGGAATCGCGCCGTCGGGGGCTTGTCGTGGTCGGCGTCCGTCGAAGGATCCATTACGGCAAAACCTGTGGATATGTCGTGTTTCGGCGTCAAGGCAAGCGGGCCTGGAATCGCGACGCTCATTGTATCCGCAGGAGGATTCAAGAAAGATTTTTCGCTCACCATCACCCAAAGCGCCGGAGCTGCACCACCACTGCAAATCGTTGCATCCGACGAGGCTTCGGCTGGCGGGGGTCCCGCTCCAGGGCAGCGCGCGCGGTAGGCCTGCGTCATCTGCTCGAGCGCAAGGAATCCACGAAAGAAAATTCCCGATTCTCCCTTGCGCCCCGCCGCCCAATTCTCGTAGCATTTTAGAATGCGACTACGACCTTCTCGATTGGGTTTGGTTCTCTTGACGACGCTTTCTGCCGCGGCGCTTGGAGCTGCTTGTGGCGGCCCAGGCAGCTCGAGCCCCGCCGGCAGCAGCGGATCCAGCTCCGGCGGGGCGGCTGCGGGGGGCTCTGCGGGCAACGGCAGCGGTGGCGAAGCTGGCATGGGTGGCGACTGCGGGCTGTTCGGCTGTGGAGGCATGGGCGGCGGCTCGCAGATGCAAGGTTTCGACGTGCAGCCGGCTGCGCCGCAAACGATCGAGGTGCAGGTTGGGCAAAACATGCCGACGATTGAATACACGGCTACGCTCGATGGAAAACCCATCGCGGCCGGGTGGAGCGTCGATCGTGGGGAAGTTGCGACCATCCCGGCTGGCCCGGCGAGCTCGGCGGCATTCGCGCCGAAAGGCACGGTTGGCGGCATCGTGCGCGTGCGTGCGGGCCTCAATGGGCAAACCATCGAACGGGAGGTTTTCGTCAAAGTTGCAGGCACGCAAAATGGCGCCGATCCGAACAACCCGGCGCAGCAGCCGCAAATTGCGACGAGCGTCCCGCAACTCACGCAAGACGGTGGCATAGGTGGTGTCGGTGGCGAAGGCCTCGGGGACGGCGTGACCGATCCCAATGTCATTGCGGCGCTCGGAACACCCAGCAGCAATGGGCAAGCGGAAAACTTGCGACTCCTCTACCCGTACGACAAGACGGTTTTTCCGCGCGGCATTCTCGCACCGCTGCTCATGTGGGAGTCGACGCTGGGCGATGTCGATGCGATTCGAATCGATCTCGAAACGACGAGCGGTTCGTTCAAATGGAGCGGCACGTTCGGTCGTCCGCCCATTCTGCAACAAACAGGTGGTGCTTTCATTCGGCACCCGATTCCTCAAGACGTTTGGACCATGGCGACGAACACGGCAGGAGGAAAAGCGCCGGACGGGACCACCGACAAGCTCCTCGTCAAACTCACGGTCGCCAAAGGTGGCGTGGGTTATGGCCCCATTGCGGAGACGTGGACCATTGCGCCGGGGCGTCTTTCCGGCATCATCTATTACAACTCGTACGGCACGAAGCTCGCCAAGAATTATGGTGGAGCGGTCGGGGGCGATGGCATGTTCGGGGGCGCGGTTTTGTCCATCAAGGTGGGCGATACGGGGCCGCAGCTCGCAGCCGGCAAGAGCGGACCCGCTTCGGAGTGTCGCGTTTGTCATTCCGTCGCTGCGAATGGCGCGAAGCTCATTGCTGAACGAGATGGCGGCGGCGTTTCTTATTATGATCTGACGCCTGCCGGCACGACGGAAGCCAATCTTCCCAATGGTAGCGCGCATCCGGGCATCGCGCCCGACGCGTCCATGGCCCTCACGATCACGGGGAATCTCGTTTCGCTGACGAATCCTGGCACGCTCCTCCCCATTTCGGGATTGAACACCGTGGCTGTGGGCAACATTGGCACACCCATGTTCTCGCCCGACGGGAAAAAGGTCGTCACGAATCCGATGTCGAGTCCCAGCATTCCGAATCCCACGCAAAAGCTCGTCGTGCTCGACTTCGACGCTGCAACGGGTGCATTCTCGAATCCGGTCACGGTCGTCGACTTGACGGGACAGCCTGCGCAGACGCGGCCCGGATGGCCTGCCTTCTTCCCGGATGGGAAATCCGTCGTGTATCACCATCAAATTGCCGCCGGCATCGACGGCAATGGGCTCGGCGATCTCCGCACGCGCAAAGGTGCCAAGGCGTTCATTGCGGTTGCCAATGCAGCAGGCGGGGGCGATCCCACGCCGCTCAACCAATTGAATGGCAAAGACGCAGCGGGAAACGTGTACTTGCCCAAGCTCGCCGCGCCCATCAACATGGGCTGCACGGGCGACGGCTCGCAAGTCGGAAACATCGATCCCGATCATGGCGACGACGTGAACCTCAATTACGAGCCCACGGTCAATCCAATCGCTTCCGGCGGCTACGCGTGGGTGGTTTTCACGAGCCGCCGCATGTATGGAAACGTCGCGACGATTCCGCCATTCTGCAGCGACCCGCGAGGCGTCAACCTCTTCCAAAACATCACCACGAAGAAATTGTGGGTCAGCGCGGTCGACCTGAGCTCCCCAGCTGGCGTCGACGGAAGCCATCCAGGGTTTTACTTGCCCGCACAGGAGCTTTTGGCGGGCAACGCGCGTGGCTTCTGGGTGCTCGAACCGTGCCGCGCCGACGGCAATGGTTGCGAGACGGGCGATCAATGCTGCAATGGTTTCTGTTCGCCAAACCCCGAAGGTGGTCCGCCCGAGCTCATCTGTTCGGACAAGCCCCCGGAGGGCATGTGTTCGAAGTTGCAAGAAAAGTGCACGACGGCGGCCGATTGTTGCGATCCGACGAACATTTGCATCAACGGCTTCTGCGCGCTCGATACGCCGAAGTGAATGCGGACATCCGCGTGACGTAGACGCATTGTCGAGATAGGGAGCGGCTCGGATATTTCCGGCGCTTGCGGGGGGGCCCCACTGTTCGAGCCTGCGAAGCAGGCGAGTTTGGGGTCCCGCGAGTGCCGGAAATATTCGGGCAGCGACCGGGCTATCAAACTCGATACCTCGACTTCCAAGGCAGCGGCGCTACGGCAAACTCGTCATTGACGACATTTCGCCTTCGTTCTCCGCCGTCACGACTCCACCCAAATCGCTCGAATCCTCATCCGCCTCGGGCACCAAATAAATCACACCGAGCGGCGGCAACGTCAGCACCACCGATTGCGGAAAGCCGTGCGACGCTACGCTCTCGCATTCGACGGCGCCCATGTTCCCTACCCCGCCTCCGCCATAGGCAGCCGCATCCGTATTGAGCACCTCGACGTACCGACATCGCCTCGGCACGCCAATTCGATAGCCATACCGAACCACCGGCGTGAAATTGCCCACGAACACGACGAACGTGCCCTTGGTCAAACGTTTCGGACAAGGTTCTTCCACACCATCGGGCGATTTTGGAAAACGCACGAAGGACGCAATGCTCAGAAGTGCTTCATCCGCATCGATCCAGGTAAAACCCGCAGGGTGACTGTCGAGCTCCCAGAGGGCCGGATATTTGCGGTAAACGGCATTCAAGTCGTGCAAAAGCAAACCAATTCCAGCGTGATCCTGTTCGGTGAGCAGCGACCAATCGAGCTGTCCGTCGTGGTTCCATTCGCGCCACTGCCCAAGCTCGCCGCCCATGAAAAGCAATTTTTTGCCCGGATGCGCCCACATCAAACCATAAAGCGCACGCAAATTCGCGTGCTGTTTCCAGCGATCCCCCGGCATTTTCGACAGCAGCGATTTTTTCAAATGCACCACTTCGTCGTGCGAAAGCGGCAACAGAAATTGCTCGGAATACGCATACATCATTCCGAACGTGATTTTCCCGTGATGTTTGGATCGATAGATTGGATCGAGCGCAAAATAGTTCAACGTATCGTGCATCCAGCCCATGTTCCACTTGAAGTCGAACCCGAGTCCTCCTTCGGATACGGGCTTCGTCACGCCAGGCCACGTCGTCGATTCCTCGGCGGATACGAGCACCCCCGGAAACATTTCGTGCACAGCATTCGTGAGCTCGCGCAAAAATGCCACCGCGTCCAGGTTCTCGCGGCCCCCAAGCTCGTTCGGCACCCATTCGCTCGGGTGTTTGGCGCCATAATCCAGGTACAGCATCGAAGCAACCGCATCCACGCGCAGTCCATCGGCGTGAAATGATTCAATCCAATACAGAGCGCTCGCTATCAAAAAGTTGCGCACCGCAGGCTTACCGTAATCGAAGACGAACGTGCGCCATTCGCGATGTTCTCCGCGGCGAGGGTCGGCATGTTCGTACAGCGGCGTGCCGTCGAATCGTCCAAGCGCAAAGGCATCCTTCGGAAAATGCGCCGGCGGCCAATCCAATATGACACCGATCCCTCGCGCGTGAAACCCGTCCACCAGCGCCCGCAAATCGTCTGGCGCGCCAAACCGTGACGTCGGCGCGAAATACCCCGTCACTTGATACCCCCATGACCCATCGAACGGATGTTCCATCACGGGCAAAAGTTCCACGTGGGAAAACCCAAGCGCTTCGACGTGATCAACGAGCGCTCCGCAAAGCTCGCGATAGGTCGACCAGTCGTGCGGTTTGTCCGCGCGCCGCACGCGCCGAAACGAACCGATGTGCACCTCGTAAATGCTCATCGGCAAGGATGCTGCATTTTCCACCGGACGCCGCGCGAGCCACAATTCATCCGTAAATACATATTTTTGCGATGTGACGCGAGATGCGTGATTCGGACGAACCTCGGCCGCTCGAGCCAAAGGATCGCTCTTCAAGAGCACGATGCCTTCGGCCGTTTTGATTTCATATTTGTACGTGGCCCCTTCGCGCACGTCGGGCGCAAAGATTTCCCATACGCCGTGCTTCGTCCGGCGCATCGCGTGCCTTCGACCATCCCATTTGTTGAAATCCCCAACGACGCTCACGCGCCGCGCCGACGGAGCCCAAACGGCAAATGCCGTACCGATGTATCCGTCCTGCCGAATCACATGCGCGCCCAGTCGTTGCGCATACGTACGATATGCCCCCGGAGCGCTCGGATCGAAATCTTCGGCGCCGAGCGATGGCGAAAACGCATAGGGATCACGCGTAACCGTCACGCCGCGTGACGAGCGGGCTTCGATGCGATAAGCAAACGGCTTTTCCAACTGGGCAAACGAAGTTGCAAAGATCCCTCCGTGATGCACTTTGGCCATCGCCCGAGGTCGCATTTCGCCTGCGTCGGGCCGGAGGATCACCTGCGCCGCATCCGGACGGAACACGCGCACGACCACACCCGACGCCTCGACGTGCGGACCGAGGATGGCGTGAGGATCCGGATGCTCGACCCGGACGATGCGCTCGAAATCTGGGTGGTTCACGCGCTTTGTGACCTTTGCCGAGCGCACGGTATCGCGAAACTGGCAAAAGCGCGAGTCCAGCAAACGGGCATGCGCATCACCCATCCCACATCGACTCGATCCTTACTTTCTCGATTGAACGTTTTGCTCTCCGCGGTTACCCTTCACCGCGCTCGAAACGGGACACACATCCCGCGAGCGCTCGTAGCCGATCCGATACGGAGGAACACGACATGGGCCAAGTGGTGATGAACCGAGGAAACGGAAGCAGTGCGCACGCGAGCTCTGGTTCCAACGGACAAACACCGACCCGGATTCGGAGCTATGCGCCGGCGACGGGCGAGCTCATCGGTGAAGCCAAAGTGTGGTCGGCCGACGAGGTGAAAGAAGCGGTTACGAAAGCACGGCGTGCGCAAGAATCCTGGGGGGCTCTTCCGCCTGCTGCGCGTGCCGAGCGCATCTTGCGTTTTCGCGACGCGTTCGTCGATCGTGCGGACGAAGTCATCGACCTGCTCGTGCGCGAATGCGGCAAACCCAGGCACGAAGCGCTGCTGCACGAAGTGCTCGTTGCAGCGGATTTGGCGACGTTTTTTGCCAAAGCCGCGCCGCGCGTGCTCGAGCCGCACGAAGTCAGCCTGCACCTTTTGAAGCATCGTCGCAGCTTCGTTCATTACCGGCCACGCGGCGTCGTCGCCGTGATTTCGCCTTGGAACTTTCCGTTTCAGCTTCCGCTGCGCGATGCCATCATCGCGCTGCTCGCGGGCAACGCGGTCATCATCAAGCCAAGCGAGGTCACGCCGCTGATTGCGCTGAAGGCCAAGGAAATTTGGGACACGGCGGGTTTGCCCGAGGATCTGTTCCAGGTGTGCACGGGGTTCGGAGCCACGGGCGCCGCGCTCATCGATTCCATGCCCGACTTCGTCGTCCTCACGGGCAGCGTTTCCACGGGGCGCCGCGTCGCAGCAGCTTGCGGCGAACGCCTCATCCCGTGCGTCATGGAGCTCGGTGGCAAAGCGCCGCTCATCGCATGCTCGGACGCGAGCGTCGAACGCACGGCTCGCTCCATCGTCTACGGCGGCTTCGCGAACTCGGGTCAAGTGTGCATTTCCGTCGAACGCGTCTACGCACACGCCGACGTGCACGATGCCCTCGTCGACCGAGTCGTTACGCTGACGAACGAACTGCGCCAAGGTGATCCGAGTCAAGATTTCGTCGACGTCGGCGCCATCATTTTCCCGCATCAGATTGACGTTGCGGAAAAACACATCGCGGATGCGCTTGCTAAGGGCGGGCAAGTGCGCACAGGCGGCAAACGCAAAGAAGGTCCGGGGCAGTTTTTCGAGCCCACCGTGATCACGGGATGCAACCACTCGATGACCGTAATGACCGAAGAAATCTTCGGGCCCATCGTGCCCATCATGCGCGTATCGAGCGAAGAGGAAGCGTTGCAGTTCGCCAACGACTCGCAATTCGGACTGAACGCTTACGTGTTCTCGAGCGATCGTCACAAGGCCACGCGGCTCGCCGAACGAGTCGAAGCTGGCGGCGTGCTCGTCAACGACGTCTTGACCAATGGCGGTACGCCCGATGCGCCTTTCGGGGGCATCAAAGCAAGCGGTTTTGGTCGTACGATGGGCGAAGAGAGCTTGCGGGAGATGTGTTACGTCAAGCACATCAGCGTCGATCGTGTTGCAATGGGCGACAAAGACCCGCTGCAATTCCCCTACACGGCGCAAAATTATGGATGGTTCCGCAAAGGGCTCCGCGCGCTCTTCTCGGGCGGCGGCGTATTTCAGCGCATTGGTGAATTGCTCTAAAGGCGCGCAAACGGCAAACTCCAAACATCATCCCACCATCGTGCCAAGAGCCTTGGATTCAATCCACCATAAGATACACGTCGCACACGCCGCTCCATGAAGTCCTGTCCGCAATGCAACCTCCGCTATCCGAGCGACAGCACGACGTGCTTTCTCGATGGCCAAGCGCTCACCCATCTGCGTGATCCCTGGCTCAGTGGCACGATCGCCGGCAGATACGTGCTCGACGAGCTCATTGGCATTGGCGGCATGGCGTCGGTGTATCGAGCGAGAATCCTGCTTTCGGACCAAACTTGCGCCGTCAAACTCCTGAATCCGCAGCTTGCCGTGGATGACACGACCCGCGAGCGTTTTCGGCGGGAAGCCAAGCATGCGCAGCGTTTGTCGCACCCGAACATCATCGAGATATTCGATCAAGGCGATGCCAGCGATGGCACTCCATTTCTCGTCATGGAGCTGCTCGAAGGCCAGAGTTTGTCCGAGCTGATTGCGGCGGGCCCGACGCCTCTCGAACGAGCGTTGCCCATCATCGTGCAAATGACGCGAGCGCTCGCTCGCGCCCATGATTTCGAGGTCATTCATCGCGATCTCAAGCCGGAGAACGTTTATCTGCTTCGCGGCGACCGCGTCAAATTGCTCGACTTCGGCATTGCGAGATGCAATCAAGACGTGCGCCTCACGAGCGCGGGTGAAGTGTTCGGCACACCCGAATACATGGCTCCTGAACGAGCGACGTCATCGGATGCAGGGCCCGCCGCCGATCTTTATGCGCTCGGCGTCATCATGTTCGAAATGCTCACGCAAAAGCTTCCGTTCGATGCGCCAACACCAGCGGGCATTTTGAGCAAACACATGGTCGAGCCGCCGCCGCGCCTGCGCGAATACATGCCCGACTTACCGGCGCTGCTCGAACAGCTCATTTTGGACTTGCTTGCAAAAAGTCCCGACGCGCGGCCCGTCGATGCGCATCAGGTGTTGGCGGTGCTGAGCGAAATCGCCGCGCAAGAAAAGATTGCCATCGAACCCGAGGGCGATCGAGCATCGGAGCAGCCGCTTCGCAGGCTTTCCAGCACGCCGACGCAGCGCTGGGTTCGCCGCACCGAGCTCGTCGAAAAGCTCGTGCGCGAAGTTTATGGCGAATTGCCGCCGCCGGAAGCCATGGCGACGTTGCGAGTCATGAAAGCGTGCGCCAATGAATTGGCGGCATTGCGACAGCGAGGCATCGCCGAACAAACGTCGCTCGACCGCATGCATCGCGAATGGAAAGAGGGCCGTGTTCAGCAGGGCAAAGCCATGGATGAGCTCACCATTCATGTCTCGAAGGTGCGCGAAGAGGCTCGTGTTTTACGGGCCGGAGTGATTCCCCTCTCCAAAAAGTCGAAATCATTTTTGCCACGCGTACGCGAAGCGCATCAAAAGGCGCGATTTTGGGAAGGTCGCAGTGGGTTTCAGGAGCCCTATCGTGAATTGTCGCTGGCGTATCGCGACCTCGCGGACATCATCGATTTGTGGCACGACGCTCGACACGCTGAAATCGAAGTGGAAGCAGCGGCCGTCGAAAAAGAGCGCCAGGCGGCTGAAATCGACCAACAAATTCGAGAAATGCGCCACAACCTCGTCGTCGCCGACCGGTCGATGGAAGATCTGAAGGTAAAACACCTCGAAGTGATTGCGGATGTGGGGCAACGGGCCGATCTGCTCGAGCTCGAGCTGATGCGGCATTGTGGAAGGCTGTGCAATCCGATGCGCGAGCGAGCCGATTTCAGCTCGCTCGCATCGGAATTCACCTACTGACTCGTCGCGCGTTTCTTGTAGATTTCGCCCTTCGGCACGCCGGCTGCAATGAGCGCATCGGCTTGCTTGATTTCTTCGTTGATGAGCTCTTGGAACTTCTCGAAGCCTTGCGCTCCGACGAGGATCCGCCCATTGACGAAAAACGTAGGCGTACCGGATGCGCCCACGCTATTGGCGATTTTTTGATCGGCATCGACTTGCTGCTTCAGCGCGGGATCGTCCATGTCCTTCTTGAATTTGGCCATGTCGAGCCCGATTTCTTTCGCGTACTTGTCGATGTCTTCACGCGTCAGAGCGGTATTGTTCTCGAAGAGCTTGTCATGCATCGCCCAGCCCTTCTTTTGGCGATTCGCGGCCTGCACGGCAAGGGCGGCGCCCATGGCTTTGTCGTGGAACGGCAGCGGCTGATGTTTGAACACGATCGCGACGTCGTTGCCATACTGCTTCTCAATTTGCTCGAGAGTCGGACCGACCCTCTTACAGAATGGTCATTGGAAGTCGCTGAATTCGACGATCGTGACTTTGGGCTCCTTCGGCCCCTTGCGCACGTTGTATTCCGCAACCTCGATGTATTGCGGACCCTTCGGCGCCTCGGGTGCGGCTTGCGGCTTGTTGTTGCCACTTTGCCGTTCGTCGATGGCGGCCAGCAGTTGGTCGAGATTTTTGCCTTCTTTGGCGAGGCCGACGATCATTTTGGTGATCGCCGGACTATTCGGGCAATTCGGATCTTTTTGAAGACACGTCGCAAGCCTCCCGAACGGACAGCCACAGGTGCAATCGCGTTCGTTCAGCGCCTGCATGACCATCGCTTTTTGGCCGTCATCGAGCCCGCCGAGCAGCGTCGCGCCGTTGGCCAGATCGGCCGATTTCACCCAGCCAGCGGGAAAATCGGATTCGCGTGCGTAGCCGCGCGATGGCGGAGCATTGTCGGCTGAAATGAACGCAGCGGAAGCTTCGGGCGCAGCTTGCGGTACGCCCCCCGGCCAACCGAGCCGATACGCTTCACGCCCTACGGCAAAGCCCACGGCAAGCCCTGTTACGAGCGCCCAGACGACGTTCGGCGAAAATGGAAACCGTCGCGCAGGCTCCGAAGGAGCGGGCGTCGCGGCAGCCTGAGTGGACGGTTCGGATTTCGAACGATCCGTGGATTTGGGTGATTTGGCCGTCTTGTCGCGACGGCGTGAATCGATGGGTTTGTCGGCCACGATCGCCTCGTGCCATTGTTTTTTCCCGGCGGCAAGAAAATTCATCCACCAACGATTGCGCCCCACGGCGCTGGGTTTTACGTGCGCTTCGTGTCATTCGCAGCAGTCATTTTCGATGTCGATGGTGTGCTCGTCGATTCACCTCACGAGCGCGCTTGGCGCGATACCCTCGACGAGCTCATGCGGGGCCCCTGGGCCGACATACGGTCGTCGACCACGTATACTCCAGATCGCTTCGACAGCGCGCTGTATCAATCTCTCGTATCCGGCAAACCGAGAGACGCAGGGGCACTCGCAATCCTCGAACACTTTGGCGTTCCGCTAGCCGCTGAACGCGCGCTCGTGTATGCTCGCGAAAAACAAAACAAGGTCGTTGCGCTCATTGATGCCGGCAAATTTCGTGTTTTTCCGGATGCCATTCCCTTCGTCTTGGATGCAAAAAAACTCGGCCTGCCCCTCGCCGCCGCGTCGTCCTCCAAAAACGCGGGACAACTCTTGTCGAGCATTCCCGTGCAAGCGCCCGATATTGCTCCGAATTCGAAACTGCTCGACCTCTTCGACGTCGATATTTCCGGGCGCGACTTTCCCCAGGGAAAACCACATCCCGACATCTTCCTTTGCGCTGCTCAGGAATTGCACGTACGCCCCGACGATTGCATCGTCGTCGAAGATGCCGTCGCTGGCATTACCGCCGCAAAGTCAGGTGGAATGCACGCGCTTGGTGTGGCTCGACACAATGATGACGCCGCACTTCAAGCGGCAAATGCCGATCTCGTCGTACATTCGCTCGATGAAGTAAGCCGCAATGCCATGGCTAGAGGATACTTGAAAGCTGCATGACACGATAACCCGCCATTCGAGTTGACTACCGTACTTTCCGTGTGCCAACCCGGTTGACGTCATATCATCTGAATTTTACCTGATTTTCGCTTTGGCATCTTTCGTGCCGCACGCGTCGGCATGAAATACGCGCCATCCAAGCTCGGTCTTGCGGTCATTCCCGCGCTGGCAATTCTTGGTTGCTCGGACCAAGTCACCATCGTGCCAAGTCCGTCACCGTGCGGATCCAGCATGATTGTCCAGAAACTGCAGCAAAGTGCCGTCGAGAAGCTCGATCTATTGCTTGCCATCGACAATTCACCTTCGATGGCGGACAAGCAAGCCATTTTGGCGCTCGCCATTCCAGACCTCGTCAATCGGCTCGTCAATCCACCTTGCGTTGACGTCAATGGTGTCATTTTGCCGAATCCGCCTGCTGGACCGATGGACGCTTGTCCTCCTGGTTCTCGACGCCAATTCGATCCCGTTGTCGACATGCACATTGGCATCGTCAGCTCCAGCATTGGGGGCCATGGTGCCGATGCGTGTTCGAATGCCGAAAATAACAGCGAATGCAGCCCCGTCCCAAACCTCACCATCAATGACCGAGGGCACTTGCTCGCGCGCACGGACCCTTGCAGCGGCAGCGAAGCGCCCACATTCCAAAACAAGGGATTTTTGGCGTGGGATCCTGGGGACAAATATGGAGGGGAAACAATCATTGATGATGGCAATGGCAAAGGCGTCGTACCAGCGCTGCGCGACATGGTGACCGGGGTCGGGCAAATTGGTTGTCGTTATGAATCGCAGCTCGAATCGATTTATCGGTTCCTCGTGGATCCCGAACCGTACGAAACGATCACCGCCGAAAATTTCAAGGCCACGCCGAAGGGTATCGATTCCCTACTTCTCGAGCAGCGCAAGCAATTCCTTCGCCCTGATTCGATGCTCGCGATCCTCATGCTGAGCGACGAGAATGATTGCTCCATCAAAGAATATGGGCAATTTTATTATGCGGCACAACAGCAGCTCAATGGAATGCCCGTTCGACTTCCACGCCCGCGGCAAGAATGTGCCATCGATCCGAATGATCCTTGTTGCAGATCGTGCGGGCAGTCGCAGGGCGCATGTCCGGATGATCCGACATGCAAAGATCCGAATGGGGGCCCCGGCCCCGCGCTCCTCACGGCAGAAGAGGACGATCCGAAGCTGCGCTGTTGGGATCAAAAACGCCGCTTTGGAATCGATTTTTTATATTCGACGGATCGTTACGTGCAGGCGTTCAGCAGCCAGGTCATTCCGAATCGCGCGGGCGAGCTCGTCCCGAACCCCATTTTCTCCGACCTGGACTTCAATGATTCGAACTCCAACATTCGAGATTCCGGCATGGTTTACGTTGCCGGCATCGTCGGTGTGCCTTGGCAAGACATTGTGCGCGACCCAAACGATCCGAAAAATGGTTTCAAAGACGCAAACGAATTGAATGAGCAGGTCGACAACAACGGAACGACAACGTGGGACATGATTCTCGGAGATCCAGCGAAAAACAAAAAGCCGCTGGATCCGCTCATGATCGAGACCTACGAAAAACGCCCTGGGTTGCCCGATGCTTCCATGCCGCTTTCCAATCTCGTCAACGGGCACGAATGGACCATTGCCAAAAACGACCTCCAGTATGCGTGCATCTTTCCATTGCTCCCCGGAATGGAGCGTGATTGCACGGATCCGAGCCAAATCGGATGCGATTGCTCGTCACCGACGAACGACAACCCGCTCTGCGCACCAAACCCGAGCGACAATGGCAACCCCACGCTTCAAGTACGCGCCAAAGCATATCCAGGCATTCGCCCGCTCACGGTGCTGAAAGATCTCGGTTCGCAAGCTGTCGTCACATCCGTTTGTCCTGTCCAACTCGACGATTCCAGCGCCCCTGCGACCGATTTCGGCTACCGCATGGCCGTCTCCGCCATGATGGATCGATTGCGTCCGGCGCTTGGCGCGCAATGTTTGCCGCGGACACTCGTGCCCGACGAGAGCGGCAAGGTCTCATGCGTGCTGGTCGAGGCCATCAATTCCGAAGGAAACTGCCAATGCGACCCGAGCAAAGCGCGTCGCGGCATCGAAGCCGGCAGCGCGCAAGCCAATATGGTCAGCATTGCGAAAACGGATCCCCTTGCGGCACAAGCTGGATGGGATTGCTATTGCGAAGTGGTGCAGCTCGAAGGCGCAGCCAAAGAAGTTTGTCAACACGATACAGCGAGCGCACCCATGCTCAATGGCGAACCGGTCAATGGCTGGTGTTACGTCGACGCATCGACGGACCCGCCCACGGGCAATCCGGAGCTCGTTGCCGCGTGCCCCGACAACGAAAAACGAAAAATTCGCTATGCGGGCCACGGCGAAGCTCGGCCTGGCGCTACGCTGTTCATCACGTGTGGCGACGGGTCGATTTGCGCCCCCTGACGGCGTTGAACGGCATGCTCATTGGCGGTGACGACGATAGCCCGGGGAGTGGTTCGATTTCGCGGCGCTCGTGGTGGTTCCTGCTGTTCGAGCCCGCGGAGCGGGCGAGTTCAGGGGGACCGCGAGTGCCGCGAAATCGAACCCTCCCTGGGCGGACAAATTCGCCAGCTCTTCCTCTAAACGTACCCCTTCGCCTGTTTCCTGAACATTTCTGCATACATGCCGCCCTTCTCCATCAGCTCGGCATGCGTCCCGTCCTCGCGAATGCCCTGTTTGTCAAGGACGACGATACGATCGGCCATACGCACGTTCGCGAAACGGTGCGAAATCAATAGCAGCGTTTTTCCATCGGACAAATTCCGCACGCGTTCGAACACCTCGGCTTCCGCGTCGATATCGAGTGCCGCCGTGGGTTCGTCGAGCACCAAGACATCCGCTTCTTTGCGCATGAATGCGCGCGCAAGCGCCAATCGTTGCCATTGCCCGCCCGATAGCTCGACGCCGCCCGTGAACCACCGGCCGAGCTGCGTATCCAAAGCCCCAGGCAAATTGTCGACGATCGTCGTCGCTCCGCCACGAGAAACCGCATCGCGGATGCGCTCGTCGTCATCGATATGCGCTACGCTACCAAAAGCGATGTTTTCTCGTGCCGTCAGTTGGTATTGATTGAAATCCTGAAACACCACGGAGAGGCGTTTTCGTAGCTCGTCTCGGGCGATACCACGAATATCGCGACCATCGAGCAAGATTCGTCCCTCGGTTGGCTCGTACAATCCTGAAAGAAGTTTGATGAACGTCGACTTTCCCGCGCCGTTGTGCCCGACGAGCGCAAAACTCTGGCCCGCAGGAATCCACAAGTCGATGTGACGCAGCGCGAACGTTTCTTGGTCGGGATATCGAAAACCAACGTCCTCGAAGCGAATTCCGCGCTCGTCTCGGTCTTTTTCGGAGTTCGTCAACAGCTTCGAATCAGGCGCGGGAATTGCCATGAATTGCAGCAGATTCGACATGTACAAATCATGTTCGTAGAGTGCTCCCAGCGATAACAAAATGGCCAAAAACGTGGATTGGCCTTGCCTGAACGCAAGGGCGTACATCGTCATGTCGCCAAGCCCCAGTTTTCCCAGCGCCGCTTGAATCACGATGAACGCATAACAGCCATAAAACACGACCGTTCCGATTTGCGAAAGAAGCATGCCCCAAAAGACGCGCCGCACCGAAAGACCACGTTCTTCACGCCATAATTTTTCGCTCACGTCACGATAACGTCCCAGCAGCGTGGGCGACAACCCGAGCATCATGACCTCTTTTGCGTGCTCGTCGCTCGCCAGGACGAATTCGAGATACGAGAGCAAACGCGCATCGGTCACTCGCTTGTTGCGCAAATCGAATGCTGCGCGAGAAAACCGCAATTCGACCAGTGCAGCGGGAAATGCAGCCAGTGCCAGCAAAATAACGGCCAATGGATGAAACCGAAAAAGCAGTGCGGAAAAACCCACGAGCGTCGCGAGGGCGGAGCACAGCGCCAAAAGCTCGGCCGCAACCGACAGGGGGCGATGTGTGGCTTCACGCCGCGCCCTTGTCAATTGATCATAAAACTCGGGATTTTGGAAGTGGGACAGCGTGAGCGTCGCGGTTTTTTGCAGTATCTCGAAATTGACGGTCAACCCGAGGCGCACACCCAGCAATGAACGCAAAAGAGCTGCCCCTCGCTGGGCCGCCGCCATGGACGCCACGAGGAGCAATTCCGCCACGACCCACGCAATCGCCCGCTTTGCATCACGCGCGACGACGCTATCGACGATTGCCTTGCCAACCCAAACGATTGCAATCGGCATCACGGCGGTGATACCGATTGCACCGATCCACGCACCTGCAATGCTCGGCGAGCTGCGCCAAGCCATACCGACGGCTTTGGCGCCACGAGCCAACCGAGCACGAAGGCCGTTTTCGTTTGCACCACGTGAAGCCGTCATGCGCGATGTGCTCGACGTGCACCAGGTTCACCGAGCAGCACGTCCGCCAGCGCATCCGACAGCGGGAAGTTCGGCGAATTGTATTGCATCCAGAAGCATTCGCCGGCCGGATTTGCTTCCAAGAAAACATGCCGCCCGTCCGGATCGACAATCACGTCGACGGCGCTGTATTGCATGCCTATACGCTCCATGTATTTGCCGATTTTGGTCTCGATATCCGACGGAAGCGTGTATTCCTTCCATGATTGCAGCAGCGTCACGCCTCGCTCTCTCCAATCGATATCGGCTCCGGCCGTATTTTCGGAATCGACGCAGGCTGTGAACATGCGCGTTCCGATGACGGTGATGCGCAGCTCGAGCTTCTTGCGGATGCGTTCCTGAAAAACCATGGGGGAATAACGCAGGCCATCGAGCTTGCCCAGGTGCTCTTTCGTGATGAGCGTGGTGAACACCACTTGTTCATTGCCATTTTCGTCGAATACGGGAAACGCAGAGAGCATTTTGGCGACGGCACCATTTGGGCACGATTCGATGAATTCGCGCGCTTCTTGCGGATCGTTCGTCATGACCGATCGCGGAATTTCGAGCCCCAATTCTCGAGCAAGGTGCAGTTGCCTCGGTTTGTGTTCATTGCTGCGTACGACATGCGGCGGATCGAGCACGAAACACGGGGCCGCGGCGAGCGCGCCATACAGGAGCGCTTTGGATTCGAGCATCGCGCCATGACGCATTTGCCGCTCCATCTGCGGCAGCTTTTCCGCCGTTCGCCCGCGACGATACCAAATGGCATCTTCGGGCCCCACGCGCATCTCGCGCCCCTTGTACCGGAAGCGCAATCCTTCTCCGGACGAATGTTGCGACAGAACGATTTGCGCTTCGGTCGGGAAGACATCATTGTCGAAACGCATCACTTCCGCGCCGCGCGATTCCAGCCTGCGCGTCAACTCGGGGATCATGCCCGTGATATCCCCGGTGTACGTGACGAGTAGCACCTTCTTGCTCATTCAAACGCTCCCTTCCACGTCTTTTTGCATCATTTTCGCCGGCTCGCTATCCGATTGGCGCGCCAAACGGAGAAGCGCCTCCGCAATGGCTTCGCCAATCGGCAAGCCCAAATCTTTTTCCAGCATGCCCCATTCGCCATGTGGATTGACCTCCAAAAAAACGTAATCGCCGCTCGGTGTTAGAATGAGGTCAATCGCTCCTTGCCGCAAAGCAAGGCGATTCATGAGCGCCGAAAGTCGCGTATGCACGTGCTCGGGCAATGCGAGCGTCTCCCATGGTGCGTCCTTGGCATCGTAACGCCAATCGACGCCACACGCGGCCCCAGCGAGCGCCCCCACGAAAGCCATACCATTGACCCAAGCAATGCGCAATTCCTTGGCTTTTGGCACGAATCGTTGAAACATCATCGGACATTGCCGGAGACTTTCCAGCGAGCCCAAATCGGCGCGAGAGAGTCGTCGCGTTGGAAAGCCTCCCCCACCCTTCATCGAATACCCAAGAGAATTCTGCAACTTCGTCACGACATCACCGGCATGTTCATCATAGAATCGCGCTGCCGCCGCAGGATCGGCCGTAATGAGCGTCGGGGGAATTTCAAGTCCCACCGATTGCGCAATCGCAAGCTGTCGCGTTTTGTTTTCGGCACACCGATTCACATCGATGGGATCGATCCACGGCACGCCGGAGAGCAAATCCAAGAGCCCGCGTAATGCCGTCATGGATTCGCGCGTCGCCACTTCGCGATGCTGAACCGATAACCTTTCGTCCAAGCGCGGCGGCCACAGTCGCCACAACCACACCGCGTCCACTTCGAGCTCTTCGCCGTTCAGGAGCAATCGATTACCGGCGGGATTTCCCAATTCTGCACGAAGATCGAGTCCCGTCGGAAAGTCGTCCGTATTCAAACGAATCACGCGTGCGCCTCGTTGTAAAAGGGCCCCCGCGACCCGATCGGTGCAGAACGGCTCTTGCCGATGCGTGACGAGCAGCACGCAAACGTCTTGTTTCATTCGACACCTCCGTAGTCGCGGGGACCCACCCGCGTCATGCGTCACCGCATTTCGCGCACGATGCGATCACCAATCGGCGTCGCCGAACCACGTCGTCGACTCGTCATCGTCGCTCGGATACTTCTTGGTGCATTCGCTGTCCAAGCAATGATACGTGGGAGCCGGCTTGGAACCGCCGCCTCCGGCGAGTTGCGCGGGATCCTTTTGCGAGCTGAGCAGATTGGCGAAAAAGGGCGCGGCGCCCGCTTCGGATTCGGCAATTTTGTTGGACATGTCTTCCTCCTTGTTTGGCGCGCCAAACGACGAGCCACCCGTCGCAATTGCGAAGGGCACCCGCGTCAAGCAACGGATGGGCCAGCCTGCGAGCTGCGAAATCCGCGCTTCGGCCAATCCAAGGCACGCCAATTCGGCGCGACACTCACGCCGATTCGGCACTCGTCACGCCAAATCGGCGTTGCACACATTACATCAGCATGTTCGTCATTCGGAGTGCAAACCATATCGCTTGATCTTTGTAACGAAAGTACGTAGTGGTACGCCGAGCAGCTCGGCCGCGCGACGTTGATTGCCGCGCGTATACGCCAGCGCCTCGCGCATACGGCGCGCTTCGAGCGCTTCGATTTCGTCGGCAAGCGGTCGAAACCCTGGAGGCTCGGTCGTGGATTGATTCGCTGCCGCAATAGGTTCGACCATTGCGTCGTGATGGCTCGATTGTACATGAGCCGGCAGGTGCCGCGGCTCGATGCGACCTTCCGTCGCCGTGGCTGCGACATATCCCATCAAATTGCGCAACTCTCGCACGTTCCCCGGAAAGGAATATTTCGTGAGAATGGCAAGTGTACTGTCCGTTATCGTTGGCACCGCACGACTCGACGCTCGACACGCCTGGCGCAAGAAATGGCTTGCCAAAATGGGAATGTCCATCGGGCGTTCGGTCAATCGTGGGAGCGGGACCACCGCTGCTGCGAGACGAAAGTAAAGATCTTGTCGAAAGCGACCTGCGCGCACATCGGCCTCGAGGTCCTGATTCGTGGCGGCGACGACGCGACAATCCACTTTTCGTTCACGCACGCCGCCGACGGGACAAATCAAACCATCTTCCAGCACGCGCAGCAGCTTGGCTTGAGCCATTTTCGATAATTCGCCCACTTCGTCCAAGAATATCGTACCGCCATGCGCAACCTCGAAACGCCCTATCTTGTCGTTCGTCGCGCCGGAAAATGCACCACGCAAATAGCCAAAAAGCTCGCTCTCGAGAAGGCTGTCCGGAATGGCCGCACAGTTGATCGCCACGAATGGTGCGTCGCGACGAACCGAAAAGTAGTGCACGGCGCGCGCCGCGTGTTCTTTGCCCGTACCGGTGTCCCCCGTGATGGTGACTGGCAGCATGGAACGGGCCAGGTTTTGTAAAATTTCGTACACCCGAAGCATGGTGGGATCGGCAATGAGCGTGACGGCGCCACCCAAGTCCAATGCTTCAGGCTCTGCATCTTTCGGGCACAATGCGCTTTCGCAGATCAACGCCTCGATTTTCCTCCGCGTCTGAGACACGCGCCATCGCCCTGACGTAAAATGCGGTCCATTCATGCTTTTCATTGCGCCCGGCGTGCACATCTTGCGCACCAGACGGCTGGGTCCGCCTGGCGCGGCGAATGCAGCATGGCTTGAACGTTCGCATCACCACGCCGGAGTACAGAAATGAAACGATTTCCACGCGTCGCGCTCGCCGCATCGGCGATCGTACTCAGTGGCGCGCATCAAACATCTGCCGTATCTCGCGCCATTCCAGGATTTGCCCTCGGAGGAAGCATCGACACACACGACATCGTCGTGCCTGTGGAGAACGGACGCGAGCCCATGGATCAAGCCAACCTTGCCACACGACTACATCCGAGCTTGCGCGCCGATGCGCTACGCCTCGAAAACACGCCTCGTCAAGGAATCACTTCGCGACAAGTTTTCCCATCGAATTGGTGGCCCCAGGGCAGTGAAGGAATCGCCGCACGTTGGAATTCCCAGCTCAGGAATTATGCTGATTGGACGACGGATCGCGACAACCTTGCACCCACGGAGAAATACGACCTCCTATTTTACCCCGGCGACCATCGGCGTGTCGACGCAATTCGTGCATTCCCGCTCGCGGAATCACGTCGTCCTGCGAACGAGCGCCGTAACGGCATTTTGCGACCCGCAACCAACGTCGTCGGACCTACGACGGCGTGGGAACTGACCAATCATGGGACCTATCAGAACACCTACCCTGAAAGCTGGTGGGGTCATTGCAATGGCTGGGCATCGTACGTAACGGCCGAAAAAGACGCGGCACCGCTGCACGACATTTTGGTGCGCCTCGAAAACGATCAAATCGTGATGTGCGCCGAGCCCGATCCGTCGTGCGTACTTTTCCGTACCGCCGACATCGAAGCGCTGATGAGCGAAATCTATTTCCACGACACGTCGACCGTCGCTGGACGCCGATGCAATACGGCGCGCGAAAGAATCGCACGCGATGCACGCGGCAGACCCATCGATCCGGCATGCCGAGACTTGAATCCCGCCACGCTGCACCTGGCGCTCACCGGGCTTTTGGGGCAAGGCGCACCGCCGCTCGACAACCTGAACGGCCCTTCGGAAAAACTACCATTCGTCATGGATTATGCCTACCACGACGAAGTATGGACATTTCCGGTCATCGGATACGAAATTCGCAGCATGGAGTACCTGACGGAAGCTCAAGCGGCGCGCCTCGTCTGCCGAGGAACGATGGGTGCGGCTGGATGCCGGAATTATCAATGGAACGAAAACGCAACGCGCTTTGCTCGCGTCGAAATGGCCGTGCAGGTCATGGCCTACGAAACGACCAATGCGGGGCTTCTTTCGTTTCCGCTGTCGAGACCCGGGCAGCCGGCCGAGCATACCTACCATTACGTTCTCGAAATGGACGGTCGCGGCACCATTCTCGGTGGGGAATGGATTGTATCCCCGACGAGCATTGGGCCGAATAGCAAAGAAATGCATCCAGACTTCATCTTCATGGCGGTAAAGCCCGAGGCCACCAGCGAAGACGCCGACGATCGTGGCGGACGCACGGACAACCCGTATATTTCGTCGGTCCACGTCAGGGAATTGCTCCGCTTGTCTCGGTTGCCCGTCGGCCCATGAAATGGTCCATGGCCAAGCTCCACCCCCCCGCACTCGCCTTGCTCGTCTGCCAAGCCCTGGCCTGCCAACCGTGTGTTTCCATCGACAAACCATCCGACAACCCGAGACCCAAAGGCAGTATCATCGTCAAGCGGCCCCCCCCGTCCGATTGGATCACCGATTGGACGCTTCTCATTTACGCGGCCAATGACGACCTCGATCCGAACCTCGTCGCCGCATTCGACGACGATGCGCTCGAGTGGCAACATGGTCTCGGCGGAAGCGCTCTTTTCCGCATCATGGTCCAGCGCGACTACGCGCCATTTCAATTGAATTCGGAGGATGAACCGCGCCCGTCCGAACGATATTCCGTTTATCGCGAAGAACGCCATCATCCCGAACATCCTCCAACCGTCGACGCGCCCGAAGCCATGCTGCTCGGCGAAACGGATACCACGAGCTCCACGACGTTGCGCGACTTTCTCGTGTACGGGATACGCACATTTCCCGCTCGACATTATTGGGTAACGGTCACGGGACATGGGGACGGTTTTGCGGGGCTCGCCACAGACGCATCGGCGGGTCCCGGGCGGCGGCTCAGCATCGACGGGCTGTCCGCAGCGCTCGCCGAAGCATCGGCCGTCATTGCGGCGGAAATACGCACGAAGCCGGGGTACGATGGCCCCGATACATCGAATCGAATCGATGTCGTCGCCTTCGACGCGTGCCGCCTTGGAACGATCGAAGTCGCCGCATCGGTCGCGCAATCAGCCGATTTCATGATTGCATCGCAAGAATCCATGCCGTACGCAGGCCATCCGTATAGCGCGCTGCGGTTCATCGCGCAAGACCACCCGGACGCGAGCCCCCGGGCGCTCGTCGAAGCCGTCGTGACCGATTACGTGCGCGCATACGTCGAAGGCGTGTCCACGGCCGGGCGCGCGTACGTGGGCACGTCCGTCACCAGCGTGGGGCTCGATTTGCGTCGCCTGAGTCCACTCGAATCGGCGCTCGACGAGCTCGCAAGCGCCGTCGAACGTTCGCATCCTCGAGGTTTTACCTGTACCGAAGTGCAAGCGCTGCTCACCGAAGCTTGCCATCAGGCACATGTTGCATTACCCGAGCGGCAATCCGTGGAAATGGCAGGCGACGCCGGTCTTCCCCGCACGCAGACGACCGTCGCGGCGGCAGCATCGGTCGACTTGATTGCGCTGCTCGAACACATGGCGCAAGGTCCTGCATGTCTCGGAGCGGCACCGCAAAACGCGGCGTCTTTAGGGGACATCGCCAAAGCAGCTCGCAAAGCTCTCGACATCATTGGCCGGCCGCCGCTCTGGGCGCCTCACAATCCGAGCGGCGTGCGTTTTCAATACGGGGGACAATATCGAAAGATCGTCGATTTTGGTCCCTCGAGCCCGTTCGTCGTCGAGGCGCAGCGGGTCGATCCGGACTCGAACGTGCGTTTGGGAGGTTTGGGCGTCCTTTGGGGCAATCCGTTCGATCTTTTGCTTCGTGAAAATGGCAAATCCCTCATGGACACCTATCGGACGCTGCCATTCGACGTACGCACGGGCTGGACTCGCATGATGCGCGCGTGCATCGAAGAAGCGGAAGCCTGCCGCACCTACGAGCCTTCGCCCGACGAACCCATATCGGAAGGACCGTGCGCGAATTTTTGAATTGGATTGACGCTATTTCTTGATACGGTCGGGATCCCCGAGAAACTCGAAATGCATGGTGTCCTCGAGTTTGTCGTGGCCAAGCCAGTCGAAACCATACCGTTCGAAAGCTTTTATCCAGCACTTCGGCATGTCGGCACGATCGTAGGGAGACTTCGCCGCCATTTTGCATTTTGGATGGCTGGGCCACGGCGCCACACATCCACAACACGGATTGCGATCCGGATCGATGTCGATCGCAATTCCAAAAAGATGATTCGAAACCTCGACCCCGCGATACGTATTGGCCTCGCGAAATCCACCAATGGCCTTCGGCGTGTATCGCGCCTTGCCACCACACGTGCTGCGTATTCGCTTTTCGACACATGAGAGCGCCGGCGCTACCTTCGAATGCACCGACACCGGCAATCCCATGAAACGAACCGTCGTGGCGCTCGACAAAGCAGCCTTCACATTGAACCGACGCGTTACCTCGTCATTGACATGACCATACCGTTCGGCAAGATAACGTACCGCCTTCGATTGCTTCTTGAGGTCGATGACGCCACGGGCCATGTAGTTGCGGCGTTCGAGCGACTTTTGGGGGCTTTGAACGCGACACCCGTATTCGAACGAACCTTTTTTCGGTGCAGGCTTCGGCTTGGCCTTGGACGCCTTGGAGGCCTTCGTTTTGCCTTCGCTGGCGTCCGCAAGCAGCGGCCCGTCGGGCAACATCGGCACGATCACGAGCCCCACCGCGAGCGCCAAAAGCACACGCGTCGTCATTCGAAGCGAAGCCACGGAAGTCCGGGACACGCCAGGTCCATACACCGTCTCATGAAAAAATGCCAGAACTTGGTGCACTTTCGCCCCGCTGGCGCGTGCGACGTAGCAAATGCCGCAAAAATAGTGTCTGCATTACGGATGCGCACCCAAGGAAACGCCATCGCCGCCAGGCGCATTCGATTGTGGCGTCGATTCGGGGACCCTGCCCCCCACGCTCACGAGCATTTCGGCGACGCTCGCATACGCGCGCTCACGCAAGTCTTCGACGCGATCGGATTCGCTACCTTCGGTCTTCGGCATGATGGGACGACCCACGCGCACCTTGACATGACGCATCGATCCCACCGATCCGTTGTCCATGAGCTGCCAGGATCCATCGAGCGCCACGGGGACGACTGGCTTGTTCGCTCGCACTGCCGCAACGAATCCGCCAGGTTTGAAGGCTTTGAGCACTCCATCGGCGCTGCGCGTTCCTTCCGGAAAAACCAAGAGTGGTTTGCCCGCATGGAGCACATCCACGAACCGCTCGATGATTTTCATGGCCGCTTTCGGCCCCTTGCCTCGATCCACCGGCACGTGTCCCGCGAGCCGCAAGTGCCAACCCAAAAAGGGAATGCGCATCAATTCACGTTTCGCCGCCCATTTGAAATCACCAGGTAAAACCGCTCCAAGAACCAAGATGTCGAGCATGCTCTGATGATTCGAACAATACACGAATGAGGAATCGGCCGGGACGTTTTCGGTTCCCGCAACATCGATGGTGATATCGAGCGCTCGGGCGCTCTGCTTGCACCAACGACGCATCGCCCAGGTGCTCGCCGAATGATCCGGCGTAAAAGGCCCTGCCACAATCGAAAGTGTTCCGTATCCTGCAGTCCGAGCGATGAATGGCCCCCACTGGCGCACAGCGCGAATGGCATCTTGGAAGTTCATGACTATGGCGTTCTACCACCACTTCGTCAGAAATTCCACTCCTCTAGCGCGCTGGGACACCGTCGCTCAGGGGATCCATGATGAGCCCGTAGCCAACCATCTCGGGCTTGCCCGCTCGCTCGAACTTCACGGTAAAAATGCCGGGCTCGTTTTCGCTTTGCAGCACCGCGCGCCGCATCGTCCCCGCCCACTCGGCTAGCACCGTAGCCCCTGGTTTGCCCTTCCACTTGATGGGGATTGGCACCAGATCCTTTTCGCTCACGACCATCGCCGCGCCTCCAAAACCAAGGCAGAACCACCGAGGCTCCGGGCCCTCGATGCGCGACACGAGCAGCACGTGACGCAGCTCGTCCTCCTGCTTGTATGCGGCGTAGTTGCCCGCCACGAGACCATCGACTTGCACGATCCAGCGCACGCCTTTGAGCTGAGCCTCGGGCGCGCGCCCATCGACGTCCGTGTACCTGACGGCGATCCGATCCTTCACGTAGCGCTTGACGAGCGCGTGTTTCATCACGCCGTTCCACTCGGTGAGCACCACGTCATTGGCCCTTGGTTTCACCCCGTCGGGCACAGGGATGACGTACGCTCCACCCACCTTGTACGAAGCTCCGCCCGCTTGCCCTTCGATGACCAAATCGTCGCCCTCGAGTCCCGCGACGGTGGCTGCGTAGAGCACGAGCGTCGATCCGAGTCGCGCGTGCGAGAGCATGGATTCGGAAAACGTGAACACGCGGCGCCCTGGATCGAGCTTGACGGCGCGTGAGGGCAGCCCGAGCGGGTTTGGCAGGAGCGACCCGGTTGCGGGTGCAGGCGGCGGGCTTGGCGCGATGAACGACGCGAGAGGTGCCGACGATGATGGTCCGTTCGATGCTGCGCCTTGCGTCGCCACGGATGCGTTCTGGCTGTCGCACGCACACAGGAGCGCCGGAAGAACGCAGGCGAGGGGCACGATCGAGCGGAGCATGGACGGCACATCTTTGCCGCGCGCGGGGCAAATGGGCGAGAAAAAAGCGCACGAAAAGTGACGATCGAACGCTGGACAAACGTCACGTAATGGTTGGACGTCAAACGTTTGGCGATGCGGAGCTGCGAAAATCTGCGTGGTGCAGGTGATGGATGGCGGTGCCAAACATACTTTTTCGCCGCCGCACGCAACTCGGGCCTTCGTCGTGACGATGATCGTACATGGCACACTCGAGGCGTTCGCCCAGATCAGCACGGCCCCATCGCGCGACGCGCAAGCGCCGTCGTAACCTCTGGCACCTACCTTTCGCCAGCTTTCTGCAGGAGATCGCGCCGAGCAATTTCGATGTTCAGGCCGAGGTGTGGCTCGCCATGGAGTCGCCGCGAGCCGATTTCCTCATCCAGCGCCAAGAAGGGAAATCGCGACGTGGAGCCACAGCGCTGAGACGCTTGTGGGGACGACTTGGCAAGGTGACGGTGCTGGAATACAAGAGTCCTGTCAAATCATCATTTCGGTGTGGAGATCTGGTGCGGCTCGTCGGTTACGGTGCGCTTTACCATGCGCGCCATGCCAAACTCGTGTGCCATTGCGACGAGCTCACGCTGGTGCTGGTCGTTGCGTCAGTAACGCCGACGTTGGTGCGGGAAATCGAACAGATGGGCTGGACGCTCGAAACGATGGAAATTGGCTATGCACGCATCCACGGCACGATGTATCCTTGCTTCGTTGTCATCATCGACGATGTGTGTCAGGTAGAACGAAGCGAGCTCTTGCGTGTCTTCAGTCATCATCCGGTGACCGACGCGAGAGCCGATGCGTGGATTTCGTACTGGATGAAGGAGCCGAAAATGAAAGGACCTCCGGGATTCTCTCGAGCCGAAGCTGATGAGTTCATGCGGCAGGTCATGGGACGCTTGCCCGTCAAGACGCGCCTTGCAGGGATCGCGCCGGAAGAGCTCGTCGTGAACTTGCCGCTCGATGCCCTGCGAGCTCTGTCGAACGAGTACATCCAATCGCTCGCGCCAGACGTTCGGCGTAAAGTGCAGCAGCGTTTGCGCACAGGTAGTGCAAAGGCGAAAGCAGCCAAGACCCAAGGCCCCTCGTCAACGAAAAAGACCGCCACGCCAGCTTCGCGACGCCCACGAAAAGCGGCCTGATCATACGCCGACCCGAAAGCCCACAACGAGGTCATTCCCATGAATGACGACGACGTGCTCTTCGAAACGCTCGACGAGCTCGAGATCCCGCGCAAAGGACTGCGCGCTTGGTTTGCCCACAACCGCGCATTTTGCCAGCAACATGGCGGCACGCGCGTGTATGGCGAGCTCATGGACCTCATGGATCGGTGCGACGCTGCTCTTTCCCGCAAAGAACGCGCGGAAAAATCGTCAGGAGGCGGGTCGTGAGGTACAACGGGCTCTTCATCGTGCTCGACCTCGCCATCCGAAAGCTCGATGAACCGCTCGTCAATCGTTATCGCGATCCGCTGGTGCTCGGGTCACTTCGCGAGGATGTCTGGTACATCCCAGGATTCAATACCATTTTCGAGCATTGGTCATTCAGCCACTTTTACAAGCCTCCCCTTCCGGGTGGATTCATTCCGATCATCTGGCCGGGGCCACGGCGTCAGGGCGAAAAGTTTTATCGAAGGGCGCTCGGTCTGCATCGCGCGGGCAAAGTCGCGGGGAGCTTCGTGCAGCTCGGCCGAGTGGCCCATTTGATGACGGACATGTGCTGCCCCGTGCACGTGCATCGGACGACGCACCTCACCGATCCATTCGAATGGTATGTCGAAGGAAACAAGAAGAAGTTATTGGCAAGTGAAGTGCCGGACGTGCCCGATGGAACGAGCGTGAGCCATTTGATTCAGGATCTTGCGGCGTACACGAGCAAGTTCCGGGACGACAAGACGAACAATTGGCCCGGGTATGTCATGCGCAAATTGGATTTGTGGCAGCCGATGAAGGCAAGAGAAGCGGGTGAGCAAGCGCGGGAATTGATTCCGATGGCCGCGGCCTACACCGTGGCGCTCTTGCGGATGTATTTGCGGGATGCGGGGCAGCCGGGAGCTCACGACCCACGGTAAGCTCTTTGCAAGCCTGCCCGATACGCTCTCCGACGAGCCATCCTCGATAAAGCTCAATCTCGTCGCTTGAAGTTTCAAGAAATCTGGTAACATCCCCCTGCCATGACAACCAAGCGCTCGCGGACACCCGCAAAAACCACGGCGAAAGAGAGTGCCAAAAAGCCCGCCAAACGCGCTGCTTCCTCGCCCGCCAAACCCGCCGCTGCCTCGGCTCGCAAAGCCTCGGCCACGGCCAAAGCTTCCGCCGCCAAACCCAAGAAGAGCACCAAGGCACCCGCGAAGACAACCCGCGCAAAAGACAAGCGCGATGACGTGAACGTCGAAACGCTTCACCTTCCGCGACGCTGGCCCCTCGTCGACGACATCGAGATCACCGAGTCGATCCTCCACAATGCGCCATGGGACACCCCAAACGTTCCCGCAGAATTCACCGATCCATCATGGCTGGTACGCATGGGCGCCGCGGCTTTTCGTAACGGCGACGATGCAAAGGCCAATGCGTGGTGGACGCGGATTGATCCATCGGCAAACCTCGCAGAAACCGTGAAAGGCTGGCGCGCATTGGCGCTCGTGCGAGGCATCGATGCAATCGAAGAAAGTAAGCGCCGCGAAATACTGGAAGAAGCCCTCGAGCTTGCACCGGCATCGAGTCACCTTGCGGGCGAAATCCTGTGCGCGCTGGGCCGAATCGACGAAGGGCTCGCCCAAATCGAACAAGCTCGCAAAGGCGCGGAAATGGTCGAATGGCGCGCGTTGCGAAAGGCCCTATGGCTCGTGCGCGCAGGCAAGGCGCGCGAGGCCGGCGAGATGCTCGACAAACGTCTCGGCAAGATTGCTCGGTGCGAAGAAGAATTGCGCATCGAAGCCATGCATGCGTGGATCACGGCGGGGCAACCGAAAAAGGTGCGCCCGCACCTCGAAGCGCTGCGCAACTCACTTCCAGGGTTGGCGCGGGTCATCGAAGGTCGCCCGGCCCTCGATTCGTTGCCCAATGGTCTCGATACGCTCGCGAAGGATCCGCGCCTCGCCGAGCTTGGCGTATGGTTTTTGGATACCGCGGCTCGCGAAAAAGCGCACGAATCACTGGAAAAGGGCCCGTCCGCGCCGCTCGGCGTGCTTCCCGGGCCAGCCATGTGGGATGCCCTTTTCGACGGCAAAGCGTACATCGTCGTCGCCGAAGCCCTCACGCGTTGCGCTCGCACGGCCTACTTGGGAGCTTCACGAGCTCGATTGCTGGTGCATCCAGACAAACCCGGACGCATTGCATTGTGCTTGAACGCGAAGATCCCTGCGTTTTTGTGGCCGGAAGCAAATGCAGACGTCGAAGGCATCACGTCGCTGCTCGTACCCTACCGACGAACGCTGGCGGTGGACGAGCCACGGCTGTACGATTTGCCGCGGTCGATTCGCCTCTACATCGGGTTTGGCGCGGCAGTACCAAGCCCCTATTCGGGCGAGCTCGAGGAGCTGGAATTCCACACGTGGAGCCGCGTCGCGACGACGTCCCCGTTCCTCGAAAATTACGGTTGGGGCAGCGAATTCAGCGAAGATCCACATCGTGGATTCGTCGATCGCGGCGGACTCGACGGGATGCTCGCATTGCGTCAAACAGGGGGAATGGATCCGCAGCGGGTGCCGTCGGAATCGTATCGGACGATGCATAGCCGCTCCATCGTGAGGCTCGAATTACATCGGTCGGGCTACGTCATCGAAGCCAAGTACCGGCCAAGTCCGCATGTGGATGCCGTTCGCGCCATCAACGCTCGATTCGATACATCGTTCCCCGAAGACATGCCGCTCGATTGCGTGGGCGTGCTGATGCATTTCGAGGGGGCGCTTTCGGCGGACAAGCTCATGGCGGAGATCGGGCCCGAGCTTCCGCAAGAAGAATGGTGGAAGCTGCATGCCTTGGGCGCATTGCTGCATGAAACGATGGCGCTCGACGAATGGCTCGCGGGGCTGCCGGAGGTCTTCGCCCACGAGGCGCACGCTATTGCTTGGCGATATGGGCGGCTTGGGTTCCTTTTGCGTCGAGCGATCACGACGCCGGAATTGCGTGAACCGATTCAAACGGGTCCGCATGCTTCTGGGCTCAGCCCTGAGCAAGACGACGAAGACGACGACGACGATTACGACGACGAAGGTGACGAGGAGGAATCGTGATGGATCGTTTCATTGCCCTGGCGCGCCCGTCGTGCATGGACAACTTGACGAAACACGCCAAGGAGCGAGGTTGGTTGCCCTTGAGCTCTCCGCCATGGCGGTTTCATGGTGGAATGACGCGCGGTTTCATCACGCCCAGCGGAGTGCACGTGAACGCCGTGGATCAGACGCTTTTTGGAGCGTTCGTCATTTCGGTCATGCCTGACAAAGACGGTGTCGCCGCGGATCTCTCACAATTGCTCGAGCTCGTCCCATTAGAGACGCTCGTGCAAAAGTGGGACACGGCAACGACGCCGGCGGAGAAGGTTCAAGCATTGCTGTGGCTTTCGAGCGCCCAAGCGCTCGCGGGAAGCGATATGATTCCCGCATTCGAGGCGGCGGTGCGCAAAGCATTGGACGATGCGGATTCGGTCGTGCGCCTGGCGGGTATTCGCGCGCTGGCGATTGCACCATCCAAACTTGGCAAAGAGCTTCTCGAAGGGCGCCAGGATCCGGACAATCCGGGGCTCGAGGATTGGTACGATTTATTTGCGCAGAATGCTTAGAAGGCGTCACCCCCCTCTTCCACTCGCAGCGCAAACGACGCGCTCGTCGCAAAGCAGCGCGCCTCGTACATCGTCTCGATGCGCGCAGGCATTGCCGTGAAACGTCCCGGCAACACCGCCTCGATATCGTAACTCACCTCGTGGCGATCCGTGCCGAGCGAGTCAAAAAAGATCGCCGTACGATCCGCTCGCAGCTCCACGTGCGCGCATTGCCCTTTGCAAACGTCGCGCCCGCTCTTTTTCGCAACCGGCTCGCATCCCGCAAGCTTCATGTCCTCCAGCAGCAAATACGCCCGCGCCTTCGCCGCCTTCACCTTCAGCATCACGCGCAAACGCTGCCCAATCTTGATGCTGTCGCCATTTCGCAGTTGCCGCTTCGGCTCCTTCTTTTCATCCAGCAGCCAATACGTTCGCTCGATCTCCATCCCCTCCCCGCTCGCCGCAATCTCCGATTCTTGCGTGTAATACTCGAGCACCGCGCTGAAATGACGATGCGCAATCGGCGCTCCAGCAGGTTTCTCGTCGAGCACGAACGAAAGCTCGTTTTCGCCCGTCCGCAGGTCTTCGTCGCGGAACTCCATCGATACCGGCTTTTCCCCCAGCCGCTCGAGCTTCGCCTTTTGCTTCGACTCCGCATTGATCCGCACATCCACCGTGCGCTCGTGCCCCATGCTTCGCATACGCTCTTCGTACGAAAGCAGCGCCAATACCGCGAGCGCCGTGTCACGCGTGTTGTGCCATCGCCTTCCTTTTCGGTGTTGCAGCAAAAATGCCACCAGCACCTCGAGCGTCTCGTCCTCCGTTTTGCCTTCGCGTAAAAGCGCAAGCACGTAAAACGCAATGGCCTCCGTGCTCCCTGGATGATACCATTGCAATTCGCTCTCATCGTCGCGTGCAACCTTCTTCAAGAATCGCTTGGCCGGTCCCACGAGCGCTTTTCGCACTTCATCCGCATGCTCCTGTGCCCGGCTGTCACCCTCCGCGGCAAGCACCCAACAAAACTTGGCTCTCTCCGTCAGCGAAAGGTTCTCCCAACGCGACGACAGCACGTCAATCACGCGTTCACCCACGCGGTCGCCCGTCCATGCAATCGCAAAAGCCGCGAAAACATCCGCATCATCCGAATGATTTCGCCGAAGCTGCTCTTTCGTGAGATAAGCGCGGGCCTTCTGCAAACTGTCGCTGTCCGGCTGCGACGCCATCGAAAAACTGAATACGACATACGCCGTCATCCATAAATCCGAATGGCCTCCAGCCCACCACCCAAAACCTCCATCCGCATTCTGCATGCCGACAATGCGGCGGAGCGTCTCCTGTACCACGTCGTCCGAAAGTTTTCCTTGGAAACTGCGATACGCGCCAGTTCCCGCTTCGTCATGCGCCGATATTCGCTCCCACAATAGATGCGGCAGCAGCCGTGAACACGTCTGTTCGACACAGCCATACGGGTATTCTCGCAAATAGTCGAGCGCCCCGAGCACCGCGTCCATCGGACCACGATCCAGTTGCACCGAAAGCTTGGTAAACTCCTTCTTGCGCTCCTCGGGCAATTCGAACGAAGCGCTCACGGGCTCCTCTGCGAGCACCCCCGAAAGCGTTTTCCGCAAAAGCACTCCATACGGACGATATGCAACCTTCCGCTCCTCCGCATCCGAGACGCCGTCTGCATTCGTCGCAATCACCTCCGCACGCACCACGACGTCGCGCTCTTCGCACGTTGGAACGGCTAGCTCCACGTCGATACGAGCCTGCCCGTTCGGATCCATCGATCGCGAGCTTCGTGCATTCGCCGGAAGCGTTATGCTACCAGCCTGCAGGGACGCCTCGACCGAAAGCATTTTCTCGCTGCGGCTATCGATCATCGCTCGCAATGCAATGACATCGCGCTCTTGAAAGAACCGCGGCGCTTGCAATCGTACCATCAGCGGCTTCTGCGTACGCACGCGAGCAAACGCTTCGAGCAAATGATCGTGCGCGAGCGATACCAAAAGGGCCGAAGCCTTCCACGTCGTCAGCGTATCGGGAAGCTTGATTGGCAATGTCAAAGAAGCATTTCGCCCGAATTTCGCATGAGGAATCCACGCAGCTTCCGACGAAAAGTCACTTCGCAATTGCACGGGCGCGCTTTGCGGCATTGCAGCGCCCGCGTCTTCCTCCAATCCGCCAGGCGCTTCTTGCCGTTTTCGCATGACCGCCTCTGCAACCAGCCCCGCACCTGCCCCCACGAGCGCCACGGGCGCGGCTGCAATGGCGGCCGCCGCTCGCATGGGACTCGCAGATTTCCGCGCCGGCGCCATTGGCATAGCATACGCCATCGATGCAGCCGGCATATCCTCCACACCGGCCATCATTGGCGCAGGAGGAGGCAGCCCACCGGCCAATACCGCATGCTGCAATCGATCAACCCGCGGGACGTGCGAATACACGGTGCGACCCTGTTGCGCATGCGCGCTCGCCGCACTCCACGCTGGAAACGATTGCGGCCGCGGCGGCGAATCCTCAAAAAATGCAAGCGGACTCTTGGGCAGAGCGACCAGCGAAAAGAGCGCTTCGTCAATCACCGTCACCGTCAGCTCGGTCGGCTTTTGCTGAGCTTCACTGAGTTTTGCTTCAATCGACGTCTCCGCGCCCGGACGCGCAATGGCCGACGGAAACGCAAGCTCGAGCGCGACCGGCGCTTCATTGGGAATCGAAAGCGGATCAATCCGGGCCACCGCATGCTCTTGATGCAACCCTTCGTCACGCGCATCGAAATGCCATAACGCAAAATGCACCTTTTCCTCCGTCCCCGGTATGAACGGAAGGTCCACCCACGTCGTCGGACCCTTTCGATCGAGCACTCTGCTGAAAAGGCGAGGCCCTCGATTGTACACGAGCAGCTCTTTGGAAAGGTACGTTTTGGGCCCCGTGAGCGCCACGCGAATGGTCCCCTGGCTGTCGCTCGGATCATTCGACACGATGAGCTCGCGCGATTTTTGCTGCAATGCAGGACCGAGCAGCGTGAACGCGTATTTCGTGCGCGCACGCTGTCCTTCGACATGCGCCGAAATCTGCCAACGCCCCGCGGGCAAATCGAGCGGCATATCAAATATCTCGTCCGAACGACGAAGCTCGTGCACACTCGTTTTTTGGGTAGATCCTTTGCGGCACGTCAGCGTCACCTTGCGTGGAGCGTCATCCGTCGAATCCGCCGGCTCCCATTCGAGCCATAGCGGCAGCGCTTCTCCTGGCACTCGAAGCGTTTTTGCAGGCTTTGCAGAAACGATCACGGCAGCGCGACCCACGGAAACATGCAGGTTCGCTTGGCAGCTCTTGCCCGATGCATCGCGCACCGTCGCGCAGAAGTCGAAATCGCATCCATCAAAACGCTGAAGGACGTCCCACGGACCGTTCCACGAAATATCGATGCTCGCCTTTCCCTGCGCATCCGTCTTGAATCGCTTTCGTGCGAGCGATTTTGGCGCATAAAAATGCTTCGTCAAAGGAGCATTGTCGAACGCCGTGTGCGTCCAATTCGATCGCTTCACATCGAGCGTGCCTTCGGCATTGGCAACGGGACCACCGAAAAAATAACTGGCCTCGAATTCCAGCGTGTACTTCTTGCCCCACACCAGCTTGTCTTTGGCTCGAAGCTCCGCACGAAACTCCGGTGCGACGAATTCTTCGACGTGAAACGACCCTTCGATCTTCGGTTGCGGCGATACGTGCACCGTCTTGAAGATGTATCGCCCGAGCGCTGCGTCGGAAGGCAATACAAAATCGAACGAGGCACTTCCGAATTCGGAGAGCGTACATGATATCGTATTGACCTTCGTCCCACGCGGCGCGAATACTTCCAGTTGATACGTCTGTTTTGCTGCAATCTTCTTGCTCGTGCCTTCGTGCCCCTTTTGCCGCGCAAACAGTTTACCCTGCACGCGTTCTCCGGGCCGATACAACGGCCGCGCGAGCATCACGTAAAAGCGGCGCTGCACCTCGGGCGCTTTGCTCGTCGCGACGTCACTTCCATTCGTCACGAAGAGCTGTTCTTTTCGCCCTTGGCCATTGATGCGTTCGACGAGCACTCCGAATTGCCACGCAGGTTTCCCCTTCCACGTAAAAAGCCCGTCTTCGTCGGTCGTGCTTTCGAGCGTCTCGATTTTGGTGCCGCCCGCATCTCGATGCATCAGCGTCAATGGCACGTTCGCCACGGGAGCTTTGGTCTTCTTGTCGACGACCCACGTGCTCACGCTGTTTTCCGTGAGCGTCAGGACGGCATCGAGCGAGCTTTTTTGCACCCGACAATGCACTTTCGTAACGGGCATGGATTCGTCGCCCATGCATTGCGACCACGCTCGAGAAGCCGGTAATTGCGCCGAAACCTCGATTCTCACTGGCCCTTCGAGGTGCGGGAGCTTGAAAAAGTGCACTGGCTCTTGCAGGAGCGGCACTTTCCACGTATCGAGCGTTTTTTCCAGCAGAACTTCGCCGAGCGCGGCTTGTCCGAGCGGCGCTTTGGGATCATCGAGCCAGGTGCTCTCCGATGCTTTGACATCGAGCGCATGTATTTTCACCTGGAGCTTGGCGGATCGAGGCGCAATCAGTCCCCAATACGAGCGGTATTCGTGGATATCGCCGAGCTCGGGCGAAAAGAACTTCTGCACGCTCCCGCGAACGACGTCGTGCATGTGTTTCTTGGGGAGCGCGAGATATCGCTTCGCATACGCGAGCGCCTTGTTGCGAGAACCCTGGTAGGTGTAATGATTGAACAGATCGTAAAGGGCCGAATTGCCAACGTTATCGTCATGCGAGGCCAATTCTTCGAGCACGTGCAGCGCCGCTCGTAGACTGCGGGCATTGAGGTTGTGCTGTGCCCATTGCAGTTTCAGCTCGGGATGCCGTTTGGCGTCGTAAAGCTCGAGCCACAATGGCAAACAACTGCGGGGAAGTCCGCCGAGCTGTCGTTCGGCTTCCTTGCGCGCATGTTCGTGAGCACGCTGGCGTATGGCTTCGCTGCCTTCGATTGCGAGGCGTTGCCATCCTCGCCATTCTTCCCACTGGATCCAATGCGATTCGGTGAAAGCTTGCGCATCGCGCAGGCGGCTCGATGCATGCAGCTTGGCAATCGAGAGGCCCGAGCGATAAAACAGTTTCCACAGGGCCTTTCGCCGCGCTCGTTCCTCTTCGAGCGTCTCTTTGAGCTCGGGTACGTCGAGCGCCGGATCGTCTTCTTGGGCGTCGTCTTTGGCGAGCTTTCGCATGCTCGCGCGAAAGCGGAGCAGTTGCCCGAGTTGGTGCGCGTAGATCATGCCAATGATGCTCGCGACGAGCGCCACGAGCGCGATGGCGATGTAAACGATGACTTTCAGAACGATGAGCACGGGTCCGAGGTCCACGTGTATCGGATCGGAGGGGAAGTCTCAACGAAACAATGAGGGAATGGGCTTTTCTGCGACTCGAACCCGGACCGAGGCGCACGAGGTGGGCTTCTGTTGCGACTCGAACGCCGACGAAGGGCCTCGACGTGGGCCTTTGCTGGGGGTCGAGCCTCGACCGAACCGCGCATCGTGGGCATCTTTTGGGGGTCGAACCGCGACGAAGGGCCTCGACGAGGGGGTCTGCTGAGGGTCGAGTCGCGACGGAAGGCCTGCGAGTGGACTTTTGATGGGGGTCGGACCTGGGTCGAGGGGCTCGACGAGGGGGTCTGCTGAGGGTCGAGTCGCGACGGAAGGCCTGCGAGTGGACTTTTGGTGGGGGTCGGACCTGGGTTGAGGGGCTGCGGGTGGGCCTTGGGTGGGGGTCGGACCTGGGTCGAGGGGCTCGACGTGGATCCTTGCCGTGATTGACAGCCTCCATCTCGCGCACCTCGAGGGCATGTGGAAGGGCTGGCACCAGGCTTGCTTTTTGCGTGCCTTTCAGTAGAGTCCTCGAACTTCCCCATGGCTCTCCAGATCGAACTGCAAGCGCTAGCCACTCGCGAAAGCGAACAGGTTGAATGGAAAGAAAACGTCGCCGACATTGAGGATGTCGTGAAGACGGTTGTCGCCTTCGCAAATGATTATTCGAACCTTGGCGGCGGATATGTCGTATGCGGAGCGATGGAAGCTCGTGACGAGCACGGGTTTCAGCGCATGATACGCAATGGTTTGTCTGCAGCACGATTAAAGGAGGTCGAAGGGAAAGTTTTGGCACTGTGCCGCGACATGGTTGATCCACCGGTGGTCCCGATCGTTGAAGAGGTTCCCGCCGATGAGCCTGCGCGCCGAATTTTGGTGTTCATCGTTCCTGCAAGTCCAGGCGCGCATCAATTGCGCACGGCGCATGGAAGCAAGTATTGGGTGCGAATGAGCCGTAATACGGTAGAAGCGCGAAATGGCATTCTACGGGAACTCTTTGTCCGCAAACGCGTACTCGAGCCATGGGATCGGCGAATGAATGCGGCAGCCACCACGGAGGACATCGATTTATTGGCATTGCGTGAACATCTGCAGCGAATGAAAATGTGGAACGAGGAACGTTCAGTAGACGACTATCTTTCTCCTGAATTTCAGTTGTCGCCATTCGTCCCCCCGCTATGCGGCCGTGAACCACTCACAGGCATGCTCCGCCCGCGAAACTTTGCGCTGCTTCTGTTCGGCAGAGAGCCGACGAAGTTTTTCCCTGGCGCGCACTCGGTGTTTTCTATTTATCCTGGAGTCGATCGCACCGAGCAATATTCTGAAAAAGTGATGATTTCCGGTGGTGTCGTCGAACAAGCCCGTAAACTCATCGACCTTTTGAATACCGAGGCATACGTGGCTATCGACAAGGCCGATCGAACAGCCCCAAACTTGCTAAAATACCCCCAACGTGCACTCCAGGAGGCGGTGGTCAATGCCATCGTGCACCGTGATTATGAGGTGGACCATCCGACACGTGTTACAGCATTCTCGGATCGCATCGAGATAAACTCGCCGGGAACGTTACCCTCCGCAGTGGACCGTGGCAAATTCGTCCGCGGTGAAGCGTCTGCTGTCTGGCGCAACCAAGCACTGGCCTACTTCTTCAATCGATTGCAGTTGGCTCAGGCCGAAGGTCAAGGGATTCCTACGATTTTGCGCACCATGCGGGACGAAGGGTGTCCCGACCCGATCTTCGAAGTCGGGCAAGAAAACATTCTCTGCATTTTGCCGGCGCACCCGCGGCATGCGAAAATGAGAGAGCTCAAAGCAATCGAGAGTGGCTTGCTACTTGGGCATTTCGACGAAGCCTCTCGTCGTGCCGCCGCGCTCCTCGAAAAAGACCCGCTCAATACACGCGCAATCGAGCTCATGTGCGAAGCGAGCAATTTATTGGGAAGGCCTGAACGTGTCTTCGACATCATTCACGCCGCAGGCGTTCAACCCGAAAAGCTGAACATCAGCGCGCTATTGGTGCTCGGAGAAACGCTTGCCTCCATTCGTGCGCCCACCGAGGCCCAGCGGGCACTTGCATCGCAGCTTTTGAACGCCGCATCGACCAGCAAGTTACAGGAAGCCGAAATTCGCAAATTGGTCATCACGCTGCGCAAAGTAAAAGAATTCGAACGCGCGCTACAGGTGCTGGACAATCATTTCACGTCCAACCCGGCGCTCGCCATGGCCCCATCGCTCCTCGAATTACGTGGAAAAGTATTGATCGATCTTGCGAAGGTGTGCACCGATACGGCACGGAATGATCGGGCAAGCGCCAGAATCAAGCGCCAAGCGTGGGATGCTTGCCGGGACTACCTAGACCGAGCAGATCGAGAACTTCACCGTGCACTCGAGCATGGGCCTTCCCCAGTTGAACGTGAATATATCGAACGGGATCTCGAGTTTTTGCAGAATCTGCGTCGAACCGCGCAGCGACCGGCTCATTATAGACCCGGCGGCCGCCGTCATTGATCATCGATCCACCTCAATGAAAATCCCGCGACTTCGTCCCTACCCCGCGCTTGCCGGGAGCATCCAGCCGCTCGAGCTTCTCCGCCAATACGTGAATCACCGGCCCCTGCCGCTCGAGTCGCCCCTCGACGGCCATGATCTTCGAATACCGCGCCACGGCGTAGTTCTCGTCGAAAAGCGTCTTGCGCACGATCACGTTCACCACACCCGTCTCGTCTTCCAATGTAAAAAACGTGACGCCACTGGCCGTCGCCGGCCGCTGACGACCAATCACCATGCCCGCCACTCGCACGCGCGTGCCATGCTCCACCGTTTTCGTCGCTTCGGCCGTGAGCGTTCCCTGCAAATCGAGGCGCGCACGGTAATGCCGTATCGGATGATCCTGCAGCGATAAGCCCAGACGCCCATAATCGAGCACCAATTGCTCGGCCGGACGCAATTTCGGCAAACCCACGTCACGCTCGGGCTCGATGGGAAGCGCATCGAAGAGCCCATCCACGCGGGGCGCACGCGCTCGCCACAATGCTTCGCGCCTGTTCGACACGAGCGCCTCGAGCGCTCCCGCTTCCGCCAATGCTTCCACTTCGTTTTTATGCAGGCCCGCTCGCCGCACGAGGTCCGCGACGCCCGTAAAGGGCGCCTCGTCCCGCGCCTGCATGATGGCATGCGCCGGTCCTGCGCCAAAGCCTTTGATGAGTCGCATGCCCAATCGAATGGCGCCGTCCGCTTCGAGCGCATGATCCCACGTGCTCACGGTGACGCATACCGGACGAGCTTCCACGCCGTGGCGCTGCGCGTCCTGCACGAGCGACGACGGACTGTAAAACCCCATGGGCTGCGAATTCAAGAGAGCACAACAAAACGCGGCCGGATGATGCACTTTGAGATACGCGGATGCATACACGAGCAAGGCAAAACTGGCAGCATGTGATTCGGGGAAACCATATTCACCAAACCCTTGAATCTGCGCAAAGAGCTGCTCGGAAAACCGCGCCGATATGCCGCGCTGAGAAAACCCGCGCAAAAGCCTTTCACGATGCCTTTCGAGACGCCCGTGCTTCTTCCACGCCGCCATGTCTCGACGCAGTTGGTCCGCTTCGCCCGGCGTGTATCCTGCGCCAACCATCGCGATTTGCATGACCTGCTCTTGAAAAAGCGGGACGCCCAGGGTGCGAGCGAGGATCGCATCCAAACAAGGATGCGGCGAAATGGGCGCTTCCTGCCCCGTGCGACGACGCAAATACGGATGCACCATGCCGCCTTGAATGGGTCCAGGACGCACGATGGCCACTTCAATGACGAGATCGTAAAACTTTTTGGGCTTCATGCGCGGGAGCATCGACATCTGCGCGCGACTTTCAATTTGGAACACACCGACGGTGTCCGCTCGACCAATCGCTTCGTAGACGGCGGGATCTTCGGCAGGAATGCGCGCCAAGGCATCGATGGGGTCGAAGGGCACGTCCGGATTCGTCCGCTCGTGGACCATGGCGAGCGTTTTTCGCACCGCCGTGAGCATTCCCAATGCCAAAATGTCGACCTTGAAAAAACCAAGATCATCAATGTCGTCTTTGTCCCACGGAATGACCGAACGCCCGACCATTCGCGCGGGTTCGATGGGCGCGACGTGATGCAATGGTTCGGCCGACAAGACAAAACCGCCCACGTGAATGGACAAATGCCGCGGCATGCCTTCGAGCGCCCGCGCAAGCATGACGACGTTGCGCAATCGAGCATCCCCGGGATCGAATCCAAGCTCCACCAATTTCTTTTCGCTTGCATCCGCTTCGTGATACAAAGACAAACCACTCAATTTATCGAGCTGATCCGTCGTCAAGCCAAATACTTTGCCCACTTCCCGTAAAGCGCTTTTGCCGCGATAACAAATGACCTCGGAGACCATGGCCGCTCGGTCACGACCGTACATTTCATAAATCTCTTGAATGACTTCTTCGCGTCGCTCGTGCTCGAAATCGACGTCGATGTCCGGAGGCTCGCGACGCTCGGGTGACAGAAACCGCTCGAAAAGCAGACTGGATCGGGCTGGATCGACCGCGGTGATGCCCAAAACGAAGCATACCGCGCTGTTCGCTGCGCTTCCGCGGCCTTGACACAAGATGCGCCTTCTTCGAGCAATCGAGACGATTTGGTGGACGCTCAGAAAGTAGGGCGCCACGTCGAGCAATTTGATGAGGTCGAGCTCTTTTTCGATTTGCGCCATGACGGCGCTGGGACAACCTTCGGGATAACGATCCTTGGCGCCTATCAAAACGAGCCTTCGCAAGGCATCGTCCGGTGTTTCGTCCGGCAAACAAAGTCCCTCGCTGGGAAAGTGATATCGAATTTGGGACAGTGAAAAATTGCACTCTTCGGCAATTTCGACGGATCGCGCGATCCAATCGGGATAATCGCGAAAGAGGTGTTTCATCGATGCGCCCGTGCGCAAGACGGCTTCGGCATTGGGCGATAATAGCGGGCCTGCTTGATCGAGCGTGGTTTTGTGACGAATGCACGCAAGAATGTCAGCCAATGGTTTGCGCCCCGCGACGTGATACAAGGGGCGAGCGGTGGCGACGACGTCCATTCCATAACGCGCCGATGCCAAATTCACGGCGTCCTGACGAGCCGCGTCGGTGCGATCGAGGTGCCGCCAAGCCGCCAAAAACGCACGTTCGGCAAATGCTTCGCGAAGCGGGCCAAAGATTTCATCGGCGACATGAAGCCGCGACGCCAATGGAACGATGGCAAAAAGCCCGTTGGATGCGGACGCTATCTCGGCAACGTCGATACCTGCACTTCCCTTTTCGTGATCGGTGTGCGCCTTCGTGAGCAATCGACAAAGATTCGAATAGCCATCGTGATCTTGACAAAGCAGCACGACACTTCCATTGGATCGCAAATCGGCGCGTTTGTCCGGCCCTGCTTCGAGCGACAACTCCGCACCAATGATCAAGGGCTGACCCGTCTTCTTGGCTTCCGTGTGCGCCCGAGCAACTCCATACAATCCATCCCGATCCGCAATGGCAATCGCCGACAATCCAAGCTCGTGCGCGCGCTTGACGAGCTCTTCGGGATGAGACGCGCCTTCGAGGAATGAAAACGACGAACGCGCACAAAGCTCGGCAAACGCAGGCGGAGGTTCAGGTGCTCCATCGGTTCCACCCGGTATGACGGCAAATTGACGAGGCCGGCGGCTCATTCACAATACCCTTGCAAATACCCTTCACCCGTGGCGCGATCGACATACACCCACGCAAGCGTTCGCGCAGGTTGCGTGCCGCCTTTTCCGGAATTCGCCGAGCTGGTCCCAGGACCCGCTACGAACCACGCGATGCCATAATCGCGCGACGCGGGATCCTTCGTCCACCACTCGACCCCATCGAGACGCATGGCAAATCGGACGTGTTCGACGACATACATCCGCCCCTCGACGGCCACGACGGCGCCTTTTGTAATGCGGCCGAGCGGCAAGGGCGTCGCAAACAGACGCGTCGGCTCGGGGACAGCGGTTTCGTCGAAGTCGTTTGGCGGAGGTTGCTGCGCCTTTTTCGGGTCGTGATCGACCAAAGGAACGAACTTGGAGCGCGCTTCGGGACGATGGGCTTGGGCGACTTCGAGGACACCGACGCGATCTTGACCAATGTCGGCGGAGAGCTCGGCCAAGAGCGTGGGAAGTGCGTCAGGACGAACGGCCTTGTCGCGCGAGAGATCGATCTGGATGCGATGGGCCTCGACGATTTGCGACACTTCCAAGCGCAGGCCGATCGCAGGGGCCACGAGCGCTGTTTTTTCGAGCTTGGTCCGTAGCGCTCGATGCAGGTCGCTCGCATTCGAAAGCGGCGCGGGCATGTCGATGTCGAGCGTGAGCATGGGGTCGTCTTGATCGATGCCAGTTGGCGCGCGAAGACGCACGATGGACTTGTCGAGCGGAATGTGAAGCGTGAGGGCTTGGCAAGCTTCGCCGCGAGCTTCCAAACGCGACGCGAGGCGCGATGTCATGGATCGCAGGACGAAGAGCAGAGGTTCGACGCTGGTGATGCTATCGTCGAAATTGGTTTGCTCGACGAGGACGCGCGGCGGTTCATACGGAACGAGCGGCAAAGGGTCGTAACCGGCGGCGAGATCCAGCACTTCGGGCGCTCGGAAGCCGAGACGCGGGGCAAGCTCGGCACGCGGGAGTTTGCCCAAGGCACCGACGTTGAAGATGCCGAGACGAAGGAAAAACCCGGTCGTGTCGGGATCGAGCGGGAGGACCGAGATGGGCAAGGTGCTGAGCACGTTGGGTGCATCTTTGGCGATGACCGTGGGATGCGGGCGACGTTGCACGGTGAGTGACGTAGCGGTGGTGAGCGAAGGGTTGAGGGCAAACCGTGCGAGGGCTTGGGCGATGCGAGGGCCACTGGCGATCGCAGCTTGCGCTCGATGTCCGAGGGCCGCGACGCGTTCACACAGTTCGTCGAGGAGTTCTTGTTCGCCGCCGAAGAGATGCGCAGCACCCGTGATGTCGAGCCAAACGGTGTCGTGCACGGTTTGCCGTTTGACGCGTTCGGATTCTCCGGGTTGTTCAGGGTGCAAACGAATCGCGGCGGTGGTGCCGAGACTGAGACAAACCTCGGCGACTCGACCGAGCGCGGCGAACATTTCGTCGATGGAAACGGTGTGGATCTGAAGGCCCGCGAGGGTTGCTTGAGCTTCGACGACGCCTTGGCCCGGACGAACTCCATAATGCCATGCGGTTTCATCGACGAGATCGATGATGGCGGTGGCGTGATCGCGGGTTTGTCCTTCTTCAATGTGCGAGTCAGACAAACCGTACGAAAACAGCACGGCAAGCGGGCCGTCCACACGCACGCGTTCGCGCACGAGCTCGACGCCGAGCTGCGGGAGCACGACTGCTGCGATTCTTCGACTGACCACGGGTTTCATCATACTTTTGATTCGGGGGCTGGCGTGGTCCCCGAATTGTTCAGCGCCCAAGGTCGATCGCGCAGGATCCGGTCACTCGACCCGCGCGATCCTTGGCGACGCGCAAGCCGAGTTTGTCTTCCGCGATTCGTTCGAGCTCGATGCGCATCGCCGCCGGCAAAGGCATGGCGCGTGAAGCGTTGGCATCCGTGAGGAGCAGGACGGTGGTGTCGCTGCCTTCGACGGCGAGTGCCAAGCGACGAACGATGGTGACCCAGCGATCGAGCCGCGTTTCACCTCGAGATCCGGGCACGCCTGCCGTATCGATCACGACGACGGAGAAGGCGTGACTCTGTGCAACTCGAACGGCGACGCGTGCGAGGTCGTCGAAATCTGGACGGATGACCAGTAGTCGTTCGAGGTCGACGCCTGCGCGGAGAGCTCCTGGGGCAAACAGGGTTGCGGTGGGATCGAGCCACGCGCACCACGCGCCTTGCGTATCGTTTTCGCCGCGATGCCGAGCATCCGCTTGAGCCGAAGCGCACAAGGCAAGCGCGAGCGTGGTTGCACGGGCAAGACCTTGCGGCGCGGAGAGCTCCACGACGACTCCCCGGGGCAAACCGCCTTCGGGCAAGGCTGCATCGACGGGGCGCAAGCCAAGGGGCAAGGCTTTGGCGCGTCCGGTCGAAAGGCCGGAAAGCCCCGGACGAACGAGGGCGCTTTGGAAGAGTGCGCGGCGACGAGCGTCGATGTCCAGTTCAGGTGCCGTGGCAGCAGAGGCGAAGCTCATACTGAACACATTAACAGCTACTGAACGGCTGGCAAACAAAGATGCCAGTAAAAAATGAACTCATCGGACATACTCTGTCCTACTGAACAAGCCAGGACATGACGCACGACGGATGAGCTATGACACAATGCACCAATTTCACTCGTCGTAAATTTTGCCGTTCGTGCTGCGACGGGTTACGAGGCGCAGACTTGAATGAAACCCCGGGAGAAGCCGTGCTTTTCCGGCACTTGCGGGACCCCGAACTCGCCCGCTCCGCGGGTTCGAACAGTGGGGCCCCCCCCGCAAGCGCCGGAAAAACACGAGCTTCTCCCTCCTACGAAAGAGAAAGGTACGTCATGAAAACGAAAGGTAAAAAGGCCGACAAGAAGAACGTCTCCCTGAACAAGAAGGAGAAGAAGAGCGTTGTGATGGAGGCGACCGAAGCGCTGGCCGGTTCGGAATTGATGCTGGATGAAGCGGTGGAGAGAACACCGGCGACGGCTCAGTCAGATGACTCGATCTTGCCTGCTCCCGCAAATGTGGAGCGACGCACGATCACGAATGACGAGCGACAGCGGCTCATTGCACTTGCGGCGTATTTCCGAGCGCAGCAGGCAGGGTTTGGAAAAACGAACCCGGTCGAGGACTGGCTCTTGGCGGAACGTGAAGTGGACGCGATGATTGGGGCCGGGGACTCGATCTGACGAAAGATCGGTTTGCCACGACGAATCTGATTCCTGGGCCGAATTCCACCCAAATGGCCATCCTGACCGAGCCGGCGACATTCCTCTTGATCGCAAGCGTAAGAACCGCAATGATGAGTCGTTCATGAGAGGCAGGAGGTTTCCATGGCATTGACGCATGAAGAACAGGAATACGTTCGGGCCGTAGGAAGGTGGTTCTACGGACAAGCACCTGCACAGGTGACCGAAGAGCTCGCCAAAGTCGTGGCCGAGATGATGATGAAAGTGGTCGAGGGGTCGAGGGCGATGCACTTGGTCCCGCGTCCGACGGGTGGGGTGCCCGGCGTCGCTTGGCTTTGCAGCCAGGCCGTTCAGGCATGGTGGCGAACGCACCATGAAGAGCGAGTTTACTACGCGGTGAAACAAGCCGTGGCCATGGGCTACAAGTCCACGTATGCAATGGCCGAGATGGGACTGTAATTCGCTCGACGTGTCCCCTCCTTCCTCCACTCACCATCATACTCTCCGCGACGCGCTCATCGCCGCAATGCTTCCTTCGCCCGGCGGAGGTTTGCCCGCCGCAGGTGACCTCGATCTGTCCGCCTTTTGGCCTCGATTCGAAGCTGCCGCGCCCATTCACCTGCGCCTGGCATTCCACACGGCCACGGTCGTCATTGCCGGGATGTTGCCCATTGCGCTTGGATATCGCCACACGCTCGCGTCGCTCGATGACGATGCACGCAATGCGTTCCTCGTGCGAGCTGCGAACATGCCCGGCATGGCTCCGCTGCTCGATATCGTGAAGGTCGTCGCCGCATTCGCGTATTTCGACGACCCGCACGTGGAAGCCACCATTCGAGGTCGCGCATGAATCGCGTCGATGGACGAACATTGCACGTGCCGCTCGATATCGAAGCGGACGTCGTCATCGTCGGCAGTGGTCCTGCGGGATCCGCCGCTGCGCGTGAAGCTGCTCGGCTTGGCGCTCGCGTCATCGTCGTCGAAGAGGGGCGTTTTTTCGATAAGAGCGAATTCCCAGAATCCTCGTTCGCCTCGATGGCAGCCGCTTATCGCGACATGGGCGCGTCGGTGGTGCTCGGTCCTGCACCCATTCCGTTCGTGCAAGGCAAAATGGTCGGCGGTTCGAGCCCCATCAATGGCGCGATTTGTTGGCGAATGCCGCGCGACGTTCATGCCGAATGGATCCAAGCCGATCCGGCTTTGGCAGATGCATTGCCCTACGAAAAAATCGAAGCCATCACCCTCGAGCTCGAATCACGCCTGAACGTCAAACCAACCGAGGCGCGCATTGCAGGCACCAAAAACCTCCTGATGGCCAAAGGTGCCGAAGCGCTGGGCATCGAGCATCGGCCGATTCGTCGCAACGTTTCCGATTGCGAGGGGCTCGGGCGCTGCATGCAAGGTTGCCCGAAAGGGAACAAACTATCGGTCGATGCCACATTGCTTTCCGATGCGGAATCACATGGCGCAATGGTCGTCACTTCGGTCGAGGTCACCGAGATCGAGCGCCTCCGCGATCGCGTCGTTGGTGTGCGAGGAATGAGCGCGAGCGGTAAAACGGTGCGCATCGGAGCTCGGCGCGCGGTGATATTGGCGGCGAGCGCCGTGCAAACGCCTGCGATTTTATTGAAGAATCGTATCGATCACGGCCCGGTTGGGCACGGGTTTTCGTGTCACCCGGGCGTTTCGATGGCGGGGCGTTTTCCCGAGCCCGTGCGGATGTGGGAAGGCGCGACGCAAGGCCACGAAGTGATTGGTTTGCGCCGCGAGGGGCTGAAGTTCGAGGCACTTGGTTTTGGCCTCGCCGTGATGGCGGGGCGTCTCGGGGGCGTGGGGCGCGATTTTGCGAAGGAAATCGCGGACATGGCGCATGTGGTCGATTGGGGCGCAGCGGTGCGCGCGGAGGCTCGAGGGCGCGTGCGCGTGGTCGCGGGAAAGGCGCAGGTTTTCTATACACCGACGCCGCGCGACGTAGCGCTTTTTCGTCGGGGTTTGCGCGTGCTTGGCGAGATGATGCTCGCAGCGGGTGCCGATCACGTTTCACCCGGCGTACGAGGATTCAAGCCGCGCACGTCGACCATTGCGGACTTGATCGAGCTCGAAAAAGCGGGCCCGACGAACCCTGCGGCATTTACTGCTGCAATCACGCACATGTTCGGCACGTGCGTCATGGGCAGCGATCCGGAAACATCGGTCGTGCGTACGGATTTCCGCCACGTGGCGCTCGAAGGACTCTACATTGCAGATTCGAGCGTATTTCCGTCGAATATCGGCGTCAATCCACAAATCCCCATCATGGCCATCGCGACGCTTGCCGCTCGCGCCGCGGTAGGAGTCGACGTGGCAAAGGCGACCGGTAGAGGGCAAAAAGTGGATCCAGCACCGAAACAACATGATAAAGAGAAGCCCATGACGACTCGACGTGCCGAGCTGACGCTGGAGGACTTGATGGCGATGGATGCGAAAGCGCTTCACGAAGTGCTTTTGCATGGTCACCCGCTCGAACCGGAAAAGCTCGCTGGAAGGGCATACCTTGGGGTGGACCTGAGTTTGCCCGACATTGCGCGCAAGATCCTTTGGCATACGTTCCGAAAAACGTTCACGCGTGATGAATCGACGGGAGATGTGCGCGGATGGAACGTGCGCATGGAGCAGCATGGAGTGAACGGGGCGCGGATCCCGATGCGTAATCGCAAGGGCAAAAGCATTACGTTTGGGCATTACATCGTTCGTAAAACGGACGGCATCGAATTCCCTGGCGATTATCGCGGCACGCATTACCTCGATTATGGAACCGTGGGCAATCCATTCTTCGATTTGGCGCGTTTGGGTTTCACGCCGCTCGTGGCGGTAAACGTTGGTAGCCAGGATCTTTTGCTTGGTTGGGAAGTTTTTCGGGTGGGAGGCAAGTTCGTGCCCATGCCGCTTTATTGGGCGCTTCGTGATGAAGGGCCGCTCGACGAGGTCGTACCGCGGCCGGACGAGGCGTGACGAGCGGCTGCGACGAACCGCAATACGAAGCCGAGTATTGCTTTGACGGCGCCATCGACAACATCGATCGCAAGCGGAACACGCAAGACAAACCACATTTGTCTTCGCATCAGCTCTGCTACCGCTCATTGATATACAGGCTGCTTGACAGGCGGCGCGCGTTCGCCCTAGCGTGCGCGCGTCCCCTCGATCCATCACGATATCCATGACGAACGCTCAACCGGACCGTCGCACGATCGCTGTCGTATCGCTCTTGTTTTTTCTTTCAGGTGCGACGGCGCTCACAGCCGAGGTCGTGCTGAACAAGCTCCTCACCTATGTTTTCGGTTCGAGTCATCTGTCGACGTCGACCGTGCTTGCGGCATACATGGCGGGGCTTTCTGCTGGCGCTTGGTTATTCGGCCGCCGGGCGCACGAGCGGGCGCGCCCCGTGCTGGCTTACGCGATTCTCGAATTTGCCGTCGGCGTTTTTTATGCCCTTCTGCCGCTGGTGTTTGGACCGTTTCAGCGCCTTGGCATATCGCTCGCAGCTCCGCTCGCGGACGCACCCGTGTCGCTCACCGCAGTTCGGTTTGTCCTTTCGTTTGCCCTCGTATTCGCACCAACGCTCATGATGGGGGACACTTCCGACGCTTTTGGCTGCATTTCGGCGTGGCCAGGCGATCGAAAAAACCTTCCGCTTCTCTATGCCGTCAATACGCTCGGAGCCGCATCAGGCGTTCTCTTGGCAAGTTACGCGGTCGTTCCCGCAATCGGCCTCGACGGAGCACTTTACGCATGCGCCGCAGTAAACTTCGTCGTTGCATTGATCAGCGTGGTCCTTTCGCGACGCATTGGACCAATTCCGCGAGATGCCGTAAATACCGCATCTTCTTCCGACACGGCCGCGGACGCAATGCCCAGCACCTGGACGTTGCGGCCGCGCGTGGCGCTCGGGCTCGCATTCGCGCAGGGAGCGCTCGCATTCGTGCTCGAAGTGGTGTGGTTTCATTTGATCGGCACAGTCATTGGCGTGACGACCTATGCGTTTGCGCTGATGCTTTTCTCCATTTTGCTCGGCATAGGACTCGGTAGCCTGCTCCTTCCGTTCGTTGCGAGAAAAACGCGCCTGCCCTCGGCATCCATTTTCGTTTGGGCCATGATGCTCGCCGCGTTTGGAGTCGCCTTTTCGCTCGGCGGATGGGACGAATTTTCGAGCATCATCGATTTCACGCCATCCCTCGAGGAACCCGGCCATTTTTTCGCGCGTGAAGCAGTTCGTCTCGCGTTTTGTCTCGTGCTCCTTTTGCCTACGACCCTTGCGCTCGGCATGTCACTTCCGGCGCTCGCTGCTGCCACGCGTGAAGACGACGGACGACACGGTGCGTGGGTGGGTCGTTTTTGCATCGAATACGCTCGGCACGATTACCGGATCACTCACCTGCGGATTCGTGCTTCTCGGACGATTTCCGTCGGATCGCATTCTATCATTTGGTGCAGTGCTCGCGGTTGGTCTTGCTGCGGCTGCATTCATTTCCGGGCTGAATTCGCATACAGGACGAACGCCTTCTCGCACTGAACGCTGGGCCATCGTAATGGCTGCTGCGGCATGTTTGGCGGTCGTCGTATCCTTCCGAGGGTGGGATACGTATCGGCTCACGCAGGGTAGCCATTATTATTGGGAGCCTCCCGAGGCGACGCGCGAAAGCGAAGTTGCATGGATCCGTGAAGACGCGCAAAGCGGTTTCATTACGGTGATGCGCGCCAAGAATGGCAAGCGCACGATGCGAACGAATGGGAAATACGAGGGCAACAGCGAACCTGGCGAATTCCAAGATCTCTTTGCGCTGCTCGGCGGGCTCTACATCAAGCATTACGAACGCGCAATGCTCGTCGGCATGGGCCCTGCCCGCACGCTTGGCGTGCTGCATGCCATGCCATTCAAAAAAATCGAGATGATTGAATACAGTCCCGCCATCATCGAAGGTGCACGCAGTCAATTTCGGAATTTTCCGCCGCTGCATTCAACGACACGCCCCGCGTTTCGGTTGTTGCGACGACGGACGCAATTGGATTCAGTTGGCACGCGAGCCCTACGATTACATTGCAGTTGGAATTACGGGAGCTGCTTTCGCTGGCGCAGGGAATATTTACAGCCGCGACTTTTTCCGGGCGGTCTCGGACAAACTACACCCCGACGGCATTTTCATGCTTTGGGTTCAGGTGCACCACGTTTTTCCCCAGGATGTGCGATCGGTGGTGCACACGCTGCGAACGGTCTTCCCGCATGTCCACATGTATACCGATCCCTGGCAAATGCAGGGCTACTTGTTGGCGTCGCGATCCGAGCTGTCGATCGACCCGCTTCTCGTAAAAAAATTGAATGATTCCGACCATATTCGCTCGGTGCTATCGCAGCACCAACTGGATTCGGTATTGGATCTCGTCGAACGGAGCGTTTTTACGACCGAGGACGAGTTTTCACGATATCTGGCGGACCCGGCCGTCGGCCAACCTCCAATACTGCTCACGGATCTTTTTCCTGCATTCGAGTATTCAACGCCGTATGCCCTTGCCGAAAGGCTCAACTCGTTCTACTTCCATCGGTATTCGGACAATCGGCTGCCTCCGATGTCGCCGGACGTCACGGCCGAAGAAAGGGCGGTGCTCGAATGGCGTCGCGCGCTTGGATGGGGCGACAAGCGGGGGGCGCTCGAAGCACTACGCCGCGCCAAGGAGTTTGGCGGGCACGACAAGTACGACGAACGGATCCGGAAGCTCGAGCTGGAAACGAAGAATTGATCAAATACTTCGACTTGCAGGCGGCGCACGTAAATGCCAGGAGACGGCCGGCCGCGTTGGTGATGTTCACAACGCGCAGGTTTCACCGTGCAGCTTACAAGGTGATGACAGAGCAGCGGCAGATCTTCTGCCCGCGAAAAACCCCATGCACGAGACGCGCTCTTGCGCTAACGTCCGCGCGCCATGATCGTCATGAAGTTCGGCGGGAGCTCCGTCGCCAATCGCAAACAAATCGAAAAAGTTTTGTCCATCGTTCGCACGCGCGCGAAAGGTCATTCAGCGCCAAACCGAAATTGCTCGGGAGCTGGGCTGTAACGACGAGCTGCTCGCGCCGTTTTTCGAGGAAATCTCCGCCTTGTACCGTGGTCTGTCGCTCGTGCGGGAATCCAGCCCCCGGAGCCTCGATTATGCAGCAAGCTTCGGCGAGCGCATGGCCGTGCGCGTCATTGCCGACTTTTTCACGCGTCAAGGTTTTCCATCACGAGCCTTCGATGCATGGGAGCTCGGGTTTGTCACGGACGATAACTTTGGCGCAGCGCGGCCCGTTCCTGGGTATGGCGACGCGATGAAGCGTCTTTGCGCCGAACGCGTGCCGAAAGGTGTCGTGCCGATCGTGACGGGTTTCGTTGGCCAAACGCAAGCGGGTGACATCACCACGATTGGTCGCAATGGCAGCGACCTGACGGCAACGCTGATTGGCGCAGCCATTGCCGCGGAAGAAGTCGAGATTTGGTCGGATACCGACGGCGTGATGACGGCGGATCCGCGTTTCGTTCCTCGAGCTCGGTCGATTGCCGCAATGCACTTCGACGAGGCCGCGGAGCTTGCGTATTTCGGCAGTCGCGTGCTGCATCCGTCGACGCTCGTGCCGGCGATGGAGAAAAACATTCCCGTGCGGGTGCTCAATACCAATCGGCCGGAACATCCGGGAACGGTGATTCATCATGTGACGCCAGCGCGCGAGCAAGCAGCCACGAGCATCGCATACCGCGAACATCAAATGCGGTGACGATTTCCTCGCCCAGGATGCTCGGTGCGGCAGGATTTCTTGGTGAGGCATTCGACGTGCTCGGTAAGCACGACGTCGTCGTCGACATGATTGCCACGTCCGAAGTCAGCGTGTCATTCACGACGGATCGGCGCGAGCCGCTCGATCGGGCGCTTTTGGACTTGAAGCGTCTCGGCGACGTGCGGATGGAAGACGGAAAACGCTGCTCGTCGTCGTTGGGCAAGGTTTGGCGACGAGCGTCGGGATTGGGGCGGCGATCTTGCAAGCGATGGCGGATGCGGGGGTCAACGTGGAAATGACGAGTTTCGGGCTGAAGAGCATCAGCCTGACGATGCTCATTGCCGATGCGGACATTGGCCGAGCGGTCGGGGTTTTGCACGAGCGGTTGTTCGAGCGCTCTTGACGCCGGCTCGAATGCATGATGGTTGTTGACGACGGCGGAGGAATCGTTCGATGAAGAAGATTGCATTGTTTTGGCCTGGTGACGCGCGGACGAAGCCCAACGAGGTTGCCATTCCGAGCATCACGCGTGCGACCGATCAACTCGAGCGGGCGCTGCGCAAGCTCGGGCGCGAACCGTACCGGGTCGAAGGTTTTTGGCAAAGCCGCACGGAGTCGATCGAGAAGCTCGGGCCCATCGACGATCCGATGATTGGCGTGTGCGTGCATTGGTTTTACGGGCCGCATACGACGGACGGTGTGGTTGGGAAAGACAATCCGCTTCTTTTGGCATCAAACTTTTCGGCCGATTCCCGGGGCTCGTGGGGCTGCTCAATACGGGCGCGTCTCGAAAGTGTGGACCGACCTTTTGCGCATTTGGACCGACGTGGACGATTGGACGACGGATGGCGCGTTCATGGAGCGTTTGTCGGAATGGTGTCAGACGGGGAAAATCGTTTGGCCTGAAAACGATATCGCGTACCACGCGCCTGTTTCTGCGGAAGCGTCGGCTCGGGCACGCAAAGTGGCCGAAGGGATCCGGCGTCGCCGCGTTCTGCTTTTGATGCTGGGCGACACGTCGATGGGGATGATCAATGGTTACTTCGGGCCGCGGCTGCTCAACAAGCATGGTTTTACCGAGCACAAGATCGATCAGGCTTGGATCATCGATCGCGGACGCAGGATTGCGGATGCGCGCATCGAAGACGCATTTCGATTCGTCAAGGATCGTGGCGTCACGTTTCATTGGGGCGAAAAGGACGCCGAAGACTTCGACGAGCGGGCGACGCGGGAGCAGCTTCGCGATTACCTCGTGGTGCTCGACTTGGTCCAACGAATTCAAGGCCGATTGTATTGGTTGGCAATACCAATTGGGCCTCGTGCCATTGCGGGCCCCGAGCGACTTTGCCGAGGGGCTTTTGAATTCGGCGTGCCGTCCGGAATCGTCGGGGCGCCTATCGTTTGTTCGACCGAAGCGGACCAAGGCAATGCGGTGCCGATGGAGATGATGAAGCGCCTGCTACGTGAAAAAGGCTTGCACGAAGCGGTGATGTTTCACGATGTTCGTTGGGGCGCGGAGCACGACGGGCGCTTTGTGGGTGCTTCTGAATTCGGGCTCGTGCGGCGCATACGCATTCAATCACGATCCGGATACATTGCGCGGCGTGCATTCGTATCGGCAGCCGTCGATGTATTTCCCGCAGCCTGGAGGGACGTTTGCGGGCGGAGTTTGCCTGGCAAGATGACGTGGGCACGGGCATACATCAAGCAAGGCGTGCTATGGATGGATATTGGGAAGGGTGAAGTGGTGAAGTTGCCGCCCGAGGTGCGGGATGCGTGGTGGGAAGGCACGACGCGTCAGTGGCCGTTCATGGCGGCGGACATGGAATTGGGCGCGATACGCTGATGGCGCATTACTTGTCGAATCACGTGGCCGTGGCGTACGGTGACATTTTTTGATGAAATGGTGGCGTTGTCGCTGGAGCTGGGCTTCCGCGTGCGGGTGCTGGGACAGTGATGTCTCAGGTCAATGCCCTTTCGCATCTCGCGCCGCCGTTTCACATTTCTTGAAATCGTACGCCTGGCCTTCATCACAGAGGATCATCTGTTCAAAGCAGCAGGTGCCACACGGCTGCCCCTCTTGGCGCTCGATGCACCCAACGTAACACGGGTCCGACCCATCGAGGCAATGGGGAGGTAGCTTTTGCGCTTCCCGTTTCTCTGCCTTCTCTGGTTTGTATGGGCCACATCCCGGTCGTAAGGCCAGGATGAGACCCAGCGCAACGAAGGCTGACAACTTCAACATCATCGGTCGTCTTTGTCCGGGCAGGAGTAGAACGCGAAACTCTCATTCTTCTTGCACGATTTGCCAGCTTCCTGGCAGCAGACACGGCACGCGGCGCCCTGGCCCGCCTTGTAGCAACTATTCACGCACGCAAACGCACGGCGATCACAACGCTCCTCCAAAGAGTTGTCATCGTCGGTACGCATCCAAGAACAGCACTTGCCCCAAGAGTTACGACAAGCAGTACGGCGCTGAGCGCCTTCATCACTCGCATCTCTCCCGCAGTAAAGCACGCACTGCGTCGAGACACAACCTTTCAACCTCCTTTCTTCCCCGCTTCCCATTCCCATCAAACACTCATTCCGTGATTGAAGCGAACATCGATTGGGTGTATACGCATTGATGGAGGTACGCACGATGAAGCACGGTGCAATCTTTCTTTCGCTGACGGCCACCATCGCATTGATTTACGGGTGCAGCAGCGATCCTGCGTCGACCGCGTCGACCAGCTCGGCTGCAAAGCAGCAGCAGCAGCTCGGGAGACGCCGGTGCAGGAGGCAATGGCGGAGCTGGCACGGGGGCGCTGGCACTGCCAGCAGTTCCAGCTCGGGTCAAGGAGGATCGGTCATCGAGCCGATATTTTGCATCGTGTAACGATACGCCGCCGGCCGGCGCCGTTCTCGCGCCCGGAACCGAAAAAAAATACACGGAGGCGCATGCCCAACGCTCGTCGACGGACACAATCTGTTCCAAAGCGGCAGCGCAATGAGGACTTTCGACTGGTTTTACCAGCCAACCCCAAAGCCGACGAACGATTCCCGGTGCTTTTCTGTGGCATTGGCTGGGTGGGAGCGCCGATGACTTTTTCGAGAAGGGCCAACTCAATTGGCGCGCCGACACGCAACGCTTCATTGCCGTCATTCCCGAATCGAAGGGCGACACGTTCAAGTGGCCGTTCGAGGTCATCGCATCGCAAGCCCGCATGGACGAGGAATTCGTCTTTTTCGACGACATGCTCGCGTGCGTATCCGAACAATTCAACGTCAACAAGGAATGCGTCGCCAGCGCGGGCGTGAGCGCCGGAGCGTTGTTCACGGGGCAGCTTGCCGGGTTCCGCGGCGATTACCTTTCCTCCATCGTGAGGCTTTCCGGTGGCACGGGCGGTAGCCTCATCAAACCCTTTAATCCCGAACACCGAATGCCCGCCATCGTTCTGTGGGTGGTCCCACGGACAACTGTTTCCGGCGTCATGAATTTCGAGCAAACGTCGAAAGACCTCGAACAGAATCTGGAAAGTCGCGGGCATTTCTTCGTCGAATGTATCCACAACTGCGGACATGCCGAACCGCCGCTCGACGCACAGCCCGGTTTGTCCACGTACGCGCCCATGTGGCAATTCGTCCTGGATCATCCGTATTGGCTGAAAGCCGGGCAATCGCCCTATGCAACCACATGGCCCGAATCAATGCCTTCCTGGTGCGCCATCGGTGCTGCAAGTGCCACGCCGCGCACGGGCACGTGTCCAAGCGCTCCGGGGTGCTGAATTGGATTCCGAAGCTCGAGTCACCTAGTCCTACTCTACCAAATCGGACAGCGAGAGCTGTTTGCTCGGCGGGGCGGGGCCCTGGTTGAGCCGCCGAAGGCGGCGAGGGAGCGGGGTGCCGCGGTGCCGAGAAATCAGCCCCAAGCCAATCAACGAAGTGGCGGAGTAGTGCTAGAGCAGCGATCGGTTCGACACCAAGCCAAGATCTGCACGCTCGCCTCGCGCTGCCCCCCATACCCCCAGATTTTGCCCTGTCAACAAACCGCTTGTTGCTCTAGGATGCGTCGACCCAGGAGGCTTGTTCATGCGTTTGTCTTCATCTTTGGGAATCGTCGTCTCGGCCGTGGGACTTTCGGCGCTTGCTGCCGGCTGCGCCTTGGAAGCCGAGTCGCTCTTTGCGAGCACGCAGCCGACCGCCAATGGCGGCGCCGGTGGCGAAGGCGGCTCCGGTGGCATCGGGGCGCTGGCGGCAAGCCGGCGCCGCGCAGGCTCCAGTTCGAGCAGCTCAGGTAGCTCGAGCAGTTCGAGCAGTTCGACAGCTCGGGCATGGTCGATCCGCAAGCGTGTGGAACGTGCGCCTTCAACGCGTGCCAAACGGAGATCTTTGCTTGCGGACAAGACTGTATCGGTTTCGTGCAGTGCATGCAAAACTGCACGGACAAGGCGTGTGCGGACGAGTGCTTGAAGCAAAGTCCCCAAGGACAACCGGTTTACGACTGCACATGCAAATCGTGCACGAACGATTGCGGCGGATTGTGCGATTCCGGTTCGAGCAGCTCGAGCTCCAGCGGTATGCCCACGTGCTCGTCATGTAGCGATCTGTTGCAAGGAAACTTGGGTCAACCGTGTGATGGTTCGGCGCAGTTGATCGGCGCGCTGTACGCCTGCGCATGCCAGCAGAATTGCACGATGGAGTGCGGCACCATTTGCCAAGGCGGTCAGCCGGATCAAACGTGTCTTGGTTGCGTGTCGCAGAAATGCGGCAGCGAGCTCGGTGCGTGCTTGCAGGACTGAGCGAGTGACCTGCGATCAGGCGCTCAAAGTCGCGACGATTCCAGTGTCACGTCGGCCCGCGCGAATGCTTCGTGAAACCTTTGCCAAATCGAGGCGGCTTTCTCCTGCCTGCCCTGCATTTCGACGGCCGTAGCCAGCCCAAACAGCGAATACCCATTTTCGGGAAGTTTTACCAAATCTTCTCGAAAAACGCGCTCCGCATCCGCAAACCGGTCCGCGCGAAGCAGCACGTCGCCCAGAATTTGCCGCACCGGGTAATGCCAATCCGACGGCTCCATGTACCGCAGTTTGTCTTCCAAAACGATCGCCTGCTCGAAATGCGTAATGGCTTCATCGAGATCCCCGCGATCCGCCTCGAGCTCGCCCCGCGTCACGTGCACGGCCACGGCAAGCACGTCGCTCGCCGGGTTGACCCCCATGACCGTCGCCGTCGCCAGCGAAGGCGTTTCCGCCAGCTTTTCCAATTCGGCGAGCTCGGCCGATGCGGCTTCCTGGTCGCCGAGGCGTGAATATGCAATGGCTCGGGCGTGATGCCAAACGGCGCGCAAATACGCCTGGCTCTCCGGTGGCGCTTGCTCCTCGAGGATCTCGTCCCAACGCGCAAACCGAATGAGCGCGTAAATCGGGCTCGCAGCAAAATGCTGCATCATGACCTCCATACCCGCCCCATGTCCCGAATGGAGGACACCATGGGCCATGTCCGCAGCCATGCGCGCCGCGCGAATCGCAACCTCGGAGCGGCCTTCGAGCGTCGCGGCGGCCCATAAAAAGTGCGGATTGTGCAAACGGTACATGTGCAAGTAAAAATTGCTCGGATCCGCATAAGGAACATACCGCTCGTCCGCGACAATCGCACGCTCGTTGGCAAGCGACGCATCGTGATATCGACCCGTGCGAATGTAAATATGCGCCGGCATATGCACGAGATGTCCGGCTCCCGGCACGAGGTGCGCCAGACGATCGGCCACGTCGAGCGCACGCTGAGGCTTCGGCGATGCCTCGACGACGTGAATGTAATAGTGCAGCGCACCAGGATGCATTGGTTCGAGCTGCATTGCACGTTCCAGCGTGGCCACGATTTCCGGCGTATACGGGCGCGGCGATCCGTCGTCGGCCCAATAATTCCATGGCGCCAATCCATCTGCGCCTCCGCGGTCAGCGCGAGGACGTCCACGTCATTCGGAAATTGTTTTGCAACTTCGAGCATGTTCTCGGCATACGCTCGATCCAGAGGCGTACGATCTGCAACGGGCGCCTGCGCATAACGAACCCCAAGCGCCTTGATGAGCGCTCGTTCGACGGGCGACGCATGTTCCATGAGCGCCGCTGCACGCTGCATATGGTCGTAAGCTCGCGCAACGTTGGCGTCGTTCATGGGCGCATTGATGTTCGGTCCGAGCACCAGCGCTGCACCCCAGTAACACATTGCGCACGTCGGATCGAGATGCGCCGCAGCGAGAAAGCTTCGCTCCGCCTCGGCATGATTGAATCCGTACGTCAGCGCAAGTCCCTGATCGAAATAACGTTGTGCGAGCGGCACGGTCGTGGAAATCGGGCGACTCCACGACCCCATCCCCTCGAGAAGCGGCGCTGCGCCACCCTCGTACGCCACGCTATCGTGGCTATGAAGCGCGCCATCCGCCGTCACCGGCCCAGCGACGAGCATTGGGACAGCCAAAGCGCTCGCCAACATCAATATCGTCATTTTCGATGAATTGCGCATCTCTCTGTCTCCGATCTCGCTGCGGTCGAATTTCTCCGAAAGCGTGGGGCAGATGCCATGAGCGGCAAGCCCATCCAGCTCCCGCGAACGATTTCGGTGGCGGTAAAGGCAACTTTTTCCATTCTCCTTTGACTCCCGAACGATTTCATGTCCACTTTGCTGCCGAGGATGCGACACGACGACCTTTCGACTTGCCTCCATATCGCTTTGCCTACTTGCTGCGTCATCACTCGGATGTGCCGATGATCTCGTGCGGACGAGCATGAAGATCATCGTCGACGAGGACGGTATTCCGCACATCTACGCATCGTCCGACGAAGACGCGTTTTACGCCGCCGGTTATCAGATGGCCGTCGATCGGCTTTTTCAAATGGATATGACCAGGCGCGCGGCGCTCGGAAGGCAATCCGAAGTGCTCGGCGCATCGAGTTACGAGGATGATCGGCTTGCGCGACTCTTTCGATGGCGCGACGCAGGGCGCGCGGATGCGGCCGAATTCAAAAAACAAGACCCTGCATCGTATCGCCTCGTCGTCGCCTGGGTCGAAGGCGTCAATCGCCGCATTCGAGAAGTGCGGGAAGGTAAGGCGCCGCTGCCGCACGGCTTCGGTCCGGACAGATTCGATTATGCGCCCGGAGCTTTGGGACGAAACAGACCCGCTCGTCGTCGCGAAAATGACAGGATTTGGTAATGATTTGTCCATTGATCGGGAAATCTTCGCCACCATTGCCAAACGATTGCATGCCGCCGCTTTCGATTCCATCGAATTGATTCGACCCATGCGCGAACGATTTACAGTACCGCCCGAAGGCCTTCCTATGGGCAAAGGCGCATGGGGCGGCGCCTGCGAAGCCTTAAATGGAACCGCCTCGTGCACCGAAAAACCGGAATTCAGCTCTGAACACGCTTCGATGTCAGGACTGCCTCGGCGTCGCGTACTCGGAAGCAACAATTGGGCAATCGACGGTCGTTTCACCGATACGGGTCGTCCGCTCATTGCAGGAGATCCACACCAAGGTTTCGACGTGCCTGGCATGTTTTACGCGCTGCACATGAACAGCGCCGACCAAGGCGGTACGCTCGATGTTGCAGGGTTTTCATTTTCAGCCGTGCCCGGGATCTCACTCGGACAAACCCAGCGCGTGATGTGGACGGCAACCACGTCATTCGCCGACGTCATGGACGTTTGGGAGGTCGTTCGCGAAAACGGCGCCATTCGGTACGGCGGCATGATGGTGCCCATCGTCGAGCGAGACGAAGTGATTGCGATACGCAAACCAGGAATGCCCCTCGGACAGGGCGATTCCAATACGGAAACCTTCGAGGACCTCGGGCAAGTAGGCGTCATTCTGCCTTCGTTCGTCACGCCGGTCCCCGTTGCATCACCGGGTCGATCACTGCTGCTCGGGTGGACCGGATACAGGCCGCGCGGAGTCCGGGGGCTTCTTGGCATCAACCGCGTCGATTCCATTGCGGAATTCGAGGCCGAAGTCGACAAGGCGGAAAGCTTGATTTCAATTTGGTGGCCGCCGATGCCCAGGGAATTACGTACCGCGTGGGGCTCGACGTGCCCGTGCGAAGCGTTTCGAGCAATCGACAACCGTGGCTCGTGCTCGATGGCGAAGACCCGGAAACGGCGTGGACCGGCGCATTTTTGCCACGTGAAAAACTTCCTCGAAGCCGCGCCACCCAGCGAGGCTGGATCGTCACGGCCAACAACGATCCATTCGGTTTCACGGCGAATGGTCGCATCGATGACGATCCTTGGTATTACGGTGCGTTTTTCGATGCTGGCTGGCGAGCGGATCGCGCGTCGACCGAAATCGAAAAGCTCGTGGGCGCGGGCAATGCAACCCTAGCGGACATGCAATCGCTTCAGACCGATTTGCTGAAAGCCTCGCCGATGATCTTTTGCCATTGCTTTCCACCGCGCACGCCAACATTGCTACCGACCCATCCCTTGCAGAATTCATGGGCCGCGCGGACTTGGACACGCTCGTCGATTTGCTGAACGTAAAGTGGGATCGCCGCGTGCGCATCGATTCTCCAGGCGCGCTCGTTTTCCACGCGTTTGCGCATCTACTCGCCGAGGAAGCGGTGGCGGACGACGTGCCGCTCGTCTACCAGGAAGCGATGAAATTGCAAGCGGTGTACATGCTCAAATTGGCTCCGCTGGCGCTCGGGGGCGCGTATCCAAAAGGCGACGGCGTTTTGCAAGGAGGACGCGATCTCGTCGTGCTTCGCGCACTCGATCGAACAGCCAAATGGCTCGAGGCAAGGTTTGGCAGCGTCGATCCCGCCGGCTATCAATTCGGCGACGTGCACGTCACGAGTTTCGCGGACTCGTTCGGTAGGGGAATCGATTCGGGGACGCTTCCCACGAATGGCGGCGAGACCACGCTCAATGTATCCCCAAGCGTCTTTTACGACGCGGATGGTGCGGTGGCGCAACAGTGGCAATCCCGTTTCGGCCCGCTCGTGCGAACGACGGGCACCTTTGCCGAAGATGGCACGCCCGAGCTTTGGTTCAATGCGCCCCTTGGCAACGTCGCCGATCCGAATAGCCCGCACGCTTCCGATTGGATGTCCGATTGGCGCGATGGCCGCTATCGACGTTTTGCGTATCGAAAAGCCGAAGTCGATGCCAAGGCGGAATCGAGCTACGAGCTCGTATGGGAAAGGCCGGGCGCGGTGGAGTAAACGCCTCAAAAGAAGCTAAACACAAAATCCTCGAAAAACATCACCCGCACCCGAGGTTCGCTCTCCGCTGCCGTTTGGCTCACCGATACCACCATGTTTCGCGACATCATCTTTGGCGGCCGCGTTTTCGCCACCCCAATCCAACGGCGTTTCTGATCATCGTCCAGCCGAAACGTGGCCAGGTTGCTTCGCCCCGGTCCATACGGCAATCGATACAGCGAATACGACCAGTGTCGCGAAAAACGACTCGGAAAAAAACCACCTTGATGCTTGGCGTCCGGCGACTCGAACCCCTCGATCACCTCCGGCAACAAGAAGTTCACCCACGTCGTCGTCGCGTCCTTGTCCTTCGTCGTCACGCGATACGCATGCACCACCTTGTCGGCCACGTTCATCGCTTCGACGTGCTGGTAATACGTCGCTTTGATCGCTGGTGATCCCAATACCTTGCCTTTGACGATATCAATCAAAAGCTTGTCCCCTTCCCCCTGCTTGATCGAAACGTACTCGACTTTCCCCGTAATCTCCGCGTCGTTGCTATACGGCCCCTTTTCGGGGGTATTGTGTATTTCGCCCCATCCGAGGCCCCGCAATTCTTCCTCGTCGAAACAAGGCGTAGGCCATTCCGAATTCCACGCAAGCTCGCCCATCGGCCCAGGGGGCAACATCCGTATTTGCGTCGGTGGCGACGACCATGGGAAATGGCTGACCTTGCTCGTTGATCAGCCGCACCGGCGGCGCTCCCTCAATCGGAGGCTCCCCTTCCGCCGCTTCCTTTAGCATTGCCTCCGGCAAATCCGCAGCGCGCACATCGATGATCCGAACGGCCACGCGCGGTCGCACCGCCTTGTCGATATCGGCTTGACGCGAACAACACGTTTGATCGAATGCGCAGCACGCAGGACCAACCGCTTTCTTCTCTTTCGCAGGCTTTTCCTTGGGCTCGGGTGCTACCGGCGGCACCTCCCATCCCGGTGGCGGCGATATCGCTTCCTCGGCACCTGCGCTACGCGCTGCCAGAACGAGCGCCCCCATTGCAAAGATTGAAGCGACGATCCTCATAACGTCTCCAAGTATGCAATGAGCGCGGTTTTGTCGGCCGGTGAAATGACACCGCTGAACATGCGCTGGTTTTTCTCCGAAAGCAGCGCCTCCAGCGTTTCATAACGCCCGTCGTGAAAATACGGCGCACTCCCGCGAATTCCCACGAGCGACGGCGTATCGAAAAATGTGCTGCGCTCTCCCTTCACACCACTTCCAACATCGTGCGCAATTCGATCCGTGCCGCCCCCTTTGTGACACGTGTCGCACGAATACGATGCGTACACCTCTTTACCTCGTTTGACGAGCTCTTCATCGGCCGCCTTCGCCATCGGCGGCGCCGGAATCGATGCAACGAACGCAAGCAATGCATCGAAATCCGCAGCCGACGGCGGATCGCTCAACCCCGTTCCTCCCAGCCGCTGCAGCGTATCTTTTACATGTTGCCGCACGTCCTTGTGCTCGCCGAACCACCCATACGGTGCCGTTCCTTCAATGCGCCCGGCAAGCATCATCGTTTGTCGCTTCCCGTCGGGGCTCGTCCATACCAGCCCATCGTCACGCCCGTCGGGATGGCAATTCGCGCACGCCCGCGCCTGTGCAAGACGCGCGTCACGCGACGTGTGAAATAATCGCCGACCCCGATCCACCTTCGCATCCCGCTTTTCCCCCGCACGTTGCCACAACACCAGCGACTCGACCTTCTTCGCCTCGCGATCAATGCGCGATACCGCTCTGTCGAACTCCGACCACACCACGACGGTTTTGCCATTTTCATCCATCACGAGCCCACCTGGACCACCGGGCACGACGAATCGATGTTTTTCGGCAACCGTCGGATCGCCCACCCACGGGTCGTATTCGACCACCGCATCGATATCCATGCACGCAACGAACAGACTCTTGTCATCCGCCGCCGCGCTTCGCGGAAGCATGCAATCCTGCGCGCTCGGCCCGTGAAACATCCCGTCCACGTGATTCGTAATCGATTTTTTTGCAATCGGATCCACCACGCTCACAATTTGCGCAACGGCCCGCGGTCCCGTTCCGGTCCCTCCATAACCACCCGTCGTCACGGAAGCTTCGGCTCCCGGATCGACGCTCGTATGCGGCACGAAAATCCGCAATGCATCGCGCAAGCCGTCTTTGCGCAGCCCATCCACCCGCGCCAGCGCATACCCTTGCGTTGCTTTGCGTGGATTCTTGTCGTCGAATCCATTCAAATTCGGCATCACCCGCCTTCCCGCCTGAAGCGACGCCGTCTCCGCTCTGCTCGACGCATTCTCCAAATCTACCGCAGACACGATTCCCCCGACCGCATGCGTCACGAACGCCGTTTTGCCCTGGTTCACCACCATCACCGCACGAGGCTCGCGCGAAAGCGCAACCACGCGCACGACCCCCAAGTCCCCCGAATTCAGCACCGTCAGCGCCGCGCCAAACCCGCTCGATACCAAAAGCTTGTCCCCCGTTTCCGCCAATGCCCACGGCTCCACCGCCGAAACACGCACCTTGCAGCGTTCTTCCAGCGGCTTCTGCATTGCATCGTCCGCCGCTTCCAAAAGCAACACATCCCCCGTATCGCGCAGCGCCACCGCAATTCGACCATCCGCGAGCACCCGCACGTGCCCTGGACGCCCACCCAGCGGCGTCACCGCAATCTGCCGCATCGATTCCACATCCACCGTGTGAATCGCTCGTTCATCGTGATCGGCCACCAGCGCCAACAAATGCCCCCGCTCGCACGATGTCCACCGATGCACTCGCGGCCCCTGCATCCGCCGCGCGAGCTATACGTTTGGGCGACTTTGCAGCGCATCGAGGCGGCGTCACGGGCTTTGCCGAAGCTTGCGCCGCAATCGTAACCGATGCCGCCGGCGATGTGCTCGTCGAGCTCGTCGTATTGCACGCAACCAGCAATGTCGCCGATGTGACCGTGAGCGCGGCAAGCGAGATGAAAAGTGAATGCTTTCGAGATTGCATGTGTGTGATGGAGGCTGAGGATCGTCGCTCCAACGCCTTGTGGCTCGGGGCGATTCCTGCGTCAACACATCTTCCGCGATTCCATCGCGCGCATCCCAAGCTGTACGCGCCGAGCGGGTTATGGTAAGCACGATCCATGCGACGAACTTCCCTGCCCTGGCCCAGCGCAAACGCCACGTACAAAGCCGCCGTCGCCTCCGCCATGCTCGCGACGTCATGCACATCCACACCCGCACCCGTCGTTGCCGATCCAGGCCCGCCCGTGCCTGTCGTCGAGCATGTTCAAGTGCAAGAAATCCTCACGCCGCTCCCGCTCCGAGTTCGTTTGCCGGCTCGATATGGTGCCCAGCATGTCCTCGTATTCGTACTCATGTGGGGCACGCACGAATGGAAAGTCATGGAACTCGACCGCGAAGGCCAAGCGTGGAGCGGCGAAGTATCTTGTCGCGAAGTCAGTACCGTCACGGGAGATACGCGATATTTCTTCTTGGCCCTCGATTCAGCGGGACAACCCGTCGTCAGCAGTGGTTCTTCGGAATGGCCGCATGTCGCGACCATCGTGCGCAATCTCCCTGGCGGAGCCCAATCATTGCCGGGCGAATTCCGACCATTGCGATGCCATGATCCTGCCGACTGCCCGCCCGATTTCCCAGGCTGTCCTGCATATGCCGTTGCGCGTCCTGCCTGCACCAGTCATTCGCAATGTTCGAGCGGCGCGTGTGAATGGGACGGCTATTGCGCTCCCATGCCGAAAGACACAGGCATTCAGACCGTGCAGCTCGGATCGGACGACGAGCGTCTCGCGGCTGCCGTGCGCGACGTGACGCGTCGTTATCAAGCTGCGGCGGCGTCGTCGCGGCGATTCTTTTAGGACGCACGAGCCGCGAATCATCTCATGCGCAAAACACGCCGCATCGTCGTCATTGCATGCACGAGCCTCGTTGCTCTCGGCAGCGCCGGTTTTGGCCTTCTCTATTGGAGGATCTCGAACCCCGTAAACGAGCGCCTCCCTTTGCCCCCGGAGCTCGTCTCGCTCGAATCCGACGAAGGCAAGACGCTGCTCGCGGAAAGCGACGCAAAAGCCGACACCGACGCGCTCCAAGCCCATTTCGAGACGCAGCAAAAAGCGAGCTGGTGCGGAGTTGCCAGTGCGGTAACCGTCCTCAATTCGTTTTTGCCACCATTGCAACTGACGCAGGAGAGCTTTTTCAACGATTGCACCGCCGAGGTGAGGTCGTCGTTTCGCGTCACCTTCGGCGGAATGCCGCTCGGATCGCTCGGACGGCTGATGGCATGTCATGGTGCGGATGCGAAAGTGCACCTTGCCGAAACCTCGTCACTCGAAGAATTCCGAAAGCTTGCAGTGGACAATTTGCGCAGGCCCGGCGATTTCCTCATCGTGAATTACCAGCGCTCCGAGGTCGGCCAAGCGCCCTTGGGACACATCTCGCCGGTATCTGCTTATCACTCGGGAAGTGATCGATTCTTGGTGCTCGATGTGGCGAGCTACAAATACCCGCCGGTCTGGGTGAAAGCCGAGAAACTCTGGAATGCCATGAAGACGCCCGATTCTGAATCCGGACATTCACGTGGCTTTCTTTTCGTGCGTCCAGCGGTCAATGGCAATCGCCGACAACCGTGACGCCCGGGCGCATTGCCCACGAATTTCCCGCCTCAACATTGAGCCTCCGCAGGCGACGCGCATTCGGCGCGTGCGAAGTGCACCGATTGCGCCTGCTCGTGCGCCGAACCGGAGCCCGAGGAGCGACTTGCGGCAATTTCAGCGAATTGCCGAAGCAGACGAAGTCTGGCACGGTCGATGCAATCGCCGAAGTCACCGACATACGGAACAAGGAGACTTCTCATGCTGCGCATTCGACACATCCTCATGGCCTTGCCTCTTGCACTCATTTCGGTCGGCTGCACGCCTGCGGGTTGTTCCGGCGGGGATCCCGAGCAAGACAAGCCGGCCGATGAGCAATTCGTCGGCGCGGTCGAGCAAAGTCTCCCCCGTCCCGATCCCAACGCGTCGCAGCTTTATGGTACGTGGAGGGGTCCTCAAGTCCCGGGGCATTTCGACCTTCTCGTTTTGATGACGCATGGTCGATACCATTCGGCGGAGGCCGTCACGTGTGTCAATGCCCCGTGTGACCCCATTGTTCACGAGGGAGCGTTCAAGCTGTATACGCGCGAATCGCGCACCTACTTCGAGCTCGAAAGGACAGGCTCGGTCCCGTTGCGATACGAGTACGCGATATCGGAGAACAAGCTCCGTCTTCGTCCGCTCGTGCAGGGATCGGAATGGTTCGTGCTCGAGGATCCGGGGATTGCCTGGTGCAGCAACGACCGCGAATGCACGGTGCAGGCACTTCCGCCGGGCGTGTGCTCGGGCAAGTACGTATGCGGGCAGAATGCTTGCGCGTGGAAATGCGCGGCATTGGACCACGACACCGCGGCGGTTCCCGACACGGACACCGCGGGCGCTGTCAATGCTGGCGACACGCAGGCCCCGTAATCGGCGAGCGTAGGGAGAAGCAATCATGGTGGCGCAATCCGCACTTGCCGTCGTCGACGGCATTCTCGAAAAAGCGAACAGCTCGGGCGCGCCGCCATGCAATGCCGTACGCATGCAGGCGGCGTGCATACGGGCCCTCATCGACGAAGTGGAATGTCACCCCGCGTCGAGCGGCATTGTCGGGTCCTTGCAGGAGCAGCTCGGCGACGAGGTGAATCGGCTGATGGAGCTGGTGCGAATGAGGTGAGCGTCCACGCGTCGACTCCATTGCACTTCAATCCTCGAGCTCGGGCGGCTTCAAATCCGGATGCTCTCTATAAATCGGCTCCATGATGTCCAGGAGCATCGTCCCCATGATCTGACCCACTGCGGCCCGATATCCCTCGAGCTCGGCCGCGCTGCTTGATTCCATGACCAGCCGCACGGACTCATTCAGCTTTGCCCCGTACTCCAGCATCAGTTGGTTGATCGTTTCGGCAACGTCTCTTTTCATCTCAGCATACATCGTCGCACGCAGTTCCAGAACTTGAAACCGAAATCCGGGGCTCCATGACCGTCAGCCCGACTCTTTGACCATCTCCGTCAGGGTTGGACCTGCCATCGGTTCATAGTCCACGCCTTGCGGAATGAGATCCGGATGCTCGCGGAAAATGGGATCCGTAAGCCGATCCTGCATCTCGGAAAGAACGTACCCAACGCCTCGGCGCACAAGGCGGTCTTCCTCGTCGCCACAGTTTGCATGCGCAATTTGAACGACCTCGCTGAGGAGGTTGACGCAGGTTTGCAATCGAGCGACGATTTGTCGAGCTGTTTCCTCATCCATGCGTTGGCTCTTGATAATTATCTCGTGCACGCATGGGCAGCATGTCACGAATTGATTCCGCAAGCGCACGAATGGTTTCTCCAAGCGAGTCACGGGTGGGCATCTCGACCCCGTACGCTTCAGCCACCGCATCCGCAAGGTTTTGCCATTTCGGGTCGACGGGTTGTCCGAGTTTCCCGGAAAGGTCGACCAGGGCAACGAGCTTCTCCGCTACACCAAGAAAAAGCTGGTCTCGATGGGCAAACGCTTCTTCGAGTGCGGACAGTGCCTCTCGGGGCCGTCCCAGAGCATCGAGCGCTTGCGCCTTTCGTAGCCGTGCTCCTGGCGCTCCCATGCGTTGGCAAACCCAAGCTGCGCCCAAGCAGCACAGGCCTGTTCCGCCTCGGTATATCGCCCCGCATCGAGCAAAGTCATTGCGCGAAAATGAGCCACGCGTCGCGCAAACTGGAGATCATGATCGCAATGACGGTGGGCTTCCATGAAGGCATCCAAGCACGCGAGCGCCTCATCGATTTGCCCGCGTTCCTCCAACTCCATGTTGTGCCGCAAAACGTTCTCCAATTTGTCGCGTGCTTCGAGCCATTCGCGACACCTTGCGCATACAAGTGTGGGACGACCAGCGTACGCAAATGGCTCCGTCGCTTCGTTCTCCTTGCAAGACCAACAAGTACGAGGAGTTTCATGGGAAGACTGCTTCATGTTTCACTCCGAAACTCGAGTCAGTTCGAACTGAGACCGGGCGGACGATAACCGGGCCGGGGACACTTGTAGTCTGGCCAGTGGCCGCCTCTATGTTTGCACTCGTAAAAACATGACTTGCAATCCTTTTCCGTACCGAAATCGCCGATGTTCCAGCTCGGCTGCTTGTTGTCCATGAGGCACTGGTTCAACCAAGGCATGCACAAGTTTTCGATGCGACGCCAGCGCTTGATCGCTTCCGCCGTTTCGTCAACCGTCACCACGGCAACGTACACCGCTATCGTCACCCCAGCAGCCACGATCATGATCGGCCCCAGTGCGGCGAGGCCACCGGCCGCCTGCGCAATCCCCAACGGCTCCTTCGAATGCCGCATCCACTCGCCGCCCGAGAACGGCTCGGACGATCGCAACGGGATCGCCAACGGCGGGATCGACATCTCCACGAGCGCCCGCATCATGCACGATTCCATCGCACCGCTCGACAGCGTCGACTTGCCAAGCCGTACCTTGGAAACGGTGCCCTCGGCGGTCAAGTCGACGGTGAAACGCGTCTCGTGCGAGTATGTCGTCAACTCGCCCGCATGTTGCCGGACGCATTCCTTCAAACTTTCAACCGTGTGTTCAGGAACGGTCGCTTGATCGGGTGCATCGAAGAAGCCGCTCGATGGCCGATGCTCGACATGCGCGCCGCCACAACCGAACGACGTCAGCACGAGTATCGAAGCAATAGCAAACGCGCCTGACAAAGCTCCACGAACCCGCATGACGTCCCTCCGTCACGTCGAGGCAATCACGAGTGCGTCACCATGGGCAACTTTGCGTGACGTGCCCCAGCAGAACCGTGATGCTTCATACTCCCGTCGTGCTGCGGTCGTCAGGCGCGTGCATCTTTTCCCATTTCCGCATGCAGAAATCGTTTCCAACATCGTTTCGTGCACACTTCTGCAAGCCGAAGTCGTCTCCAACCGCCTTCCGCGCCGGTTTCGGCGTGCCGAAGTCGACACCAACTGCCTTCTGCGCCGGTTTCAGCATGCTGAAATCGTCACCCACGCCCTTTCGCACCCGTTTCGGCATGCCGAAGTCGACACCAACCGCCTTCCGCACCCGTTTCGGCATGCCGAAATCAACACCCACGCCCTTCCGCACCCGTTTCGGCATGCCGAAGTCGTCACCAACCGCCTTCCGCACCCGTTTCGGCAAGCCGTCATCACTTTTTGTTGTGTCCATGCACGTCGCCGTCGCAATTTTGTTGCCCAGCACATCGTTCTTCCGATATTATGGCTGTCATGGATAAACCTCACGAAAATGCAGCTACCTCGCAGTACATCCCTCGAGGCGCATTCAGCGTCGCCGCAGTTCGAGCGGACCCCGAAACCACCGGGATGGAGGTTCCATTCGCTGCCGTTCAACAGGAGCTCAAAACGAAGCACCGTGCGAGCGAAGATTTGGAGGAAACGGTCGAGGAGCACGAGGCGGTCATCATCGTGCGCGATCGCGCTGTCGACAAGATCGTGCGCTCCTTCGATTTGCGGCTGCTCGACATGGTCGACAAGAACCGCGACGATCCGCGATATCGACGGTATTTCCCCCAAGGACTGCGAGCGGTCACCGAGGCAGATGCGCGCCAGGCGGAACCGAAGCTCGTACGCGATATCATCAAAACGCTCGACGAGGACAAGGCCAAGCCAGGATTCGATGCGCTGCACGCAGAATTTCACGACAAGCTGCTCGCAAGCGTGCAAGCAGTGGAGGCCGCCGATGCTGCATGCGCGGAAGTGGAAGCGCAACTCGCGTTTTTGCAGGACAAGGTCTTGGCAGAAATAAAGGTCCGGTGGGTCGAAGAGCGAAAGAAGCTCTATGCGGAGCTGTCGAAGAAGTATCCGCACGACCCGTCGCGGGTGGAGTCGTATTTCGCACGCTTTGCAAAGCCGCGCAAAAAGAAGGCGGAGTAGGCAGCCATCACGCCGCCAATACGTCGTTCAGCTCCTTCAAAATGCCCCGCAGATCCTTCCCGAATACCTGCGTCGCCGTGCCCAGTCCGCCCGCTTCGACGAACGGCGTGTAATCGAAAGTGCCTACGAGACTTTTGTTGCTCGTCTTTTTCTTGCCAGGTTTCTCCGTTTTCCGGTAGTGTCGCGCGTACCGGGGAGAACGACATGAAGCTTGAATCGTGGTGGATGTGCAGCAGCATCGCGCTCGTCGCGACGCTCGCGGTCGCCGATGCGCATGCGCAAAAACCCAAAGACGGCGCCGCAGCAACCTCGTGCGAAGCCATCCTGCAAGCCGGCGACGCGCCTCGAACCGTGCTCGTCGCGCGCGCGGCGACTTGCTACCTCGATACCGGGAAAAATGTGCAGGCCGTAAAGCTCCTTCAAGCGCAGCTCGACCAAATGGAGCAAGAAGGGGCGCAAGGAGGTCGCGGAGCGCTCGAAGAACGACTTCAAACAGCGCTGGCGAAGGTCGCTATACTGGATATCAAAACCGAAGCGGGCGCGGAGATCAGCGTCAATGGGCTCGTCATCGGAAAGTATCCCGCCGTCAATCCAGTGTTCGTCGAGCCTGGCAATCACCTCGTCGAAGCGCGCCTCGGCAAAGCCGAAGCAATGACGAGCATTCACGCCGCGGCAGCAAACCAATCGACGGTCGAATTGAAGCTGGAAACTCCGGCCGCTACGACCCCGCCACCGAACGAACCATCGAAAACGACGAAATGGCCCGGATGGCGCATTGCGATGACGATTGCAGGCGGAGTCGTAGGCATCGGCGGCCTGGGCATGGGCATTGGTTCGGCCGCATCGGCGAGCGGCACGGAAGACGAACGCGCGAAGATCGTGGCGGCTTTTCCAATGGGATCGTCTCAATGCGCCGTGACGCCGGACATTGGCGATTGCAAACGTATCGCGACGCTGGTGCAAGATCGCGACGATGCCTGGCGCCTAACGCAAGTGGGATTCATCGCGGGAGCCGTTGGCATGGGCGTAGCCATTACGGCGCTGGTGTTGCCCGTCCGAACGGATGCTGCAAAGAAAAAAGACACGACGGTAACGTTTTTGCCCCTTGCCGGGGGCGCCGCGTTGACAATGCGGGGGAGTTTTTGAATGATTTACGCGAGGTACGTCATGCGGCCATTTCAATCATGGTTCGTCCTGGGATGGTTGGGCTTTTCGAGTCTCCTTGGATGCGTCTCCGATCCAACGTGCGAAGACTTGGCAAACTGCGCACCTTCAGGAGCGTCGGGGACGATGAGCAGCGGATCGGGGAGCTCGTCGGGCATGCCAGGCGCCGAAGATTGTACGAATGGTGCCGACGACGACGGCGATGGGCAAACGGATTGCGCCGATACGGATTGCTCGAGCAAATACACGTGCATCCCCGAAGTCCCGGCTGGATTCAATGGCATCGTCACGATCGCGGTCACTCCATTTGGCGATAATGCGCCACCCTGTGCAGGAGGTGCAACACCAACCTCCTATTATCAAAACCCGGCGATGGATTCGTGCGATGCATGCACGTGCGACGTGTCGGGGGTTCAATGCAGCCCGGCGCAGCTCGCGACGAGTTTTGGTTTCGACATGACGTGCAACAATCCGCAACCGGTGGGTCCGATTGCGCCCAATCAATGCCAGCAGGTCTTCGGTTCTTCAGCGATGGTGCAAAACGCGCCGACCGTCATCGGATCGTGCACGGCGAACATGGGCAGTCCGACCATGAAGCCGCCAATGGAGACGACAATCACGGCGTGCTCGATTGGAATGGCGACGGGCGGCGGTTGCGACGCATCCGGGACGTGCGTTGCGAGCGACAATGTGGCGAATGCCGAGCATGTATGCGTGTATCGCGCGGGGCATGAAGCGTGTCCGGGCGATTGGCCGCTGGCTCTTTATGCATTCGAATCGTATGTGGACGATAGAACGGGCTGCACGCCATGCGGATGCACGACGGCGTGCGAGGGCGGGACGTATTCGATTTTCCCGAACGATCCGACATGCGCCGGAACGGGTATTCCGGTGGAACCGGTGGGTGCTTGTGTCATGGGAAGTGGGTTTCAAACGGGCGTGTCGATGACGGCGCTGATGGCGACGTGCGCGGTCACGGGAGGCGCGATGATGGGGAGCGTGACGCCGATGAACGAAACGACGTTTTGTTGTTATTGAGCAAGATGCGTGGCGCGTGAAAAACGCGCGCTATGCGTCCTGGGTTGCCTCGAGCTGACGGCACAAGGTGTCGAGGCGTTCGGGTGAGACGCCGGCTGCTTGCGCGACGAGCTCGATTTTTTCGCGTTCGACGGGTGAGAGTCCATCGCTTGCCATGGCCACGAGGAGCCCGACGCGGAGCCCCTCGTCGACACATCCCTGCGCCGCGAAAGTTTCGCCGAGCAACCTGGCGCGCGTGGATGCACCGGCGGCGTCGATCTGCTGGCGACTGGCCAGCACGAGATGCCGTACGAACGTGGGCGCGAGATGCGTTTTGGTCGCCGCTTCGAGCGATGTGGAGAGGGCGGCCATTTCGGCAGGATCGATGCGCCCGTCGGCAGCAGCGACGAGGACGGCGAGATCGATGGCAGCAGCGACGCCCGCCTCGCTCGATTGGAAACGATTGCAGAGCGCTTCGACGGCCGGCTGAAGAAGAGCGTTCGAGTTCATCTGGTACACCTTGACGAACTCCCCTACTCCAGGTTCGCGCAGTCGACAAGTGCGTGTAACGATCAAAAAATCATCGCGCACGTGGGCCAAGGCGCCAAGACGTTTACTGGGGCCTTCCAGCGGGCCCCATACCCAACGGATCGTTTCGATTGGATGCACGTCAGAAGGTAGCATGGACCTCTTTGAGAACGTGTAATCCGTGCCATAGGATCCGAGCCACGTGACCATGATCGACTCCCCTGCCGCTGCCTGTGCGCTCGCCGTGTTCGCGACATGTTTCGGTGCGGCATGCGAATCCCGTCGCGTCGAGCAGCCTGCGCCGATCGCACGTCCTTCGTCACTGCCGGCGGCATCCGCATCCGTTGCACCACCGCCCACGGCATCCGCGATTGCCCCACCACCGTCTCCGCGAGCGCTGGAAGCTACCGCAGCCATCGTGGAGCTTTCCGTACCGGGTCATCCAAGCGCCGTGGTATCGCTGCCGCTCGGAACGACGTCGCGCCGGCCGATTGTCGTGGCGACGCACGGCAATTACGACCGCGCCGAATGGCAATGCGGCGTTTGGCGGGACATCGTGGGCAATCACGCGTTCGTATTGTGCCCTCGAGGTATCGCGCGGCCGGATTCTCCAGCGCCCGACGACGTGCGGTTTACGTACGAAAACAATGTCGTGCTCGAACGTGAGCTCGAAGCGGGCCTCGAAGCATTGGCGAAAGCGTATCCCGATTACGTGGACCCAGGACCCATCGTGTATACGGGGTTTTCGCTCGGGGCCATTCAAGGCGTGACGATGGCAGGGCGAAAACCGGAGCGAGCTCGAAGGCTGGTGCTGATCGAGGGAGGTCACGCGTCGTGGAAACCGGAGGTCGTAAAAGCGTTTGCGGGGGCAGCGGGTGGAGCGCATGTCCTTTTCGTTTGTTCGCAACCACATTGCGAAAAAGACGCTCGATGGGCAATGACGCGATTGCGGGATGCTGGTGTGCGGACGAAGATCGTCAAAACCGCGAATGTGGGCCATCGTTATGACGGCCCTGTCGCAGATGCGACGCGCGATGCATTCCCGTGGGTATTGGAAGGTGATTCGAGGTTCGAGGATCTCGTGGCGAAGAAGCCTTGACGAAACGCGTCGATGACGGCGTCACTTTTTCTCGGGCGGCGGTGCTTCTGCTGCTGGAGGTTTTCGCGGGGGCCTGGTTCGCTTTGGTAATCGTCGCTCTTCGGGTGCAAGGTTCGCGTCGCGCACGCGCTGCATGAGCGTGCGAAAGACGCGCGACAAGCCGGCTTCGATTTCGGGAGATTCGCCGCACGTCGTGAGCGCTGCGGCGACGGATTCGAGCGTCGAGACGTACTCGCGCCGCGGTTCCGCGCGAAGCCTGCCGTAGATCGATGGGTTCTTCGGCGTGAGGCTCATCCGATTGAGCTTGTTGAGCCATGGATTGCGCCACCAAAGCGATTTGGCTCTCGACCAGGTGCCGTCGAGCACGATGATGCCTTCGAGGTTCTTGGGGTCGAGCGGTGTTCCGCGACGCGATGTGAGCTGATTGCCTTCGGCCTCGCGATCGGGGAAAAGGACGGCCCACTTTCGAGCGTCGACGTCTTCTTCACCGAGCGCATGCCCCAAATTGCGCCAGCTCAAGCCAATGACGAGCTTGGCTTTCGGCAAGCTCGCAACGAGGATTTGGGCCGAGCCCAAGAGGGCGTCTTGCTCTTGCGGATGTTGCAAGATGAGGACTCGGCGCTCCGTCGGGAAGGAGACGATACGATCGCACACGCACGCGACACGAGGTCGTCGGCAAACGTCACAGGCAGGTTGTTCCACGGCGGCGCGACCTTAGCACGAGTCAGCGAGGGATGGCTTCGCACTGCGTCACTTTTGGAACGAAAACGGAAAGCACTTCGCCACAGCGGCAAGGCAGGTACACGCTGCCCACGAACGCGCTGAGGTTGCGCCCGGTTTCGAGCTCCTCGCCATCGGGGAGCTTCACGACGAACGAGCGCTGGCGAAAGGTGACTTCGAGCCCGTCGTGCGTGTGCGTGCCCTTGAAGGATTTGTGGTCGAAGGCGCCGAGCACCGTGAAGAGGCCGTCCTCGCGCAGCTTTTTTCGCGAGGGTGAACGAAAACCGCGCGACACTTGCAGGATGGGGTCGAGCTGCGGGACGTCACCTTCGAGCGGCAGGGTTTCGATGCGCGTGAGGTCGGGATTGCTGAAATAATGAATACCCGGCCGATCGTAGAGCCTGAAGAAATAAGGAATGTCGCCGCGCTCGAGCTGTTCGGTTTCGGCATCGAGCAGCGGGGGCCAGAGCGACTTGGAATCTGCTTGCACGTATTCATCGGTTCCGCGTAGGCACACGCGGATCGGGGCGTCGCGAAACTGGGGCAAGGTATCGAAGATGTTTGCGATTTCGCGGGCGTGGCGGTCGAAGAAGGCGAGCGACCTGCCATAGGTGCTGGCCATCGCGACCAGATCGCCTGGATCCACGGGCTTTCCAAGGTACGGGAGTACGCGCCGAACGCCGGCTGCGTGACGGCAAATGGCGGCAACTTCCGGATCGGCATCCGGCAAGAGTTTCGTTTCGGTGGGCAGTGACAAGTCCGCCAAAATCATTTCGATGTCGAGCGGCGCGAACACGATTTGGCCGCGACCATCGATACCGATGACGATGTTTTCCCAATGCAAATCGGCCACGCCGAGCCAGCTCCACAAGGCGAGCGATCGACCTACGATGCATGCGAGCTCGCGTCGTCGCTCGATCGAAAGCGCAGGCAGCGGCTCGAGATGGATACGCTCGACTTCGCCGCCATTGCGCACGTGAGCGGAACGAAATTCGAGATTGGGAAGGAAGTCGAACGCATTCGGGCCGAGCCCGTCTCGCGCGGCAGCGTCCGCGAGAAACGTTCGCAAGGGGCTATTGGCTGCGAGCAGCAGCGATTCCCAGAGCAGCGTGCGTGGTTTCACGACGAAGCCTTCGCGCGCCGTGACGCGACGACCGAAGTTGTGCGAGTCGCCGAGGTGATTGCCCATCGGGGCGACTATATACGAGGCGAACGACATGCGCGCGAGGAAAAAGTGGGGCAAGCGGTGCGCAAGGTCGCGAAGAAAGTGCGGCGGAGGCGCCAAAAACGTGGCCCATTGAGCTTGGCTCGATAAGCTGCGCGGCGTGTCCAGTCATCCGCACGCAAAACGAGCTCAACAAACGCCCCTTGTCGCCGTTGCTCTGCTGTTCGTCGCATCCGGCGCGGCGGGACTCGTCGACCAAGTCTGCTTTTCCAAATACTTGACTGAAGTCGTCGGGGCGACGGCGCAAGCCGTGAGTGCCGTGCTCGCGGCGTTCATGACGGGCCTTGCGCTCGGTGCGCACTTGGGCGGTCGTTTTTCCAAACGCGCGCAGTCGCCGCTTCGAGCGTACGGGGTCATCGAAATCGTCGTGGCGATTGCCGTCGCGCTTTCACCTGTGGGTTTTGCGCTGATCGAGCCTGCTTACGTGGCGCTCGCGCGGCTGGTTCCAGGGTCGATCGTGCTTTCGAGCATATTGCGCTGGGCCATTGCAATGCTCGTGGTCATCGTGCCGACGACGGCGATGGGAGCAACGCTGCCGCTTTTGGCGAGGCTCGTGGAAGAGCGGCAGGATGCGCGAAGTCGGCGGCGAGCGCTGGGGATTCTATATGCGGCAAATACGCTCGGCGGCGCAATGGGCGCGCTGGGCTCGGCGTACGTCGTGCTTCCTGCGCTCGGTTTGCGAACGACGACGCTCGCGGCGGCATTGACGAGCGGCGTCGTGGGTATCGTGGCCATCCTCTTGGGCCGGCGTGGGTCGCACGATATCCAAAACAAACCACTCGGCGAAACGGAAAACGACGGTGAATTGCGCACCGCCGACGACGCGCAGCAGCCTGCGTGGGCGCTGGATGTCGTCGCATTCGCGTCGGGTGCGCTGGTGCTCGCGTGCGAGGTGCTCTTTACGCATTTGCTCGTGCTGGTGGTGGGAACGAGCGCTTATGCATTTGGGCTCATCGTATTCATTTTCCTCGTGTGCCTCTTTTTCGGCGCTTCGCTGGCTCCCGTGGTCGAACGATTTTTCCGCGGTGGAGCTTTGGCGCTGGGACTTGCCGCAGCGTCTTTCGCATTGTTTGCGACGTTGCCGGTATGGGACATGCTGCCTGGTTTTTTTCGAGGAATGGGGTCGAAGGCGGCCACGTTCGAGGCGCGTGAATTCGTTCGAGCGACGGCGGCCTTCGTGGCGCTCGTGGGTCCGACGACGCTCATGGGATTGTCCTTTCCGCTTTTGCTTCAACGCATTGCTGCGCGGCGAGACGCGGGCGTTCGCGTTGGGCGCGCGACGGCGATCAATACCGTCGGATCGGTGTTCGGATCGCTGGTCGCGGGGTACGTATTGCTACCGGCATTTGGATCGCAACGTGCGCTCTTGGCGGTGGCGTTTGCATTCGGTCTCGTCGCGGTCGTGGTGGCTTTGACGACGTCGACGCGGAGCTTGGGACAAACGATTTCGCGCGGAATTGCGGTTGGATTGGCTGGGATTGGCATCGCCTTTGGCTTGCGCGCCCCTGCGTGGAACCTTGGCGAGCTCACGGGTGGTTACCACGTGTATTTCGATTATGGTCGCCAGGCGGAAAATATCGTGTACGTCGAGGAAGAGGTGCAAGGCGGCGTTACGACGGTCGAGGAAAAGAATGGCGTGCACACGCTGCTCACGAATGGCAAGTTTCAAGGCAACGACGGAGACGAAGTGCATGCGCAGCGATTTTTCGCGCATTACCCGGTGATGTTCACACCTCGCCTCGGCCGGGCGCTCGTGATTGGCCTCGGCACGGGCACGACGCTGGGCACGATTGCGGCTTATCCATTCGAGCATATCGATGTCGCAGAAATATCGCCTGCGATCGTGAAGGCAGCGCGCAAATACTTTGGTCCTATCGGCGCAAGCGCGCTCGATGATGGTCGCGTATCGCTTCACATTGCAGACGGGCGCAATCACCTATTGCTGTCGGAGAACAAGTACGATCTCGTCGGGATCGAGCTGACGAGCGTATGGTTTGCCGGCGCTTCGAGCCTTTACAGTCGTGAATTTTATCAATTGGTAAAGTCGCGTCTGGCGGATGATGGAATCTTGCAGCAATGGATTCAGCTTCATCACATTTATGCGAAGGACTTGGCGACGGTGCTTCGGACGTTACGTTTGGAGTTTGCGCACGTGGTGCTCTTTTATGGTGGTGGACAGGGAATTTTGGTGGCATCGAATGCGCCGCTCGTGGGGTCGCGCTCGCGGCTCGACCAGTTGCAGGCACAAATGAAGGATTCTGCGCGGCCCGGGCGGCGCTTGGCGACGCTTCATGGCGATGTGCTCGTCACGCGGGAAGGAATCGACGCATTCATCGCGGACGCGGCGCGTGAGGCTGGCGTTCCCCAGGAATCGCTCATCGCAACGGATGACAACTTGGTGCTCGAGTATTCGACGCCGCGGGGCAACGTGCTTTCATGGATGAGTCGGGAAGAGATGGTCGCGCGCCTGGTAAAATATCGGGACTCGAAGGCGATTGCGGCGCTCATGGGGCCGTAATTTTTCTTGATGCGAAGCCCTCCCAGTTTTTGTTAAGCTCGTGCGGCCATGCGCTCACCGCTCGCGGATTCACAATTTCAAGCACTGTACGAAGTCGTCGGCCCTCTTGGACGCGGAGGCATGGGCGAGGTTGTTCGAATCCGGCATCGCGTCTGGGAAATCGACCTCGCCGCCAAGGTTCCTTTGCCAGCCACGGTCGCGTCGGCCGGGGGCTTGCCACACTTGCGCCGCGAAGCGGAGACATGGATCCGCTTGCCGAACCATCCGCACGTCGTCACGTGCCATTACGTGCGTACGTTTGCCGATACGCCGGTCATCTTCACTGAATTCGTCGAAGGCGGGTCGCTCGCCGACGCCATCGAGCGCGGCTCGTTCAAAGGCGGCGCAAAAACCGAAGCGCTCGTTACGCAGGCCCTTTCCATTGCGCTCGACGTCGCTCACGGGCTTGCACACGCGCACGCCGCGGGCGTCGTGCATCAAGATGTCAAGCCGTCCAACGTGCTGCTCGATGAACACGGCGCAAAGCTCACGGACTTCGGGATCGCTGCCATTGGAAAAAACGAGATTGACACGGCCAAGCTGCCTGCGATTCGTGGCAATGGCACCATGGTCGCAACGGTCGTCGGGATGACGCCGCTTTATGCATCGCCCGAGCAATTGGCGACGTTACAATCATCGAAACGCCGCAAACGCGAGCCCATTACGCGCGCCACGGACATCTGGTCGCTCGGCCTGACGCTGCTCGAAACATTGATTGGCAGAGCGCCATGGCAACCAGGATCCGCCGAAGCCGTGCTCGACAAGGCGGATGGCCCGTGGATCGATGCGGTCGATTTGCTTCGTCGCATGCTCGCGGAAAAACCGTCGGCACGCCCCAAGGCCGTTGAAGTCGCCGCCGAGCTCGCCGCATTGCTGGAGCGCCGAGGTGTCGCGCGCAAGCCGCCCATGGGCGCGGAGATGCGCGCCGATGCGCTCAACAATCGCGCCGTATCGCTGCTCGACCTCGATTCACGAGAAGAAGCGCGGCAGCTCCTTCGCGAAGCGCTCGCCATTGATCCTTGCCATCCCGAAGCCGTTTTCAACGATGCACTCCTCGCGTGGAGGGCAGGCGAAACGACGGATCGCGGGGCGCTCGATCGCGTGAGGCAAGCCGTCTCCGCAAGCACCGATTGGCAAGCCAAACTGCTGGAAGCATGGATTCAAATTGAACGCGGCGACGAAAAAGGTGCGTGGTTGGTGCTCGACCGCGTCGCCGAACATGCTCGAGGCGCCGTTCGCGGCACGCGCGCGGTCGCTCGCGCATCGCGTGCCGTTCGAGATGCCGTGCGCGAAGTCGGCAGCTTTCGCGCGTGCGGCCTCACCGCGGATGCGCTCGCGCTGTCTCACGATGAACGGCGCGTGGTCGTCGGCGCGCGCGATGGCTCGATTGGCATCTTCGACCTTTCGAGCGGCCGCTGCGAGCATCGCATACGCGCCCATGCGGAATACGTTTTCGGCGTTGCGATCACGCGCGACGGCCGGCGGGTCTATTCGACGGGTTGGGACGGCGTTTTTGCCGCGCACGACGTCGAAACGGGCAGACGCGTTTTTCAAAAAAAACAGCCGGGCAAACTATCGACGCTCGTATTGTCCGCGGATGAAAAACGCGCGTGGACCGGGAGCCTCAGCGGGACGTTTCGCGCGTGGTCCATCGGCAAGCGCAGCGCGAAAATGGTGGGGGATTGGTTGTCCCTTGCCGACGACAATTCGATCATGTGCGCCGCGCTCACACCAAATGGCAAAACGCTCCTCGTGGGTGGCGAAGACGATGTTTTGCATTACATCGATGCCAATAGCGGTGAAACACTGCGCAGCCTGAAACTTTCGTCGCGTCCGTATAGCCTCGCATTCGTGCCTGGCGGCGATCGAGCGACGTTTCTGGTGGGTCGAGGCGATCAACAGGTCACGCTGCACGACCTCGAAACGGGCGAGCAGCTCGGCGCGCTGCGCGACTTGCAATCGTGGGTCAGCGTCGTCGCGGTCAGCAAAGATGGCAAGTGGGCCGTTTGCAACGAGGGATTGCATTGGTCGCTCTGGGACCTCGCTGCACGCCGGTGCATGCGCACGGTCGAAGCGCCGGCGATGCTCACGGAAGCGGTATTCTTATCGAATGGGGAGCTCGTGACATTGGATTGGTCCGGCATGGTGCGGCGGTACGTCATCGAGGCGCCCGCACCCGCGCCCACGATGGTGGCATTGCCGCGCCGTTCACGCGAGCTTGCGGCAGGACGCCAGGCTGTCGACGCAGCGCTTGCCGAATCTGCCGCAGCGCTCGATGAGGGCCGTATCGATGCAGCGCTCGCAGCAGCAAAGCGGGCACGTGACGCGCAAGGTTTCGAGCGCGCGCCGGATGTGCTCGCGCATTGGGAGCGTATCGCGCAGCGCGCGAAACGCATTGGCGTGCGAGCCGTTTGGCCTGTCGATCGTTGGGGTAAGGTGGATGCGTCGTCCGGGTTTGCGCTCGATCCTTCGCGCCGCTTTCTCGCAGCGCCGGACGAAAAGGGAAATGTGATCGTTTGGAAGCTCGATTCGCAAGGCACGCCCGAGCGCGCGCGTGAGATAGCATTTCCGGAAGACGAGCTTTCATCGCGTGCGCTTGCCTTTTCAATGGACGGCGGGCTCCTTGCAATCGGCACGTACATGCATCTGCACGTCGTCGATCTCGCGGGCGGCCCGATGCGCACGTCGACCGTGCCTCGAGGCTACGTGTCGGATGTTGCATTCGGTGGCCCGCAGGGAAGCCTCGTCGCTGCGCTCGACGATCACGGCCACGCCCATGTTTTTCGCGCAAATGACCTCGAACGAATCGCAACGGTGCGCGGGCCCGAAAACTGGACGAATGCTCTCGCATTTGCGGGTGATGATCGATTGCTGACCGGTGACTACGATGGTCACCTCATTGCATGGGACATCGCGAAAGCCGCCGAAAGCGGTTTTCTTCCCGGCGAATGGAACTCGGACGACAACCGAAAGCCGGAACCCGCACAAGCTTTCATTCGCGATTTCACGGGGTTCGCGATTGCCGGTTCGCGATCGATCTCCGCAATCCGGGTACGCAATGGGCACATCCATTATGGTTGTGCGGACAATGCGCTGCACGTTTTGGAGCTCGCGTCGGGAAAGCATGTTCTATCGCTCGAGGGCCACGGCGCCTCCGTTTCGTGTTTCGATTTCTTGGACGAGCATCACGTCGTGACCGGGAGTTTCGACAAGACGGTACGAATATTCGATTTGCGCAATGGCGCATGTTTGACCGTCGTCGAAGGACACACGCATACGATTTGGGACGTTGCGGTGCTCGGCCCAGGACGCTTCGTCACGGCGAGCGACGACGAACAGATCCGGCGGTTTCACGTAGATTGGGAGCTGGCGGAAAAAGACGCGCAAACGGCTTGATTCACGGCTTCCATCGGTCGGTCCCGAGCCGCAACGAGAGCAACCCCGGCGAACACTCTCGACATCGCGGATGAATTCTGCGAACCTCGGCGCATGGCTTATCGTTCGAGCGCTCGGGAGGAGCCCGAAATCGCACATGCGCCCGCAGGCGATTCGCTCACTCGTATCGATGTTTCCGGACGCGCAGGTATGCCCGGTGCACCTGGGCGACGTGGAGCCGACGGGTACGGCTCAGGTGCCGACGGCCAGTCCGGCGGACATGCCGGCCCCGCTGAACCGGGGCAACACGCGGGCATCATTCACGCGGTCTTGAGCCCCGATGCATCGAATGCCGCAAGCGTCCTCGTTGGAGGCAAATACACGACGGCCGACGGCCATCGCAGCCTGCTGGGCTTTGCGGTTCCCATGGGCGACGCCGGTTTCATCGATCTCGTGGCGCGTGGAGGCCTCGGAGGACGCGGCGGAGACGGAGGACGCGGCGGCGACGGCGCGACGGGATCGAGCGGTCGCGATGCAAGTCGATATTCGAGCGGCAGCGACGGCGGACCTGGAGGCGATGGCGGGCGTGGCGGCAATGGATCGAGCGGCGCGAGTGGCGGCTCGGGCGGCGCAATCGTCGTGGAAGTCGCCAAAGAGGACACGCATTTGTTGATGCTCGTCAGGCAAGGCGTCGAAGGAGGACCCGGCGGCGCGCCCGGATCGAATGGCGCCGGAGGCTCGGGCGGCTCGGGCGGCTCTGGAGGCAGCTCCTATTCGTGGACGGAGACCGAATCGTATACCGACAGCAATGGCGACACCCAAACGCGAACGACATACCATTCCAATCCGGGAGGTTCGTCCGGACGATCGGGCAACCGCGGCATGCCCGGGTCCGCATACCTGACCCCAGGCGCAGCCGGATCGAATGGCAGTTTCGTGATTCATGTTACGCACAATGGCGAAACCGCTGCATATCCGGATCGGTACGAATTACGGCTCCTCGGATTCGAGCATCGAAGCGACAATGACGATGGCATCTACGAGCCCGAAGAATCCATACACATTACGAACATCGAGGTGATGAACGTCGGCTCGATGCCGACGCCAGCGACGCGAGAAGTGCAGCTTTCGCTCCGGGAACAAGGCTGGATCATACCTGAAAAACAACATCTCGTCGTGCCATTTTCGCTTGGGCCTGGAAAGCGTCACGTCTTTGCTACGGAAAAACTCACGGCCAAACTCGGTGCATTTCACCCATCGAAACCATCGGATCCGCTCGCGCAAGAAGAGGTCGTGAGGCACAGAGCCTACGTGCCCGACGTGCGGCGTGAATTTTCCGCATACGAAAATGCGCGCAGTTTCGAGCTCGGGCGATTTTTGATTCGATTTCCCATCGAATCGTCCCCCATTGAAACGCTCTATTCGCTCGGCCCTGGACAAGCTGCACATCTTCGGTTTCGGATCACGAATACGTCGACTCGCCCGTACGGGGCCAATTCGCAGCTCGGACGTCGCATTACATTCCGACTCTTCTTTCACGAGAGCGAACTGGGCGACGAGGATCTTCTTTTTTTCGACGACACCGGCGCGCGCGTTCCACTGTCTCGAGGGTTTGCACGGGAAATTCCCGAACTATTGCCTGGACAATCCATCGTCATCGAAGGAGTCATTGCCATTTCGGAAAAAGCGCCATTTTATCGCGCGGGGCGAATGTGGCTTTCGCTCGAGCTCGGCGCCATTTCGGATCCTTCGCGACCGAAGCCGATTCAATATCGGGCTTTCGACGTCCGTGTTTCGCGTCCTTTCGATCGGCGCAGTCTCGGCGATGTGCTGCTCGTCGTCAACAATCGCACGGAAGCGGGAGAAGTCGAGGCTTGGCAACGGCTATGTTCGGCGCTTGGTTTGACCTGTTCCATCTACGATCTTTCGTTGGAAGGTGGATTCGATCTCGGAGGACAGGACAGCACGTTCATCGAAAAACTTCGCGATCGCACCGTCGTTTTCCTCAATCAACTCATGGATACGGCCAAGGGCGAACGCAAATCCATCCATTACGCTGCCAAAGGCGAGCTTTTCGATTTGTGCGCATCCGGCGGACGCGTTCATGTCGTTGGTGAAACGTTCAATTTCGAGCGCTTTTTGCTCCCCACGTTCGAGAGCGCCGAGTCCAAAGCCATCGTCCCCGCCCGATCGACGTACCTCGTGCATGAGAAGGGCAAACCTCGGCATACCTTGTCGGTGGGCGACGCGCCACATCAGCTCGAAATAACAAAATGGTCCATTTTTGGCCTGGGTTTCCCGAGCGAAAAGGCGCTTCGGAAGCGAGCGCTGTCATTGCATGAAAAACTCGAGCGACTCTACCCGGGCCGCCGTCACGTGCTCGTGTGGGAGCTCGAGCCAAAGCTCGTGAAAGATTACATCGTGGCGTCACGGTGGGACATGGGTCGCATATCGATCCATCGCTCGCTCGACGGAGTACCGGCATCCATTTCGGCGGCTTCGATGACAGGCCCCAAGCCAGATCAAATCAATGGCATTCTCCAGCACGACAATGTCATGCATTTCGTCCTTGCGTTGCCATTTACCGAAAAGCTCGGGCGGTTGGAGCTTCTCACGCAAACGTCGGCAAAATCCGCCATTCGAGGCGAATCCGAGGCTTCGACGGAAGCGCTCGAAGACATCCTTCTTCGTGCAATCGTCGTCGATTTGGTCGAAGAGCAGGTCGATCTCTTGCGACATGGGTGGTGCCAAGGCATGACGCCGCGGTCGCTCCGCGCAGCGCTCGTTTGCATGCGCGAGGTCTCGGGCAAGCTGTATTCGTCGATCAAGGGTTTGCCCGAGGTTCCTGCGCAAGCAGCGCTCGTGCGTATCTTGTCGAGCATGCACTTTTTTGCATCGAGCCAAGTGCGGGCTTGGGAATACGTGCCGCCTTTTCTTTTCGAGCGGCGGGCGCCGGTAATGCGCGGCGTGACGCTCGATTTGATCAGCGAGTGTATCGTGCGGGTTTTTGGAGGTACGGATCCCACGTCACCCGAGGGGAAGGAGCGAATTCGCGTCGCCAAAATCGCTGTCGAAACGGCACGCAAATCGCTCGCCAACAAATACAAGCAGGCAAAAAAGCAGCAAGAGTGGCTCGGCAACTGCGCCTCGTATGCGCGTGACCTTTTCCTCGCGCCGCTTTCGAATCCAGCTTTCAAACGAAGCACCAACGTCTTGCGCGACCCGAAATCGTGCATCATTTCTAGTGGGCAATACGTCGAGGCTCGGAGCAAAGACCAGCAGCTTGCAGGTAAACGCCGCGTGATGATGAAGCGAGCGGCAAGCGCGCGCGAAGCCCTGCTGCTCGAGGAGCGTTGCGAAGAGCTCGTGGCGAGGGCGAACAGGGGCTAGATGGCTTTGCAGACGACACGCAGAGGCGGCACTTCCAAATATCCAAATGAGTGACCAAACCTATCCAAATCGAAGCGCACTGGATGTGAGCACGGTTGGAATGGGGTCGAATGCGAGTGCCCGTTCGATGACGTTTCGTAATTCGCGCACATTTCCAGGCCACGCATACGTCGTGAGCGCCGAGATCGCGTCGGGCGCGAGCACCGGTGGCTCGTGGCCCTGCGGCGTGAAGCGCTGAAGGAAATGGCGCGCAAGGGCAACTGCATCCTCGGGGCGTTCGCGCAACGGCGGCACGTGCACCGGCACGACCTGCAAGCGATAAAACAAATCCTCGCGGAAACTGCCCTCGCGCACGAGCCTCTCCAAGTCGCGGAACGTTGCAGCCACGACGCGTACGTCGACGCGTACGGGTTTGCGTTCACCAAGTGGAAGGATTTCTCCGTTTTCCAAAAATCGAAGCAGCTTCGGTTGGACGTCGAGCGGTAGCTCCCCAATTTCGTCGAGAAATAGCGTGCCCGTTTCGGCCGCGCGAATGACGCCCGGCTGGTCGGTTGCAGCTCCCGTGAACGCCTCTTTCCGATATCCGAAAAGTTGCCCCTCGAAGAGGTCGCGAGGCACCGCGGCGCAATTGAATGCAACGTAAGGACGCGTTGCACGGAGCGACAAATCGTGAATGGCGCGCGCCACGACTTCTTTGCCGGAGCCGGATTCGCCCGTGATGATGATGTTCGCACGCGACTTCGACAAACGCGCCAAGTCCGCCTTGAGCCGCCGCATCACGGAGGATGCCGAGACGAACTCGGGCATATCCGGGACATCGCCTTCGGCGGCGGGGGGCGGCGGCGCCCGATCGACATAGCCTCGCAGCGTGGCCACTTCGAGCGCCAAGCTTGCGACGTTCGCCACGGTACCAAGGACCATGCGAGCATCTGGCAAAAGCCGCCCCGCGAGACTCAAGCGGAAGCGGCGCCCCGTGCCATCGCCGAATTCGATGCTCTCCGACGCCACTGCCGTGGAATTCCCCATTTCGTGTCGAATCGCGGAGACGCCACGCGAATCGATTTCTTCGAGCCGCACGGTGGCCGACGGAAAAAGCTCGTGCAAACATTCGACAATTTCGCGATGAAGCAGCTCGGGCCCCATCCCGCGCACCGACAAGCGAGCAATGGGTCCGACCACCCGCGCCAGCGTTTCGTTTTCCTCGATGGGCAGGTTGCGCCCAGCGTGGCTTCTTTTCCGTTTCGTGTGGACTTTCGGGCGGCACGTCACGCCGAGTTTTTCGAGCGCGCCATGTGCCGATGCCACCATTTCAGAAGCATTGGGCGCGTCGAGGTCCGCGAGAACGGCGCCAAGCGTCCAGGTCACGAGCGCAATCTGCAATCGATCATGAGCGAGTGTGAAGGCATCGAGCGCGCTTTCGTGCAGCGTCCGCGCTTCGTGCAATTTGCCCTCGCGATACGCAAGGAGCCCGCGTAGCCAGCGCAAAGCTGCCGATCCCCATACCGAAGGCGCCGTGTCGAGCGTTCTCTCGGCCCTCCGAAGCGCCCTTGCTGCTTGTTCTTCGTCCCCGGCGAACATGGCGAGCGTCGCATTGCCCAGCATCACCATTCGACGCAAAAACGTCCACACGCCCGAATCGTGGATCGCGCCCGCTGATTCATCCGCCCGATCGACGGCATGAGATACCTCCACTCCATCGAGCGCGTCCGCAATGGCGAGGACCATTTCAGCCACGTGGCGCATTGCATCGGCAAAGGTGACGGTTTCGGCTTCGAGCAATTTCTGGCCGAGCGGCCGTATCTCGCATTCCTGTCCGGTGAGCACGAGAATTCTTGCGAGGAGCAGCGGCATGCTCCCGTAAGACCAGCGCAAATCGCAAGCGATCTGGATGCCTTCCTCGAGTGCGACCCGCGCCGCATCGAAATGCCCGAGGCGTACATTGGCCTCTCCCGTCGCGTATGCCAGAAAAAGCGAATGCCAACCTGGGACTGCGCGCGCTTGCGTCGCGTACGCATTGGCGCGCTCGGCGTGTGCGAGCACGGTCTCGGGATCGATGCCGTCATCGATCTGCGACAAGATGGCCTGTGACAAAAACCGCGCATGCAAGTAATGAAACGATCCTTCGATCGCGAGCCGCTGCATTTCGGCCAAATGCTTCGGAGCATCCTGCGGACGACTGTCGACATAACATGCCACCGTACGCAATTCCTCGGCATGAAATCGCAGCAAGGGGCTCGATAGATCCTGCTCGAAATCGCTCGCGCGTGCGAGCACGCGACGAACGAGCGGCGGTTCGTTGGACACGAAGGCCGCAATGGCTTGAGCCATCCACAAGAGAAAACGGCTTTCCGTACCCGCATTGCGAGGCAAAGCACGCTCGGCACGAGCGATATAACTATTCATCTTGCCGACATCGAAAATGCGCCCATCCAGGCCGCCAAAAACGAGCGCGGCCGTGATGTACACTTCCGCTTCGACGAACGTGGGTAACGCCCCCGTTTCGGCATCGAACAAAAGCGGAGTCAACGTCGTGAATGCAGCGAAAACGTCCGCCCGTGCCCAGAGCTGAATACGGGCCACGGCTTGCGTTGCAAGAATGCGGCTCGAAATTGCCTCCAATCGATTCGACGACAAAAGCGTGATGAGGGCCGATTCGGCGCGGCGAAAATCACCCTGCATGAGCCTTTCGAGCGGCGGAAGCAGTTCCGCCATGTCCTCCGGCCCGATTTCTTCGGCGGCATGAAGGTCCGGATCAGGCTCCGGAGCTGGTTTGGACATTTCCATTTGCACGAGCGCCGGTGTTTGGATAGGCAAAGCGTGCTCCGTGCCAGCGGCGTAACCATCGAGGCGCTGCTTGATGAGGCCCCGCGGGCGCCGAGCTTCCGGTGCACCATCAGGCAACTCCCATCGGTACACCGTGAGTTCGGTCACTCCAAGTAGCTTCGCGAACGTGGCGCGGCTGTGTTCGCCACGCAAGTTTCGGATACGCTCGGCCGTCCAAACGACTCGGTCTTGCATCGTCGTTCGGATATCCGAACTTCCGTTTTTCCGCAAGCGACATCGTCATCCGTTCACGCGAACCATCAATCGAAATCGGCCTGTTTCACGGCGTATCTCGTCACGATGATGGAGCCACACCAGCGCGCCTCTTTCGATAGCTGAACGGAAATGTCCAATTTGCGGTTTGGACACGAAACGGAAGCATCCAAATCACAGCGCCTATTCCAAACATTCGCGGGATTTTACAGCACCCCACCGCTCGCGTGATGCATCGATTGCCGCGCGGATCTACAGCACCAATGCAAATCAGCCGCACTGGAACGAGATTGCCGCAACCGATAATGCGCCGCGTAATCGAAGTATCCTCAGCCGAGCCGTAAAAAGTTGTTTTCTCTCGACCCTCGTTGATCTAGTCTTCACCATCCACGCACGGAGGAAAACCTGATGAGTTACGAAGTCGCCCAGTATGCTCGCAACTATGAACGCATGGTCGGACGCGAGATCGCGTATTCGGACATGGTTTGCAACCAGTTTGTGCTCGCGGTTCTGCGTGGCACGGTCGCGCCGAACATTCCGAACATGCGCGCCGACGATTTTGTGAATTCGCCTTCCTTCCAACGGGTCGACACGCCTCGAGCTGGCGACTTGGTCCATTGGCCGGGCCACATCGGCATCGTGCTCGATCCGGACCTTGGCGTCTTCATCGGTTCGCAGACTTCGACAGGTGTCGCGGAAAGCAATTACAAGAGCGGCTGGTGGAGCGGCGCTTTCAACGGAAAGCGCCCCGACTACTTCTTGCGCTATACGGGGTTCTGAGCGTCGCTGGCCTGACCCATGCAGGCAATCTGGATAGCCCCCCGACAATGATCGCCAGCCGCTCGTCGTCCGAAGCCTATTCAGGATAAATACCGCCTTCTCGATCACTCCAAAATCCCCGTTCACACCACAGTTCGGCTGCAGAGCGCTATGAAAACGCGCTGCGAACGCGGGTCGAGCCTCGTGCGCTTCATCGAGCCCGCCGCGCTCCATGCCGCAGCAAGTTCCAAAAAACACCCACCACATTCTTGAAATCGATGGGGACCCACAAGGGCAGCGCTTGCCCCTCTGCCCAATTTGGCACTTGCTCGCAATACCACGAGATGAACGGACTACCGCGTCGATACGAGCGGGACTGTTCGACAGCTTTGGCATCAGCAACGTGAACCGGAAACTGCGCCGCCCAGGGGTTTGCGGGATCGATGGGCAGGTTGCGCTTTTGGGCCAGCTCGTGAAGCAAGGGCAGCACATGCGGAGGTGGTTCCAAACGGGGGTGCGGATAGACGCGTGGCAACATGCGCGCTGCAAGGTCATATGCGAGGGGGCTGGTCGCCACCGCCACGCCGGCCATGGGGCGTCCCGGATGAGCGGCCATGATCTCGAGTGCCTCTCGGACGCACTGAAATTGCAGGCTGCGTGACGACTGATATTTCAATCGGTAGAACAAGCCGCTCGTCAATACCAGGTGCTCGCGCGGGCCAGCGCCGAGCGTGTACGAGTTGATGTTGGCAAACCCCGCCAATTCGCCCGTTTCGCCAAAACCCATGACCAAGCGGGTATCGTCGAAAAGATGCCTTTGGACCCAATCCGACTTGCTCATTCCCGCGGCAATCTCGTTCCACAAAGCGTACACATCGTCTGCAAGCCGCGTTCGCTCGTCTGACGACAACTTTCCCCAAACGACACATTCCACGCGCTCGACGGGCAATCGCATGCTCATTGCTCCTCCAGAAAACTCATGATGCGCATTTCATAACCTCCCCCGACGCGATGTGTGGTTGTGTATCTGCACGCCGATCGGGCTCCATTGCTTCTCCGCGTGCGACACAATTGGGGGGCTCGCGAGCGTACTACAAGCATTGGTCGATGGCTGAAGAAAGCTGAAGAAACAAAGAAAATGCTTCCCTGTCGGCTGGAGGGTCGATTTGAGCTTCCGGCCTCGAATCGAATGTGTATGCTCGCCCTAACGGCGAGATGCGAATGGCCGGAAGAGGCCTCGATGTGCTGCGCAGCACGCCAAGAGGAACTGCATTACGAATGGCAACTACGAACCCTGCCCGACTGCCTCCCATGCCTGCGATGAACCCGTACAGGACGTGGCAGCTCGTTCGCAGGCCGGTTGAATTCGTGCAATGGGCCGCCCAACGCTGCGGAGATCCCTTCCTGGTGAAAGCGGCAGAACCGCTCGGCAGCATGACCTATACTGGCGATCCCGAGGGCATCCGGGCAATCTTTTGTGCGGATCCGGATCTCCTGAAGCCGTTCCGAACCGAGCTCTTCGGTCCCTTCCTCGGTCCAGGGTCGCTTCTGCTTCTGAGCGGCAATGCGCACCGAGCCGAGCGCAAGTTGCTCATGCCGCCATTTCATGGGGCACGAATGCGGGCGTACGGCGAACAGATTCGCGATACGGCAATTCGGCACGCTGCCGCCCTCGCGCCCGAGCGCGCCTTTTCCATGCAGAACTTGACGCATGCCATCTCGCTGGAGATCATGATCCGGGCGATCCTCGGCATTACCGAGACAAACCGCGTGCGGTACGCGCTCGAAGCAATTACAGCCAAGGTGCACGAGTTTACGCCGGTGGTTATCTATTTTTGGCATCTGCAGCGTTACCTCGGCAACCTTGGCCCCTGGGCGCGGTTCCGAAAGCGGCAGGAAACAGTCCTGCACATGCTGGACGAGGAAATCGAACGTCGTGCCTCGAGCCCCGGAAGGGGCGACGACATCCTCAGCCTGCTGCTCGATGCTCGGTACGAGGACAACAGCCCCATGTCGCATCAGAGCGTGCGCGATGAGCTCGTCACACTGCTTTTCGCCGGTCACGAGACGACTGCGGTCGCGCTGACCTGGGCCTTCTACGAGCTTCATCGCCATCCTGCGATCCGACATCGGCTCTTGGGCGAGCTCGAGTCGCTCGGCAATGACCCCGACCCGGAGGCGGTCGCGCGTCTACCCTACCTCGACGCCGTTTGCCATGAAGCTCTGCGACTGCACCCGGTCGCGCCCCTCGTTACGCGTTGGCTCACGGCGCCTTTCACCCTCATGGGGTACGAGCTTCCCCCGGGCACGGGTGTGGGAGCATCGATCATCCTGGCCCACTTGAACCCCTCGACGTATCCAGAGCCGCTCGAGTTTCGTCCCGAGCGATTCCTCGAGCGCAGTTTCTCGGCTTTCGAGTTTCTGCCGTTCGGTGGAGGTGCCCGACGTTGCATTGGCGCGGCGTTTGCGGAATACGAGATGAAGCTGGTCCTTGGCGCGCTGCTCACGCATTACGAGCTCGAGCTGGTGAACAAGACGCCGGAGCGGTCTGTGCGGCGGAATCTGACAATGGGACCGCGCACGGATGTGCTGATGCGCATGAAGAAGCGGTAAATTCATTGGAGCACAAACCAATGAAGGCTCCACGACGTCACGAGGTTTCGCCTTGGCGCGGGGCGCGGGCTCCTTTTCGCGCGATCAAGATCAAATTTTTGCCCAGCGGCGGAGTGAAGTAGCTCTCGAGAAACCTCGCCACGGGCACGACGGCCGTATCGTAGAGCTTCACCATGCGACGATTCATCACGCCACGTCGGAGCAGGACGAACGTGATCCACCACGGCAGCACGCCGAGCACATCCCAATAATGGCAGCGCACGATGTCGACGGGCTGGGCTTGGAACAAATCCATGAGCTGCGATTGCGTATAGCGCCGGTAATGGCCGAAAAGCTCATCGGCTCTTCCATATAACCGTGGCAACGCGGGGACGAAAATCAAAAGATGCCCTCCTGCCTTCAAGCAGGACAAAGCCCGCACGACTTCGTCTCGGTCGTGTTTTACGTGCTCCAAGACATTGATATAAAAAATGGTATCGTAGCGCTCTTGCCAACCGGCCGCGTGATCTGCGAGCAGGCCGCGCTTGGTTTCTGTGTTTTTCGCGCCAGCCAGACGTTGCTCGAGCTTGACGGCAACGTTGGCCGAGGGTTCCAAGCAGGTCAATAGATCTGGTTTCCAATCGAGCAAGCGCTCGGAAAAGTTGCCGCTGCCTGCACCAACTTCGAGGATTCGCTTACCAATGTGTGGAGCGAATGCATCGAGCATCCACGAGTAATACCTGGAAGCCGAATCCATGGCCTCGAGATCGTCTGCGAAGTAAGGCGCTCCGGTTTTGGAATTCATGCTCATCGGCTGCGCAGCGATGAATACATCGTCCCGAGCTCGTAGCCAACGTCGATTTTGGAAAAGACAAGGCGGCCCGACACGAGATATAGTCGCCGCGCTTCATATCGCTCACGAGGTTGCCAGGTCTCAATGCATACCGCTTTCCGCGCACTGGAGCGTCACCTGCTCGTCGCATGCTTCGCGCTCATTCTCGCTCCCGTTGCGGCCCATGGCCTGTGGCGCCCGCTGCTGGTAGCGCTCGGCGGAGACGCGACGGGCATGGCGCCTCGAGTCACCATCGCCTCCTTGGGCATTTCGGCATACAGTCTGGTGGCCATGCGAGCGCTTCATCATAAAGGCGCCGGGATTCGCGCCGCGGCGGCTTGCCTCCCCGCGATTTTCGCGGCTGTTGCTCTCGGTGGTGGACCGGCGCTGGCGCTCGCGCTGCTCGCTGCTGTAGGGACGACGCTTTTCATCGCTGCCGCGTGTATCACGCGAATGCCGGCGGAGCTCGATGGCTTGCTGACGAGCCACCGCGGATGGATGGCCGCGTGGATCATTTTGGCCATTGCAGTGGTGGTCAAGAGCGCCCTGCTCAGCACCTTCATCGGTGATCCTGCTCATCCCCAGTATTCGCTATTTCCGAAGGAACCATTCCTCGTCCACCATTCGTGTTTGTCGGGGTACGTTTACGCCGCCGAGCGATTCCTGGATGGTGAGGCGAACATATTCGATGCGAGCCACATGCCACCCCGTGAAGTCGTGTGGAATCCTCGCTTCGCCCCGTTCCACGTGGATCGTTTTCCCAATCCACCGACATTTTTGCTCGTTGCCCTAGGCCTCGTCAAAACCGTGAGCGGATTTTATGCTCAGCGAGCCTTGTGGTACGGGCTGTGCGGCATGGTTATCGCAGCGACCCTGTGGCTCGTGGCGCAATGGGTGGGCGGGCGACGAGGTGCAATTGCGCTGCTTCTCGCGCCTTGGGTTTGGCTTTCGTGGGGATACGCACTGCAACTCGGTAATTCGCATGCCTTGGTGATGGCCGCGTCGATGGCCGGCATGCTCGCCTTTGAAAAGCGCCGGCACGTGCTCGGCGGCGGGCTCCTTGCGGCCGCGACGCTCTTCAAAATGTCGCCTGGGCTGCTGGGCGTCGTGCTTTTGGTACAAAGGCGCTGGCGAGACGCAGCATTGACGTTCGCTGCCGGGATTCTCCTCGTCTTGCTCGGCCTGGTCGTCATCGGCCCCAAGACCCACGAGGCTTGGTTTACGTATCTCGTTCCGCGCCTCGCGTCGGGAGAATACATGTCCGACTTGGCTCGAGATGCTCGAACGATCACGTCCAATTACGGCCCATTTGGGATTCCATTCAAGTTGCAGCTCATGGGAATGGACCTGGACCCGTGGAAAGTGGGCCGCCAAATAGCCAAGGTCTATGTCGTGCTGGTCGTCGGGTTTGCCATCTTTGCCGCAAGAAGGCGCGATGGGCGCGGAAACCAAGCGACCATGTGGCTCGCCGTTTTGTCGTTCGCGTCGTTGCAGACGCCCTTTCCACCGCCGTACTATCTGAGCACCGTATACTGGATCATCTCGCTCGTGGCGGGAGAAATCCGAAGCCGAGGCGGGGCGTTTGTCCTGACCGCGGTGACATTTGCCACGCTGGCCCCGGCCATTCCGGCGCCGCAAGCCGCCCTAGCGGCGCTCTCCATCGCGGCTCAGTTTGTCGTGCTCGGCATCCTCCTATGGTCGATCCTGCGTAAATCGGAACCTGTGGATCCGCCGCAAGAATCCCCCGCAGAAGAACCTGCCATTCAGGCTTGACGTGTCGAAACTGGATGTCGATACATAGGCCGCTGCGCCGGTCAAGAAAAATAAACCCCGACTTCCGTGTACTGCGAGAACCGAATGGGGGCGGTGCCATCTGATGGGTAGGACACGGCACGACGGGCTCGGTCGGCGGCGATCTCGATCCGGACGATTTATTTTCATACGCGCTGAAAAAAAATTCGTAATGTACCGCCATGCGAAGGGTCCTCGTTACTGGCGGCGCGGGGTTTCTTGGATCGCACCTGTGCGAGCGTTTGGTCGAGCGTGGTGACGACGTTCTGTGCGTCGATAATTTCTACACGGGCAACGAGAAAAACCTCGAGCATCTCGCCCATTGTCGGCATTTCGAGGTCATCCGGCACGACATCACCGTCCCGCTCCATCTACGGGCGAACCAAATCTACAACCTGGCCTGCCCGGCATCTCCAGTCCATTATCAACTCGCCCCGGTGCAGACGATCAAGACCTGCGTGCTCGGTGCCATCAACATGCTCGACTTGGCCATGCATACGGGCGCCAAGATATTTCAGGCGAGTACGAGTGAGGTCTACGGGGATCCGGAGGTACATCCTCAGCCCGAGAGTTATTGGGGCAAGGTCAACCCCATTGGTGTGCGCAGTTGTTACGACGAAGGAAAACGCTGTGCCGAAACCCTGTTCTTCGATTACTGGCGACAGCACGAGCTGCAAATCAAAGTGGCACGCATTTTCAATACTTACGGCCCGCGTATGCACACGAATGACGGGCGGGTGGTGAGCAACTTCATCGTGCAAGCCTTGAAGGGCGAAAGCATTACCATTTACGGCGACGGACAGCAGACCAGAAGTTTTTGTTATGTGGATGATCTCATCGAGGCCATGCTGCGCTTCATGGATACCGGCGCCGATCTCATCGGCCCAGTGAACCTCGGCAATCCCGCAGAAATCACCATGCTGGAACTGGCGGAAACCGTGTTACGACTCACGAATTCGAAGAGCAAATTGGTACAAAAAAAAGCTCCCGCGGACGATCCGAGGCAGCGCCAGCCCAATATCGAGCTTGCAAGGAAGACGCTTGGCTGGACGCCGCAGGTCGACCTAGAGGAAGGCTTGAAAAGAACGATCCGATATTTCGAGCGCATCGTCCTTGGCTGATTCATGATATCATCCCGCTGCCTACCATGCGCCTATCCGTCGTCGTCCCCTGCTACAACGAGCTGAACACCATCGATGCGATCATCGATGCCATCAATGATGCCCCCTACCCGGACAAAGAGATCATCGTCGTCGACGATTGTTCGACGGATGGTACGCGGGAAAAGCTACGGCGAGACATCGAAAACTCGGGCCGGGTGAGCAAGGTGCTGTATCACGAGGTGAATCGTGGCAAAGGCGCCGCACTTAGAACGGGCTTCCAAGCTGCCACGGGCGATTTGATCATCATTCAGGACGCGGACCTGGAATATGATCCCAAAGAATATGGGCGTTTGATCGAGCCGATTCGCCAAGGCAAGGCCGATGTGGTGTTCGGTTCTCGCTTTGCCGGAGGGGACGCACACAGGGTCCTCTACTATTGGCACCGGCTGGGCAACGGTTTCCTCACCACGCTCTCCAACATGTTTACGGATCTCGATCTGACCGACATGGAAACCTGCTACAAGCTATTCCGTCGTGAAATCATCCAGAACATCCTCATCGAAGAGGATCGCTTCGGCTTCGAACCGGAAATCACCGCCAAGGTCGCCAAAATGAACTGCCGCATTTACGAGGTAGGAATCAGCTATTATGGGCGAACGTATGCCGAAGGCAAGAAGATTGGCTGGAAGGATGGCGTGCGAGCCATTTATTGCATTCTAAAATACAACATAATACGCTAAACGCGGCGATACCAGCCCTCAAGAATTCCTCTTGTGCAAGCTCACGTCGTCGTTGGAGAAATAATCAGGATCACGCCATCCATCCTCGTCGTAATCGGCCATGCATTGGTCGACGAAGGTTTCCATCTGTTCGAGCGATCCTGACGCTCGAGCCTGCTGCAAGCCGAATAGACGGACCATGTCGTGGTTCCCGGCATAATTGAGTTCGTAGAGCTCGTGGCGAGCACCGAATTCCGAACCGATGGCATCCCACAATAGCTTCATGATTTTGATGCGCTGTTTATGGTCGATGCCGCTCGAACCGCGCACGTAACGCGCGAGATACGATTCGATTTCGGGATTTTTCAGGTCGCGCGCATGGGACGGCAAATAGATCAATCCCGAAGCAATCACTCGCTCGATGATTTTGCGAATCGCAGGATAAGCCTCCGTGGCAAATATTCGATAAGAAATGCACGCTTTGATGCTTGGGAGTACGGCGCCACCCACCCAAGGATCGGGCATGGCCGCCATTGCATCCGAAAGCGACCAGAACAGGTTGCGCCAGCCGATGACTTCTCCGATTTGCGCCTGGACGCCGCGAAAGCTCTCGGTACCGGTCGCGCGAGCGGCCTTGTACAAGAGGCCGGACAAGAAATCGAGCTTGACGGCAAACCGGGTGCAGCCTTGGAATGCGAGGCCATTGGCAAAGCCCGAGCGAGGGTAGAATTGCTTGAGCTTCTCGGGATCGCGATAAATGAACACGTTTTCCCACGGAATGAATGCATTGTCGAAGATGAAAATCGCGTCATTTTCATCGAAACGGCTCGACAGCGGATAGTCCCAGGGCGAACCCGTCGCCGCAGCCGAGAGTTCATAAGACGGCCGACAAATCAGCTTGATGCCAGGCGTATTGACCGGCGCCATGAACATCACCACCATCGACGGATCGTTGATTTCGGCGCCCATGCTCTGGCCAAGGAAGTTGTAGTGCGTGAGCGCCGAGTTGGTCGCGACGACTTTGGCGCCGGAGACGTAAATGCCCGCGTCGGTTTCCTTTTGGATGGTAACGTAGACGTCTTTGACTTCGTCCACTGGTTTGTCGCGGTCAATCGGTGGGTTGACGATGGTGTGATTGACGAATAATACGGCTTCCTGCGCCCGCTTGTGCCACGCGCGCGCGTTATTCGCGAATTGGCCGTAAAATTCGGCATTGGCCCCGAGTGTATTCAGAAAGGCGGCCTTGTAGTCGGGGCTTCGGCCGATCCAGCCGTACGTGATGCGCGCCCATTGCGCAATGGCGTCGCGCTGACCCATGAGCTCTTCGCGCGAATACGCCGGCATGAAGAATCGGTGCGTGTATCCACCCGAACCGGTATCCGTGGGGGCCGTTAGGATTGACTTCGTTTTTTCGGCGTGAAGCGCATCGTACAGCTTGGCGACGGACCTGGCGGCATTACGAAAGGCGGGGTGGGTCGTGACGTCTTTGACGCGCTCGCCATAGACGTAGACCTCGCGACCGTCACGCAGAGATTCGATGAATTCCGGCCCAGTAAACGGGCGGTTCTTGCCGGCAACGATTCGCTCGGGTAGCTCGCGCACGGTTTTCGGGTTCCTCATGATCGCCTTGCTGCTCGCAATCGACGCTGCGCCGTGTGATATGCCGGTACATATCGAATTTGGTCCGGCAACCAAGGCACGAGCCGCTCGGCCGCGAAAATCCACGAACGCGCCAGTAATCGCTCCTGCGGATTCAGTTCCATTCGAAGCGCGCGTTGCAAAGAAGCGGGCAACATCTCCGCCGTGATCAACCGCAATTGATCGAAGATTGGCTGGACAAACGGCGCTTGGGGTTTGAAGAGCCTTGCTGCTTGATCACGCGCCGTATCCCCGACGAGCGGCGCGAGCTGCTCGATGCGCCTTTCGACATACCCGTGAAGATCAGCCCAGTTTGTCGGACACGCTTCCGGTGCGAGACCGAATGCGACCCAAAAGGTCGACGCTTCACGCACCAAGCGATCTCGATCGGGCGTATCGAGCGGACGGACCATTCGTTCGTACACCATCATGGCCGTATCGAAGAGCGTGGCACCGACCCAAAATACAGCCTCGGGGTCGAGCGCATGATAACGACGAATTTCCTGTCCGGGCACGTCGTCGAGCTGCCCCGAAATGGCGGCGTGAATGCCATAAACTCGCTCGGACACCGCGCGCACTTCGTCCGCGCTCCCGAAGATGATGGTGTACGCCGACATCATCGTGCGGATGAATCGACCGAGCATGTCTTCGTGAACGACGCTGTGATCGCGTATGGCATGGGCTACCGCGGGATGCGCGAGCTGCATCAATGCGGCCCGACCGCCGCCCAAAAGAATTACGCTATGGCGAATGCCTTCCCACATCGCGCTTTCAGGGCCGTAATACCCTGCGACAGGATCCTTGCCTCGCACCAGCCCATCGAGCGCCTCCGTATGCCGCTTGCGGCTGTTTATTTTCTTCGGAGGTTCCCACGCGGGAGCATCGGCGCTACGTACCGGCGTCTTCGTCCGCTCGGCGCCCACGCGCAATTGAATGGGCGACATGCTGATGCGACACGTATCACCGCCGTGTTTTGGAATGGTCTGCGTCAGCGAATACGTTTGACCGAATACTTCCGAAATCCCCGCCTGAAAACGCCCCAAAACGCCGCAATGCACCTGCTTCCAGCCCGGCCTTTCGTACCACAAACACGCGCTTCCTTCGATGAATCCAGGCTTTTGTTCATCACCAACGCCGCTCGTATGCTCGGGGTTCACTCGAAAAAGGAATTCTCCCATCCGCAACGTTTCAATGGCGCTCTCCATCGTGGGTGGCATTCCAAACAGCGATGCAGCAAGCTCGGCAACTTCTTTGCCGAATGCGTGGCTGGTATCCCCGAGCCATCCAATCGCCCGCGGAACGTTTTCTTTTGGCAATAGCTCGGTCAGCACAATCGTGAGCTCGCCCAAGTGATGGGAAACTTCGAGCCATCGCGTTTTCGCATCCACTTTACCGGCAAGCCGCCATGCACGCGCCGATGCGGCAATCCCCGGCGACTCTCTTGCAATACCGTCCAAGCTCCAGCGAATCGACGCCCCAATTGGTCCCGGATAAAGCGCCTCGAAGAAAGCTCGCACGTCCGCAGGTGATCGGCCCTCGAGCGCCTCCTTCAGCGGCGCCGCCAATGCGAGCCCCCGGCGCCGAAACATTTCGCCGCACGCAGCCGTCATGATGGCTCGCGCTCGGTACCGGTCGTCCAGGTGTTCGCCCAGGGCAGACTCCAGATAACGCATCCAGCCCGCCGTTCCCTCGGACGCAACCAGCCAAAGCGCCCAGGGCTCTACCGCCTCGCCATTGAACGATGCACGCAAATGCCGCAGCGCCGGAGCGATGAGGAAATGCTTGTCGAGCCTGAGTTGCGGCGCGCCTTGTGTAACGGCTACAGATTCCATGTAGAATCCTCCCGGGGGACTGCCAACCGCAAGATGCCACATGGCCGAAGGTGATTCGAGCCTGGCATTTTCCACGCGTATCCTGTATTCCGTCGATGGTCAACCAAATTCCGCAAATATGCCGTCAACGAGAAGCAACGTCCGCAAGCTACCTCGACGCGGCGGCGCAGATGTTTTATGTCGACCTCGATACGGTCACTTTCACCCTTCGGCGGGCCCATTCATGAAATCTCCCCCGCATTCGAGCTACGTCACCTTCGAGTCGCCGGACCTCGCATACTGGCACCTTCTCGGCCGTGTCGAAGCAGCGGACATCAAACGCATTTACGAAAAGCAGCTCGAGTTTTGTAAAGACAAGCCTTTTATCCTGGTCCTCATCGACGTATCGCGCCTCGAAAACATCACCCCCGAAGCGAGGCGTATCGCGGCCGAAGGGCCGGATCCCTCGAGAGAAGCGATGCCCGTACGTGGCAACGTCGTCATCGGCGCGAGCTTTCATTTTCGCGTCCTCGGAACGCTCATCGACAAGGCCGCGCGCCTCATCCACCGCAGCCTGGATAACCCCCTGCACTTCACTGCAACGGAAGCCGAAGCTCGAGCATGGATCGAAGAGCGCCGGCGCGAGCTTCAGCAGCGCGCATGACTCGCTGCGTGCGCGAATCCGCATCGATCACCGCGACGAGCCGCTCGAACCGCGCCGCACGCGATCAATCGCCACCGCTGCAACGATAATGAGCCCCGTCACAATTTGCTGCACCCAGTTGTCGATGCCCAAATGCGTCGACCCCGTACGAATCACGGTCATCAACATCGCGCCGAAAAGCGCTCCCGCCACCGACGCCTCGCCCCCCGCCAAAGATCCTCCGCCAATGACCACCGCTGCAATCACCTCGAGCTCGAGGCCCATCGAATCGGTTGGATCTCCAACGGTCAGCGTCGAAAACTCCATCACCCCCGCCAAACCCGCCAAACACCCGGCCGCCGCATACACGAACCATTTGACCCGCGAAACCGGCACACCACAAAGACGCGCCGTCGCTTCGTTCGATCCAATCGCCACGATGTGACGCCCGAGCCGCGTGTACACGAGCATCGCCGCGACGAGCGCCGACATGGCGAGCATGATCCACACGCCCGGAGGAAAAATGGCCCAGCCAAACCCATCCGGCAGGGGCGCTTGGAGCACGTCGAGGCCCTTTGGGGGTGCATCGATTTTTTGACTGTCCGCAAGACCCTTCGCGAGCCCGCGAATGGCGCTCATCGACCCGAGCGTCACGATGAAAGGCGTAATCCGCAGCGATGTGGAGAGCACGCCATTCGTGAGGCCCACGGCCATGCCCGACGCCGTGGCCACGAGCGCCGCAAGCGGCCCAGACAAACCTTCACGCAAACACAATGCCGCCACGACCGTCGACAAGGCCACCGTGGATCCCACGGACAAGTCGATACCGCCGAGCAGAATCACGAGCGTCATGCCGGACGCTGCAATGCCGACGACCACGGTTTGTCGCGCCATGGTCGCCAGGTTTTCGATGCGCAAAAACGAGGGCGGCGCAAAAAGCGCAAAAAGAAGGTAGACGAGAACGAGCGCAATGAGCGGCCCAAGAAATGGGTATTTACGCAGAATCTTCATGCCATTCCCGATTGCTCGAGCAATATCGAATGCTCGTCGAGCGACGAGGCGGCTTTTGCCGGACCAAGCCGCCCCTTGTGCATCACCGCGATTCGATCCGAAATGCCGAGGAGCTCCTCGACCGAGCTCGACACCACCAATACCGCTTTGCCCGAAAGCGCGAGCTCGTCGATGATTCGATAAATCGCCGCGCGACTGCCGACGTCCACGCCGCGCGTGGGTTCGTCGAGCAATAACACATCGACATCGTGATAAAGCAGCCGCGCCAATGCCACTTTTTGCTGATTGCCGCCCGAAAGCGCGCCCACGCGCGTCTCCGGCCCCTGCGTCACGATCCCGAGCTTGTCGATGAACTTCCTCGCCACCGCTCGCATGCGTGACGGCAAGACAAACCCTCGCGGCCCAAGCCCCTGCAAACGCGACAGCGTGAGGTTGTCCGCTATCGACAAATTCAACGCCAAGCCTTCGCCACCGCGATCTTCGCTGAGCAGCCCCATCCCTTGCCCAAGCCGCTGCGAAGGCGTCGCAAATCCCGTGAATTCCGCCATTTTCACTGTACCGCGACGAACCTGATCCAGCCCGAAGAGCGCCCTGCAAAACTCCGTTCGACCCGACCCCACGAGCCCCGCGATGCCCAGCACTTCACCGCGCCGCAATTGCAAACTCGCTCGCTCGGGCAACGCCACACCGGCAAGATCCCGCACGTCGAGCACCACGTCCTTCGGCTCGCGCGCCGAGCGCGGATAGAGCTCGTCCACGCGCCTGCCCGCCATCATTTCAACGATGTCTTCCATGCGCGCGTCCGCGACGCGACCACTTCCTGCAGCACGCCCATCGCGAATCACCGTGAACCGATCGGCAATTCGGCGAATTTCGGCGAGATGGTGTGAAATGTACACGATGGCCATGCCCGCTTCACGAAGGCGCCGAATCACGGCGAAGAGCGCGTCGACATCGTCCGCACCGAGGCTGGATGTGGGTTCGTCGAGGAGCAAAAGGCGGCAACGCTCGTCCGCGATGGCTCGCGCAGTCTCCACGATCTGCTGCTCGCCAGGCGCAAGATCCGCGACGCGCGTGTCAGGTCGGATGCGGTTTTTCTTGGCACCGGACGGATCGATCGCTTCGAGCGCCCGCAGCGCTTTCGCGCGCATTTCCACGCGACGCACGACGCCGCGAAACACAGGCTCACTGCCGAGCACGATGTTCTCTTCCACGGTCATGTGCGCGCAGAGCGCTCGCTCTTGGTGGACCAGACAAACTCCGGCGCGACGCGCTTCCGCGGGGTTTCGCGGCCGATACGCGACGCCGCCCAGCATGAGCGTCCCTGCATCCGGCAGGATCGCTCCAGCAAGGATCGACACGAGCGTGCTTTTGCCCGCGCCGTTTCCACCGAGCAGCGCGTGCACTTCGCCCGCGGACACCTCGAAGTCGACGCCCCCGAGCGCACGCGTAGCGCCGTATGACTTTTCGATTCCGCGCGCCGAAAGATGCGCCGCGCTGTTCGTCACTTGCTCAGCCACGGCGTCAGATCGGGCGCGAGCAGCGCCTTGATATCCGGCGTCGCGACGTTTGTCCGGTCCACGATGGTCGCGCCCGTATCGATGCGAGCTTCGACGGGTTTGCCCGCGAGCAGCTCGGCCATCGTGCGCACCGACTCGTAGCCGATCTTGAATGGATCTTGCACGACGAGCGCCGAAATGTGGCCTTCATGAAGCGCGGCGACGAGCTTCTCCGAAGCGTCGAACCCGACGAACTGGAGCTTGCCCGCAAGGTTCGACTTGCGCAGCGCGAGCAGCATCCCGAACGTCGTCGATTCGTTGGGGCAAAAAACACCTTGAATACCGCCCGTCGATGCGTTCTGCGCCGCGAGCAAGCTTTCGGCCTTTTCAAAGGCGCTCTCCGTCGTCGCACCACCGTACTGGTTGTCGCTCACGATGGTGATCCCTTCGACCTTGCGTATGGCCTCAAGAAACCCTTGCTCGCGCTTGTGCGTGCTCGCCGAACCTTCTTGGTAGCGCAAAACTGCTACTTTTCCCTTGCGTCCAAGCAGCGTCGCCATCTTCTCGCCCGCCATTCGGCCGGCTTGTTCGTTGTCCGTCGCGACGAAGCTCTTGTGCTTGTCGCCCGCCACATCCGAATCGAAAATCACGACCGGGATCTTCGCGTTCACCGCATCCGCGACGGGCTTTTCGAGAGCTTTGTCGTTGAGCGGCGCGAGCACGATGCCCGAAACGCCTTGCGCCACGAAGCTCTGCACGACGTCGATCTGCCCCTTCAAGTCGTCCTCTTCGAGCGGGCCTTTCCACACGACGTCGACGTTGATCTCGCGCGATGCCTTCACGGCCCCTGCATGCACCGCCTTCCAAAACTCGTGCGTTGTTCCCTTCGGCACGACGGCGATGCGGGTTTTGTTGCTGCTGTTTCGGTTGCACGAGACGACGAAGAGCACCGCGACGAAGAGCAGAACGATACGGAGGCTTCGGACGAACATGGCGCGCGAGTATAGTCACGCCCGGCCGCGAGATGCGAATTGCTTGCTACGCGGCCTCTTCGAGCGGTGGACCTGCCGTTCGAGCGATCTGATCGGGCCGCACGTGCTCCACGTCGAATTCGGCTGCCGCATCGAGCATGCGCGCCACGACGTCGTCGAAGGCGAGCGTTGCACCGCGTCGAAAGCGAAGCGGATTGCATCGCGCCACGACGAACGACTTGAGGTACGGACTGACGAACCCTCGCGCTTTCAGTGCAGACACGACCTCCGTGATGCGATCGTCCAGCTCGACGAGACGCGTCGCATGCGCACGTCGGACGTCGAGCGCCTCATGAAGTGGTCGATCCAAAAAGTCGCACGTTGCGCGCAGGATCCCGAGGTACTGACTCCCTGAAAACCGCGGGTGCGACTCGTAGCAGATGCCGAGTGTGACGAGCGCCGGCTCCTCGAATTCGAACGCGAAGTCACGCTCGGTGCGATCGGTGCCGGCGTCGACGAGCGCCTGCGCCATGCGGATGACCTCGACCGATTTTTCGTGCAGGTTGTGCGCTTTTTCCGTGTTGAGCGCGAGGATCTGAAACGCGACGTGTTCGTCCGGAAGAACCAGCGCGACGAGCGCGCGACCGCCGAGACGCTTCATCGCTTCGAGGCGATGCAGACCGTTGGGGGTCCAATAATGTCCGTTGGGGCGACGAACGGCGATGATGGGATCGAGAAAAACATCCACTTTCTCCAGAACGGATGCCAAGCGTTTGGCGTGCGTTTCGGAGAGATTGCGCTGAAAAGGTGTGGGCTCGACACGTTCGACAGGCAGACCGGCGAGCAGAACGGGGTGCCCACCGAGCGGATCGCGATAAACGGACAGCACCGAGCCGCCATCGTTGTGAATGGCGTCCGTGAGCGCTTCGAGGTTCGCGTCGAGCGTTTCGGTGACGAGATCGTCCGCGGACAAACCGCGTGAGGAGGGAGCAACGTCCTTCTTGCGCCGCGTTCGTTTCGCTGGCGACCCATCGGACTCGACCGCCTGTGCGGGCTTGGTCGCCGCGCGTTTCCTTGCCTGCGCCACGCCTGAAGCATCGAATCGAAGCTCGTCATGGCAACTGGATCACTGCAAATCCAGGCGACCGTCGTCGGCAGCGCGTTCCCCTCGCTCGGGAAAAACCTTGGAGCTCGTTCCCGCACCTCGCGGCAGCGTGTATCATCGCGTCGCACCTCGACGCAGGTTCTTCCGGACGAACATGACCATGCAAGACCGTCACTATCTCGGGATCGACGTGGGTACGGGCAGCGTGCGCGCCGCGCTTTTCGATGGCTCTGGCAAGCGCCTCGGCATGGGCGTGCATCCCATCACGCTTCATCGCCCCGAAACGGACTTCGTCGAGCAATCGTCCGACGAGATATGGAACGCCGCCTGCAAAGCAACGCGGGCGGCCCTCGCGGAAGCTGGAGATCGGCCAGAACGCGTCGTCGGTATCGGTTTCGATGCGACGTGTTCGCTGGTTCTTCTGGACGAACAGGATGCGCCCGTGACCGTGAGTCCCACGGGAGATGATCATTGGAACGTCATCGTGTGGATGGATCATCGTGCGATCGAGCAGGCCAAGCGCATCAATGCGGGCGGGCATGACGTGCTTCGATACGTGGGCGGCGTGATTTCACCCGAAATGGAAACGCCGAAGCTCTTGTGGCTTTCCGAGCATCTTGGGAGCAGTTATCGCCGCGCTGCTCGTTTCTTCGATTTACCTGATTTTCTCACCTATCGCGCAACGGGCGTCGATGTCCGGTCGCTTTGCACCACCGTCTGCAAGTGGACCTATTTGGGCCACGAACCTGGGCGAGATGGAAGCATTGGGCGCTGGGACGATGCCTATTTTCGCGCGATTGGTTTGGGCGATCTCGTGGACGCGGGATACGCGCGCATCGGCAGGCGCGTGCGTCCGATGGGCGAACGCGCGGGAGGTTTGTCCGCGAAGTCTGCGCGTGAGCTGGGTTTGTCCGAGGGGATTGCCGTTGCAGTTCCGATCATCGACGCGCATGCCGGAGGCCTCGGATTGATAGGCATTCCCGATGGGGGCAACGCGCCCGACGAAGCCATGATGGAAGAGCGTCTGGCATTGATTGGTGGAACGTCGACGTGTCACATGGCATCTTCGCGCGAGCCGCGATTCGTGCCCGGCGTGTGGGGGCCTTATGCGTCCGCAATGATTCCGGGCTTGTGGCTCACCGAAGGTGGGCAAAGCGCAACGGGCGCGCTCATTGATCACGTGATTCAATCGCATGCTCGCGGCCCCGAGCTTTCCGAGGAGGCGCGGAAGCGCGGAACGTCGGTGTATGCGCTGCTCAATGAGAGGCTCGACGTGCTCTCGGCAAAGGCGGCCTTTCCGGCAGAATTGACGCGTGGCGTGCACGTTTTTCCGGACCACCATGGCAATCGTTCGCCACGAGCGGATCCTACGTTGCGCGGTATGATGAGCGGTTTGTCGCTCGATAACGACGTGGATGCGCTCGCGGTGCAATACTTGGCGACGATCCAAGCATTGGCGCATGGGACGAGGCACATTCTTACGGAAATGAACAAAGCTGGGTATCGCATCGGAACGCTCTTCGCGACGGGTGGCGACACAAAAAACCCGGTTTTCCTGCGCGAACATGCGGACGTAACGGGATGTCGAGTGGTTTTACCCAAAGAACCCGAGGCGGTACTTTTGGGTTCGGCCATTCTCGGTGCGGTTGCATCGGGCGACAAGCCGAGCGTGCTCGCAGCAATGGCTGCGATGACGGAGAGCGGCACGGTCGTCCTTCCGAACGGCGGCGACGTGAAGGCGTTTCACGATCGAAAGCATCGCGTGTTCTCGAAGATGTACGACGATCAAATGGCCTATCGAGCGCTGATGGACGAGTGACGAAACGCGTCTAGGTCTCGTTCCGACACGATCTCCTTGCATCGTCTTGGCGATCGCGACACAACTCGCCCGCACGCAGCAGGAGCGCAGGAGAATCAACGTGTCATCGAGCAATTGGCAAGAGCGGTATCGGGACAAAATCTGCACGCCCGAAGAGGCGATACGACTCATTTTGCCGGGTCGTCGCATCATGGTCGGCTCGCACGCCTGCGAACCGAACCAGCTCGTCAGCGCGCTCGTGACGCACGGCGATCACTTGGCGGACAACGAGATCGTTCACTTGATGACGCTCGGAAAAGCGCCCTACGTCAAGCCTGGTCTCGAGAAGCGATTTCGGCACACGGCGTTTTTCATTGGAGCCAACACGCGTGAGGCGATTCACGAGGGTCGCGCGGACTTCATGCCGGTGTTTTTGTCCGAGATTCCAGCGCTCATCACATCGCGCCGCGTCCGCATCGACGTGCTCCTCATTCAAGTTTCCCCGCCCGATATGCACGGTTATTGCAGCCTTGGCGTTTCGGTGGACATCACACGTGCGGCGCTGGATGCAGCGGATCTGGTCCTCGCCGAGGTCAACGAGCAAATGCCGCGCACGCATGGAGATTCGTTCGTGCACGTGAATCGTCTGGCAAAGCTGATTCCGGTCGATTCGCCTTTGCACGAGCATTTACCCGAATCCCTCGACGAAGTGGACCGGGCCATCGGTCGGCACATTGCGAGCGTCGTACCAAATGGCGCAACGCTTCAGCTTGGAATTGGCAAGATTCCCGACGCGACGCTCGAGGCGCTCGAGCACCACCACGACTTGGGCATTCACACCGAAATGTTTTCCGACGGCGTCAAACGCCTCGTGGAAAAAGGTGTCATCACGTGCGGCAAGAAGACGCTTTTGCCGGGCAAAATCGTCACGTCGTTCATCATTGGCTCGCGCGATTTGTACGAGTGGGTGGACGACAATCCGTTCATCGAAATGCGCTCGTGCAGCTTCACGAACGATCCTTTCGTCATTGCACGGCATGACAAGATGGCGGCCATCAACGCGGCGCTGGCCGTGGACCTGACGGGTCAAGTTGCAGCCGACACGCTGATGGGACGGTTTTTCTCGGGGATTGGCGGACAAGTGGACTTCATCCGCGGAGCTGCGCGGAGCCGCGGGGGCAAACCCATCATTGCCATGCGATCGACCGCAAAAAATGGCACTGTGAGCCGTATCGTTCCGGTCTTGGAGGCAGGCGCAGGTGTCGTCACGAGCCGCGGGGACGTGCATTACATCGCGACGGAGCACGGCGTCGTCGATTTGTGGGGCAAAAATATTCGGCAAAGAGCGCTCGCGCTGATTGAAATTGCGCATCCGGATCATCGATCCGATCTGCTCGCAGCGGCCAAGCAACGGAAATATGTTTTTCCGAATCAAATCGTGGTGCAAGCTGCCTACCCCTGGGGCGAGGCTCGGCAGGAAAAGCTGCCCAATGGTGATACGGTCCTCGTGAGGCCCGCTCGGATTTCCGACGAAGACGCTTTGCGGGACTTGTTTTACCGATTGTCCGACGAGAGCACGTACCGGCGGTTCATGTCCCACAAGCGCGAGCATCCGCACGAGGAGATGCTGGAGCTCGTCAATTTGGATTACGATCACAACATGGCGCTCATCGTGTCACGCGTCGAAAATGATTGCGAAGAGATCATTGGCATGGCGCGTTATGACGTGGACCCTGCGACGCGCATGGCCGACGTTGCTTTCGTCATCCGAGACGAACAGCAGAACCGTGGAATTGGGACGCTTTTGATGCGCCGCATGATCGAGGTTGGCAAGGCTCGTGGACTCGCAGGGTTCGCCGCCGATGTGCTCGTGCAGAACAAGCCCATGATGGCTATCATTCAGAAGAGCGGCCAGACGGTGCACTTGGATCTTCGAGGGAACACGTACCACGTCGAGCTTTGCTTCTGACGTCAGCGTCTGGTTTTTTCCTTCAAGATGGCGCGAACGGCGGAACAGTCGTCGGGCGTGATGATCGGTTTGATCAAAGCGCCCACGTCGAGCAGGAGCGCCTCGGTTTTTCGAGGCCTCGCAACATCCAAGTGAAACCAATGTGGGGACAAACCCATCCCCCAAATTCGGTACTTTCCGGTCATCGCGCCCATCGTAAACGGCTCGACATGCCGAATGTCCGTGTAGGGAATGCGTTTGCTGCCGACAGGAAAGTAGTAGGTCTTGATGGTGATCGCGTCGTCGTCACACACGATGACGCTATCTTCGTAGAGAATGGCCATGGTCGGACCTCGCACGTGCGGATTGCGCCTTCAAGATAAGGCGTTCGACGCAATCGTTCAAGGGCGCCCTTGACGCATGCACGGACTCGTGGCAATGCCCGCGCAGCGGAACATTTGTACCGGGTTTCCTCAACTGCGTGAGGTTGATCGTGGCTGGTGGGTGGCTTGCTTGCAGGTCGGGGCATTGGTTCATCCTGGGAGCATTGATCCTGGGAGCAGTCGCGTGGCCTGATAACGCGGAAGCCGAGGACGCTCGACGCTGTTCGGCGTGGCGCTCGGGGGGCAAGGGGTACGAGCAACTCGAGCTGCGTACGTGTACGCGTCCTGCGAGCGACGTCGACGCCGCGTCTCGTGACGGTGACGACGCGGATGATGCGGATTTGGCGTACGATATCGAAGTAAAGAGCAGCTATGACAACGCCGTCGATGTTCGGATCGAACTGACGACGACGGACGGTACGGTCGAGAACGTCGATGCCGAGCTGAAGAGCGGGCTTCAGATCGCAGGTGAATGCTCGGTTTGTCCTGACCATGGTGACGTCAAGAGTTTCCGCATTGGAAAAGCACCGCCTGGTAAGGACGAACCATTGCGTCCGGTAAAGCCGACGATGCACATGGAGATCTTGGCGCGCGATTTGCGCCTCACGGACGCCAATGCTCAGCGCATCGAACGAATTGCGGCCCGTTATTACAAGGCTACGCGAAACCGGCTCGTCGTGACGGGCGGGTCGCGCACGCCTGCGCGTCAAGCGCAACTCATGTACGACAAGCTCGTGCACGGCGACGATATTGTGAAGGTGTATGAGAACAAGGCTGCGGCCGTGGAAATACGTAATGCCTACCGCGACGCGGTTGCCAAGCGACTGAAGCGCAAGGCGACGATTCGAGCGATTCGTGAAGTGATCGACGGGCAAATAGCGCGCGGTGTTTACGTCTCGAAACACCTTCGTGCAAACGCGGTCGACGTGCGGTCGTGGAACATGAAAGGAAAGCTCGAACAGGCGCTACGCGACGCAGTGAAGGCCGAAGCTGGCGTGACGCTGATGGATGAGCGCGACAGCGCGGAGCCGCATTTTCACCTGAACATGCCTTGAACGACTGGCGCAAGTGGCCGAACCGTTTGTCATAACGAACGGCCCCTGCCCGCTTCCCAACGACGTCGAAACCAGCGACAATGTCCGCATGGCTCGCGCTTTTGTGCTCTTGTCATGCCTCGTCTGCATCACTTCATGCAGCGCCACGCCAGAGCGCCATGCACATCAGACGCGCCCGATTGCCCCCGCGGCCCCGATGCCATCCGCAAGCGCGCAGCCTGCGCCCATTGCGCCGCCGGTCGCGACAGAGCCGCCGGCTGCGCCTCCCGCGCCTCCCACGCATCCAGGCAGGCCCGAAGCTGCTGAGCGCGTTCTGTTTCTCGCGACGCACCTTCGCACGGACGGCTTGCGTGAAGCTTGCCCGGTGGCGCTCGCGGAGGTGATACGTATTCGTTGCTTGATTTCGCTCCGATTCGCGGACGAACCCGATGCAAGAAAGCTGGCGCTCACGCTTTACGAAGAAACCGGGTCGCTCGCGGGGCTATTGCCCGAGGAATCGACGGTTGACGGCAAGGGCAAGAAAATACTTTTGAAACCAGCGCGTCCCATCGGCCGAAACAAGGAACACTTGACGTGGATCATCGGCGCGATGCGCGAATACGCCAGGTTTTTCACCGAATTGTCCAAGCGGCAGAAAATGCCCATCGTCATGCGCGATCGGCCGCTGGATTTTCGATTTTTCTACACGGAAGACGGCGGCACACCGAGCGCCTTCGCGGTGAGCCAAAACATTGGATACAACCTTTATGGAGCTGTCAACGTCAACGACGAAGCCGTGCGAGATACACTATTTCACGAAATATTTCACTTGAACGATGCTTGGCAGGACAATTTCTCCGCACGCGTGCTCGCGCCCATCGAGGCCCGGATCATCGCTTCGTGCAAAGGCAGCGAGAAGTGCCTCGAGCCTTATGCGCCCACCGACACGACGATGAACGGAAAATCGTACGCGTTCATCGACGGCGGCAGCGGCAAAGAATACGCTGCCGAGCTCGCATTGCGATATTTTCGCGAGCAGCGCCTGATGATCGACGGCAAACCATTACCCGTGCCGGCGTTCAAGTGCGGCCCGGCGGAAAATGCCGAGGCCATGGCGCTTCTGGTGGATGCTTTTTTTGGAGGTGTGGATCTCGTGCCTCCGTGCGAAACCTGAAGAGGCGTGACCTCTGGGTTTGTCTTGCGCTCGATAGCGAACATTCGCTACCATGCGCGCGATGGACGTCGTCAAGCTTGCCCCTCACCTCGAAAAGCTCCTGCACCGCGTCGCGAGCGGCAAAGCCGGAGTGGACACTCTTTCGGCTGCCGCATCGGGCAACGCGCAGCACCTCGCCGACGCGCTGTGGATGCTCGTGCGTGAAAACAAAGGGGCGCTCGTGGGTCACGAACGTGCCGCCCTGGCGATGCTGACGCACGGTCACTTCGATGCGAATGATTTCATATCGCTGCTGCGACAGCTCAAGAAGGCGAACTTATTTTGGTTCGAGCGGTGGGACGACCGCGTCGATGGGCTCGCTTATCACGGCTGGAGCAAAGAGCTCGAGGTCATGCTCGACAAACTCCTCGCATCGGATGGCGATCGCACGCCGCTCGAATGGGCAGACGTATCCGAACCCGCAGGCTCGTCGGTGCTCTTTGCCCTCGGGCGCAGGGGCATCGTGCAAGCAGCCTTGATGCCGCCGGATGCAATGCAGCGATTCGGACGCGCCTTTTTGCTGCGCGCTTCGTGGTGTCCCGAGCAATTCAATGGCTGGGAGCGATTGTGGGACGAAACCACGTTCGCGCGCGCGGTGTTCGCCGATGTCGGCAATATCAAAGAAGTCGGCGTGTTTCCAGATACGCTCGAGCCGCTCGTGGCGCACGCGACGCCTGCACAATTGGCGTTCGTCGTGGAAAAACTCATATGGCCCGATCATCGAGCCATTGGGTGGCTCGCATCACGCGACAAAGCGATCGTGCCGATGTTGCAAACACGCCTCGAAGAGCTTCTCGCAGACGCGAGAAAAGGGCATTGGATATCGGATCGAACGGGGCGTCACGTCGGCGCGCTCGCTCGCATTCGTGCTCGAGAACCGTGGCCCGCCAAGTGGATACCACTCGCCAAAGCGATGCTCGTGCACGACACCGCGGGCCTCGAGGACGTGCTCCGAACAGTCGATGTAGCGACGCGTGAAGAAATGCTTTTGGCGCACCTGTCGAAGCGGGACAATTGGCGAAACAAGCTATGGCCGCTCGCAAAGTTCCCGACGCAACGGCTCGTCGATGCCGTGGTAAAACTCATTCGCAGCACACCGAAAGCCGAAGAATGGGACTACGAGCGCGAGCCACTCTTCAAGACGCTTGGCGCCATGGGAGATCTCGGTCAAACGGCGCTCGAGACGTTGCTCGACGAGAAAGACCAAACCGAGGGAGCCATCGCCAATCTCGTCGCGACCCAATCTCGCGTAGTGATGACGTTGCCGCTGCTCGAATCGACGAACGATGCCATTGCATCGAGCGCGCGGAGGTTGTGGCTCGATTTGTCCGACGAGGATCGCATCGAGCTTTTGGATCGGCATCTCGATGCAATGCCGCCGTTTGTCGCAGTGTACGTACTTGCGCACACACATCATCACCCGCGCACGGGAGAAATCGCCGCACGGGTGCCGGAAACGGATACGAATCGAGCTTTGCGCAGGTTTTGCATGACGAGGCCCGATGCATTGCGACCGCTCGTCGATGCCATGGCGGCCGTCCCGGAAGAAGCCGTACAGCGCGCCGCTTCAGCGCTGGCACCGATATTCGAGCCACGCCGTGATTATTCGTTCAATCTGAAAGAAACGTTATCGCAATTCGGTCCCGATGACTTGCCGGTCGTCTTGCGCGTGACGGCGTGTCGCATGGGCGGCCGGTATGCCGATGTGGGCACATTGTGCAAACACTTTTGGCCTGCTCGGCCTGAAATACCGTGGGTGGCTGTGTTTTGGTGGAACGACGGATGGGATAGCACGCTCACGGCAGCAGAATGCATCGTTGGAAAGGAGATCCTTGCCCCATTACGTGCGCGGATCGAAACCGATCACGTGCAGACGACGGCCTGGCAGGCGATCTTCGGCATTTTGGCGCGTCATGATCCATTGGGAAGCGTCGACACGTTCATCCGTATGGCCACGAATCCCGCGGTAAGCCGTTATGTCGTCGACCCGATGATCGCGAGTCTCGAAAATGGCAGCGCGGCGGCACGCGATTGGCTCGCAAAAACGCTTTTGGGAAAGGGGCGCGAGCTGGCCTTGGAGATCCTGAATCGACACGCGGTTCCCGAGGTCCTGCCCGTTCTCCAGTCGCTCGAAAAGCAAAAGTTGCCGGCCAAAATAACAAAACTATTGCAAAGCGCGCTTGCTGCGCAAAAAACGCGCGGCCCGACCATCGTACGCGGCGGCAAAACGCTTTCGGCGCGAGCCATTCACACGACGAGCGGCCGCGTCGAATCGCTGCACATTTCTCGCGACGGCCATACGATCGGGGCGCAGGCGGCCGGCCATGCATACGTTTGGCAAGGAAAACGGCACGCGAGCATCGAAAAGCTCGGCAATGTTCGAATCGAATTGTCGCTCGACGGCCGATTTCTTTTGGTCGTCGACGAATTCAACGTACATGTCTACGAGCCGTGGGAAAACCCCAAAGAACCTCGCCTGACGCTTCATCCCGACGATGGCCTCGGGTACGTCGTGCCCATGCCGGGCGGGCGAGTTTTGACGCTTTGCGCGGCGCATAATGCGTATACTCCCCTGACCTCGTGGGACCTCGAAACCGGTAAGGAAATGGTGCACAAGTCGAATGGTTTTCCCGTGCACGCGGCCATCATCGACGACGAGCGTTATGTGGTTGGCGACATGAACAGCAACATTTCCATTCGCCAATTGAATGGAGGAAAAATCGTCGGAAAGCTGCAAACATGGGGCGATGGGCACGGTGACGGCATTTGTATGGTCGCATCGGGCAACGCTGGAAAAATCGTGGCAGCGCTGTTTTTTGACGGCAGCCTGATGATTTGGGACATCTCAGGCGCCAAAGTCAAAGCATTGTGCCGAATTCCGCGTGCGGCGCCGCGGGCGCTCGTGTCCGATCCCGGGTCGTCTTGGGTCGTCACGCCAAGCGTCAACGATGTGATTACGTGGAAGGACGGTCAACGCGCCAGGAGCGTCATGGGTGCAGGCCCGGTGGCCGCTCGACCCGATTTTCATTTCGAGGAAGCGGGGCTTGCGGTGTTCGTCCGGCCAAACATTCTCGCTGTGGGTGGCGAGCGCGTGGATCTCTGGGACCTCGAACGAAGCGAACACCTCGGAACGCTGGACAAACCCGTCACGACGCTCGTGTCGGCCGCCGGAAAATTGCTCGCCGGAGACGCCCAGGGAACGATCTGGGAAGTGGATTTACATTGAACGTGGACGAAACGGTCGAACATTGAAAACCGTGGGGAAAACCTCAATTACTGGTTTCTTGTCACGTGCGCGCCATTCGGGTACATTCGCAAAACCGATGGGGCAAGGAGTCGAAGCATGAATCGCTGGAGCGTGGGGATTGCGGTGGGGATTGCTGCTGCTGCGGGTTGTTCGAAAGACCCGCCGAAGCCGGAAACGAAACCGTCACAGCCGCAGGCGTCGGCATCCATTGCGGCGGCGGCCAGCACGCCGGTGACGATGGTGCCGACTTCGGGCATGTCGCCCGCAGAGCTCGACGAGTATTACCACTTGCCCGAAGGGGGGCGAGTTGCTGCCGCTAGACATGCTCCGCGCAGTCGAGAGCACGAAGACGTTCAAGCCTTTCATGGAGGATCTCGAACGATTTCGATTGATTCCGGATCCAAAGGATCCCGATGGATTGCCGGTGGGCATGTCGGCCGCGATGATCAATGGCAAACGGGCCGAGCCGCGAATGGTTTTTTTCAATTGCGCCGCATGTCACACGGCCGAAATGACCTACAATGGCAAGAAGTTGCGAATCGAAGGCGGGCCGGCGCATTTCGACATGGCAGGTTTCGTGGTCGAGCTTTTGGAATCGCTCAACGCGACCGTCTTGGATCCAAAGAAGCTCGCGAAGTTTCTCGAACGGCTCGCCCAGCAAAAGACCGCAGGTTTGTCGAAGGCATACCCTGACCTGAAGCTTGCCGGGGACAAACCCGAAAAGGATTTTTTGGACAAGGTCACGTCGCTCGTCAAGCAAAAAAAGGCAAAAGTCGAGCTCAAATTGGACGATGCCAAACTGCGTATCGAATCGGCAGCGGACGCATTGGATCTTTTGCACGCAAAAATCAAATACCTCGAAGGACTGCGCGGTCTACGCACGACGACGATCGCTGGATATGGGCGCCTCGATGCGTTCATGGCAGCGCGTAATCTCTTGTTTGGAGACAAATACGCGGTCGACGTCAATTCGCCCGTGAGTCTGCCGTTCATTTACGGTTTGTCAAAGTTGACATGGTATCATTACGACAACAACACGACGTCGATCGTGCAGCGAAACATCGGGGAAGATCTGGGCGTGGGTGCCGTCGCGGACATGAAGACGGGTGAATCGACGGTAGAGCTTCGGAATTTGCTGCGTCTCGAGGCGCTCGCTGCAAAAATTCCCATGCCCAAGTGGCCCGAGGAAATCCTTGGTTCCATCGATTCGGGGCGCACCATGCGAGGCGGAGCCATCTACAAAAAGGAATGCGCGAGCTGTCACGATTACGGAGACGACGGTATGTTCCCCGATCGCACGTTCGATTTGGCGACGATCGGAACGGATCCGAATCGAGCGACGAACTTTGCAAAAATGCTCGGGGACAAAACGTTTGCCGAGGCGCTGCACGGGGCGCTCGACTTGGTGCAAGCAAAGGCCGTGGAGCGAGAGAAGATCACGCCCGAAGAGCTCGCGAAGGCGGAAAAGGCGAAGGTCGAATGGCGTTCGACGAACAAGTATGCGTCGCGGCCGCTCGTGGGAATTTGGGCAAGCTCACCGTATTTGCACAATGGCTCGGTGCCGACGTTGTACGATTTGCTGCTCCCCCCGGACAAACGGCCGAAGCAATTCATGACGGGGAGCCGCGAATTCGATCCGAAGAAGGTCGGCTACGTGTACGATGGAAGCAATGGCGGTTCGTTTCAACTCGATACGTCACACGACGGAAATCACAATACAGGGCACACGTACGGAACGACGCTCTCCGAAGAGGAGCGGATGGACTTGCTCGAGTATCTGAAAGGGCTGTAAGTCGACTTCAGCTTCACGCGGCGCGTCGTCGTATTGCACGCCGGCGCAGCCAGCCGAGCGTCGCCGCGAGAATCGACGCATAACCGGCACCGCTCGTCGGAGTTTTTCCAGACGTACGACAACCGCAACCGCCGAAGGATATCGGTTCCTTGTTCGGAGGCACGTCGGCAGGTACGCATTGCCCGGAGGTGCACGCCGAGCCATCGGGGCACACGCACGTTTGAAGGAATCGCGCCCGAGCACGATCAGCCACATAAGGCGCGTCCGGAATGAATCGCGAATACGTGACGACCACTTGACCTTCGGGTCCAGTCGCCAAAAACGGCGAGTTTTCGGTTCCTGGCTCGGCAGAAACGATGAATGGCAAGCTCACCATTCCTTCTTGATCGATTTCAACGCCCATCAAGTCGAGCCCCATTGGATCGCAAGACGCTACGTTCGATGGTTCGCTCCATACGACGAACGTTTTGCCACCCGTCGAAGCGACCGCAGGATGCAGCGATCTCATGGCTGCCGTGCCGCAACCCTTCATTTCCGCTACGACGACCGGATCAGAGTCATTCACCTCGCCGCTTGGCGTGACGCGCGTCGCGAGAATTCGCAGCGTACGCGGGAAGTCCGGCCAATATCCTTCCTCCCATTCGTCCGTGCGCCAAAATAGCCAATGGTTTTTCCCATCGAACGACGCCTCGAACCATTCGAACATGGTATTCGGAACTGTCAAGATGGGCTTCCATCCCGCCTCGAGCAGCTCCGCGTTTGGAGATAGCCGCGCGCTCTGGAGCGTTGCAACGAAGTCTTCGCTCGGGTAATCGCCGATGGGGGTCGAACACGTCAGTAAATATGCGCTGCCGTCGAATGTCAAGCTACGTGGAACGCAGGAGTCGTTTCCGATCCACGTTTGAGGCTGCACCATTCCTTGGTTGTTGAAACGAATGGCAAAAGGCCGACTCGATGTTCCAGATTGAGGGTCATCCTGCGCGCCGACGAAGAGCGCTCCATCGGGATCTACGCTCGCGACATACTGATGCGAAACGAGCGGCCCGAGATGCGAGGGAGGAAGCTGAAACGGGGCAGCGTCGAGGAGTTTACCGTCCGCGGATAGTCGAACCATGCGGGTCGACGATGTCGCACCATCGGAAACGACGGCTGCAATCCACGTCAAGCCCGAAGCATCGCCTGTCGACATGACATGCGTCACGTTGCTATTGCTCGGAGATTCGCTTGGAAAAGGCAAAACCGGCCCGTTCGAGATCGTGGCATCCGAGGTCAAGCGTGCGGCAAAAAAGCCCGCGGAATCATGCATTGCAAGTTGATAGTTTTTCCCGTCAAACGCGATGCGTGGAGCCTTCTGCGAGCGTGCTCGAACGGACATGGGAATGGGGGGCGAATCGAGTTTCGTGCCCGCAGAATCCATCCGCGCTCCCACGGCAAAGCCGCTCGGTGGGCCCGGAATCACGGGTGCGTCATGCCAAACAGCAAACGCCCCGACCCCATTCGCTGCGACGCGAGGTGCCGCGCTGTTCGACGCCAAAAGGACAGCCTCGCTTTCGACCATTTTGCCGTCGGGGCTCACGTGAAACGAAAATGTACTCTTGGACATGGGATCGTCGAGCATTACGAGCAGGTTTGGGCCATTGAATGCCATGTGCATGAAGATGGCAGAATTCAGGCCCGTGGGAACATCGATGGGCTGCGGGTCGACGACACCGTCCGAGGACACTCGACGCAAGCGGAATACATGATTACCGTTGTCGAGGATGCCCGATCCCACGGCGAAATTCACGCCATCATAGAGCACTTTCACCCGTTCGTGGTTGCCCACGAAATCGTCGATGACGAAGGGATCGAAGCTGAGCGGCTGTGCCGATTTGGAGATTCTCATTCCTTGAAGTGGCGAGAAGTTGGGGCCCCAGGCCAGCAGGTAGTGATTCCCGTTGAATGCCAAGCTGGGATAAAGGGTCCACGGAATGAATTCGGTTATGAACTTTCCGCCGGGATCGAGCACCTCGCCGCCCGCAGTCAAACGCGCGATACGCATTTGTCGGTAGGTGTTGGGGAGAATTTCATCCGATGCCCAGGCGACCAAGAAGTCGACTCCGTCCGACGCCACGGTGGGATAAACATAAGTCAATTTCGTGTCGTCTTGCTCGGCAACCATGATGCCGCCGACATCGAGAACTTCGCCGGACGGTAAAATGCGGGTCGCTCGAATATCGCCGCTCGGACTGGCCGTGAGAGGGGTGGACACGACGACGAATTGGCCGTTTGCAAATGTCACGTCGGCAGGATACCCCGATCCCAGGTAAAACCCCGACGGGTCCAAAACTTCGCCATTTTGGGTGATTCGCGTCGCATACATGTTCGCCGAAGGGGCAATCGTCGGAATGGACCACACGACCAGGTACAAGCCGGCGCCGAAAGCGACTTTTGCCTCCACGCTCTTTCCCCTGTCGAGCGTCGCCGCACCGAGCTCGATTTCAGCCGATATGGGTGGATCTGCTGCAAATAGAGCTGCCGAAACCTCGGAAGTGACGTCGCTTTCTACCGGTACGATTTCACTGCAACCGAGCGCGACAATACCGCAATAGCTCACGAGACAAAAGCTCGAATACCGACGAATCATTGCGTACCTCCACGAATATCATTACTTGCTGATGCCGCGAGACGTCAAAGACTTTCGACGCGTCGCCAAAAAACCGGTCGTTGCTCGCGTAGCCCTTGCGCCCCGCGGCAACTGGAAGTAGCGTGATTTTTGGTGGTTTACGACCATGACCTTGAAAGATCATCGCAGAGGCACGGATCGCCGCACCTTCATCACGACGAGCGCCGCTCTCGGCGCCGCATTCCTCACAGGTTGCGCGGGCAGCGCGAACCCGCCGCAAGTGCCAACCGGGCCCTGCGCCGGGTCGTCGCCGAATTCGTTTCCTGCTGCGGATCTGGAAGAGCTCACCATTTCCGACCTTCAAGGGCGCCTCGGAAATAGGCAAGAATCATCGCGTTCCCTCGTGGAAAAATACATCGCTCGCATCGACGCCATGAACGCCAAAGGGCCGGAACTGCGCGCCGTGCTCGAGCTGAATCCCGATGCGCTCGAGATTGCTGACAAGCTGGATCGTGAACGTGCAGCCAAAGGACCTCGCAGTGCGCTGCACGGCATCCCCATTCTGCTCAAGGACAACATCGATACAGCGGACAAGATGACCACGACCGCAGGGTCGCTCGCCCTTTCTGGATCGATCCCCGCCAAGGATTCGACCGTGGCGGCGCGGCTTCGTGAAGCCGGTGCCATCTTGCTTGGCAAGACAAACATGTCGGAATGGGCAAACTTTCGGTCCAATCGGTCGAGCAGCGGATGGAGCAGCCGAGGCGGGCAATGCCGCAATCCTTATGCGCTCGATCGCACCCCCATCGGATCCAGCTCGGGATCCGGGTCGGCCATCGCTGCAAATCTTGCCGCGGCAGCGATCGGCACCGAAACGGACGGCTCGATCGTTTGTCCCTCTTATGCATGCTCGCTCGTGGGTATCAAACCGACGGTGGGCCTCGTGAGCCGCGCGGGCATCATTCCCATTTCATCGACGCAAGACACGGCCGGCCCAATGGCGCGCACGGTACGCGACGCCGCCATTTTACTCGGTGCTCTCGTCGGCGCGGATTCCCGCGATTCCATGAGCGCCGAAGGGGTGAAACACGGATTGCGCGATTACACGCAATTCCTTGGGCGCGAAGGCACTCGAGGATTACGTATCGGTGTCGTGCGTGAGGGGCTTTTCGGTCGTAATAGCAGAATCGACGCGGTCATCGAATCAGCGCTGAAGGACCTGAAGTATCTCGGAATGGAAGTCATCGATGCGCCAGAGCTCCCGAAGATGGATGAGCTCGAAAAAAGCGAATGGGAAGTGTTGCTTTACGAATTCAAGGCGACACTGAATGCATACTTGGCGGGGCTCAGCGAACGGACGCAGGTCAAAACGCTCACCGAGCTCATTGCCTGGAACGACAAACATCGTGACGAAGTCATGCCATATTTTGGCCAGGAGCTGTTCATCGATGCAGAGAAAAAGGGAGATTTGACGAGCAAAGAATACGTCGATGCGCTCGCACGATGTCGTGAGCTGTCAAGGACCAAAGGATTGGACTCGGTGCTCGATGGTCAAAAGCTGGATGCGCTCGTTGCACCGACGGGAAGCTTGCCGTGGCTCATCGACATGCTGAATGGTGATTCCTTTGGGTTTGCAGCTTCGATGGCTCCGGCCGTTGCGGGATATCCGCATATCACGGTGCCGGCCGGATACAGCGCTGGCCTGCCCGTCGGCATTTCGTTCATCGGGCGGCCGTGGAGCGAACCGCTCCTTTTGCGTATTGCATTCGCCTACGAACAGGCGACGAAAGCACGAAGGGCGCCGCGGTTTCTACCTACCGCGGATGTATCGACGCCGCGTTGAGCAACGTCATCGTTATCGAACTGCTTCGATAAGTCGGCATCCGCGAGAAGACTACTGTCTCTCCATGAGCTTTTTTCTATGCTCTGGGTTACCAAATTCTTCGGCCGAATTCACTTTGGGGTAGGGTGCATTGGGTACCGGGACCCCGAGGAACTTGCAAAGCGGCTCCCATCCCTGTTTCGCTTCGAATACGAGCAGCCGATCCGCAGCAATGCTGCGACGCACCTCTTCATTGTGGCGCTCGTAAACTGAAGCCAAGTGCGCATTATCGTCCGCTTTGCCACCAAACGTGCGTTCGAGTACGAGTTTGCGCGCCATTTGATGCTGCGCTTGGGCAATATCAACGCCCTCGGGTGGTTCGCCTTGCATCACCCTGAGAATCGTTTGATGCATGCTGTTGAGCCACGATTCGGTGGATCGAACGGTGAGAATGACCTTTGCATCCGAGTAATGGCTCGCGAGCTCGCGCCAAAAGAAGGTCGATGGCCAATCGACGGTGGATTGATAACCCGCAAAAATCGATTCCCAATCGACGGGGCCGTCGGCAGCGGCGCTCCAGATTTCGGAATGATGGGGATTCTTGAACACCTCGACCATGTGATAACAAGGCCCCACGCCCAGCATTTCGAGCGCAAGCTTCATCGAAAGAGTTCCCGTGCGCCCGAAGCCGGCGCCGACCACCTTGAGTGCCATCGTGCATGACCTCCAATCGCCACTGCGGCGGGATGGGCGCATATTTTCACGACTGCAACGCGATGTCGATCAGAATCGACACCCGAAAGCAAAATCTCGCACGTCAATCCAAACCGATGACTCGTCCCGCCGCAATGCGCAATCGATGGGCGTTCGTCATGGTCGCAAATGCCTCGTCGTGCGTCGCGACGACCGAAATGCCTCCCGACCGCGCATGCTCCGAAAGCACATCCGCCAGCATCGTAACCCCTGATACATCCAGACCATTCGTTGGCTCGTCGAGCAGCAAAAGCCGAACATTGCCCACGAGAGCTGCGGCAAGGCAACTGCGACGCCGCTGACCCAAGGAAAGACTGCCAATATGTTGATCAGCATACGAATCAACGCCGAGGCGCGTGAACAACGACGCATCGGGTAATGTAGATCGCTTCAATGACGCAACGAGTCCCACAAGTTCGCGCGGGGTCATGTGGGGCGGAGCATCTGCCGCTTCGGGGACATATCCAATTCGTGCTCGATCGGTAATTGGATAACCGAATAGACTATCCGAATCGAGCGTGGCGCCGCCAGCATCGGCATCCATGACGCCGGCAAGAATACGTAATAACGTGGACTTTCCCGCGCCATTTTCACCGAAAAGCGCCAGCGTTCGTCCCGGAGATACATCGAACGTAACTTCATCGAGGACCTTGCGCCCTCCGAGCACTTTGCAGAGGCCGACGACAGACAACATCACGAAACTCCCCGGCGGCGACGCAATACTTCGGCGCGCCGCATGGCTATGGCAATGGATAATGCAGCAAGAACGAGATGCAATAGGAGCGCACGTTCTCCCCAAAGAGAGGCCGTCACGACGCCCATGATCGTCACGACGAGGGCCGATACCATGCCGCGATCACCTCGTTTCGGCGACGCGTCGGCTTCACGCGCAAAACCGGCAAAAGCGCCGCCTACGGCCATTCCGAAAAACAATGGAATCATAGCGACGCGGACCAGCGTCCACGCCGAATGACGAAGCAGAATCGCCGCAACCAGGCCGAGAAATAGCCCCGCCGCTGCGCCAATGACCGACGTTGCAAGGGCCGCTGCGAGCGCGCGTGTGCGCGGAGACGTACCCATAACATCGCAAAGCCACGCGGACAAACGCTCCGATCGAATGACCGCCGCACTGGATCCCGACATTGCGGGTGAAATGGCGACCGCCGCAAGACCAAGCGAAAGCGCACCGAAGGCAGGAGGGGTTTCGAGGTCATGGCCACGAGCGGCCATCGGTAAGGAGAGCCCCGCGAGAATCGATAAAATGAACGCTCGCCCAAGGACCGCCGGTTCTTTCCGCAAAACATAAAAAAGATGCGTCATGGCCAAGGCAATGACAGGTGCCCGTGCACGCACCGAACCTCGCGCCATGGCGTGCATTTCGGGCGCGCGATCCATCGCATGCCCGACAGCAATCAACGAAGCAATGCAAGCCGTCGGAAACGCAATCATGACGGACGGTTGAAGTGCAATCGCGGCCCATCCCAATGCGACGAGCACGTGAACGATGCCCACAGGCCGCGTCACGAGCGCCGCATGCACGGCGAGCGCTCCAAGACCGGCCGCAAATCCCGACGCAATACTTTCACCGCGGCCAAAAAGAACCATCCACGGCAATTCGACCACGAGGCCACTCAGTGCTGCGGATGCGTAAAGCACCCATCGAGGCGCCGGAAGCCAACGCAAATACATCGACGACGGCGGAACGAGCGCCAGGCGCGCAACGGGAAGCGCAAGCACGAGCCAGCCGGTCCACAAGACGAATGCGAGCGGCCACGAAGTTCGCAGCGTAAAGACGAGATCGGCGGCGCGCATGCCCGTCGGACCAAAAACAATGAATGCGACGACGAAGACGCCGAAAAATAACGGGGCACCCAGAGGCACGGCCGCACGTGCCGACAGACTCATGTACACGAGCGCCAGGCGAACGTAGCGCATCGCTCACGCGTGAATGACGCAACCGGACAGATTTACGCCGGAAATCGTCAACTCGAATGCTTGTCCCATTTTGACGACGTCCGCCGTGACGGCCGATTGTTCGACCAAAATGCCATCGACGCCAGCGTCCTCGGAGAGCTTGGATGCAACATTCACAGGATTGCCCGCAATGTCGCGTCCGCCTCGTGCAAGTGGAAATAAAAACACCTCGCCTTTGGCAATGCCCACCCGAGCATTGAAGCCGAGGCTGCCATTCGTTCGGACGACGCCGCGGGCAAACACCAATGCCTCCCGCTCGTCATCGAAGAGCACGATGGCCAAAGCCCCCGTCGACTTGACGACGTCGGCTCGATGTTCCGACGCAACGCGACGAATGGCGCGATCCGCCAAAGACATTTCGGTGAACGCATCGAGCAAGAGCGGCTTTCGAGATCGATTGATTTTGACGAATGCGACCGTCGTGACTTTGCGGTAATCGTCGAATGCATCGAGGGCAAGCTCGTCGAGCGACATGCGGCGCAATTTTTGAAAAAATGCATCGCTGAAGGGCGTGGGGTAGCGGATGTCGTCTCCAATGATTGCATGAATCGGACGCTGATAATCCCTAATCGACCAGAGCTCGCCGTGGCTTTCGAGGTCCGAGCGCAAAACTGCATGCGCCCGCACAGCCTCACCGAGGCGCTCGTATACCGGCCGAGACACGACGATTTCACCGCCCCGAGTATCATCTTCGGCAATTTCTTCAATAAAATCGGCGTCATCGCCAAAAAGGCCGCCCGCGATGCCGACGCACTGCCCGAAATGAATACCAATGCCGATTTTTACCGCGAGCGCCTTGCCTCGCTCTTGCACCTCGAGCATTTGTTCGACGACGGCTGCGGGATCGATTGGCTCGGGGAAAAACATCTGCGCATTGTCCGCGGCCCATACGCCAATGGCCTGACCACCAATGGCTTTGCCACAAGCGTGAAGGACCTCTTTGGGTTCCGACACGAGCTTCAACACTTCGGGTAGCGAGAATTGTTGCGTGAGTTTCGACAAACCCGCCGCGTCCATCGAAACGATCGTGCCGCGTACCAAATATGGTTCGAGCAGGTGCGCGTGTGTTTCAGCGGACCTATCCGATTCGTTCCAACGCAGCACGAGCTCGGGGGGTACCGCACCCGCAATGTCCTGCGTGAGATCCGCAAGCGATATGTCGTGAGCACCCATCGGTCGAGCCGGTCCCTCCGACGCGGTGCATAACACGCGGCGAGCAAACTGAAAACAGAAAAAGGCTGTCGATGGTGACGATGATGAGAGGAGCGCGAAGTTGATCGTTACGCTACGATCATGGCTGCTGGACAGGGCAGCTTCGGCGCGTGAGCCAGTCGACGACGGACCTCACGACAGGGCGATACCCAAAGCTCAACTGCGACGGGTCATTGAGCTGCGCCGGGCAAATCGAGCCAACGACGGCTTGGTCACCAAGTGATTCGAGGAGCATGAGCGGCCGAATGCCGGGATACGCTTTCGCTCGAACTTGCAGCGTGGGGCTGTTCCCATTGTTGGGATCCGGTTGGCAGAGCGGATTGTCGTTGTTCTTGTCGGTGCAATCGCAGGCCGTGAGGTTGGTGTCCGTGCAATCGCGCTCGGTGCCCGGCAAAAGCGGGAAAATGCAAGCGTATTGCAGATCGTCCTGTGTCGGAATGGTCGTCTCATGCCCATTGATTGGATTTGCGAGCGGCATGGTCGAATCCACGTTCACATCGCCCGTAATGGGGTTGGTCCCGTTGCGCTTTTTGTGCGTCTCGATCATGAGTGGATCGAGTGGCGCGACGTAATTTGCGGGGTCGCCGATGATGACGTCCCATGTCGAGGCATTGACGCCTGTAATGGGACCGGCGAGCTCGGCCGCGTTTTTGAATCCCTTGGAAATGTCGTTCTTGTCGCGTGCAATGTCCTGCCACGGCACACCGACGATGCCCGTCACGAGAACTTGCTGCGGCCCGCGAACCTGGGTGTTGTCGTCGTTGGGATTCAGATCGGAAAAGAGCGGATTGGGAACGAGGTCGCCCGATCGATTCGCAATCGTGGCGGACGTGAACGCCTGCGTGTATCGATCGATGGGATACATGAAGTCGATGCCGAACCTTCGTTTTTGATCCCAGCATCGGAGATTGATGTTGTCCTCGATGTCCGTGAGAAATCCATTGTTCTGCGAGCATGTGGGGTCCGGTGAGCATTGACCTTGATCCACGGCGCAGGACAAACAGCACGGATCGTTTGGATTCGTCGCGCATTCTTGTCGAGCTCGCGGCATGCGCCACGGCGTAGCGCCTTCGCGGAGCTTGTTGACGGCGTAAAACTGGCCATACTCCTTCGTCGAGCAATCGTTTTCGTCGGTCAACATGACGACCGCCACGAGCGAATCGGGGCGCAAGAATTCCGTGCGCTGCTGCAATAGCGACGTATCGGTACCCGTCGGCGTAGCAATGCCATTGTTGGCAGTGATGGTTTCGTAAGGCTCGGGATCGACCAGGAATCGGTAAATGCTTTCGAGCTGCGATTCGTACCCGCAACCAATTTGCCCCACACCGAGCACCAAATCGCGCAGACGTGGAGCAAGTCCTCCGCCCATGCCGTCGCTCACTTCGGATTCACCCGGCGGACTTTTGACTTGACCCGGATCCCACGCCAAAAACTTCTTGTTGTCGTACGTTGGCACCGTCGCCTGATTACAATGATCGGCACGATCGAGCAAATGCGCCTTGTCGTTGTTCGTCAAATTCGGATCGGGTTGGCATTCCTTGGCGGTGGGGTCGACATTCGGACATGCATCCGAGCCATGTCCCCCAATGCTGGAACTGATGACGCCGAAATGAATGTCCGTCATGGGCACGAATGTTCGAACAAGGCCCGCAGGGCACGCTTCCGCAGGATCAGCCGGTTGCGACGGCGGCTCGGCACCCGTGGGATCATAACACGGCGGATTGACCAAACCCTGCACGAGATCCGGGACGGCGCGGGACAATATCTCTTGCTTGTCGGCCATGCTGCGCGAATTGTCGATTGCGAGAATCAAGTCCATCTTTGCGGGATTGACGCACGCATTCGAGCCCCCACCGCTCCCACCATCCCCTCCACCACCAGCACCACCATTACCACCATTACCACCGCTGCCTCCACTGCCACCATTCGGGGTGCTGGAGCAACCTCCGATCACGCACAATGACGCAATGGTCAGGCCAAACATACTCAGCGCTCTGCTTTTCATGCATACCTCCTCAGGACGAGACGATAAGGACCACGACGCGTTCCCACGCGACCCAAATGTGACAGCAAGCCCTGTCGCTTGGACACTTGGCCAGCAAACTACTTGGGCAGGTCGGTAGTGCCTCGTGAGCGCCGAAAGTGAATAAAAACAACGAGAAGCACGGTTGCGACGGTCAGCGGGATGGCGTGCCGAACGATCCACTCGCGCATGGAAGCTATCCCACCAAGAAGCGCTTGACCGGACAGCCGGCACATGACGGCCCACAGGATTTGCGACCCCACGAGCGCGGGTAAAAAGGTTCGTCGCGGTACGGCTGATGCACCTGCGAGCGCACATACGATGGGTCCGGGAACGACGAAAACGAGCAGCGGCGCGGACACTCGAAGCGGCGTCAGCAGGCGCTCCAATCGATTTTCGGACGCAATGCGCCGGCGCACGAGGAATCCGACGAGCATGGGGCCTTGCATCCGTCCCAGGAAAAACCCGAGTAAACAGTGCGCAATTGAAATGGTGATTGTCGGGGCGTAATACGCGAAAGGTTCCGTGAGAGCCGCGACGATGACGAGATGTCCGATGACGGGGCTCAGAACGAGCAGCGCGATCGGCGCGTGGGCAAGCAGCATGGGCGAGATTGCGGCCCCGACAATCCGGCCGGCCATCATGACCACGAACGCGCCGCCCAGAATTTTTGCTTGCATCGCCGCTTTCGCGTTCGCTTTTTCCGCAGGCTTTGCTTCTTCGTGGACGGCCACGGAGCGAGCATGTTACATGAATGTGCGTCGCGCCAGTGGCGTCGCCTCGGCGCCTTCATTTTTTGTACGTCCCATGAGCCTTGTCACTCGAAGCGCCGCGTTTGCCCTCGCCCTTGGATTCGTTTCCGCAGCGTCACCTGCGCGCGCAGACACATCTTCGACTGCGGTCACCCTGACCCCGCAGCTCGTGCACCATTTCGACTATCACGCAAACGTCACGATTTCACCGAGCGGCCGCGTCGTGGCGTCGCTGCACCGAGGCAGCATTCATATTTGGGACGTTGAAACGGGCACTATTTTGCGGACGCTCTCGCCGCCGGGCGCGCCAACGTTTGCCTTTACAAACGATGGCGAAAACATCCGGTACTTGTATCCGTCGATCGTCGACGGCAAAGGGACGCTATTTTCGGGCACGTGGGACCTCGCGACCGGAAAGTCTTCGCAAAAACTCGTCCGCGCGGGGCTCTTCGTGACAACCATCCTCGCAGGAGGTCAGCGCGCAATTCTCGGCGAAAATCCGAGCGGGATCATTCATGTATACGATATTGAAAACGACAAAATCATAAAATCATTCGGGCTCCGTCCTCCCACGCCGTTTTCACCCGGACAACTCGATCCGCGGCTGGTGCTGAGTCTCAGCGTCTCGAAAAACGGCGAATCGGTGCTGGTCGAGCGAAATGACGGTTCTTGCGAATTGTGGGATGTCGACCGCGGCTCCAAGCGATACGAAGTAAAACGTCCTCATCCAACGACGCGCATTGGAATGGCTGCCGACGGCTCGCGCGCCGTATACACCAAACCAAGCGCCCCTGGCGGCGGAACGGCGCTCGATGTCGTGGATGCGCGAGCCGGAACGCTGCTTCGAACGATTCCCATGCAGCGAGACATGGTCGTAGGACTTGCCATTTCAGCCGATGGACGCAAAGCAATGACGGCGCTCGCCACCGGCAAGTTTCGCGTGTGGAACCTCGATACTGGCTCCGAGCTGAGCTCGATTTCGATTCCATCCATGGATACGGTGCCCACCGCCGCTCTTTCGTTCATTTCGGATGATCGCGTCGTTTTTGGAAGCACGGGACGGCTGGAGATCTGGGACGTCACGCGATGGCAAAAATTGCAGGCGTTCAGCGAAGACAAAAGCGCCGTCAATATGATCACGACAGCGGCCATATCACCTGCATTCGATCGCGCCATTTCTGCCGGATTCGACGGGAAAACCCTGCGCTATTCGTCATGGGACTTGTCGAGCCTCGGATGGCTCGGGTACTTTCCTGTATCCACATCGAACGCTACTGCCGTGATCGCGGCCAATGCTTCGCGCGCTTGGGCTCCGAGCTCGAATGGATTTTCGGTGCTGGATTTGCGAACGCAAACTCCGCGAAACATCATGCGGGACACGGGTACGTTCATAGGTGGGTTCTTCGCGGTCTCGGGCAATGGGAAGAAGATGATCGTGAGCGGTCATCGTCGCGGCTCCGATCCCATCTCGAACCAGACGTGGAACGAAATTGTGCTTTCGGAATGGGATGCAGAATCTGGCGCAAAAATCGACAAGCTCGTGCGAAGGAAGGATTCCGTATCGCAAACGGTCTTGGCGGCATCGGACGACGGGCGGTTCGTCGTAACGAACGATTACGATATGCTCATCCGGCGCAAAACCGTTCATTTGTGGGATCTCACGCGGGACACGCTCGTCTCCGCGTTCGACATGAGCCGAGCAAGCTACGCCAATGCAACGATTTCCGCGGACGGTAAAACGCTGGGCATTGCATTCATGGAGGAATCGAAGCCGGGCAGCCATACCGTGCAGATCATCGATGCACCAAGCGGGAAAGTGCGCCTGAAAACGGCATCCAGCATCGTCGGGCTGGCGCAAACCATGACGTTTTCTCCCAGTGGCGACAAGCTCGCTTTGGGTAGCGTGACGATCGAAGTGTTCGATACGAAAACGGGGGCATTGCTTCATACTTTTCGAGGTGACACGCAATGGGTCAAGTCGCTCGCATTTTCGCCGGATGGAAACTACTTGCTTGCGGCAGGTCAAGGCGGATCGGTCATCCTGTATCGCTTTGACAAACCTGCATCGGTCACGATGATATCGTCTGGCGACGAATGGCTCGTCTACGACGGTGACGGGTATTTCGACGCTTCGCGCAAAGGCGGATCGCTCGTGGCTGCAGTCGACGGTCTGCGATCTCATCGCATCGACCAGCTTGCCGTACGGAGCAATCGGCCTGATTTGCTGCTCGAACGGATGGGCCTCGGCGATCCGGACATCATTGCGCATTTTCGATCCCGTTATCAGCGGCGCCTCGAAAAATTGGGCATAGCCGACGAATCGGCGTTACCGACGTTCAGCACGACGCCCGAAGTGACGCTCGATCGCGTGGATGTCGAGGGCTCCGTGGCGACCGTGAAATTCCACGTGGTTGCGCGAGGTACGGAACTATTACGTTACAACATTTTCGTCAACGACGTGCCACTGTTCGGTGCGCTTGGCAAACCTACGTCGGGAAAAACCCAGCACCTCGAAGAACGAATCGAGCTCGGATCGGGGCGTAACAAGATCGAAGTCAGCGCGCTCGATGTGCGCGGCGGTGAATCGTTACGTGCGGTGCGGGTCGTCGAGCGAAAGGAGGCGGCAAAAGGCGATCTTTATTATTTGGCATTCGGAGTATCCAAATACAAAAATTCCAAATACGACCTCGGATATCCGCACAAGGACGTGACGGATCTTGGGGACGTGTTACGAGCGGGTGCGGGTCATACGTTTACGAACGTGCATGTGCGGACGTATGTCAATGAAGCGGCGACGGTAGAAAACGTGCGCAAGGCAAAGGATTTTTTGCAGAAATCGACGGTGGAGGACACGGTGGTGCTTTTCATTGCCGGTCACGGGCTCCATGCGAACGATGCTGCTGCGGATTATTATTTTGCGACGCACGAGGTCGATCCGACGCGGCTATCGGAGACGGCTGCTCCTTTCGACGTCGTCGAAGATTTGCTCATGGGCATTCGTTCACGCAAGAAACTTTTTTTGATGGATACGTGCGAATCTGGCGAGCGAGAGAAGGACGAAGCGCCTTCGAGCGGGATTGCAGCCGCGGCCCGAGCGCTCGTTGCTCGATCGGCAAGGCAGCTCGAGCTCGACGTGGCACGAGCGACGCCATCGCGAGGAGCGCCCAGACGGAAGATCTACGATCGTGAACGATACATCTACAACGACTTGTCGCGGCGCTCGGGCGCGATTGTCATTTCATCGTCGCGAGGCTCCGAATATTCGTACGAGCTCGAAGAAATTGCCAATGGCGTTTTCACGGAAGAGATCCTGCTGGCGCTCACGACCGACCGAGCGGACGATAATCGCGACGGATTGGTTTCGACGGACGAACTGCGGGCGCACGTTGGTCGCGCCGTTCCGGAACGAACGGACGATCAACAGCATCCGACGGTGGACCGAGACAATTTGGACGCCGTGTTTGCGTTTCCCGTCGTCACGGTCGCGGCCAATGTCGTAGCGCGAACCGACATACCGCACGGGATATCCGCCATGGCTGGCGCTCGCGAGGAAAAATCGAATGTCAAAGCGGCCCCCGCTCCAGCGCCTCGCCCACACGCATGTGGATGTGACATGACGGCACGTAATGGCATGGAAACGAGCATCATTGCAGGCATTTTCGTCGCTGCCCTTGCCATGCTGCGTCGAGCAAAAAAACGACGTTGATTTCCTCTCCTTGCAGAAGAATGCCGATCCGCATCATCGTGCGTGGGCGTGGACGGACTTAGCCAGTTGAGCTTGATTCAACCGTTGACCCTTGACGGGCGCACGTATTTCGGTTATGCCCAACGCATGCGAACTTACACCAAAACCTTGGGCGCTTTTTTCTTGGTTCCACTCTTGGCCGTCATTGGTTGCGGCCCCACTGACAACAACACCACCGGCGGCGGTGGGGGCGGAGGCGAAGGGGGAAGCGGCGGCAGCGGCGGCAGCGGAAATGCCGGGTCGCTCGACCAGGTTGCACAAGAGGTTTCCAAAGCGTTCTGCGCGAACGCGGTCGACTGTCACACGGCCGAAAGCGAGGCCGATTGTCTGGCGGCGTCGAATGCCCAAGTCGAAGCAATCGAGGCATACGTCGCCAATGGAACGGTCATCTACCATCCCGAAAAGCTCGATGCGTGCCTTGCCGCGTTGAAAGGCGCATTTTCATGCTCGATCTCCAGTGCCATCAATGCCGACCCGGAAAGTAGCATCACCGGCGCGTGCAACGCCGTTTTCGAAGGCACGGTGCAGGAGAATGGCGCCTGTTTCGACGACGAACAATGCGTGTCGAACGATTGCGAGACCGATCCGAACTGCATGGAGCAGTGTTGCGAAGGAAAATGCGCCCCGGCGATGGCCGAGCCCACGCCCGCAAAGATTGGCGAATCGTGCGCCGGCGCAGATTGCGAATCCGGTGCGTACTGCCAGACCGACATGATGGGCATGCCCACGACATGCGCCGCGAAAATCGCAATGGGACAACCGTGTAGTGACGTCTATTCCTGCGCGGCACCTGGCGTATGCAACATCGATTTCCAATCGGGCATGGGCACCTGCGCCGTGCCTCCTGCCGAAGGCGCTACGTGCAATCCGAACACGGTTTTCCCGTGCGATCGCCTCGATAACGTCTGCGACCAAGCGTCGATGAAATGCGTCCTGAAGGGCGTCGACGGTGCGGCCTGCACGGATAGCGGCGATTGCGTCGAATACGCGCATTGCGACGCCGGAGGAAAGTGCGCCAAGGACCCCGGCAAGGACGCAGCCTGCGATGCGATGGACGACAACTGCTTGGGCGATCTCCAGTGCATCAACGGCACATGCGGATTCGCGCCCACGGTCGTCTGCCAGTAATCGTCAACCGATGGCACCGCCGTCGATGACGAGCGCCTGCCCCGTAATGCCTCCCGCAGATTCACTCGCCAAGTAATACGCAAATTCAGCGACCTCTTCGGGCTCCAGCATCCGACCAAGCGGAACGGAGCGCGCAAGTGCAGCTTCGTCGAACCCGAGGTCTCGCATGCGGCCTTCAGCCATCGGCGTACGCGTCCATCCCGGGCAAATGGCATTGACCGTAATGCCACGCGGCGCCACGAGCTGCGCCAAAGCACGCGTAAATCCGATGACGCCATGCTTCGCCGCCGTGTATGCCGTTTGATCCGGTACGCCTTTCAAACCGAGCACCGAAGCGATGTTGATGATGCGGCCTCGGCGGTCCGGCAAATGCGGAAGCGCATGCTTGCAAACGTAATACGTGCCGTGGAGATTGACGCCCATGACTTCGTGCCAAAACGAATCGTCACCATCCGGATCGAGCACATTCGTCCCCGCCAAACCTGCATTGTTGATGACGACGTCGATTTTACCAAACCGCTCGACGATCGATGCAATGGAGCGTTTCACTTGGTCGGCGCTCTTCACGTCGCATTCGGTGCCGAGATGGACGTGAGGCGATTCGAGCTTGGTCCGCGCGCATGCCGTAACGACAAACCCGCCGCGATGAAACCGCGCCGCAAGAGCCGCTCCAATGCCGCGCGATGCCCCAGTGATGAATACGACAGGGGCACTCATTGAGCCACACCTCCGCCATCGACCGGAATGATGGTGCCGGTCATGAACGATGCCGCATCGGACGCGAGAAACGTAACGACCCAGGCGATTTCGCGAGGATTGGCGAAGCGACCGAGAGGAATTGCAGCTTGATACACGCGCGACAGATCTTCGCCACGCATGGCCGACAATTCCTCGACGACTTTGCGCAGCATGGGCGTATCCGTGCTTCCCGGCGCTACGCAATTGACGCGAATTTTCTTCGGACCCCAATCGAGCGCCGAGCTCATCGTGAGCTGCGCCAAAGCTGCTTTGGATGCACCGTAAATCGAGCTATCCCGCTTTCCAATGAATGCCTGATCGCTCGCGTTGTTCACGATGGCCCCGCCCCCCGCACGGATCATGTGCGGAATCACGGCCTTCATCAGCAGAAAGGGCGCTTCGAGGTTCACCGCGAGCACGTCCTTCATCTCTTGAATGCTCGTATTGAGCAAATTCCCGAGATGCGTGACTCCGGCATTGTTGATCAAAATGTCGATTCGTCCTTCACGAGCGGCGACATCATCCACGTGCTGCCCAAGCGATTCGAGGTTGCGCAAATCGACGTCGGGCAGGTCGAACCCGTGCACGCGCACGCCGTGTTCGACGAGCAGCGCAGCGACGGCTTGCCCGATGCCGCTCCGATGCCCCGTCACAATGGCCACTTTTTTGTCGAGTCCCGGTAACATAGGACCCGACGTAGCACGCGCCCAGCTCGTTTGCCAAACGAATTCTTCAAGGCATGGGATGAGCTTCGAAGAAATCGAGAATATATTCGCTGGCGACCAGATCTCCCACGCCCATCGCACTGCCTCCGGCGGGCCATTCGTGACTGCCTCCATCGATGGTGCAGAGCTCGACATCGGCATTGCACTGCGCGTAAAGCTCGCACTTGGCCGAACCCTTCGAATACACGACGGACTTTTCGGGTTGGCAGAAGTTGCGCGCGACCCAGCCGTCGATGGTCTGAGGTACCGTTTGCGCCGCAATTGAATTGTTGTATGGCACGACGATGTCGCTCGTGCCGTGGATGTGAAGCACCGGCACGGGACGCTTGGGAATGCACGGATCGATCGCCATGGTGCCCGATACCGCGCCAATGGCTGCAATACGTTCGGAAAATTCGCATGCGAGGCGATGAGAGAGCATGCCGCCATTGGAAAAGCCGCTCGCAAAAATGCGTTTCGGATCGATGCAATAGTCCTCTTCGATGCGCGCGACCATATCGCGCATGAACTGAACGTCCGGCGTATTTTGTGACTGCGCCGAACCGCAACACGAGCCTGCATTCCAGCCGGGCACGCCCACAGGCGCCTTGCCCTTCGGAAACACGACGATCATGCCGCGTTTGTCCACGACCTCTGCATAATGCGTAATGAACATGAAATCATCGATATTTTGCGTGTATCCGTGCAGAGCAATCACCAAAGCGACAGGCTTCGTCGCGTCGTATCCAGGTGGCACGTGCACGCGGAACTCGCGCGTCTCGCCGCTCGACATGATGCTGACATCGGTATTGCCCGCCGCCATGGGGCTCTTGCCCATGCAATGCGACGACGTGCCTCCTCCAGTGCCGCCACCGCCCGATCCTCCGTCGCCGCCACCGCCGCTCGAACTGCTGGACGTCGAAGCCGTGGACGACGAGCCCGTGGTGCCGTCAATCGATACGCCGTCCCCTCCCCCGCAAGCAGAAACGAGAATTCCAAGCCCGAAAAAGATCGAAGCACGCATGCACCGAGGATACGCCGATATCGCGGAGCTTGACCATACCTATTTCACATCGCCTCGTCGCTCGGGCGGCTTGAAGTCCTTCGGCATGGGGACGCGAGTGCCCGTCGCGACGTCGATGGCTACGGCTTCGCGCTCATCACCATTCCAAATGGTAACGCTTTTGCCGTCGCTCGAAAATCTCACATCGATTGGATGTTCATCGCCGGTCGTGGTGACGTGCACCTTCACGGCGCCAATGGTTTTCTCGGCCTCGAGGTCGATGAAAAGCAAGCGCGTCTCGTATGCAACGATTCCCGTCGGTAACGGTTCACGCCGAACCGTGAAACCTCGACCCGTCGCTTGATGCACTTCGGAATGTCCGCCCATGATCTGATTGGTATCCACGAGCGCTGGAACGGACACGAAGCGTATCCCCTGCCCCATTTCAATGATGCGATTCCCTTTCCGAGAAAAAACCGCTCCTTCGATGGGCCCCGTTTCACGTTCGGCAAGCTTTTTTGCCGCAGCAACGTCGTAAAGGGCGCCTGACGAATCGCTCCAGGCATAAAGAAGTTTGCCCGTGGGGTCGAAAGCTGCTCCGTCGATTCTATCCAATGGCAAGACCGGCGCGCCGTTCGAATCGACCAATACGCATTTCCCGTGCTGCCCCCGCATCACGCGATGACCGAGCACGCCTGTGGCAACCGCGACGTCCACGTTGGGCGGGTTTTCCGTAGGCGTCGAGCGCACGCTCGATGGAGCAGGCGCAGCGTTCGTCACGGCACGCGTCGCCGAAGATGACGAATGCTTGTCGACTCGCGCCGAACCACCTCCACAAGCAGCGACCGTCAACAGAACGAGCAGCAAAGCAGCACGCATCGGTTCGAGGGTAACCTTGGAACAGTCCCGAACGCAACAGCGAATCGACATGCGTCCATTGTGCACTGCAATCGTATCGAGCACGTTCGTGCTCCGATCTGCGCCTTGACGCACGCGGTAACGCCTGGTCACAACTAACGTGCAGCATCGTGGCTTTGCCTGTCGAAAACAGCGGCGCGATCGCGTGGTGGAATGTTCGTCCGGGGGGAGGAACCATTGACGTCCGAGTTGACTGCGGGAGATGTATTTGCGGAGCGATACCGCATCGAACGGCGCCTTGCAGCGGGTGGCATGGGAGCGGTCTATGAAGTGGTGCACCTCGAGACGAACCGGCGCCGCGCGCTGAAAGTGCTGCACAACAAGTTTTTGGAGAACGATTCGTTACGAAGTCGCTTCCGCCAAGAAGCTCGCGTCGCAGCCGAAATCGAAAGCGAGTACATCGTCGACGTCTTCGACGCGGGCATCGATACCACGACGGGCATGCCCTTTCTCGTGATGGAACTGCTTCGGGGCGAAGACGTGCGCAAACGCGTTCGTCGCGACGGACCGCTGCCTGCCGAAGATGCCCTCCGTTTCCTCTATGAAACCTCGCTGGCGCTGGAAAAGACGCACCAAGCGAACATCGTGCATCGCGATCTCAAGCCGGACAACTTGTTCCTCTGCGAGCGCGAACATGGGCCGCCCCGCATCAAAGTGCTCGACTTCGGCATCGCCAAAATCGTCGCGGATGGCACGATCCAGACGCAAGTCACGCAATCGCTCGGAACGCCCATGTACATGGCGCCCGAGCAGTTCTCGATGGGCAGTACGGTATCGCCAGCAACCGATATCTATGCACTTGGACTCATTGCGTACACGATGCTCGCGGGCAAACCCTATTGGACCCTCGAGTCCAAAAAAGCTCGCTCACCCATCGCATTCGCCTTGCATGCAGCAAAAGGGCCCGCGGAAAGCCCGAAAGCTCGAGCTGCGCGGCTAGGTGTCGAGTTGCCCGAAGCCTTCGACGCATGGTTTTTCCGAGCAACCGCCGAAGAACCAACCGAGCGGTTTCCATCGGCCCTTGCCGCAGTCGCCGAACTTGCCGAAGTGCTCGGCGTGCCGTTGCCACACGAATCCTCACGAGGCAAGGCCATTCTGGAGCAACGATCGATTCCGCCGCCGTCGATGGAGCGACGATCGATTCCGCCGACATTGATGGAGCGACGATCGATTCCGCCGGCAGCCATGGAATCCGCACCTCAACCGCCTTCGGAGAGTGCCTCCGCCGCGTCGGATGGGCCCATTTCGATGACGCTGCATGGCGCGGGCACTTCTGCTGGCGATGTCCTCGACGCAATATCGCAAAAGATTCGGAAACAACCGCTCCTCGCTGCCGCTTGTGTCCTGGCAACGTTCATGGCGGGTTCGCTCGTCAATGTGCTGCTTCCCGCGCGGTCCCCGCGTGACCCCTCGGACGCGTCGACCATGGGCGTCGACGCATCGAGCGCCAATGCCGCGGCCGAAAGGATTGCGCCGTCAGCCGAGCCGACACCGACCATTGCATCAGCGCCGGCCGCATCGGCCTCGGCCGCGCCCATCGAGCCGGAATCGACCATAAAGACACCAGCGGCGTCCACAACGTCGTCTGCGGCGCCTGCGGATCCAGCGCCGACGAAGAAAAAAACAGTACGTCCAAGCATACCTGTAAAACAGCCATCCGATGGCGTGATCTGGAACAATGATTGAATGCATTTTCCCTCATGTGCGAAGGGAACCGAACGCACGCGTAGGTGGTGTGACATGAACCGATGGCTTTTCGCTCTCGCACTTCAAGGGCTCATTGCTATGTGGTCGACTGCAGCGGGCGCGCAGCAGACGGTCGTTGCGTCGACCTTGTTTCAACAGGCCGTGTCGAAAATGGCGGTGGGGCAATTTTCGGAGGCCTGTCCACTTCTCGAAGAAAGCTACCGCCTCGAAGCAAAGTCCGGGACGCTCTTTACATTGGCCAATTGCCGGGACCGAGAAGGCAAAGTGGCCACCGCGAGCGTCCGGTACAGCGAATATTTACGTGCCTATGCGAACATGAGCGAATTGGAAAAGAAAAAACACGCCGGTCGAGCCAATGTGGCCGAAACGCGTGTTCGAGAGCTCGAGCCGGAGCTGCCCACATTAAAAGTCGTACGGCAGGGCGAGCTCCCCGCAGGCGTAACGATACGCGTCAACAATGTGCGGCTGACGCCTCGAACCTTGAACTTGCCGTTGCCATTCGACCCAGGGACGCACGAAATCACCGTCGAGCAGAAAGGAACGGAGCCTATCAAACGCACCGTCACATTGGAGATGGGGCATGCGGCGACATTCGATATCGACGCAGACGTATCGCTTGTAAAACCTCTCGTTGAGGATACTTCGACCCAAGCGCCGTCCCCAATACTGCCGCCGCAACCCAAAAAACCGGCTGCAAACCCGAGGCGACTGGCAGGTTTCATTACGCTTGGCGTGGGCGGCGCTGGTCTCGTATTCGGCGGTGTCATGGGAGCGCTTGCTCTCGTTGAAAAGCAAACGGTCGATGAGCATTGCGATACGACGACGGGAACGTGCAATGCCCAGGCCGGAATCGATGCTGAAAACAGGAGGCGCCTTTATGCGCCCCTGAGCACGGGTGGTCTCATTGCTGGGGGAATTTTGGCGGCTGCGGGCGTGGTGCTCGTCGTGACGGCACCTTCGCCGGCCAAAGAAAAGCCGATGGCCCTGACCGTGCGCGCCGGGGGCGTGCCGGGAGGCGGGTTCGTCGGTATAGGGGGGCAATTTTGATGCGTGCAAAATGTCTATTTGTCGTGGGTCTTTTGGTTGGCGCGGGCGGATGCGCCGAAATCACCGATGCGAATGCGCCCTATACGCTCACGGAGAGCAGCTCGTCATCCGGCGGCGCTGGAGGTGGAGACACGGGTGGAATGGGCGGCATGGGCGGCAGCGGCATTCAATGCGCGACGGATGCCGATTGCCCTGCAACGGGGCAAGTTTGCACGGTGCCTGCGTGTATCGACGGAACATGTGGAACCCGAAATGCGCTCAATGGGACGCCTGCGGATACCACCGTGCAGAAAGTGGGGGATTGTAAAATCATCGTTTGCGACGGTTTGGGCGGCACGAAAGCCATCCATGACGATACCGACGTGCCCGACGATGCCAATCCATGCACAATCGACACATGTGAAAACGGCGCTCCAAAGATGACGAACGTCCCCGCGGACACGCTCGCGAGCCCCACGCTCCAGCAGCCCGGGGACTGCAAAAAAGTCATTTGCGACGGGATGGGGGGCCAGAAAACCGTCATTGACGATACCGACATGCCCGACGACGGCAACCAATGCACCATCGACACCTGTTCGAACGGTGCCCCGCTGATGACGAACGTCGACGTGAATACCCCGTGCGGCCTCAATCAAAAATGCAACGCTTCAGGTCAATGCGGCTGCATGAAAATTGCCGATTGCGACAATACGTATAGCTTCTGCAAACAGCGTTCGTGTAACGCGGGCGTATGCGGTATCGAATACCTCGAAGTCGACACGCCACTTCCAGCAAGCGATCAAATCGTCGGGGATTGCAAAGTCGATGTCTGCGACGGCGACGGGAACGTCCTGACCAAGGTCGACGAGAACGACGTTCCGGTCGATGGCAACGAGTGCACGCAAGACAAGTGCAACTCCGATGGCACGCCATCGAATCCGCTCGCGCCGCTCCTCGCGCCATGCATACTCGGCGACAATGATGTTTGCGATGGGTTCGGCGCATGCAAGAAATCGAATGGCAAACCGTGCGCCGGGGGCGACGAGTGCGTCACGGGCATTTGCATGGATGGTTTTTGCTGCGACACGGCGTGTGATGACACGTGCAAGTCGTGCGGCGTCGCAGGAAAGCTCGGCACATGTGCCAATATCCCTCTCGGATCGATCGACGGCAATGCCACGATGACGTGCGCTGGCGCGAACGTATGCAATGGGGCCGGTCTATGCAAGCTTGCCAATGGGCAATCGTGCACGTCGGACAGCCAATGCGCGAGCGGCAATTGCAAGAATGGCCAAAACAAATGCCAGCCGTGATGCGGTAAGTCGATGCAGCGTGATTACTTGGCGGCTTTTTTGCAACATGTCACGCGCACCGTGAAGAATGACGTCGCACGATGGATTGAGCATTCGAGAAGGTGGCGTGATCTCCTGACCGAGCACCACGCATTCACCACGCTTCGGTTATCGTATTCGGAAATATATACAACTCGTTGCTTCGATCCTCGTAACACGGAAGAATCTCTTTTGCGCGTTCCGCTGCACACGATGACACCTCGTCCAAAAGCGGAAGCGAAAGGCTGCGGAGCGGGCGGAGCACGTCGGCATGCCGCTCGAGCACGTCGAGCAATGCATCTTCGTCGCTGATTTCCCCTTCGAGCCACAACGTATGCAAAGACGGCGGCAACCCTCGGCTCGAAAGCTCGTCGAGGAATACCGTAATGTCATCGAGGCCCCGAACGCGTGCCCATTCGAGGCGCGGGGCATCGAGCGTCGACAATGCAATGGCACACGTTTTGTCATGACATTCGCTGGGCATCTCCTCGCGAAGCATGATTGCGAGCTTTTGGAGGCCCGGCAACGAGCACTCTCCAAGCGTTTCCACCTGTGAGGTGCGTAGCGGCTCGCCCAGCATCTGCAATTCGTTCAATGCCGAGTGCTCGAATGGCCGAAGCTCGAAATCTCCGTTCACCATTGCACGTTGTAGATTCGGCATCGCTACGAAAATGGTGCTGATGTCCCCTTGTTGAAACGCAGGGTCCACGGGCATGATGTTGGTGAGGACCAAGCTGCGGACAGTGGGCAGGGATTTGCCAATGAACGCTCGACTCAAGCGCTCGGTCGGTGGTGTCCGCGATGAAATATCGGCGACCACCATCGGAGGCTTTTCTTCTTGCATACGATCGACGCTTTTCGCAAGCGTCTCGCTCGACATGCGGCGATCCACGACGAGTACGAATCGACCCGGCGACCGATCGGTCTTTGGAAAGCCACCTGCGGGAGTGGACGGCCAGTCAGCTCAGGAGGAAGAACGATGGTGTCGGAAGCTTGCTCCACCTCACGTACGCGGTATCCGGCACGTTTACGAAGCGCGACGAAACACTCGACGTGTGCCGCCGCCTCCGCGGCGCTCGCGAATTCTTGAACCACGCGATTACGCGAGTCGGTGTCACGCCACCGGATGTCGGTCAAGAGGTGTTTTCCAGGTGCAAAACGCGCCATTCGTTCCTGCTCTTGCTTGTGCGTGAAGAGGTAGCTCGTCGCCATGACAAACGCGAGGATACAGCCACCGCGTCGCGAACTCCAGAGGTTTGTCGGAGGTCGTCAACGCGCACGCGCACGCGAAAACCGCACCTTCCCGAATCGCTGGCTCGACTTCCCGACCAGGATCGCCACCTCACGCCGGCGCAAGTCGCCCTCGCCCACGAGAAACCCGACCTTACCGAGACGCAAGACGGCGAAACGCGTCCGGGATCCCCACCTTCCGGAGACGGAAGATGCCCCTTGCCAACCAGGATCCCCGGTTGACGTGGACGCAAGGTCGCCTTCCCGACAGCAGATCCTCCCTTGGCGGACACGTCAGGTGGCAAACCTCGACGAAACGGCCGATTGACATGGACGTCAATGACTCTTTGCAAAGAAATTTCTCGAATGACCGAGATGTAAATGAGCCATCGCTCGGTGGGATTTCGATCCGACATGGGCGCTCGCCCATGAACGCTCGCGCCTTGCTCGTATGCCAAGGCTCCGCCGCGCGTCTCTTCGCCATGCCGTCGTCATGTCTCGGTCGTTGCCTCGATGCGTTCGAGCAATGCTTGCTCACTCCGCGAAATACGCGCCGTACCCGTGTGTCGTGGGTGCTCACTTCACGGAGCCCACAGCGCGCAAATCGCTCACAAGCTGGCGTCGCGCACAGACCGTTCCGTGGATGACGTTGGCATTCCGATAACTGTCCCTGGTATGCCGATTGCCCACCAAGCGCAATTCGCAATTACATGGAATTCATGACAAGGGGATTGGCATGCCGTCCTCGGCATTGGAGTCCCCCCAGCATCGAGACACGATGACCCATGTGTCCGCATCGATGTCGACCGAAGGGTGATGCGTATGCTTCGAAATGATTGTGCCCGCATTCGTCAAGGATTTGTTCCACGGTCGTTATCGCATTCTACGCGTCATTGAAAACGACCGCGCCGGCGCAATGTACGAAGCCTTGGACATGATGACGAATGCGCACCGAATCCTCAGAGTGGTGCAAGCTGAAGCCCTTGCGGGCACGGGTATTCGCATACGGTTCAAAAGCGACGAGCCTCTCTTGGATGCCGGAAACGTTGCATTTCTCTCCGATGCGGGCCTCGATGACGACACGCGGAGCCTCTTTTTAATCATGGACTTGGCCGAGGATTCCGAACTGGAACCCATCACGCGACAACGCGTCATTCACGTGGACGCATCCGGAACGGTCAACGAGGACGTGGCCGTTGTGAACGAGGCGTGCGCCATGACCCGTCGGCGCGCTTCCGTGCCTCTACCATTGCCGCCTCCATTGCCACTGCCGACGCCGCCGCCGCCAAGGCCATCACAAGCGTCGATGCCATTGTTGCATGAATCGCCTCGATCATCCGCCGCATTGCGCAATACGCAGCGCAATGAGCGGATGTTTGGGGCAGCGCACTTCTTGGTGCTCGCCGGCATTGCGACCGGCGTGGGAAGCGTCGTGTACTTCGGCCTGGGTCCCGCGGAGAGTCGACCCATGCCCGATCGCACGGGCATGGCCATGGTGGATTCGCCGGAAACCTTCGCTGCGAATTCGTCAGCGCCAATGGCGTTCGAAATGGCGCCTCGTGCCGCAGCCTCTGCTGTTGCCGCTACGGAGGCGAATGTGCCGGACGCGAGCGTGCCGGCGAATTGGTTGCCCAGCGAAGCGGAATCCAAAAAGCCGGAAGCATCGGTGCCGGAAACGGCTCTGCCAGCGCAACCCATAACGACGCCGACGGCCATAACGCCGCCGAAAACGACGCCACCAAAAACCTCGATACGGGAGACCGCAAAGCCGATCGCTGCGCAGCCGACAGCGCCGCCAGCGACGACAAAACCATCCGCGACCAGCGGCAGGCCCGCCCAAACGAAACGACACCGCGAAAGCATTTTTTGACCGCGTTCCGAGAGAGGTGAATTCGAGCATGCGCACGCAGTTCATGATTGGTTTGTCGCTATTCACTCTGCCGTCGTGGGCTCTTGCCGACGAAGCAGTGCAGCCGCCCGATCCGAACGTACTTTACGATGAAGCGCTTTCCGCAATGGACGCCGGCGATTACGAAAAAGCTTGTCCCATGATCGAGCGCGTAACGCAAATGCTGCCGGACGGATTGGGCGCAAAGTTCACGCTCGCCGAATGTCATGAAGAGCATGGGAAACTCGGCAATGCCTACATGATGTACGTGCTCGTCGAGAAGGCAGCGCGAGAGCAAGGACAGGCGGAACGGAGTCAAAAGGCCTCGGCACGAGCCGATGCGCTGCGCCCGAAGCTTGGACAGATCAAATTCACGGGACCTCAATCGCTCGCGAGCGGTTATGATTTGCGCGTCGAGATCGACGGGATCGCCATCGAATCGACACAACTCGAGCAGCCTCGATACGTCGATCCCGGCATCCACCAAGTCGTCGCATTTGCCAAAGGTGTTCGGCGCAGCGGCAGCACCATCGACATCGATGCCGGTGCAGTCCACGAAATGCCCATTCGGGAATTGTTGAATCTTCCCGCACGCGATTCGCAATCGAATGCTTCGGCGCCCATCGAGACGGCGGAAAGTTCGTCCCCATCGACGCTGCCCTCGTGGGATCAGGAACCGAATGCGCCGAAACCTGTGGAGAAACGAGGTTTTCCCGTTTGGCAAACGGTCGTCGGCGGGCTCGGGCTCGCCGCGATCGGTGCCGGCGTTGGCTTCAAACTCGATAGCGTCGATGCCGAACGGAAGCTCGTCGAGCAATGCGGCGAAGACCTGCTTTGCCCGCGCAATTCGTATTACCATCCCGAGGCGGACAACGACCGGAAGAATCGAAGTTTCGGCCTGTTTTTGGGCATGACGTCACTCGGAGCCATGGCGCTCGGCACGGCGGCGGTGGGAATGATCCGCTGGCACACGGCCAAGCAGACGCCGAAAACGGGCCTCATCGTGCAACCAACGTTTTCCCCCGCGCATGGCGGAGTCATCTTTTCGGGGAGGTTTTGATCATGACCCATCGCCAGTTGGGCATTACGCTCTTCGGTCTCGGTGTCGGACTTTCCACGAGCCTCATGGGTTGTCCGGTACAAGACGCCCAGTTCGAGCCGCTTGCGAATGATTGGGACGTTGCATCGAGCGGCGTCGGCGGAGAATCAAACACGTCATCGACTGGCTCGGGGGCTGGAGGGGGAATGGGTGGCGCTGGTGGTCCGATTGGCGCTGGTGGAATAGGTAGCGCTGGTGGTATGGGAGGCGCTGGTGGTATGGGAGGCGCTGGAAGCGGCGCTGGTGGTATGGGTAGCGCTGGAAGTGGCGCTGGTGGTATGGGAGGCGCCACGAGCTCCAGCTCTTCATCGAGCAGCGGTGGACTTGGTGCCAATGGTACGCCATGCGAAACCGCGGCCGATTGCATGAGCAACGTTTGCGAAGACAGCGTTTGTTGCGAAACCACATGCGCAGAATGCCACCGCTGCGATCAGCCAAATGCGATGGGCACTTGCATACCCCTGGGAGTGGGCAGCGACGATTGCGCGACTGCCGGCGAGTTTTGCAGCGATCAGCAGCAGTGCGCTTGTGGCGTGTCCAAACCTCCGCCCGGCGGCAGTTGTCCAAATAAATGGACGAAAGGCCCCACGGATGGGTCGTGCTTGCGCCTATGCGATGCCAACAATGGTCCCAACTCGTGCAAAGACTCGACGATCGTGTGCCCTGTAGGTTTCGACTGTTATGTGGAATGCTCCGGGAAAACAAGTTGCAGCGGCAACACGACCATCCAATGTCCCGCAGACCATGCGTGCAACGTGAAATGTACGGACAAGGACGCTTGCAAAGGGAATACCGAAATCATCTGCAGCTCGAATGCACCTTGCACGCTCGAATGTTCCGGATCTTCCACGGCTTGCGACTCGGCGACGTTGAAATGCGGAGACAATGCGTGCACCGCTATCTGCAGCGGGAGCGCAAAACCCAATATCGTGCCGAACAATTCCTGCGGTCCCGTTGCTTGCCCGTAGTCGACGATTGCCTACCGATATCGCCATCATCCGCCGGCTTGGCCGTGGTTGACTCGTCACACCTCACGCCGTAACCCGGGCCGGGGGTGCGGCGCGTTTAGCTTGACGCATTGGGGCTCGGCGGCGAGCCACTCCGCCCAAGCTCCACTCGCCCCTTGACCAGGCCGCTCGGTCTCCCCATAGTGACCCGCCGGTCAATAATGCCTCGCGTCGCCGATCCACGCACTCGCATCCTCCTGCTCCGCGCCGCTGAAGCGGTGTTCGCGGACCGCGGCCTTGCTGCGGCCAAGGTCGAGGAAATCACGTCGCGCGCAGGCGTGTCGAAGGGCGCGTTTTATCTCCACTTCAAGAGCAAAAACGACTGCTTTCGCCAGATCGTCGAAGGTGTCCTCGCAAGGCTCGCCACCGCCGCTCGACATCCGGCTCGGGAGACCGTCACGGGCCCGAGCGACGTGCCCAACATGCTCGAAAGCAGGCTGCAAGAGAGCGTCGAGCTGTTCGAGTTCTGCTGGCAAAACCGTGGGATCATGAAAATGATCCTCGATGGTGGCGGCGGCTCACCCTACGCGTACCTCATCGACGAATTCGCCGCAGGCATCGTGCAGCAAAGCGAAGTTTGGATCGCGCACGGCGTCGCGATGGGTATCTACCGCAGCGACATCGATCCGACGATCGTCGCGCGACTCATTTCAGGCACGTACGAACGTCTCGTCCGCGAGCTCATCAAGCAACCGCGACGACCCGACATCGAAGGCTGGGCACGGCAAGCCCAAGATCTCCTCACGCGGGGCCTGTTCCCGCCCGGCGTGAGCACGGTTCTTGACCAGAAGGTCAAAATGCATGCCGCGGCCAAAGCTCCACGCTCGCCGCAAGCAGAGGCAAAATCCAATAAATACGGCGACAAATACGACTGCATCGCCTCGCAAGTTCAACGGGTGGGCTGTGTTCGCAATTCTCATGGCCATCGCCATCACAGGGCTCGTCGGCGCTCGCGTGAAGGCGAAAGTCGCGCAAAACAAAGAGCTCGAAGCGTCGAGACAAACCACACAGGCCGCCGCTGGAGCTGATGCAAAGGCACCCACGGTGACGGCGACGGGCGTCGAGATCATCTCGCCAATGCCGACGAAGTGGCAGCCGCGCGTGGACATCACCGGCACACTCGAGCCGATTCAGCAAGCCGATGTGGGCTTCAAGATGGGCAGGCGGCTCCTGGCGATCAAAGTGAAGAGCGGCGATACGGTCAAGACGGGGGCAAGTGCTCGGCATCATCGACGCAGCGGAAGCAGCAGCGCAAGCACGCGTGGCGCAAACGGGCGTGAAGGTCGCCGAGATCTCGCTCGACATGGCCAAAGACGGGCAAAAGCGCACCGACACGTTGTTTCAACAAAACGCCATTGCCGAAGCGGAAAAGACGACGTCGACGCAACGCGCCTTGCTCGCCGCAGCGCAGCTCGAACAAGCGCGCGCGCAAGCGAAGGCCGTGTCGGTGACGCTGTCGAACGCGACGTTGACCGCGCCTTTCGCAGGGCTCGTGACGCGCGTTCCCCCAGGCATCGGCCGGATCGTTGGGCCGGGTGAACCGCTCTTTCACATCGAGGACACGTCGGTGCTCAAACTATCAGCGTCGCTTTCGGAGAGCGATGACGTGTCGTCGTCGTTGGCTCGACGGTGACCATCGAAGGTGCGGCAAACGCGACGGGAAAGGTGACGGCGGTGCTTGGATCGCTCTATCCGCAAACGCGTCGCGTGCCGCTCGTGGCCGAGATCCCGAACGGTACGGATTCAGGGCTTTTGGCAGGCTCGTTCGTGCGAGCGCAGGTGGTTGCAGAAGCGCCGGTGGACGCTTTGGAGCTGCCCGGATCGGCGATTCGTCCAGGATCGCAGGATGAAGTGGTGGTCGTGAAAGACGGCAAAGCGCACCTCGTGCGGGTGTCTTTCGCGAACGGCGCGAGTGGAACGATTTACGTGCGCAAGGGGCTCGATGCATCCGATCGCGTGGTCGCTCGTCCGCGAAGCGAAACGAAACGAAGGCGACGCGATCGACCTTGCTCCCGCGGCAAAGTGAAGTTTGCCCTGACGATTGATTTTGCGTTCGAGGAATTGGCATGAACATTTCAGCAATTGCGATCAAGCGGCCCGTGTTCACGGTGATGGTGGCCGTTGCGCTGCTGGTGCTGGGCATCGTCGGCTACAGAAACTCGGGACCGATCTCTTTCCGAACGTTGCATTTCCGGTCGTGAGCGTGACGATCCTCCCCGGCGCGGGAGCCCGGCGGAGATGGACACCCAAGTCACGAAGCCCATCGAAGACGTGGTGGTTTCGCTGAACGGGATCGATCAGGTGCGTTCGTTTTCGCGCGAAGGTGTCGACGACGGTCGTCATTTTCAAGCTCGACGTGGATGTTCAGGAAGCGGCGACGCAAGTGCGTGAACGCGTCGCACAGGCGAGGTTCAAGCTACCGAACGACATCCAAAGACCCGTCATTTCGCCTCGATACCGATGCCGTACCGGTGTTGATTTACGTTGCGAGGTCGACGGGGGCTCAGTGAAATCCACAATTTCGCCGATGATGTGATTCGTCCAGCGCTCGAACAAGTGGATGGGTCGCGGCGGTGAACATTCGCGGCGGCGCCGAACGCGAAGTGAAGGTGCTGCTGGATCGCGCGAGGATCGACGCGCTTCGCGTGCAACCGGCGCAGATCGTGGGCGCCGATCAAAGCGGCCAGCAGGTAGTACCTGCGGGTCGTTACGAAGCCGGGGAAAAGAAATCAGCGTTCGAGCCATCGAGGCTCGGCGAAGTCGACGCACTGCGCGACATCGTGGTGGCCATGTCGCAAGACGGCTCATCAGTGCGCCTGCGCGATGTGGCCGACGTGCAAGACGGTTTCGAGAGAATGCGGACGCGGATCCGCGTGAACACGGATGAAGCGGTCGCGTTCGAGGTGATCAAGCAAACGGTCGGAACACGGTGGAAGTTGCCGACGGAGTACGCGCGAAGCTCGCCGAGGATCAGAAAAGGATTCCCCGAGGATTTGAAGACGTCGCTGATCATGGATCGGTCGACGTTCATCATGAAAACGCGCACGAGGTGCGAATCGCCATTTGGTACGGCGGGGCGATGGCGATCCTGATCATCCCGATCTTCATGCTGGATCTGCGATCGACGCTCATCAGTGCGGTCGCTTTGCCGACGAAGCGTGGTGTCGACGTTTTCTTGATGTACGTGCTCGGCTTCACGCTGAACATGATGACGCTGCTCGGCCTGTCGCTCGCGATTGGTCTCTTGATCGACGATGCGGTCGTGGTTCGCGAGAACATCTTCAAGCATCTCGAGCGCGGGAACCTCAATGGGCAGCGCTGAACGGGACGAAAGAGATTGCCCTGAGCGTGCTCGCGACGACGATGACGATCGTGGCGGTGTTCGTTCCGGTCGCGTTCATGACGGGCATCGTGGGTCAATTTTCAGGCAGTTTGGACTCACGGTGTCGGGCGCGGTGCTCGTGTCGCTGTTCGTCGCGTTCGATCGATCCGATGTTGTCGTCGCGTTTTTCAAAGACCATTGCGCATGGCGCCAAGATTCGTTCGCGTGGCTGAAGCGGCCTTTCGGTGGCTGTTTTCGTCGATGGACAATGCGTACCGGGGATGCTCGGAGTGGGTCGTGCGACACAAGCTGATCGTGGGCCTGTTGGCGCTCGTCGCTCGTGGGGTCAGGGATGCTGATGGGCCTGATAGGCTCGGACTTCGTGAACGCCGAATCGCGCGGTGAGAGAGTCATGGCGGAGGTGGAGTTTTCCGGCAGCGACGTCTGGAGGAGACAGCGCGTCGGTCGTACGAAGCCGAAAAAATTATTGGAGAGACTAAGGATTCCGGACGTGTACGCGACGCCGGGACCCGAACGGCGAGGTGAACAAAGGTTCACTGGGCGCATTCTGACGTCGAAGAAGGGCGGTCGGACGGTGACGCTGTCGCGGATCAAAGACCAAGTGCGC